>NZ_JAKJSH010000011.1:0-246034 GCF_050336885.1 Photobacterium kasasachensis
CAGCAGCTGGTAGGCAGCCCTGAGTTCCAGCAGCGCCTGGTCGAGGCCCGCAATGCCAACTGGGTGAACTACAGTGAAGTATCCTGCCTGAAAATGGCCGTGCTTCCTTTGCTGTTCGATACGTTCCGTGAGCGTCATCTGGATAAAAAGACGGCACGTGCAGAGAAATTCCAGGCGTTTGTTGAGCAGGGCGGTGAAAGCCTGCTTCACCAGGCGGCCTTCGATGCGCTTCATGCCGAGCTGAAGAAAGAAGATGACTCCGTGTGGGGTTGGCCGGTCTTCCCTGAAGAGTACCGTCACTTTGACAACCCTGCCGTGCAGGCGTTTATCAAGAAGAACTACGCAAAAGTGCAGCTATTTATGTACTTGCAGTGGATTGCTGATACCCAGCTGGCCGAAGTCAACGTGCTGGCCGAAGAAAAGGGCATGGCCATGGGGCTTTACCGCGATCTGGCTGTGGGTGTCTGTGATTCAGGCTCTGAAACCTGGGCCGATCACGGTGCACTGTGTCAGGACGTCAGCGTGGGTGCGCCGCCAGATATTCTTGGTCCTCTGGGTCAGAACTGGGGACTGCCGCCGCTAAACCCGGAAGTGCTGAAAGAAAGAGCTTATGACCCTTATGTTCAGTTGATCCGCGCCAATATGCGCAGCTGTGGTGCACTTCGCATTGACCATGTTCTGGGCCTGCTGCGTCTGTGGTGGATCCCGAAAGGTGAGGGCGCCAAAGACGGTGCTTACATGTACTACCCGGTAGAAGACATGATGGCGATCCTTGCACTGGAAAGTCACCGTCACCAGTGTACGGTGATCGGTGAAGACCTGGGTACCGTGCCTGACGAGATCGTCGAGAAGCTATCGACGGCGGGCATTCATTCTTACAAGGTGTTCTTCTTCGAAACAGCAGAAGACGGCGGCTTCTATTCGCCATCTCATTATCCGCATCAATCTATGGCAGCGCTGTGTACCCATGACATGCCGACGTTACGTGGCTTCTGGCATTGTGATGATCTTAAGATGGGTGAAGAGCTGGGTTTGTATCCTGACAAGGAACAACTGGCCGGCCTGTTCGACAGCCGCGCGGAGAGCAAGCAAAAAATTCTTGATAGTTTAGTCTGGCATGGTTATCTTCCTGAAGGCGTTGGGCAAGATGCTGCATATGTCCCAATGGACCGATACCTAAGCGAAGGTATGCAATTGCACCTGGCAGCAAGCTCGAGTGCACTGTTGAGCCTTCAGCTGGAAGACTGGTTAGAAATGGACCAGCCAGTCAATATTCCGGGAACCGTCGATGAGTATCCAAACTGGCGCCGTAAGCTTTCAACAACGTTGGATGATATCTTTACTCGCCAGAATATTATTGACTTAACTCGACGTTTAACCGAAACACGAGAGAAAGCCTCACAATAATCTAATCAGGCGTAATGCGTTGGACACACTGACAGTGACCCGCAGTGATAAGGAATATATGCAGCTCGAAAGAGCTGCATTTTCTTTTTTAGCCCCCCCTCCCCAATATCATATATCAGCCCCAATAAACCGCACTTCGCATATAATAATAGTTCGCAGTCTTGCTCATCTCCCCTGTTGTGTGTGTTGTTATAATTACTAGACACTAAAAAGTAACCATATTTTTGTTGAAGGGTTCAGGATGAAGCCGACTGCTCAATTCTGATGGACGATACAGACTGCAAATTGTGCTGGAGAGATTGTTCTGCAGTACGAGATATAACAATCATGAAGGATGTAAAAAATGAATAAAGTCCTTAGCATTGTAGTTATTTGTACCCTTGCCGCCCTTGGCTCAATATACGCACATGCCGCGATAGAAGAAGGCCAGCTTACTATTTGGATCAATGGCGACAAAGGCTATAACGGCCTGGCTGAAGTCGGTAAGAAGTTTGAAGAAGATACCGGTGTTAAAGTAACCGTGGCTTTTCCTGATGGCCTGGCAGAGAAGTTCCCGCAGGTGGCTGCAGCGGGTGATGGTCCGGATATTGTTTTCTGGGCACACGACCGCTTTGGTGGTTATGCAAAATCAGGCCTGTTGGTCGAAATTAAGCCATCTAAAGAAGTAAAAGACAAGATCATTGACTTTACTTGGGACGCGGTACAGTACGACGGTAAGTACATTGGTTACCCGGTTGCCGTTGAAGCACTTTCTCTGATTTATAATAAGGACCTTGTTCCTAACCCACCTAAAAACTGGGAAGACATCGAAGCACTAGACAAGAAGCTTCAGAAAGACGGCAAGAAAGCTATCATGTGGAATCTGAAAGAACCGTACTTCACATGGCCAATACTATCTGCTGACGGCGGCTACGCGTTCAAGTTCACGGCAAACGGATATGATGTGAAGGATGTTGGTGTTAACAATGCCGGTGCCAAACGGGGTATGAATTTCATCAAGTCGCTGGTAGACAAGAAAGTCATCTCGCCAGATATGGACTACAGCATCTCTGAGGCTGAGTTCAATAAAGGTAACGTCGCGATGACTATCAATGGTCCATGGTCTTGGGACAACGCTGAGAAGTCTGGCATTAACTATGGTGTTGCCGTTCTTCCTAAGCTAAACGGCAGTCCATCGAAGCCGTTTGTCGGCATTTTGACTGCGGGCATCAGCTCTGCGTCACCAAACCAGGATCTGGCGGTAGAGTTTATTGAAAACTATCTGCTGACAGACGAAGGCCTTGGCAAGGTTAATGATGACAAGCCACTTGGCGCGGTAGCTCTGAAATCATTCCAGAAGACGCTAGATAAGGATGCACGAATTGCAGCCACTATGGATAATGCAATGAACGGCGAAATCATGCCGAACGTTCCACAGATGGCTGCATTCTGGTATGCCCAGGGTAACGCAATCAAGAACGTTGTAGACGGCCGCCAGGGTGTTGATGATGCGTTGAACGAAGCTGCTGGTCACATGCTGAAGTAAATGCCTAGTGGGGAGAGGAAGTTCCCCCCCATTTTTGTTCTTTTTTGCTAGCAGGGTGCTGAGATGTAGTCAGTTCAAGGTGACGGGCTTTGATATCACAACAGAAAAGTTCTAACTTCAACTATCGCAAGTGGATGAAATGGTCGCTGCTAAGCATGATCGGTGTAGTTAACGGTTATGCTACTGTACTGATGTATGCAAAGGGCGAAATTCCTTTTGCACTTCTGACCGTTGTTCTGACTGCCCTTGCTCTGTATATTTTCGGAAGCAACAAAACATACGCTCACCGTTATATCTTCCCGGGCGTTGCCGGGATGCTTGTCTTTATTATTTTCCCCTTGGTTTATACCGTTGGGCTTGCTTTTACTAACTATAGTGCGTCGAATCAGCTATCGCTGGACAGGACCCAGGCCGTTCTGGAGCAGAGAAGCTTCCAGTCAGGTGAAAGTTATCGCTTTGAGCTCTACAAAGTTGAAAGTGGCCATCGGCTGGTGATTCAGGTTGAAGACGATTTATTGGCTTCTGATGTGTTTGATATTTCAAGCCCTCCATCCGATAAGTTGTCACTGAGCAAAGTTGAAAGTATCCCGGGCGAAAAAGAGAAGATAAAAACGATTGTCCAGAATCGCTCCAATTTGGCAACAGTCGAATTAGTGATGCCGAACGGTCTTGAGATTAGAATGAGTGGCCTGCGCAAGTTCGCAGCCAAAATGCCTCTATATACTGTTCAGGATGATGGCCTGAGTATGCTGAATAATCAGACTCAGCAGCTATATAAACCAAATATGGAAACTGGTTTTTACCAATCAGTAGATGGTGAAGGCAATTTTGTTGGTGAGCCAATTTCCCCAGGGTTCGTTGTTGGTGTTGGTGGGGCGAACTTCGAGCGTGTTATGACCGATGATGGCATCAAAGAACCTTTTTTCGGGATCTTCGTTTGGACTGTTGCGTTTGCCTTTCTGTCTGTTGCCCTGACGTTAGCCTTGGGGATGATCCTGGCCTGTATAGTTCAGTGGGAACCACTAAAGGGCAGCAGTATTTACCGAGTGCTGCTAATCCTGCCATACGCAGTACCATCGTTTATCTCTATTCTGATTTTTAAAGGCCTGTTTAACCAAAGTTTTGGTGAAATAAACATGCTGCTTGATGCGCTGTTCAGCGTCAAACTACCTTGGTTCTCAGAGCCTATGATGGCCCGGATAATGGTGGTACTGGTCAATACTTGGCTTGGCTTCCCTTACATGATGATCCTGTGTATGGGGTTGTTGAAGTCAATTCCTGAAGATTTGTACGAAGCCTCAGCGATTGATGGCGCAGGTCCGATTCAAAATTTCTTCAAGATCACATTACCGATGCTGATCAAACCGCTAACGCCATTACTGATTGCAAGCTTTGCATTCAATTTCAACAATTTCGTCATGATTCAGCTGCTGACGGCTGGCGGACCAAATATGGTAGGTACGTCCGAGCCTGCGGGCTACACAGATTTGCTAGTCAGTTATACCTACCGTATCGCCTTTGAAGGCGGTGGCGGTCAGGACTTTGGTTTGGCCGGTGCAATTGCAACCATTATATTCCTGATGGTTGGTGGTATGGCACTACTCAACTTGAAGTTTACCAAGACGGCCTTAGAGCAGGATTGAGGAGAAATGTCATGCCAATGGTACAACCGAAATCATTAAAATACCGGGTATGGGCGACACACATTGGTTTGTGCCTGTTTCTGGTGGTGACGGTTTTCCCGTTGTTGATGATCGTAGCAATTTCATTTCGTGAAGGTAACTTTGCAGGCGGTGAGTTGATCCCAAGTGATCCAACGTTAGATCATTGGCGTCTCGCATTGGGCTTTTCTGTCGAAAACCGGGATGGTAGCGTGACACCTCCGCCATTCCCAGTAATGCTATGGCTGTGGAACACGGTTAAAGTAGCCGGTATTACTTCAATCATTATCGTTGCGCTTTCAACGACCAGTGCTTACGCTTTTGCTCGTATGCGCTTTAAGGGGAAGAGTACTATTTTAAAAGGGATGATGATTTTTCAGATGTTCCCGGCAGTACTTGCTCTGGTCGCTCTTTACGCATTATTTGATCGCTTGGGACAGTACATTCCGTTCCTGGGTTTGAATACCCATGGGGGCCTTATATTCTCTTATCTAGGTGGCATTGCACTACACGTGTGGACTATCAAGGGATACTTCGAGACTATTGATAGGTCTTTGGAAGAGGCGGCTGCACTTGACGGGGCAACACCATGGCAGGCATTCCGTTTTGTACTGCTACCATTATCAGTACCAATTCTGGCAGTAGTATTCATCCTGTCGTTCATTGGTGTGGTGACAGAGGTACCTGTAGCCTCATTACTGCTGACTGACGTAAACAACTATACGCTGGCTGTGGGTATGCAGCAGTATCTGTATCCTCAGAATTACCTATGGGGTGACTTTGCCGCAGCAGCAGTATTGTCAGCAATTCCAATCACTACGGTATTCCTGTTGGCACAGAAATTCTTAGTCGGTGGTTTGACTGCTGGTGGTGTGAAAGGTTAAGCCCCCCATAATCGAAAGGCACGATCTAACCCAGCTAATGGAATATTGAGCATTAGCTGAGCTGTTCAATAAATGCATTCAGTGGCGGTAATTTACATAGCCTGGCTCGTAAATACCGTTTTGGTTGTAGTGCCCCTTTTCAGTAAGCAGTTCTAACTCGGTCTTATTGTGCCCATTTTGGCTTTTTGGTGAAGGGTAATTGACGTAATTCGGCTCATAATGACCAGATGAATTAATAAATCCAATCTTATCCAAGTGGTTGGAGTCTTCATTTGGTGTTGAGCTGCGTTCTCTAGCATGCTGGTAATTTACGTAGCCTGGTTCATAAAGTCCCTTTGAATCGTATCGACCAATGTCTCTTAAATCAGCAAAGGCTGGAAGACTAATAAGCAAGCTGCTACCTAGCAACGGGAGTAATATAAGTTTAATCTTCATCGTCATCGGTATCCTTTGGGGGAGGTATACTACTAAGAAGACCCGCCTCTAACGAAGATCTTTCAACTATTTTCTGGCAAGCTATTACTCTGCACTTTTACGCTCATTTTGAATTTGAACAGCATTGATAAACGTCGCTCTCGCATTCGGGATACCAAGCTTTTCTGCTTCATTCAGTAACGTAATAGCATGATCCATATCACCTTGCTCTACGCTATATTGTATGGAATTCAGATAGTCGGTATGTTTGGTATCGCTTGCTGGCACATAACCTAGAGTAGGGCGAATTGGGAGTTGATTCGCTGACGATACAGTTAAACTGAGTTGACCATACTTGCTATGCGTTGCTGTAAGATCAGGGATACTCGGTGGCTGATTGCCTTTTCCGATCGCGAGTGCTTTGGCTGGATGAATAATGGTTGTGCTACCTTTTAGATCTTCGATAGTGGTGTAGATCAAGACATTAACTTGTCGTGTTCCGACCTGCGGAGCAATGGTAAATTGCGTTTGGACTTGATCGCCATCTAATAGCCTTGCCGGTATATATCTGAATTCATTTGATTTGATGTGGTAAAGCTCTTCTCCCTTGGAATTGGTGATCAATATATTCGGTACATAAAGAGTTAATTCGTTATCGACATGGCTTGTTAGAACCATGTCGATAGGAGTATTGTCGACTGGAATAGTGAAACTGGCTACCGGACCTGTACTGTTAGCGTCCAGCAGTACCTGACTTTTTTCGTCAAATTCAAAATTGATATCTATCGGGAGGCTCAGTTCCTGCCAGCTTAATTCTGCCGGAGCAGCGACGTTACTACTGGCAGGATTCTTTGCCTGAGTGCTGACTTCAGCTGTTGATACACAGCCTGCAGCAAAAACGACCGATAGGCATACTGTTCTGATTTTTGGCTTTATCATTCCCTGATCTCTATTTGGTTTACCACCATGCTTCTACCTGGACACCCAGGTTGTATTCCGTGTCGTTTCCGGTTCCAAAAGCATCATCATTTTCATAATCACTCAGGTAACTGGCATATATTCGAAGCTCAGGACGGGCCCAGAAGCTGCTGCCGGCAGCCCAAGCTTGGGCTAAGGTTAGCTTACTACCAGAGCTATCGACGTTATCATTTTCTTCTGTAAACCAGCCAGCCTCAAATATGGTTCGCATGTTCTCGTCCCACTTATACATTGGACGGGCAACTATATTAAAAATAGAGTGATCGTCCTTACTATCAAAACTTGAGTTGGCATATACGAGCTGATATCCGATTTCCCAATTCGCTGCTGGAGCCATGACCCCCCAATTAATGATTCGATAGCCCTCGACACCATCGTTAGAGGTTGCATCGGGGTTGTTACCAGCCCCCAGTCCGGCCATTTGTTCCCCGTAACTTTCAGTCGCATATTGGAATATCGTTTTGTTCAAGCCCCCGATAACATCAGCCATGGTTATCTCAGCGGTCAGCATCAGCGGATCGTCGCCAATGCCTGCTTTCTGCGCATCTGTTTCATTGATGAGGCCATAGTTAAAGCCAAGTTCTAGATTAGCATCTTGCCAAAGCTTAATTTCAGCGTATCGGATATCGAAATTATTTACATTAACGTCACCACTGTCTTGGCGGAGTACTGCTAACGATAGTTTGCCTGTACCGACAGATAAGTTCTCCACCCCTGCGCCGGATCCTGATGTATCCCAGTAGTAAAAATCTGAAATATGAATATCATGGCGTTGATAGTAACGCTTGCCAGCCCAGGCCACCGCTTCCCGATCGCGCGCAATGAGCCCTTTAGACTGAATATTGAACTGGCGAATGGCAAACTGTGCATCATTATTACAGGAAACTTCAGTTGAACTATTGATCAACTCACAGGATGTATTAGTGCCTTCAAAGTCGTTGCTTCCATTAGAGAGTAGGGCGACCATTGAGTCGACATAAAAGGATTTTCCATTTTGGTTGTAAAGCTCTTTGCCCAAAAGGATTTCGGCATAGAGATCATCTTCGTTGCCGAGGCGGCCGACTTTATTTGATTGGAAACGCACCTGCTGGCCATTTTCACCGCTAACCCCAATACCTGCACGCATATAACCGTGAAAATCAACGTCTGCCGTGACGGATGAAGAGACTAGTACGCTTGTTATTACGATAGTCAAATTCAACGTATGCTTGTTCATTTTTAAGCGCTCCACCAATAGATTGTTGTGTTTTTTTATTGTTCTTTTTTATGTTTATAAGCATAGCTAAGCTTGACTCACCAACCATCTCATCCCTTGAATAATTGGCTCTTTGTTCTTGTTAACTTGCAAATGAGACAAAGTATTGCTTTTGAGATTTATGAAATAGTCGAAGAAAAGTAGAAATACTTATATACCCGCTAAATAGTTAATACAGATTTAGGGCTGATTTTCAGGTGGGGCATAGGTCTATGGGCCCTTAATCTAAAAATGAAAGTCATATTAATAGCGACTGGCTAAACTTATATAAGAACACTGGGCAGGGGAGTAATTATGAGTTATAAGCACATTTTAGTGACGGTAGATCTCTCTGTTGAAAGCAGGTTTTTACTCGAAAAAGCGGTTAACCTTGCTCGTGATTTAAATGCGAAACTGTCTCTTTTTTATGATGGAGAACTTTGTCATGAAGAATACACCTATACGGCTTTTGACCCTAGGTATGCTATGCCCAATAAAGTGTATGAGGATAATACACCTGAGAAGCATCTGAAGGAGTTACTGGACGGTGCGCAATTTCCTATTCAGAGTACCTTTGTTGGTAGCGGTAATCTTATTGAAGAAATAGAGCGTGCCATTAAAGAATTAGATATAGATCTTGTGGTCTGTGGCCATCACCATAGTTTCTGGCATCAAGTCTCCTCGTCAGCTAAACAGTTACTCAAATCCTCTTCAGTCGATCTTCTAGTTGTGCCTTTGAAATAGAAGAGTCTACTCCTGCCATGGAGCAGGAGTGGGTATTTTGCAATTCAGTCTATGCTAACAGCTTGAATTCTATATAACTCCTCATCATGTTTACTGCTGTGTTGTTTTTTATTCTTCATTAAGTGTTTGATTATCTTAATATCCTTACCTTTTGTATGACTACTGTGTTTTACGGATCCCCTGAGAAATATCACTTGAACATTGAATGATAACGGTTATCATTATCGGCTAATTTTGTCCTACAAACAGTGTTGTGAGGCAGGTTATGGACCAGGAAAAACAAGCTGTGCAGGCATTTGATGTCGACGGTGAAACATGGCAAGGCGTCCGGTTAACTCAGGCGGCAGCCAAACAGGTGAGCGAGTTAATGCGGGCTAACCAAGTATGCGGATTACGGTTGTCGGTTCGGCCATCGGGATGTGTGGGTTTTGCCTATCAGCTCGAGCTGGTGGCATCCGTTAATGATACTGATCTGATTTATCGTCATGGAGACGGTTGCCTGTATGTCGACAAAGAGGCAATGCCTTTCGTCGATGGCACTGAGATTGACTATGTGCGTGAAGGTATCAATCACTCATTTAAATACAATAATCCCAGAGTCAAAGTGGCCTGTGGTTGTGGCGAAAGCTTCTCTGTCTAAAGGTCGAAACCATGAGCGTAGAAATACAAGCCGACGTTAAAGAGTGGGTAGAAAAGGCCAGCTACAAGGAAGGTTTTTATACTCAGCTTAATGTCGACAAGATTGCCAAAGGGCTCAATGAGCAAGTTGTTCGGCTTATCTCAGCCAAGCGAAACGAACCTGAGTGGATGCTGGCGTTTCGATTAAAGGCATTCGAAACCTGGCAGCAGATGTCCGAGCCACATTGGTTGAAAGCGAATTACGAACCGCTCGATTATCAGCAATATAGTTATTACTCGGCCCCGCAGTGCGGTTCATGCAATACCAGCAATGCAAGCGGCGAAGCAGGTACCGTTGACGATAATGGTGCTTCATTTCTTACTGAGGATGTAGAAGCGGCATTTGATCTGTTGGGTGTGCCAACACGAGAGAACGACAAGGGCATCGCGGTTGATGCCATTTTTGATTCGGTTTCTGTTGCGACTACCTATCGGGATGAGTTGCAGGAACTCGGTATTATCTTTTGCTCTTTCAGCGAGGCTATCCATCAATATCCCGATCTTGTTCAGCAGTATTTGGGGTCAGTTGTGCCTCCTGAAGATAACTTCTTTGCGGCGCTGAATGCAGCCGTTGCCTCGGATGGTACCTTCGTTTATATCCCGCCCGGTGTGCGCTGCCCCAGAGAGCTGTCGACCTATTTTCGGATTAACGAAGCCAAAACTGGTCAGTTTGAGCGCACGATACTTATTGCTGACAAAGGCGCCTACGTCAGCTATATCGAAGGATGCTCTGCACCAGTCAGGGACAGTTACCAGCTTCATGCCGCAGTGGTAGAGGTAGTGTTGCACGATGATGCCGAGGTGAAATATTCCACACTTCAGAACTGGTTCTCGGGCGATGAAGACAGTGAGGGAGGGATACTTAACTTCGTAACGAAACGGGCAGTGTGCGAAGGGCGTAATGCCAAGATGTCGTGGACCCAGTGCGAAACCGGCTCGGCGATTACCTGGAAATATCCCAGCGTGATCCTCAAGGGGGATAACACCATTGGGGAATTCTTCTCGGTCGCATTGACCAACGGTACCCAGCAGGCAGATACCGGTACCAAGATGATCCATCTTGGCAACAATACCCGCTCGACCATTATCTCCAAGGGGATTTCGGCAGGGCTGAGCCAAAACACCTATCGAGGGTTGGTGCATGTCGCACCTGGAGCAAAAAATGCCCGAAATTTCACCCAGTGCGACTCCATGTTGATTGGTGAGCGCTGCGGGGCGCATACCTTCCCTTATGTCGAGGCCAAAAATAACAGTGCGCATATCGAGCATGAGGCAACGACCTCAAAGATTGGAGATGACCAGTTATTTTACTGCTTGCAACGGGGGATAAGTGAAGATGATGCGATCTCAATGATAGTCAATGGTTTTTGTAAGAACGTCTTTGTTGAATTACCGCTGGAGTTTGCGGTTGAAGCGCAAAAGTTGTTATCGATCAGCCTCGAACACAGTGTCGGCTGACGGAGAAATTCTATGTTAAAAATTAATAACCTACATGTATCCGCCGAGGGCTCCGATATTCTGAAAGGGGTTCACCTTACCGTTAATCCCGGCGAAGTCCATGCCATTATGGGGCCTAACGGATCCGGTAAAAGCACCTTGTCCAGCACTCTGGCCGGGCGAGAAGAATACGAAGTAACGGCGGGAGATATCCTGTTTAAAGGTAAAGATATTGGTGACTTTGAACCTGAAGAGCGCGCTGGTGAGGGGCTGTTTCTGGCGTTTCAATATCCGGTAGAAATTCCTGGCGTGAGCAATAAGTTTTTCTTGCAGACTGCACTAAATGCCGTGCGTGAATACAATGAATTAGCGCCATTGGATCAGTTCGATTTCAATCATTACGTAAAGGGTAAGATTGCGTTGCTTGAGATGCCGCAAGACTTGCTCAACCGCTCAGTGAATGTCGGTTTCTCTGGTGGAGAAAAGAAACGTAATGATATTTTGCAAATGGCGGTATTAGAGCCGGATCTTTGTATCTTGGATGAAACTGATTCAGGTTTGGATGTCGATGCACTTAAAACAGTAACAAATGGGGTGAATAGCTTAAGAGACGGCAAGCGTGCTTTTATTATCGTCACCCATTACCAGCGCATTTTGGATTATATCGAGCCCGACTATGTTCATGTTTTATATCAGGGCAAGATCATCAAGTCAGGTGACCAGTCATTAGCTCGCGAGATAGAGGAGAAAGGCTATGGATGGCTCACTGGTTCAAAATAAGCAAAGTAATCACAATAAGAAAAGCTATAAAGGCAAACTACCAAAGTACCGTCCTATAGCAGATTCCGGGCTTGAAGCGCTTTATTTGAAGCTGGGAGAAAGATCGTCATTGCAGCAATCACAATGGCAATTGCTGACTGAGAAAGGGGTGCCGACGAACAGACATGAAGACTGGAAATATACACCGCTTGATTTATTCTCCCAACCTGGACGGAACTGGGTTAATCGAACTGCGGATGTCAGCCGTATGTTGGATGACAAAATCTTGCAGCTCTCTATTCCGGTGAATGCCAACCTGCTGGTGTTTGTCGATGGCGCCTATTGCTTAGAACACTCGAAGATAGTGAGTCCGGGGGAGTTAACTGTCTCTGCTATCGACAGCTTGAATGCTGATCAAATGCAAGACATTCAACAGGCCGTCGCCGCGGAGTTCGTTAGCCAGTTGAACGAAGCGCTGGCCCAGGACGGGGTCTATATTCGCGTTCGCAAAGGGGCACAATTGGCACAGCCAATCTATTTGCTTCATTTGCACACCTGCGAGCCTCATGCTGCGGTGCACTATCGTCATCACTTCCACCTTGCTATGCATGCCAAGGCTGAACTCATTGAACACTACGTCTCTTGTGTAACTGACGATGCTGGCTATTGTCCTAGTCGTGATTGCGGTTCATCAACGGGAACTCGGCTGACGATGAATGTGGCCTCTAATGCCAGCCTGCAACATATAAAGATCATCGAAGAAAACGAGCATCATGCTCATTTTGCCCACAACGATGTATCTCTCGGGCGTGATGCTAGTGCCTTTAGCCATGTGTATTTCCTCCAGGGGCAATGTTGTCGACATCAGACAAGTGCCCAATTTAAAGGGGAAAATGCTTATCTGACCATGAATAGCCTAGTGTTGCCTAGACAGCAAAATGTGTTTGATTCACGTACCTATACCGATCATCGTCTGCCGCACTGTAAAAGTGAACAACTGCACAAGGTGATAGCCAGCGATCAAGGTAAAGGGGTCTTTGACGGAATGATTCTGGTCCCTGAAGGGGCTGTCAAAACAGACGGGCAAATGGATAACCGTAATTTATTACTTGGCGAGCAGTCTCAAATTTTCAGTAAACCCAAGCTTGAGATTTATGCTGATGACGTGAAGTGTAGCCATGGTGCAACAACTGGATCGATTGATCCGCAACAGCTGAACTACATGCAGGCAAGAGGGATAAACCGACAGGCTGCTAAGCACATGTTAACCCAGGCATTTGCTTTTGATGTTGTTGACCGTCATCAGGTTATATCGGATGAGGACGATCATGACACCCTGGCCATCTGGATTAAGGATCGTATTGCAGAGAGGTTGGTATTATGAGTCGCCACGGCATTTCAATTTCTCAGGTGAAGGGAGATTTTCCTTTATTAAACAGACTTGTAAATGAACAGCCCTTGGTCTATCTAGATAGTGCGGCCAGCGCCCAAAAGCCATCGGTTGTGATTGAACGAGTTAATGATTTTTACCAAAACGAGTATGCGTCGGTACATCGCGGGGTTCATCACCTTAGTGCAGAAGCGACGTCGAATATGGAAACTGTTCGTGAGCAGGTGTGCCAATTCATAGGTGCAAATCAGCGAGAAGAAATTGTGTTTACCTCGGGAACCACTGAGGCCATCAATTTGATTGCGAATAGTTATGGACGAGTCCACTTTAAGTCGGGTGATGAAATCATTATTAGTGAGATGGAGCATCACGCCAATATTGTGCCATGGCAAATGCTGGCAGAGGCGATGCAACTGAAAATTAAAGTGTGGCCAGTCAGTGATAGTGGTGAGCTGTGTTTTGATGTGTTATCTGGATTATTGTCTGAGCGAACGGTATTGGTGGCGGTGTGTCATGTGTCGAATGTACTGGGAACCGTAAATCCTATTCGCAAAATCGCTGACATTATTTCTACTTGCCAGCCAAAAGCCCGTTTGCTGGTGGATGGTGCCCAAGCGGTGATGCACCAGAAAACCGATGTACAGCAACTGGGGTGCGACTTTTACGTATTTTCGGGACACAAGGTTTATGGACCTACCGGTATTGGCGTGTTGTATACCAAAAACGAGCTACTGCAGGTCATGCAGCCGTGGCAGGGTGGCGGCTCGATGATCCAGTTAGTGGACTTGTACAAAGGGATGGAGTTCAATGCCTCGCCTTGGCGGTTTGAAGCCGGAACGCCAAATATTACGGGGATCATCGGGTTAGGTGCCGCGTTGCGCTATATCCGGCGGGTGGGATTTGAGCAGATTTCGGCATTGGAAAATAAGCTGACCCGAATGCTGATTGAGGAGCTAGAAAATATCCCCGAACTCTGTTTGTACGGCCGCGCCGAGAACCGGGTCGGTGTGGCCTCTTTTAATCTGGGGAAACATCATGCATTTGATGTGGGGGCTTTTCTTGACCGCTACGGAATCGCCATTCGAACCGGCCATCATTGCGCCATGCCTTTGATGCAGCGTTATGGTGTGAAAGCGATGTGCCGGATATCACTGGCGATGTACAACACGTCTGATGATGTTGCGAAGCTAGTTCGTGCGTTACGCCATATTCAGAAATTACTGCAAAACCAGTAGGGGGAAAGTCATGTCGAGTACTCTGGCTAAAATTAATTTGATTGCTTTTGATATGAAGAGTGAAAAACTAAAGCGTAATCTATTGAGTTGCGATGATTGGGAAGAGCGCTACCTGTACATTATTCAGCTGGGCAACCAGCAGCCGATAATGGCTGAGGCAGATAAGACATCGGATACGGTTATACATGGCTGCCAGAGCCAAGTGTGGGTGAAGGTAGATATTAACTCTTCAGGTGAATTCAGCTTTATTGGTGATAGCGATGCCAGCCTGGTGAAAGGATTAATGGCCATGGTATTTATGGTGTATGAAGGTAAAACGGCTGAAGCGATTTTGGAATTTGATATCCATGGCTTCTTCGACGAGCTGCAACTTCATCATTATTTGACGCCGACCCGCAGCCAGGGATTGGTGGCTATGGTGGAAGCGGTAAGAGCCAAAGCACTCAATACGCTAGTTGTGGAGTGTTGAGCTAGCAAAATAACTTGATATCCAGCAACACAAGAAAGCCCCGTAAGCGATAGTCTGTGGGGCTTTTTATTAAGTTATGTAGCCTCTTATAAGCGCTTAAAAGTCACTAGTCTCCAGCTCGAAAGCCAGGTGGGCCTGTAAATCGGAAAAGTTGCCAATCGGCAGGTCGTTTATGGCAAATTGCGGATAACTTCTTGCTTGCGGAAAATTGGCAAACAGCGTTTCCCGATCAAAGTCCTTTTCAAGTAGCAATTCATCTGTCTTGCGCTGGGGGTAGTGTTTGTCCAACCATTGCTTGGCCATAGTACATTGAGGGCAGTTGACTTTGCTGTATATTTGAATCGTCATCGTTAAAAATCCGCATCAAATGAGAGGGCCCGGTTTTGGGGACGTTTGTATTCGGTAACCCGTTTTTCGAAGAAGTTCGTTTTTCCTTCCATATCAAGCAACCGCATATAATCAAACGGGTTGTCGGTGTTAAAGACAGGGGCGAAGCCGAATAAGTCCGCGATAACATCAGCCGTATGTTCAATGTACTGGCACATCAGGTTGGCGTTCATTCCGATGAGATCAACTGGCAGGGCCTCGGTGACAAAGGACTTCTCTATCACAACAGCTTCACGGACAATTTCCTCGAACTTCTCCTGACTAACATTGCCGGAAGAGAGGGTTTTGAACAAAAGAGCAGAGAAGCTAAAGTGGAGTCCCTCATCGCGAGCGATCAGATCGTTACTGGCAGCAAGCCCTGCAAGCAGTCCTCGTTTACGGAAATAGTAGATAGCACAGAAACTGCCGGCAAAGAATAAGCCCTCGACTAAACCGAAGGCAATCAATCGTATATCGAGATCTTGCTGGCTATCTATCCAGCTCATTACCCACTGGGCCTTGCGCTTTACAGTGGGGACATTATCAATGGCATTAAACAGCTGTTCGCGCTTTTCGATATCGGGAATATAGGTTTCCAACTGCAAGGCGTAAGTTTCGGCGTGGATCACTTCATTAAAGGCTTGCAGGGCTAAGAAGCAGCGGGCTTCGGCAATTTCAATATCATGGTAGAAACGGGTAAGCAGGTTTTCGTTGATCATCCCTTCACTTTGGGCGAAGAAGGCCAGCACATGGTGAATGAAATGCAGTTCACCGTCTGTGAGTTTAGCTAAATCCGGCAGATCCTGGGCAAAGTCGAGCTCTTCTGTGGTCCAGAATGCAGCCTCGTGTGTTTTGTAGGCATCCCAGATTTCCTGGTACTGAATGGGGAACAGGCTGAATTTATTCTTAACTATCATTATGGCTCCTCAGGCCGGTAGCTAATACCGGCCAGTTATTGAATGTTTTTATAAGGGTTAAATAGGGCTGAACTGGGTTTATTGATAAGGCCAGCCGTTAAGCTCCACAGTTGAGGCAGTCTTCATCTTCCTGTTTCGAGACCGTTACCTTGACGGGGTTGGCGGAAGGTTTTGAGCGCAGGTAGTACATGCCGGTTTTTAGCCCCTTTTTCCATGCGTAGAAATGCATGGCATTGATTTGGGCAAAGGTAGGGTCGGCCAGCCATAGGTTCATACTCTGCGATTGGCAGACGAATGGTCCACGGGCGGCTGCCATATCTATGATTGTGCGCTGAGAGATCTCCCACACTGTTTTGTAGACGGCGCGGATATCCTCGGGGATCACGCTGATCGTCTGCACCGAACCGTTGTTGCGGATAATGGCGTCACGAATTTGCGGTGTCCATAAGTCGAGCGTTTCCAGTTTTTCGATGAGATGGCGGTTGATCAGGATGAACTCGCCAGAGAGGGTTTGCCGCTTGTAGATATTGCTGGTCTGAGCCTCGAAGGCCTCGTTATTGCCGAGGATTTGTGAGGTTGAAGCGGTAGGCATCAGGGCTATTAACAGCGAATTTCGAAGTCCGTATTGTTTTATCCGGTTTTTTAGCTGTGGCCAATTCCAGCGTTGCGTCGGTTGCTCTTGCCAGAGATCAAATTGAAACTGGCCACTGCTCATGGGTGAACCATCGAAACTGGCGTAGCAGCCAAACTCTTGTGCCCGTTCGCAGGAGGCTTCGAGCGCAGCATGATACATGGTTTCGGCGATGTCTCTGTTGAGGGAAAGGGCTCCTTCACTGTCAAAGGGAAGACCCAGCATGAAGAATACATCAGCCAGCCCCTGGATCCCGAGTCCAACAGGACGGTGCTGGTGGTTTGAATGCTGGATTTTTTCTGTTGGGTAATAATTGTTATCAATAACCCTATCGAGGTTTTTGATCGCAATTTTGGTTATCCGGTGAAGCTGATGGTGGTCAAAGTGACCGTTGGTGACACACTTCGGCAGAGCGATAGAGGCAAGGTTACAGGCTGCTGTCTCTGTCGGTGTCGAGACCTCCATGATTTCAGCGCAGAGGTTACTGGATTTGATTGTCCCCAAGTTTTTTTGGTTGGATTTAAGGTTGCAGCTGTCTTTATAGAGCATGTAGGGAACGCCGGTTTCAGCCTGAGACTCAATAATCAGTGTCATTAAATGGCGAGCCTTGATCGTTGAGACACCTAGCCCTTGTTGTTCGTAGTTTTCATAGAGTGTTTTAAATTCCTCGCCGTAGTGATCGGAAAGGCCTTTGGCATTATGTTCGCTGAACAGGGTCCAGTTGCCGTCTTGCTCGACGCGCTCCATAAATAAATCGGGGAGCCAGAGTGCGAGAAACAGATCGCGGGCGCGGAATTCCTCTTTTCCATGGTTCTTTTTGAGATCGAGAAATGCCTGAATATCCGCATGCCAAGGTTCCAGGTAGACGGCAAAACTGCCTTTACGTTTGCCGCCGCCCTGATCGACATAGCGAGCTGTCTCATTGAATACCTTGAGCATGGGAATAATGCCGTTGGACACGCCATTGGTACCTATGATCGGTGAGCCTGCTGCGCGAATATTGTGAATGTGTAGCCCGATTCCGCCTGCTGACTTGGAAATCATTGCGCACTCTTTTAGGGTGTTATAAATCCCATTAATGGAATCATCTTCCATTGCCAGCAAGAAACAGCTTGAGAGCTGCTGCATCTTGCAGCCGGCATTAAACAAGGTCGGGGTCGCATGGGTATAGAAACCAAGGCTAAGTAGGTCATACAGCTCTTTGATTTCCAGAGGCTCGTTACCGGCTACGGCAATCGCAACCCGCATGTACATGTCTTGCGGCCGTTCGACTATCTCACCATCAACCTTCAGTAAATAAGAGCGCTCCAGTGTTCTGAAACCGAAATAATCGAACGAGAAATCTCGCTGGTAATCAATCATGCTTTCGATGTAGGGGAGAAGCTGCTCAACTTGTGTGCTGTAGTTCTCCGACAATAACCCGATGCGTTGGAGCTGTTGGGTGGCAGAAGCAAAACCTTCTGTCTGTTTTTGAAGCGAGCTTATCAGTACTCGAGCGGCAAGATCGGAATAGTGTGGGTGCTCTGCTGCCATCGAGGCCGCCGTTTCACCAAGATAGTTATCGATTTCTTTGGTATTTATTCCATCATATAGCCCGCCGACAACTTTTTGCGCGACAGAGATAGCGTCTATCTTTAGCTCTTTTGAGAGGCTCTCGATTCGCTTCGTTACCTTGTCTAGACTGGCTGGCTCTTTTCGTCCGTCTCGTTTTATAACAAACATTAAAACCCCTATATATTGTGTCTGACTTTATTTTGTGCCGTATATATAGGTATAGATCTAAATGAAAATCATTATCAATTCAAGTTTATTTTTTCAGTTATGTGGGAAACACAAAGGATAAGAGGCTTTGATGACCGTTAGATTTGTACTAATGGTTCACAGTTAAAAGCGGGTAGCCCGAACCCCCGCAACGCATCGATATAGCAGTTGCGCCGAACTCTGCCTGTTGGTGTTTTAGTGTCGGACATACCGTCTTTGACTGCGAGGTGGTTGATTAAAATAGGAGAGAGATTGCATGCACATTGCAGGGTTTCAAACAGAAGCTGAGAGCGGTGAACATGGACTGATGCGCTGATAAGTGTTGCGGATTGTAAGTGGCGTTGTTTGAGTAACTTCAGGCTCAATCTGGCATTATCAATGGTATTTGTCGCTTTATTCTCCTCAATGATCCTGTCAGGGCTGATGCCGTGCTGGATGAGCCAGTGCCTCATTTGCTGTGACTCTGTTTTTCCTCGCTTGGCGAGGCCCCCGGTCACAATAATCAGGCTTTCAGGTAGCTGGTTGGCAAGACGAAGCGTCAGCTCAAGCCGCTGGATAAGTTGACGAGCCATTGAACCATCATCATTGAGCACATAGCCGAGGGTAATGATTGCATGCTTATTGATCGCATGGTCATCGATGGGGACACGAGAGTGTGTAAAGTTGGAGAGTGTGTCGATTGTTGGCGTTGACAGTATCTTGTCGAGTATTGTCAGAAGCCCTCTGACATTAGTCTCGGAGGCCTTATCGATAAGGTGTAGTTGATGAAGGTAAAATTCGACGTGTTGCTCATCTCCCTCATGGTGAGACCAAACTGCCAAGTAGGTTAGTATTTGGCATCGTTCAGAGTCCGAATTGGCATTCATTAAGCAATGCTGGTAACGGTTTAGGGCGTAGGTAATCTTTCCGCGGAAAGTCAGCATATTGGCAATAGTGACAGGTAAGCCCAAATGAGCAGGTAACTTCGGCATGGCCTGGGCAAGATAGTATTCTACGGCTTCAAGGTTGGTGACGAGGTTGCCATTCAAGGGGTACTGCGTGCGTTTTGAACTGTTATAGGCATCTAAAGCCTGCTGTAGATTGGTTATCGCCATTTCCCTTCTGCCTAATACCAAGCCCAGTTTTATATTTATTAATCAGGATGCTACAGGTGGTTTATAAATTCAAGCAAACGTGCTGCTGTTTAAATTAAATGAAAATGGGACAAAGAAACAGGAAGCCTGACGAATTCGACTACTGTTAACTGTACAGAAGCGTCATTGTTTCTGAGCAGTGTTATCAAACAGAAGGAGCGAAGAATGGACACGAGATTCAAGCAGCATGGGGCATTTAGCTGGTCAGAGCTTGTGACGGATGATCCGGAGAAAGCCATTGCGTATTACAAGGATGTGATTGGTTGGGAAGTAGAAGCAATGCCGATGCCTGAAGGGGTCTACCATGTGTTGAAAGTGGATGGAGAGCCTGTCGCTGGCATTATGGCCAAACCGGCAGAATACAGCGAAATGCCAAATTGCTGGGGAACCTATATTACCGTTGATGATGTCGATGCCACATTGGCAAAAGCGGTATCTGCAGGGGGTAAGGCTGTTTATCCGCCAATGGATGTACCCGGCGTCGGCCGAATGTGCGCAATTGCCGATGTAGGCGGCGCCGTTGTCTCGATTATTACTTATGAAGACAGCGAATGTGAATAGAAAAACCGCCTGAGCAATCAGGCGGTTTCTGTATTACTTGCGGTAGTGTCTAGCCAATTAGCATATTTCTTGCGTGACTATTCTTCCCACTGAACCAGCTTGTCTTTCGGCCAGTTTGCACCTACATCGTGGTATTTTTTCTCAAGCAGGTGACGCTTGATTTTAAGCGTAGGTGTCAGAATGCCGTTCTCGATGCTCCACGGGTCTTTAATCATCAGCACACCTTTAATTTTGGCATGAGACTCCAGTTCTTTGTTGATAGTCTCGATAACCTGGTGGGCTTTACGTTCGTAACGCGCATGGTCGAAATCAGGGAATTCATGTGGAACTGCCAGCAAGATCGGACCGGGCATTCCCGAGCCGACGACACACATCATCTCGATGTTGCTCAGCTCAAACAGGCGCTTTTCAATTGGCACCGGTGCAACGAACTTCCCTTTGGCGGTTTTAAAGGTATCGTTCTTACGGCCCTGAATAGACAGGTAGCCTTCGTCATCAATAAAGCCGATATCGCCAGTATGTAGCCAGCCGTCTTTGTCGAAGGAGGCTTTACTGGCTTCTTCGTTTTTATAGTAGCCGGAGAACATGCCCTGTCCACGAACCAGAATCTCTTCATCAGCGGCGATCTTAATCTCAATACCGGGACCGGCATTACCGACAGTGCCTATCTTATCGCTGCGGAATGGATGGTTGATGGTGCTATAGGCGAAGGATTCTGTCATCCCCCAGGCTTCAGTGATGTTCAGGCCGATGTTTTCGTACCAGCGAAGCAGGGCAGGCGAAACCGGTGCAGAGCCACAGCCTAGTACACGGGCTTTGTCCAGACCCAGGCCATCGGCAAGTTTGCGTTTAATGACCCCGGATATGAACGGGATCTTGAGTAAGATGTTGAGTTTGGCTTGCGGCAGCTTCTCAAGAATTCGTTGCTGGAACAGGGTCCACAAGCGCGGGACGGAAATAAACAGCGTCGGGCGGTGCATCTTCACGTCTTCGATAAAGGTATCCAGCGACTCTGGGAAGGCAACCTGAATACCGGCCATTACTGAAGAGCCAAAGATATATACGCGTTCTGTTATGTGCGCCAGCGGCAGGTAAGAAAATAGTCTTTCGCCGTCTTTCATACCGATATGGTCGAGGATTCGCTGTGATGACCAGGCAAATGCACCATAGGTCAACATGGCACCTTTTGGTAGCCCTGACGTACCCGAGGTATACACAATCGACATTAGGTCTTCTGGCTTGTGCTCAGGACGCTCTTCAGAAGGCTTGCTGTCAGCGACCAGGGTGTCAAACTCAAACTTACACTTCGGCGCACTCGGGTAAGAGAAGGAAATAGTTGGTAAATCCGGATGGTCGGCCAATACAGAGCTGATTGCCTTATCGTCATCCAGCTTACCGATAAGTAGCGCTTTGGATTCACTGTGAGTAATACAGTGATCAACCGTTTCTGCCCCTGCTGTCGGGAAAATAGGGACACTGATGTAGCTACCCAGCATTAGGGCAAGGTCGGTGATGAACCACTCGGCGCAGTTCTTGGACATTAGCGCAACACGATCGCCCGGCTGAATCCCCATACTTCTTAGTGCACTGACTAGGGATAATGCCTTGTCAGCAACCTCAGCAAAGGTGTAGTCGACAAACTTGCGATCAATAATTTGGCGCAGGAAAACTTCGTCCGGGCGCTCTTCTGCCCACTTCAAAATCATTTCATTAGGTAGAGGCTGCGTCATGAGTGTATCCCTTAAGCGATCCGTGGGCAGAGGTAAAGTCATAGTCTCGTCCTTGTAGATGTTATCGTAATGTTAAAATAAATGGTTTCCTACTGGTCCGTCAAGTGTCTATTTCTCATTAAACTCCTGTAATTAAGTATGAAAAAAGACACTAACTTGTCAAATAAAAGCGATAGTTCAGAAAAAATTTAAGCACAAAATTTAAACATGTGTATGATTTTTTTGCGGTCGAAAGCCTGCAATAGAATGAGTGGTGGCGTAACTCGTTGTTTTTTAATATTATTGACCGTTATCGTGTTGTTTTTGGCACAGATTACAAAATGTTATTACTTATGCATTTAAGTGAATTAGACCGTTATGACATGTGCAACTAGACGTGATATGTGACCTGGTTTGGTATTTAGTTCTGAGTTTTTTATTAGAGCTTGAAAAATATATAAAATTAGGAAGAATACTAGTTAACGGGATAGCATTTTGTAATACTGCTAACATATTAACAACCAAAGCCGTTGCAACATGCCATCGGAAGGTGTCCGGTGGGATTTTTGTTGATGTGAAAAATATAGAGTCAACTCATTATGCCAAAGCGTAGTAAAGAAGATACAGAGATTACAATCCAGACGATCATGGATGCCGTGGTTGATCAAATTTTGACCCTGGGCTATGACAAGATGTCGTACACTACCCTGAGCAAGCAAACGGGCATCTCCCGTACCGGGATTAGCCACCATTTTCCGAAAAAGCAAGATTTTGCCAACGCGTTAGATGGCAGAATATTCCGCCTGTTTGTCGAAAAGCTTGATTTAGATAACGGCCTGGATGGGTTCGTAAAGAGCTGGCTAGCTGCGCTTGATGATGAAAAATTTCAGGCAACCTTGCGCCTGCTTTTCCACCATATTGCCTCTTCCGAGTTAACCAATGAGTTTGCCAAGCATGGGATCGAGCGTCTGTATGCGCTGTGCAAAGAGCGCTTTGGCGATGAAAGCGCGAAAGAGCTTGAGTGGCTGCTAGGAAAATCGCTGATTAGCCTGGTTAAGTAATTACCGAGTTTATATCGAACGAGTGAGATAAATATATGTTGAAATATATCATGTTAGCTTTGGTCGGCATCGGTATCTATATCGGTGTGACCTATAAAGACCAGATTGAAGATGCTGTGAACTCACGTCCGATGGAAGAAGTACAGGATATGCTTGAGTCAGCGTCGGATCAGGTTTCAGATAAGGCGAGTGAGCTCTCAGAGCAGCTGGAAGAGCTAAGTAACTAGAAGCAACTAATGCTTGGTCAAAGAAGAACATCGAATACAAAAGAGGCAGCCCCAAGGCTGCCTCTTTTCATTACGGTTGCAGTAAGAATCGCTTATGATTTCACTGCTTCAGCATTTGCAACCTTTGCTTCTTCTGCCTTGCAAGCTGCAGCAGTAAAGATTACGTCAGTTGAACTGTTCAGGGCTGTTTCTGCTGAATCCTGAATAACACCGATAATGAAGCCAACAGCAACAACTTGCATCGCGATATCGTTAGGGATACCAAACAGGCTACATGCAAGCGGAATCAGTAGTAGAGAACCACCGGCCACACCCGAAGCACCACAAGCTGAAACGGCTGCAACCACACTTAGCAGTACTGCTGTTGCGATATCAACTTCAATTCCCATAGTATGTACTGCTGCAAGCGTCAGAACTGTAATTGTGATCGCAGCACCTGCCATGTTGATAGTTGCACCCAGAGGGATCGATACAGAATACGTATCTTCGTGAAGATCCAGGTTCTTACACAGCTGCATGTTAACAGGGATGTTAGCCGCAGAACTACGTGTGAAGAAGGCAGTAATACCACTCTCGCGGATACAGCGCAGAACAAGAGGGTATGGGTTCTCTTTGGTCTTGTAGAAAACAATCAGCGGGTTAACTACCAGCGCAATGATTAGCATTGAGCCTAGTAGCACGGCAAGAAGGTGACCGTAACCAGCAATGGCCGCGAAACCTGTCTCGGCAAAAGTATTAGCAACCAGGCCGAAGATACCGATTGGTGCCAGGCGGATCACGAAGCGAACAATCAGGGTGATGCCGTTGGAAACGTCATGGAAAACCTGTTTGGTTGCATCACTTGCCTGGTGCAGTGCGAAGCCAAGAGCGATAGCCCAGGCAAGAATACCGATGAAGTTACCTGACATCAGTGCATTTACCGGGTTATCAACAATCTTGAATAGCAGAGTATTCAATACTTCAGTAATACCTTCAGGTGGTGTTGCACCTGTTGCACTTGCTACCAGAGTTAAAGTGGTCGGGAAAAGAAAACTCATAGTAACCGCAGTAAGCGCAGCCATTAGCGTACCAAACAGGTACAGCATAATGATTGGTCTCATGTTGGTGTGAGCGCCTTTTTTCTGGTTGGCGATTGAAGAGGCGACCAGAATAAAGACAAGGATAGGGGCGACTGCTTTCAGGGCACTGACGAACAGTCCTCCAAGAAAGCCAACTTTGACAGCAGCTTCAGGAGATACGGAGGCAAGAAGGATACCGGCAACGATACCGATGAGGATCTGGATCACCAGGCTCCCACTTGCGACTCGGGCTAAAAAGGGTTGTGTCTGATTCATATTACGTCCTGCATAATTTTTTTATATGTCCGGAAGGATTATATATTGCTTCCGAAACATTTTTTAACAGGAAATACGATAATTTTCCACCTTTCTTTTGATAAACTTTCGGTTAACTCACTATTAACATTCTTTTGGCCTAATGCGGTATGTCAGGTTTGCAACAGGGCTGATGCGAGCAGTCTCATTAACAAATACCCAATCAGGCAGTCGAAAATGTTAAAAAAATAGCTCGCACTAGTGCGAGCTACTCTCATTCATGTATCGATTATGTAAAGTGCTGATGTCTATTTTTCCGGTACCAGAGGGGCCAGAACCGAAGTGCAGGTATTGTTCTTTGCTGCTGTTGCGTTAGAGTGGCCGATTGACTGGATAAGTTGTAGCAGTTTGGTACTGTCCCATTTCTCGGGCTGTTTGCTGAAATGCGCTGTCATCATTGCGTGAACGGCCTGACGCAGCTGTTCCTGTTGCGGGTTATCCGGGTTACTCTGCGACCACTGCTGGTAGTAGGCCTGAACCTTGATGGGGCTGTTATCTTTGACGGCCTGTTTCATCCCCGCAAGCGGTGCAACGTTCATGACTGGCTGCTTCATCGCGACAGCCGCTACAGTCTGCCGCGAAGCTGCTCGGGCTTTCAGCCATAAGATCGTCGTGATTAGCCATAACCCGGCAAACAAGGCTGTTAACAACGGCCAGTAACCCGAGTCATTGACAACTTGTATGTTGCCAGCCCCGGTTTCCTTGGCAATTGGCGCAGCAGAAGAGGGCTCGGAGCGCAAGGGTAGGTTGAGGCTGTTATTGATGTTGTCGCCCGGCAGTACCGTAATTGCTAGCCCGTCAACCTGGCTTGTCTCCTGTTGGCTGGTTTCTGTGTTCCACCAGTTGATTGATAGCGGCGGCAGCTCAAGCTCACCTCGCTCCCGAGGGAGTATCACTTGCTTGAGGGTCATGACGGTATAACCGTTGACCGTACTGTACACCGGCTTCTCGTTATAGACCTTAACCTTGTCGGGATATTGAAGGGCAAGGTTAGGCATGCTGCTCTGCTCTGCGTTTTTGATCCGCAAGGTAATGGTTCGGGTGAGGGGATCGCCGACTCGAACTTCCTGGTTATCGGGTTGCCACTGTTGTTCCAGTTGCAGGTCTTGAGTCGGCAGCCATAGCCCCTGATAACTAGCAGGCTTGTCCTTGATGGTAAGCTCAAGGTTGTCGGTTTGCTTTTCTACCGGGATCCTAAGGGTTGAGCCAAAACCCCGGCCACTTTTGACCACATTGCCCCTGAATTCGGCGCCACGAAGCAGAATAGTGCCAGGCTTGGTGGCGGTAATTTGATAGTCTCGGGTGATCACCAGATAGCGGCGACCATTCAGTACCGGCTCGGCCTGACGGTCATCGCCGATCTGTTTCACGTCCAGCCCGTCGCCGGATGGCGCGATTAACGTTGCCTTGCTCATCTGCTCACCGATACGGATCCGTACGGTGTAACGAATACTTTCACCGACATAGAGCTGGTTTTTATCGATATCCTGTTCGACCGTAATATCCGGCTGAGCGGTACTTTGGTTGTTGGTATTACTGCTTTTTAGCGAGGTAATGGTGATCGGTTCTGTCGTCGTGGCTCCAATGCGAAAGCTAGGAATAGTAAAATCCCCGATTTCTTTCGCTGCCAGTGCAACCCGCCATTCGGTACTGCGTGTGACCGAACCGTTTATCATCGTCGTACCACTGCTGACGTTGGGGCGTCCGTAGCTGAAGTGCTCTTCAAGTGGCGATAAGTCCAGTGCGCTGGTATTGACGTTGTCATCAATCGAAATGGTTAGCTGGAAGACTTCATTGACAGCAACGATGTTCTTGGAAACGGTAGCAACGGCTTGGGCGGCACTGACAAATGATGCCTGCATGAGTACGGCTATGGCCAGCAGCCTCCAGATAAACTGTAGGATACGTTTGTAATAGCCAGAACGGGGAGTGTATTTGTTCTTCATCATATTCATCTTAGTCTTACCATGAATTCTCAGTCGCCTGAGGCGCCTGCTTCTGACGAGCCTGAAGCAACAGCTGGGCACGGATCAAGGCACTGGTATCATCAGGTACTTGCTCTAGTTTCTTTAGTACCGGATCGCTGGCCGATAACGCATCTTGTGTCTGCTTGTCGAGTGATTGTTCTGCCTGCTGAGGATCCTCAGGTTGTTCTTCTGTTTCATCTTGTGGCTGACCTGAAGATGCCTGCTGGACATCATTCAGTTCATCACTCTCCTGATTCTCTCCTTGTGGTTGGGAGTCAGGTTGCTGATCGGGCTGATTTTGGGCGCTCATTTCCGTTTCCGATTGCTGCTCGCTTGCTTGTTGGCTGTCATCAGATTGTTGAGAGTCGCTGTTCTCGCTGTCATCATCGTTCTGCTGATTCTGCTGATTCTGCTGATTCTGCTGATTCTGCTGATTCTGCTGATTCTGCTGATTCTGCTGATCTTTTTGTTGCTCGTTTGATGGTTCCTGATCCGAGTCCTTGTTCTCATCAGGCTGCTGTTGCTGTTGCTGTTGCTGTTGCTCTAGCGCCTGCTTGACTATCTCGAGGTTTTTCCGGGCATCGGCATGCTGGCTGTCTTGATCGAGAACGGATTGATAGCTCTCGAGCGCTTTCTCAAACTCACCGGTTCTGGCGTAGGCATTGCCGAGGTTATAGCGGGATGTGATATCGCCCAGAGGCTTTAGCGTATCGATAGCCTGCTCGTAGTTACCGGCCTTATACTGCGCGACCCCTTTCCATTGGGGGGATGAAAACTGCTCGGCAGCTGACGCATAGCTTTCCTGCTGGTAAGCATCGTAACCAAGCTGATCTCGGTTTTTCCAAGGCGAGGCCATAGCCTGGTCGACGGGCATAAAGACAAGTACAGCGGCAAGAACAATACCGCGACGAAACCCGAACAAGGATAAAATCACCAGTGGAATGAGCAACCAGAAACCGTTGTTCACCCGTTCCACCAGCTCTTTCTCTTTTTCCTTGTCTGCGTTATCCATTGGCTTGGCCGTTGCCGCGACTAGACTGTCAACGTCCCGGTTGGTTGGCTGAGAGAGCTGCAACTGCCCTCCAGTTTGTTTAACCAGGGGAAGCAGCGTATCGAGTTCGACTTTGGCGACCACAGTGTCGCCCTGGCTATTGGTCAGCAATCTGCCATCAGGCATGCGTACCGGTGCGCCCTGACGGCTGCCGACTGCCAGTATAGAAAGTCGAAAGCGAGTATTCGCCAATAAGTCTTGGGTAGCTGAAGACTCTTGTTCAGACAAACCGTCAGTGATCAGGATAATGTCTCCCTGCTGGTGACCGGCCTGTTTGAGTAGGGTAATTGCTTCCTCGACGCCTGCCGCTGCATTACTGCCCTGAAGCGGCATGATTTCCGGCGACAGGTGGGGGATCAGGCTCGATAGCGTGCTGCTGTCTTGAGTCAGGGGACTGACAACATAACCGTCAGCCGCATAGGTTACCAGTCCGGTACTGCCTTCTTTCCAGCCAGGTAACATATCCAGCGCCTTGTACCGGGCCTGAGTTAGGCGGTTTGGTGTTATGTCGGTTGCGTACATAGAGCGGGACATATCCATCACCAGCACACGGGCTCCCGAAATACTGTAGGCGGGCAGGGTAGCTTTTTCCCAGCTAGGGCCTGCCAGTGCCAGAACGCTGAGTAACCAGCATAAACCCAGCAGTGGAACAAAAGCCGTTGCGGTTTGCTTCTGGTCGAGACCGAGTTTTTCGGTAAGGTGCGCCGCTATCAGCCCGTTGCTGTGCTGCTTGCCCTTTAGCCAGGGGAGTAACAGGCCCAGGGGCAGCAGGGCGATTAACCAGACCGGATGAAGAAAAGTAAAATCAGCCATGACGCCTCCTCATTATTGCAATGATCAGCGAGAAGAGCAGGGCAATAGCCAATGGGTATCGGAACAGTTCCTGTCGTGGGCGCCAGGTCTGCTGCGCAGTGTTGATAGGTTCCATTTGATCAATTAACTGGTAGATATTCTCAAGTTCCTGAGGATTTCTGGCTCGAAAGTACTGGCCGCCAGTCATATTGGCGATATTAGCCAACATGCCTTCATCCAGATCCTGAGAGGGATTAATGGTACGGGTTGAGAAAAAAGAGCGCTGCTGCATCTCTTCGGCACCGATACCAACGGTATAGATAGTGACATTGCTGCGAGCAGCCAGTTCGGCAGCCTCTACCGGATCGATCACTCCGGCAGTATTGGCCCCGTCGCTGAGCAAAATGATCACTCGCTGCGGTGCTTCGCTGTCTATGAAGGTTTTGGTAGCGATACCCAGGCCTTCACCGATTGCAGTACTTTGACCGATTAGGCCAAGTACTGTGCGGCCGAGCTGCTCCTGAACGGTATTGCGATCGAAGGTTAGCGGTGTTTGCAGATAGGCATGATTGGCAAACAGCACCAAACCGAGGCGATCGCCTTTACGCTTACCGATAAAGTCATTCAATACCTGTTTGACGGCAGTCAGTCGGTCGATATTGTCGCCGCCGGATGTCACCATGTCCTCGATCGACATGGATCCGGACAGATCGACAGCCAGCAACATATCACGGTGGTCCGGGTTGATTTCGATAGGATCGCCATACCAAACTGGTCGTGCCAGGGCTCCTAGCAGGCAGCACCATGCAATAGCCATGATTGTTTTACGCCAGCGAGTATCGGGTTGTTGCTGTCCGATACCATCGGGTAGCTTGGGCAGGCGGATCGCGACAGGCTGTACAGCAGGCTTAGAAAAGCGATAGACCAGAAAAGGCAGCGGTAGCAGCAGCCATGCCCATAGCCAAGAGAACTCAAACATCTGCGACCTCCGCCTTGGCTGGAAGGTGCTGACTATCCGCGGGTAGGCGGGCCTTGCTTAGCCAGAGCTTTGCTTGCTGGTAGCACTGGTTGAAGGCAAATTGTTCGATGCCTTTTCCTGAGAACAAGCCATGTTGCCATTCGGCTGACAGGTCGACAAAGCCACGGTGTTTCTCAGCCAGCTGCTGATCGAGGAATAACAGCCATTGCTCGCCGGTCAGGCTGGCTACATAACGGCGAGAGAAGTAGGTCATTGCCGTTTGGCGCAGTAGCAGGTTGATGTCGCTGAACTGTTCGGGGCTATTGAGGCTTTTTAACAGTCTCAAGGCCTCTTTACGTGCTTTTTGCTGTTTTAGGTGTTGCCTGAGTTTCAGGGCAAGCAGTATCAGAACAACAACGGCCGCAGCAATGCATAACCACCATCCCCATGCGAGAGGCCAAATACCGGGCGCAGGTGACAGGTGGACATCGGCCAGTGGCAGTGATGCTGCGATATCGTTAGGCGTCATTGGATCAGCCATGGTGTTTCTTTATACCTCCGAGTTGCTGCATCAGCGGTTCGGCAGCCGAAATCTGATGAAGTGGAATTGCCAGACTCAAAGCCATGTCGTGAATGAAATGCTGGTGGCCGAGGTACTGCTCGTTCAGCTTTTCACGGGTTTTCTTGGCAGAGAAGTCGAGCCAGACAGATTGCCTGCTGTCTGCGACATGTTCCGTCCCTTTAAAGCTGGTTTGTCCTTGCTCAAGCGGGTCATGAACTTGAACAAACTGGATGCGGTTATGCTGGCGTAGCTGGCTCAAGCGCCGTTTGTTTGTTTCGGCGAGCTGGTAGAAATCACTCAGCACAACAATTTCGCTCCCTTTGGGACACAAGTGGTGAAGGTGCTTCAACGCTGCAGAGAAAGGTAGATTATCGCTTTCGTCACTGTGGCTCTGGTGGGCATCAATCAGGGCATTGATGAGCCGAAGCGGCCCTTGCTGTCGGGCTGTCGGCTTACACTCTATTAACTGAGTGCCGGTATAGATAATGGCACCGATCCTGTCTTGCTCGCTGATGGCCAGCCAGCTTAGCAGGCTGGCAAAATGCGCAGCCTGAACGGATTTCAGCATTAGCTGGGAGCCGAACTTCATACTGGCACCAAGATCAACCAGTAACATCACAGGTTGTTCACGCTCTTCGGTAAACAGCTTGGTATGGGTTTTTCCCGTTCTGGCCGTCACTCGCCAGTCAATGGCACGAATATCATCCCCGGCCTGATAGGGGCGAACCTCCGAAAAGTTCATCCCCCGGCCTTTTTTCCGGCTCATATGCTGGCCGTTTAGTTGCGACCACACACTTTGCGCCGGTGGTAGCCAGCGCACGGATTGATTTTTGTATTGCAGCAGTTCTGCCAGGCACAGGTTAACCCCGTCACTGTGCGGCGGCAGGGATGCTGTTACGGGTGTATCTGTCATGCGCAGGCTACCTGGGCAATCAACTGGCTGACAATGGTATCAGCGGCAATGCCCTCGGCCTGTGCCTCGTAACTTAGTAGCAGGCGGTGGCGCAGAACAGGGTAGGCCATTTGCTGGACATCTTCCGGGGTAACGAAGTCACGGCCACAAAGCCAGGCATGGGCACGGGCACAGCGATCCAGAGCCAGGGTTGCACGAGGAGATACGCCTAGCTGCAGCCAGCCCGCAAGCTGATCGCTGTAGCGCTCCGGCTGGCGGGTGGCCATTGTCAGGCGAATAATATAGTGCTCCACTTCTTCTGCCATATGGATCTTCAGCACTTCCTGCCGGGCCGAGAAAATCTCGCGCTGGCTGATTTGTACAGCTTCCGGCTTGTCGATGCCCATGGCTTCGCCGCGGTTAAGGCGCAGAATCTCCAGTTCACTGGCTTCATCCGGGTAGTCTACGTTCAACTGCAGCAGGAAGCGGTCAAGCTGTGCCTCGGGAAGCGGATAGGTTCCTTCCTGCTCGATAGGGTTCTGGGTTGCCATCACCAGGAAAAGCTCTGGCAGGGAATAGGTTTCCCGGCCTGCGGTAATTTGCTTTTCTGCCATTGCTTCAAGCATGGCGGCCTGTACTTTTGCTGGTGCTCGGTTGATTTCATCAGCCAGTACCAAGGCGTTGAAAATAGGCCCGGGCTGGAAGGTAAACTCGCCGGTTTCCGGACGGAAGATATCGGTGCCGGTCAGATCAGCCGGGAGCAGATCGGGCGTAAACTGTATACGGTGAAAACTGCCTTCGATACAGTCGGACAACACTTTAACTGCACGAGTCTTGGCAAGCCCCGGTGGTCCTTCTACCAAAATATGCCCATCTGCAAGCAGGGCAATTAATAGCTGTTTAACGAGATCAGGCTGACCAATAACCTGGCTGTCCAGGTAAGTATTAAGGCGTTGGAAAGTCGACGTTAGCATAGATTGGCAATGTCCTTGTGAAACAAACAGTCAAACAATAAGTAATGAATTGTCTGACTTATAAAAATTGTTTTAGTTCATATCGCGGTTTTGACCGCTTATTCATTGTACAGCCAGTCCTGCCGGGAGCCTTTCTAGCGCACTGATGTGAATTATAGCGTATTCAGAAAGTTACCAATGCGCCCCAATTAATCGCGTCAAAGACGCTATCGGAACGGCAAAACGGCCTGTGTATGAAAGTACCAACATGGTGCATGAGAAGTGAGTCACTGCACCATATTAACATTTGTTTAGTGCACCAAATTGTACCAGCAATAAATCTGAAAAATTAAATTATTGATTTATAAAAATTATTTTACCTATTTGAAAATGCCGGGTGTGTTGGCCTGATGCTTGCTCTTTGTTGAATGGTTATTCACAAGGAGCTATTTACTATGTCAACCAAGATGTTTAAGAGTACATTCGCAGGTGTTGCAGTTTCACTGGCCCTGTCATTCAATGCCATTGCGGCACAAGAAACGATTAAGGTTGGAGTACTGCACTCCCTGTCGGGCACGATGGCAATCAGTGAAACCACGCTGAAAGATACGATTTTGATGCTGGTTGAAGAGCAGAACAAGAAAGGGGGCGTGCTGGGTAAAAAGCTGGAGGCGGTGGTCGTCGATCCGGCATCTAACTGGCCTTTGTTTGCAGAAAAAGCCCGTGAGTTAATTGAAAAAGAAAAAGTAGATGTGGTTTTCGGTGGCTGGACATCAGTATCGCGCAAATCAATGCTGCCAGTATTCGAAGAGCTCAACAGCCTGCTGTTTTACCCTGTGCAGTATGAAGGTGAAGAGTCCTCGAAAAATGTTTTCTATACCGGTGCAGCGCCTAACCAGCAGGCCATACCGGCTGTTGATTATCTAATGAATGAGTTGGAGGTTGAGCGCTGGGTACTGGCCGGGACCGATTATGTCTACCCGCGAACCACCAATAAAATCCTTGAAGCCTATCTTGAATCGAAAGGTGTTGCCAAAAGCGACATCATGATCAACTACACCCCTTTTGGCCACTCTGATTGGCAGTCCATTGTCTCTGATATCAAGAAATTCGGCTCGCAAGGCAAGAAAACAGCAGTGGTGTCAACAATTAACGGTGATGCCAATGTGCCGTTTTACAAAGAGCTAGGCTCACAAGGTGTGTCAGCCGAAGATATTCCTGTGGTTGCCTTTTCTGTCGGTGAGGAAGAGTTGTCGGGAATGGATACCTCACCTTTGGTGGGGCACCTGGCGGCATGGAACTATTTCATGAGCGTTGATACCGATGAAAATGCCGAGTTTGTGGAACAGTGGCAGAAATTTATTAAGGATGATAAGCGTGTATCGAACGATCCGATGGAAGCCAGTTATATCGGTTTCAATATGTGGGTTGAGGCGGCTGAAAAAGCAGGGACGACGGACTCAGAAGCTATCCAGGATGCCATTATCGGCGTTACTGTGCCGAACTTGTCCGGCGGCTACGCGACAATGATGCCAAACCACCATATTACGAAACCCGTGCTGCTGGGCGAGATCCAGGACGACGGCCAGTTCGAAGTGGTATGGGAAACCACGGGCTTGGTGGCTGGTGATGCCTGGTCAAACTTCCTCCCTGGCTCCAAAGACCTCTATGCCAGCTGGCTCAAACCCCTTGAGTGCGGCAGCTTCAACGTCGTTACCGGCAAGTGTGCCGGCGCTAAGCAATAACCGGATTGACATATTAGTTCAATCCGGGCTCTGCACTTGTGGCTAGGCGAGTGCAGAGGCGTGTTTAACGGGTTTCTGGATGAGTACCATGATGACAATAAATAGATGGCGGCTGCCGATACAGGCAACGCCTTTATACCGATTTGTGCCCGCGACGTTGCTGGGCTTCGTATTAATGATTTTCTCCGCTATTTCAATTGCTGCAGGCAGTAGCCATGTAGCGTCATTTTCTGATGTCGAGGCTCAGTTGTCACAACGTAACTTTGCCAAGAAACAACAAGCCATCGAATGGCTGGCTGAAACTCGTCATCCTGCGGCCAAGATGATGTTAACCGGCTTGCTCGACGGCCAGGTTTTCTATCAGAAAAAGAGCAGGCAGTTGTTTTTGATCCCCGAGCTGGCCGTAGGTAAGCAAGCAGTATCTATTGCTGATGGGCTAGAAGGCGTAGGGGCTGACGCTCAGGTGATCAGCAATAAGCGTGACTACAAGAAAGTTGCGCTGAATAACCGGCTGCGTAAGGCGATCCGTTTGGGTATAGCCCAGTTGGACTTAAGTGCTGACAGTGAGGAATTAAGACTACAGGCTGCAAAAAGCTTGCAGGGTAATACAGTTGAGAGTGTTCAACTCCTTGTTAAAAGCGCCTACCAGAGTGAATTATCACCAAGGGTGAAAGAAGAGCTTGCTTTGGTGCTGGCTGTTGCCGATATCACCGCGTCAGATCCCGTAGTTCGCGAGGTTGCGCTGGCTCTTCTGAGCAATTCTTTGGAGCCGGTGGCTTTTCAGGCTTTGAGTCATGCGCTTGATGTTGAGTTGGCCAAGGACGAGAGTAATGCTGAATTTATCGCCGGAATTGAGCGTGCATTAGATGACTATCAGCAGAGCCAGCGGATTTATAACACGGCAGAGACACTCTACTTTGGCTTGAGCTTGGGATCTGTATTGGTGCTGGCAGGGATTGGGTTGGCAATCACCTTTGGTGTGATGGGGGTGATCAATATGGCCCACGGTGAGCTGATCATGCTGGGGGCTTATACCACCTACGTGATGCAGCAACTGATGCCAAACAATATTGGTTTGTCGCTGATTTTATCGATCCCCGCGGCATTTGTCGTTTCCGGCTTGGTGGGTATTGCTATTGAGCGTGGCGTTATCCGCTTTTTGTACGGCAGGCCGCTGGAAACCTTGCTGGCTACATTCGGTATCAGCCTTATTCTGCAGCAGGCCGTTCGCAGTATCTTCTCCCCCTTAAACCGATCAGTTGCTACCCCGGATTGGATGAGCGGGATGCTTGAAATCAATCCGATGCTCTCTCTTACCTATAACCGCTTGTACATCATCATTTTTTGTCTATTGGTGTTCACAGCCCTGGTGTTTGTTCTCAAGAAGACGCCGCTCGGGCTTCAGGTGCGTGCTGTCTCCCAGAACCGGGCAATGGCACGGGCGATGGGAGTGCGTTCCGAATGGGTCGATGCCATGACGTTCGGCCTGGGCTCGGGTGTTGCCGGTGTGGCTGGTGTTGCGCTGTCCCAGCTGACCAATGTTGGACCCAACATGGGGCAGAGCTACATTATCGATTCCTTCATGGTAGTGGTATTCGGTGGTGTCGGCAATTTATGGGGAACCCTGGTTGCAGGAGTAAGCCTTGGCATTTTCAACAAGGTTCTGGAGCCATGGGCCGGGGCGGTGCTGGCAAAAATACTCGTACTGGTCTTTATCATTCTGTTTATCCAGAAACGACCGCGGGGCTTGTTCCCTCCGCGTGGCCGTGCGGTGGAGGGATAAGGCATGCTTAAAACAATCTTAAAGGACGATCGCGGTGGTCAGTTGCTGCTGAGCTTACTGCTGGTGGCTGGATTCGTTATTCCGGCACTAAATCTGCTGGTGCCGCAGGGGCATTTTCTTCATGTCGAGACATACACCATCACGCTGCTTGGCAAATACCTGACTTACGCCTTGCTGGCACTGGCTGTGGATTTGGTTTGGGGCTACCTCGGTATTTTGAGCCTTGGTCATGGGGCCTTCTTTGCACTTGGCGGTTATGCCATGGGCATGTACTTGATGCGCCAGATTGGCGACCGCGGTGTCTATGGCGATCCTGTGTTGCCCGATTTCATGGTTTTCCTGAACTGGAAAGAGCTGCCCTGGTTCTGGTATGGCTTTGATATGTTCTGGTTTGCCTGCCTGATGGTGGTTCTGGTTCCGGGTGTGCTGGCGTGGGTGTTTGGTTATCTGGCTTTTCGTTCCCGGGTCTCGGGCGTGTACCTGTCGATCATGACTCAGGCACTGACGTTCGCTTTGATGCTGGCTTTCTTCCGCAATGAAATGGGATTCGGTGGTAACAACGGCCTGACAGATTTCAAGGATCTTCTTGGCTTTAGCCTTCAGGCGGACAGCACTCGGATTGCTTTGTTTATCGCCTCGGTAGTCGCGCTAATTGCTGGCTATATAACCTGTCGTGCGGTGATATCCAGCCGATTGGGCAAAGTTGCCGTTGCAACCCGGGATGCTGAATCTCGGGTACGCTTTATTGGGTACAACGTCGATCAATTCAAGTTATGGATTTTTGTGCTGTCAGCAGTACTGGCCGGTATCGCCGGTGCCTTGTATGTGCCGCAGGTTGGCATTATCAATCCAGGGGAATTTGCGCCACTTAATTCAATCGAGATCGTGGTGTGGGTTGCGCTGGGCGGTCGGGCGACCTTGTTCGGTGCTATCGTCGGTGCCTTGCTTATCAACTATGCCAAGAGCTGGTTCACCATCGAATTCCCCGAAGTCTGGCTATTTGCGTTAGGTAGCTTGTTTGTATTGGCGACATTGTTCCTGCCTAAGGGCGTCACCGGATTTCTCTCTGACTTCTTCGCTCGCAAGTCTTCTCGCTCTTCGTCTCGTAAGGAGGCCGCATTATGACCACGATTCCTCAGCAGCTCTCGCCCGAGAAGCTGGATCAGTCTCATTGGTTGCCGGTGCAGTTTCGTAACTCGGTAAAGAACTTTGTTCGCCGGGATCAGGTTTTTGATTTTCTCAAACCGCAACAGCACCCCTTGCTCGATACCCGCCACAACATTTTGTTGTATCTCGAAGGGGTAACCAAGTCATTTGACGGATTCAAGGCGATCAACGATTTGAACCTGTATATCAAGGAAGGAGAGCTGCGCTGCATTATCGGCCCGAATGGTGCCGGGAAGACCACCATGATGGACATCATTACCGGTAAGACCCAGCCTGATGAAGGGCAGGTCTGGCTGGGCTCCAATATCAATCTTCTGCAAATGGACGAAGCCGAGATAGCCAATGCCGGTGTCGGCCGGAAGTTCCAAAAACCGACAGTGTTTGAGTGCCTGTCGGTGTGGCACAACCTGGAACTGGCAATGGCCGGGGAGCGCAGTGTCTGGCGTGTATTCAGAGCCAGTCTTAACGGGGAGCAGCGCGACGAGCTAAACCGGGTACTGACTCTCATTGGCCTTGAAAATCATGCTGACCTGTTGGCAGGTAACTTGTCCCACGGTCAGAAGCAATGGCTGGAGATCGGCATGCTGCTGATGCAGAAACCTAAGCTGTTGCTGGTGGATGAACCTGTCGCGGGGATGACCCATCAGGAAATGGATCGAACGGCAGAGTTGCTGACATCACTGGCCGGGGCTCATTCGGTGGTGGTGGTTGAGCATGATATGGATTTTGTGCGCTCGATTGCCAGCAAGGTGTCTGTTCTGCATCAGGGCCATATGCTGGCCGAAGGCTCGATGAGCGAGGTGCAGTCTGATCCACGTGTCAAAGAAGTCTATTTGGGAGAGTCGTGATGCTGGAAATCAAAGGACTGAATCAATTTTATGGCGAGAGCCACACCCTGTGGGATTTGGATATCAGCATTCCCGAAGGGAAGTGCACGGTACTGATGGGACGCAACGGGGTCGGGAAAACAACCTTGCTGCAATGTGTGATGGGGTTATTGCCGGTCAAAAGTGGTGAAATCGTGCTGCAGGGGAAAGATATCAGCAAATTGTCGGCAGAGAGTCGTCCCCGCCATGGTGTTGGGTATGTACCTCAGGGGCGACAGATTTTTCCGTTGCTGAGTGTTGAAGAGAACCTGCAGATCGGCCTGCCTATCCGAGCTAAGGGCGATCGCAAAATTCCCGAGTTTATCTACGAGCTTTTCCCGGTGCTGAAAGAGATGCTCCATCGTCGTGGCGGAGACTTGAGCGGGGGCCAGCAGCAACAACTGGCTATCGCCCGGGCACTGGTCGTCAACCCGAGCTTGCTGATACTGGACGAACCGACTGAGGGAATCCAGCCCAATATCGTCCAGGAAATTGGCGACATCATTCGCCGGTTGAACCACGAGTTGGGACTCACAGTTTTGCTGGTTGAACAAAAGCTCCCTTTTGCACGAAAAGTCGGTGACAACTTTTGTTTGCTTGATCGTGGGCGGGCTGTTGCCAAGGGAGAAATGGCCAGCCTTAACGACAAACTGATCAAGGAGTATCTGACTGTATGACGGCAATCCATAACAGCATCGAGATAAAGTCTCCGCTAACTAATATTGCTTCTATCACACCCAAACCTTTGCCTGACGATCTTGAATCGCAGCAGGGGTGGCGGGCGCGGTTGGAACTGGGATTTTCGGCCAATGCCACCAAAACGGTATTGAAGCACCGCAAGCAACTTGGCCCGCTTGCGGTTCAGCGCCCGCTCTATCCTGAAGGCGATGTTTGTCACACGTATTTGCTTCATCCCCCCGGCGGTGTTGTCGGCGGAGACAAGCTGTCAATTTCTGCCCGTTCGGAGACTGATGCCAAGGCATTAATTACCACACCCGGTGCGACAAAGTTTTATCGCTCTTCGGGAAAATACGCCTATCAGCGTCAGCATCTCTCGGTAGAAAAAGGCGCCATGCTTGAGTGGCTGCCGCAGGAGAATATCTATTTTCCGGAAGCGCGGGTCAGGCTGGATACCGAGATCGATATCGAGCCCGGAGGCCGATTTATGGGTTGGGAAATGCACTGTTTTGGGCGACCTGCACTAAAAGAGGGCTTTACCAGTGGGAGTGTCGTCGGTTGCACCCAGCTCAGGATTGGAAATGAGCTGATTATTGCAGAGCAACTGAATGTACAGGGCGGTGATCAGCACCAGCAAAGTGCAGGCCTGCGGGGCAATCCGATGTTGGGCACCATGATAGTGACTGAATCTGACGAGCCCTTGCTCAATATGGTACAGACCTTGCTTTGTGACTATCAGGATTACTTATTGGAAAACAAGGTAGTAGCTGGTGTGACTGAAGTAACGGACAGCAGCGGTGAGCACAGGGTGATGATCGTCAGGGCGATGGGAGACGGTACCGAGCCAATGATGGCGCTGTTTACTCAGGTTTGGTTGTCAGTTAGGCGTACCTGGTTTGGCCATAAACCAAACACTCCCAGAATTTGGGCGACCTGATCGCTTATAAGCTTTGCCTTGATGACACCCTGATGAGTGCCGGGAACATAGTCCTGGTGGCGATAGGGTTTGCTGGAGGAATAGATGGAATTAACACCCAGAGAAAAGGATAAGTTGCTTATTTTTACTGCAGCTCTTCTGGCTGAGCGACGCCGTGACAAAGGCCTGAAACTCAACTATCCGGAGTCGGTGGCTTTGATTAGTGCGGCGATCATGGAAGGGGCCAGAGAAGGACGAACCGTCGCGGAGTTGATGGATTTTGGCCGGACAATCTTGTCTGCAGACGAGGTGATGGAAGGCGTTGCTGCAATGATTAGCGACGTTCAGGTAGAAGCGACGTTTCCTGACGGTACCAAGCTGGTCACCGTCCATGATCCGATTGTATGAGGTGAGTGATGTCAGACGATCAACAAGACGTGTCCCGCGCGATGATCCCCGGCGAGCTTCAATGTGCCGAGGGTGAGGTTGAACTGAATGTGGGCAAACCTGTGCTGACGGTGTCGGTGGCCAACTTGGGGGATCGACCGATACAGATTGGCTCCCATTACCATTTCTTTGAAGCCAACGAAGCGTTGGAATTCGAACGCGAGGCTACGCTGGGCTACCGGCTCAATATTGCTGCGGGTACGGCTACTCGTTTCGAACCCGGGCAGTCACGAACGGTAGAGCTGGTAAGTTTCGGCGGTACGCAGACTATTTATGGATTTCAGGGCAAGGTCATGGGCTCTGTCGGGCAGTCCGCATTGGCGATAGAACTTGACAGCAGGGAGGCGGAGGAATAAATGGCGACAATTTCAAGGCAAGCCTATGGTGAAATGTTTGGCCCGACTGTTGGTGACCGGTTGCGTCTGGCTGATACCGAGCTGTGGCTGGAGGTTGAGAAAGACTATACCCGCTACGGTGACGAAGTGAAATTTGGTGGTGGTAAAGTCATCCGTGACGGAATGGGGCAGAGTCAGTTGCCGTCGTCGTTCACACCCGATTTAGTGATCACCAATGCCGTAATTCTCGATTACTGGGGGATTGTCAAAGCCGATGTGGCAGTCAAAGACGGCCGGATCAGTGCCATTGGTAAGGCGGGGAACCCTGATGTGCAGTCTGGTGTCGATATCGTGATTGGCCCGGGCACAGAAATCCTGGCGGGTGAGGGCGCTATTCTGACTGCCGGAGGAATCGACTCCCATATTCATTTTATTTGTCCACAGCAGATTGAAGAGGCTCTGTGCTCGGGGATCACTACCATGCTTGGCGGAGGTACAGGACCTGCGACAGGCACTAATGCGACGACCTGTACACCGGGTCCGTGGAATATTCACCGAATGCTCGAAGCGCTGGATTCTTTTCCGATGAACTTTGGCCTTCTCGGCAAAGGGAATGCCAGCTTGCCTGAAGCGTTGCATGAACAGGTTGAGGCCGGAGCTATCGGCCTGAAGCTTCATGAAGACTGGGGAACCACACCGGCCTCGATTGATAACTGTATGACAGTCGCCGAAGACACCGATGTTCAGGTCGCTATTCATACCGATACGCTGAATGAATCCGGCTTCGTTGAGTCAACCTTGGCTGCGATCGGCGAGCGGGTGATCCATACCTACCACACCGAAGGTGCAGGAGGTGGCCATGCGCCGGATATTATCCGCGCCTGCGGTGAATCCAACGTACTGCCTTCATCGACCAATCCGACCCGACCCTATACGGTCAATACTGTTGATGAGCACCTGGATATGCTGATGGTCTGCCATCATCTTTCGCCTTCGATTGCAGAAGATGTTGCCTTTGCCGAATCCCGGATCCGGCGGGAGACCATTGCTGCCGAAGATATTCTTCATGATCTGGGGGCGTTCTCAATGATTGCGTCCGACTCTCAGGCGATGGGGCGAGTCGGTGAGGTGATCACGCGTACCTGGCAGACTGCCCATAAGATGAAAGTGCAGCGTGGCAGCCTGCCGCAGGATACAAGCTATAGCGACAATTATCGCCTCAAACGCTATATCGCTAAGTACACCATTAATCCGGCAATTACTCACGGGATCAGTCATGAAGTCGGGTCTATCGAGATAGGAAAACTTGCCGATTTAGTGCTTTGGAAGCCGGCCTTTTTCGGGATCAAGCCCAGCACCATCATCAAGGGAGGCATGATTGCCGCCGCTCCGATGGGCGATCCGAATGCGTCGATCCCAACACCACAGCCTGTACATTATCGATCGATGTTTGGCAGCTACGGCAAAGCCAGCCAGAACACATCGATGCTGTTTGTTTCGGCATCGGCGAAGTCAGCTGGCATTGACGAACAGCTTGGTTTGCAAAGTTTGATTGGCATCGCCAAAGGGTGCCGCACCATAACCAAGAGCGACATGGTGCTGAATGACTGGCAACCCAATATTGAGGTTGATTCACAGACATACCAGGTACGTGCCAACGGAGAGCTGCTGGTGTGCGAGCCGGCAGAGGTATTGCCGATGGCACAGCGTTATTTCTTATTTTGAGGATCACTGATGATTGTTCTAACTCAGATTTTGACAGCACAGGAGTCAGCATCATTAACCGGTAGCGCAACGCTTAGCCTGCCAATTGACTCAAGGATTAAAAGCCGTCTGAAGCTCAAGCTGGACGATGGCAGAGAAGCCGGGCTGTTTTTACCACGCGGCAAGATCCTGCGAAACGGCGATTTGTTGCGAAGCGAGCAGGGGGTGTTGGTCAGGGTGCTGGCAGCCGAAGAGGCAGTGTCTACTGTCTACTGTTCCGACCCGCATCTTATGGCACGGGTTTGCTACCACTTGGGTAACCGTCACGTCCCGTTGCAGATAGAGCCTGACTGGGTGCGATATCAGCATGACCATGTGCTGGACGAGATGGTCGTAGGATTGGGGGCCGAAGTGACGGCGGAAACGGCTCCGTTCGAGCCCGAGGCCGGTGCCTACGGTGGTGCAAGTAGTGGGCACTCACATATTGGACATAGCCATGGACACCAACACTCCGATGAACACAGCCACCATAGCCATTAAACCGGCAGTGGCTAAGGCAAGATATCAATAACAGATAAAGCATGAAGCTTGATAACAATAGCGAAAGGAAAAGATATGGTTAAATTAATTCATACCCGCTCACTAGTATCATCTGGATCTGCAGCATTATTGCTGGCCTCTGGTTCGGCGATGGCTCACAGCGGTCATGGCCCACTAGAAAGCGGGTTGTTCTCTTCTTTTTTCTCTGGTGTTACCCATCCGATCACCGGATTAGATCATCTGGTTATGTTAGTGGGTGTGGGGTTGATTGCCGCCCAGTATAAGCAAAGAAATCAACAAGCGCGCATTATGCTGGCTGCTTTGTTCAGTATGCTGCTTGGTCTCGGGTTTGGTGCACTGTCGGGCTTTGCAACAGGTATTGAAGCGATGATTCTGGCTTCCGTGTTTGTTGCATCTGTTGCCGTGTATAGCCGTCAGCGAGCAGGGAGTAATGGCTGGTCAGTCGTACTGTCTGTACTGGCAGTTGTTGCTGTTATGTTCCATGGCTGGGCACATGGACTAGAGGCCTCAGCTTCCGGCTTGGCTGCTTTTGCTCCCGGCATGCTAGTAGGCGCCGGCCTGTTAGCCATGAGTGGTTACAAGCTAGGCCAGTACCTTAACCCTAAGTGGCAGAGTGCCCTGCTGGCGATGAGCGGTACTTTACTGGCACTTGCTAGCTAATTTGCATGGCAGGTGATTATGCCCAATACCAGACATCTATTACCGGACTTTCGCCTTTATCAGCTAATGAGCCCCTCATTACCGATTGGTGCATTTACCTATTCGCAGGGGCTTGAATGGGCAATAGAAAAAGGCTGGGTAACCGATCAGGCAAGCCTGCAGCACTGGCTGACAGATGTGCTTCACCATAGCCTGGTAACACTGGAGCTACCAATATTATCTCGTTTATACACGGCCTATGAACAGAACGATTTACCTACAGTAACTCACTGGAACCATTGGTTATATGTTAATCGTGAAACCAAGGAGTTACGTCTGGAAGAGCAGCAGAGAGGGAAGGCGACAGCAAGATTACTCGCGCAACTGAATGAGTCGTTTTCGCCACAAGACTTGAGCTATGCGGAAGCTAATCAACTGGCCGGGTTTGCGTTGGCGGCGAATCACTGGGGAATTAATTCGGCAGCGTTAAATGCCGGTTATCTCTGGAGCTGGCTCGAAAATGCAACGATGGCGGGGGTGAAGCTTATCCCCTTGGGCCAGAGTGCCGGACAGCAGATATTGCTGTTGATGTCACAGCTGTTACCTGATGCCCTGACAGCCTCGCAACGGGTTCAGGACCATGAAATCGGCAGCTTTACAGCGGCGCAGGCGATAGCCAGCAGCCAGCACGAGACTCAATACACCAGACTTTACCGATCTTAGGGAAGTAACTATGACAGAATACAAATCACCATTACGGATTGGCGTCGGCGGCCCGGTAGGGTCGGGAAAGACAGCATTGTTGGAGATACTGTGTAAAACCATTAGGGATAAGTACAACATCGCCGTGGTGACCAATGATATTTACACCCAGGAAGATGCCAAGATCCTGACCCGAGCAGAGGTCCTGGATGCTGACCGAATCATAGGTGTCGAGACTGGCGGCTGTCCTCATACGGCGATTCGGGAAGACGCCTCGATGAACCTGGCGGCGGTCGAAGAGCTGGCAGCAAGGCACAAGAGCCTTGATGTGGTCTTTATCGAGAGCGGCGGCGATAACCTGAGTGCGACTTTCAGCCCCGAGCTGGCCGATTTGACGATTTATGTCATTGATGTCGCCGAAGGGGAGAAGATTCCGAGAAAAGGAGGCCCGGGTATTACCCGGTCGGACTTGCTCGTAATAAACAAGATCGATTTGGCCCCGTATGTTGGTGCGTCGCTGGAAATTATGGATCAAGATACGAAGCGAATGCGGCCAAATAAGCCCTATGTATTCACTAATTTAAAAGAAGGGAAAGGATTGCCGGAAATAATCGACTTTATAGTGACACAAGGCATGCTTGATAATTGTTTGTAAAACAGAGTAATGACAGAATAAAAAGCTGGGGTAATTTCGCCCGGCTTTTTATTTTTTTATAGAGATCTAAAATTTTTTTGAAATGATAGTTACCAGAAATGTAATTAACAACTTAATTGGTAATCGATATTATTTAAATACCCATCAATAATCGCTATTTTATGCTGTCCGTTATTGTGCAGTTATGCATATAAGCAGTGCAACTTTTCAATTATTTCATTTCATTTGTTACTCAATTCTATTATTTAAGGCTAATTAGAACCTTTCTATCTACTTGGCATTGTTAATGCATCATATATGTAACATATCAACAATATTTATCGCTGAAATGGTTACATCGGTCAAGTGTGATTCTATGCAGGAATATTGGTACGACCATTGATGCAGTGTGTTGATATTGCTATGTGCGTGTGTTCTTATAATATTCATGCAACATAAAGGTCACGGAACTGTCGTTTTCGACCGCTACGATGCAACAACAGATTTGGAAAGAAAAACTGAGAATCAGTTTGGTTGGTTAGTGCCCTTGTTTAAATTTTGATAATAATATCATTTAATTCAAGGTGATATAGCAGCATCAATGATGGAATGGAGTCTTCTGTAATGAGTAAAAAAGCATTAGTAACTGGTGCGAAAGGTGGTATTGGTTCTTCAATTACAACTGCTTTGGTTGAAGCGGGGTATCGAGTAATTGCAACATACTTCCCGAACGGAGGAACCAAGGCGAAAGAATGGTTTAAAGAGAATAATTATTCAGAAGATCAGGTTAGGCTATACCCTCTAGATGTTACGGATACGGCATACTGCGAAGAGGCTTTGGCAACATTGCTGAAAGAAGAGGGTAACATTGATGTGTTGGTTAATAATGCTGGTATAACGCGTGATACGACATTTAAGCGAATGACAGCAGAACAATGGAATGAAGTTATTTCAACAAACTTAAATAGCTTGTTTAATGTAACTCACCCATTATTTGCTTCAATGTGTGAGCACGGCAATGCCCGTATTATTAATATCTCTTCAGTTAATGGGTTGAAAGGTCAGTTTGGTCAGACAAATTATTCAGCAGCGAAAGCGGGAATGATTGGTTTTACTAAAGCGCTGGCTGCTGAAGGTGCACGTTCTGGTGTAACTGTAAATGCCATTGCCCCGGGTTATACCGGCACACCAATGGTGGAAGCAATTAAGCCGGAAGTACTCGATGCTATTAAAGCTGAAATTCCAATGAAGCGTCTTGCTGCACCTGGCGAAGTGGCTGCAGCGGTAACCTTCCTCGCAAGTGATGCTGCAGCATATATTACAGGCGAGACATTGTCTGTGAACGGCGGTTTGTACATGCATTAACGGTTGGTTTAGATTTTTTTAATTAAGGACGCTTAAAAAATGACTAAAGTTTTTATTGTAGCTGCAAAACGTACTCCTCTTGGTAGCTTTAACGGCGCACTAAAATCAGTGCCGGCTGCTCAGCTAGCCGCTGTCGCAATCAAAGCGGCTATCAAGGATGCCAAGATTGATCCTGCCCATCTGGATGAAGTGATTCTTGGCAATGTGGTAGGTGCGGGCCAGGGCATGGGCCCCGGCCGTCAGGCTGCGATATACGCCGATATTCCACAGGAAGTTCCGGCTTACAGCCTGAATATGGTTTGTGGTAGTGGTATGAAAGCGGTAATGGATGCAGCTTCTCACATCAAAGCCGGCGATGCCGACCTTGTTGTCGCGGCAGGTGCGGAAAACATGTCACAAATTCCATTCTGTCTACCAGCGAAAATTCGTGATGGTCAGAAAATGGGTGGCCTTGAAATGTCTGACCTGCTGATTTCTGATGGCCTGACAGATGTCTTCAATAACTATCACATGGGTGTAACGGCCGAGAACGTTGTTGCAAAAGTTGGCCTGAACCGTGAGCAACAAGACAACTTTGCACTTGCCAGCCAGCAGAAGGCGGTAGCAGCCATTGAGCAAGGCAAGTTTGCCGAAGAGATTATACCTGTAGAAGTCACTGTCCGTCGTAAGACAAACGTTGTCGATACCGACGAATACCCGAAAGCTGATGCCACTATCGAAGGGCTGGCTAAACTGCGCGCCGCATTCAAGAAAGAAGGTGGCTCGGTGACTGCCGGTAACGCCTCGGGGATTAATGATGGTGCCAGCGCTATTATTGTTGCCTCTGAAGCGGCTGTTGAGAAATATGGCCTGACTCCACTGGCTGAAATCGAAAGCTATGCTCAGGCTGGTGTTGCTCCGGAAATTATGGGCCTCGGTCCGGTACCGGCAGTTGTGAAAGCTCTGGACAAGGCAGAGCTGAAAATCGGTGATGTCGGTTTATTTGAATTCAATGAAGCGTTCGCCGGTCAGGCTCTGGGTGTGCTGCACGAGCTGGCGGACGAGTTGGATACTCAGGTTGAAGATTTAGCTGAGCGTTCAAACGTAAATGGTGGTGCGATTGCACTGGGTCACCCGCTGGGTGCGTCAGGTAACCGTATCATTGTAAGCCTTCTGCATGAAATGCGCCGTCGTGGTACAGAGCATGGCCTTGCCACGTTGTGTGTCGGTGGTGGTATGGGGACGGCAATCGTACTGAAGAGCGTTTAACTGAAAGTGTTTCGGATTGTACCCGGATACAGCATGGCCCGGGTACGTCACTCATTACTTTGTTTAATTGAAGGAAATAGCTATGTATACGGAAATGTTTAAATCTTTCTCCGAGCAGACTGAAAAATCTTTTGCACCATATGTAAAGTTCAACAAGCTGTTCACCAAGAATGTTGAAGAGCTAACTGAGCTTCAGCTAGCAGCTGTTCGTGCCTATAGCGAACTGGGTCTTTCTCAGCTGAAAGCTGTTAGCGAAGTTAAAGACGTACAGTCTTTTGCTGCATTCAACAGCCAGCAGCTTGAAACGCTGACTAAGCTTTCTCAGCAGCTAATCGACGATAGCAACAAGTTCAATGCTGTTGCTCAAACGTTCAAGACTGAAGTTGAAGAGCTAGTGGCTGAAAATGTTAAGCAGGCTACGCCAGTATAAGTGAAATGACCACTCAGCCGCCCCTCTCGTGGGCGGCTTTTTAGTCCAAATACAGAGGTCATTGTAATGAACTATAACTTCTTTACGGACTACTTTGCCAAGCTCCAGGATATGAACCAGATGTGGTGGAAAGAGCTGGATTCCGGCAAAGCAGCCATAAATACCCCCCTTAATAAAGCGCTCAATGAATTAAACTTGGACGATACCGCCGAGTTAATCGAAAAAGCCGCAGCGCAACCAGCCGTGCTTGCCAAAGTGCAGCTAGACTGGTGGGAAAATCAAATGAAGATTTGGCAGAACGTCACCATGAAAACCGGTGATGAGTCCGATCTTGTTAAGCCCGAAAAAGATGACAAGCGTTTCAGTGATCCTGCCTGGGAAAATGAAGCGTTTTATAATTATATTAAGCAGTCCTATTTGCTCTTTAGCAATACGATGAAAGACACCATCGACTCGATAGAAGGACTGGATGAAAAAGCCAAAGAACGCCTTGGCTTTTTCTCGCGTCAGGCCATCAATGCCTTGTCGCCAACCAACTTTATTACCACCAACCCAGAGCTTGCCAAGCTAACGGTTGAAACGAACGGGGAAAACCTCGTTAAGGGTATGGAGTTGCTTCAGGAAGACATGCAGGCTAGTGCCGACGTGTTGAAAATCCGCATGACGAACGATAATGCTTTCCAGCTGGGCGAGAATGTTGCCAATACAGCTGGTGATGTTGTGTTCAAGAATGATTTGTTTGAACTGATTCAATACAAGCCGTTGACGGAAAAAGTGAATGCGACGCCGCTTCTGATCGTTCCGCCGTTTATCAACAAGTACTATATTCTGGATCTTCGCGAGAAGAACTCCATGGTACGTTGGCTGGTTGAGCAGGGGCATACTGTATTCATGATGTCCTGGCGTAATCCTGATGCCAGCATGGTCGATGTCGATTTCGAAAACTACGTGCTCGATGGCGTAGTGAAAGCCGTGGATGTGGTAGAAGACATCAGCGGTGAGAAGCAGATTAACGTTGCCGGCTATTGTATCGGCGGTACTTTGCTGGCCGTTGCCTTGGCGTATTATTCGGCCAAGCGGATGCGTAACCGTATCAAGTCTGCTTCCTTCTTCACGACATTGCTGGACTTCTCTCAGCCGGGTGAAATCGGGGCGTACATTAATGATCCGATCATCTCTGCGATAGAAGCTCAGAATGAAGCGAAAGGGTACATGGATGGGCGCTCGTTGAGTGTTACTTTCAGTCTGCTGCGTGAAAACAGTCTGTACTGGAACTACTACATCAATAATTACCTCAAGGGTAATAGTCCGATCGACTTCGATTTGCTTTACTGGAACGGTGACAGTACCAATGTTGCGGTAGCTTGTCACAGTACCTTGCTGCGTCAGTTCTACCTTGAGAACAAGCTGACCGATCCGAAAGGCTATAAAGTCGGCGGCGTGTACATTGATCTGGCAAAGATCAAGGTGCCGACCTACTTTATCTCTACACAGGAAGATCATATCGCCCTGTGGCAGGGAACTTTCCGTGGGTCGCAGATGCTTAACGGCAAGTCGACGTTCGTTCTTGGTGAATCCGGGCACATTGCCGGAATCGTTAACCATCCGGCCAAGAATAAGTATGGTTTCTGGACCAACAGCAAGAAGGTTGCGGATGCAGAGGCATGGCTTGAGTCAGCCAAACGCCAGGATGGCTCCTGGTGGGGGCACTGGAATACATGGTTAGCTGATTTCGAGTCGGCAGAGCCAATTGATGCCCGCCAGGCTGGCAATGCAAACTATCCGGCACTTGCTACTGCACCGGGTAATTATGTGTTGCAGACGCTACCGATTGAGGTATCGAATGCTGTCGAACAGCATCAGTAGAAGGCAAGCCAGGAAGCTTAATCCTTTTACTTTGTCACAATTGAAAAGCCAGCAGATTATCTGCTGGCTTTATTCGTTTTTACCGGAAAAATGTGGGATGGCGAGATAAATAGCGGGGCCTCAGTGGCCGCCTGAATCTCATCGATGGTGGTCTCCGGTGCTATATCGACAAGCTCCATGCCTCTGTCTGTGAGCTTAATGACCCCAAGCTCGGTGATAATCAAATCGACCTGAAGGACACCCAGCACGGTGACACCGATGTGGCCGTCACGAATAATGGTAAAGGAATCGGCGCTGTTGAAGTAGCAGGCTCCTGTGGTTGCCGTAATTGGCTGACCGCCTGCATTGACCAGATTCGGGTCAATATTATGTTCGTCTGGCATCTCGCCGATTCCGATAAGGCTAGGATCAAGCTGACACTGGTTTATAGCCACGCGCATGGCGGTTGCACCGAGCTCTGGTGCTGATTGCGGTGATAGCAAACCATTAAAGCTGCCGATGGGGGTACGCTTGGCAGCAACGATATAGAGAGGTTCCATAGACTTATATCCTGTCAAAGTGCTTTTCAGTATGGATTCAGTCTACGAGTGAGTGAAGTGCGAGCGTTATAGCCAAAGATTCAAAACCGTTTTGCATATATGCAATACCAAGGTGGGCTATGCATCACGTATTTTCTGGGCACTTCATTCTAGGCTATGAATAATTTCTCAATTTTATGAATGATAAGAAGGGTATACCTATGAGTAACTTGATTGCATGTGCGCCATGCTGCTGGGGGGTAGAGTCTGCTGACAACTCCTATAACCCCTCCTGGATGGATGTGTTGTCTGAAGCCAAGCAGGCACGGTTTGTTGGTACCGAGCTCGGGCCATATGGCTACTTGCCGTTGGAGGCCGACACGCTCAATACCGCTCTGCATCTAAAAGGGCTGGAAGTGTGTGCCGGTACTATTTTTGAGCCGCTGTCAGATGCAAAAAAGCAGGCCGACATTTTAGAAAAAACTGAGCAGCTATGTACGCTGCTGCAACAAATCGGTACTGAAAGGCTGGTGGTCATCGACTGCGTGAATGATATTCGCAGCCACTATGCTGGAGTTAGCGACGAAGCTCCGCGTTTGGACGATGCCCGCTGGACGCAGATGATGGAGACGATCCGTAAGATCAGCAACATCGCGAGTCAGCATCAGATCCGGGCAGTCGTGCATCCTCACGCCGGTGGTTATATCGAATATCAGGATGAGATCGAGCGTATGCTGGTAGACCTTTCTCATGACGAAGTCGGATTGTGCCTTGATACCGGACATCTCTATTATGCCGGTATGGACCCCGCAACCAGCCTGGTGAGATATGCCGATCGTCTAGATTATGTGCATTTGAAAGATGTCGATGCAGCGAAGTATTATCAGGCCGTCGAGAAAAGAGTTGGGTTCTGGCAGGCCTGTGCAGACGGGGTGATGTGCCCACTTGGAGAAGGGGCGGTTAACTTCGATGAAGTTAGCCATGCCTTGCAGGAAATTGGTTATAAGGGCTGGATTGCCGTAGAGCAGGAAAAGGATCCTCGCCAAGCCGCAACAACCCTGCCTGATCTCAAGAAGAGCCGAAAATTCCTGGTAGACAAAGGTTTTGTTGCTAGCTATTCAGGTAAGTACGAGAACTGATAACAATGATAGTGACCGATCCTTGGTTTTATCTTACTGCCGTACCTGCTGTATTGATATACGGGATCGGAAAGGGTGGCTTGGGCGGCGCTTTGGGGATTATTGCTGTTCCCCTGATGGCGCTGGTCGCTTCTCCAACTCAGGCCGCTGCTATTCATGCCGGAGGCGGCCCTGCCAGTATTTATCTGCTGCCGTTGCGGCTCGACAAGAGCACCCTCATTGCCACGATGGCAGTACTCTTTGCCATCATCAACCTGTTCAAGTTTATCCCTATGCGATGCTCGTTGCGGTCGAGACAATGGCAACCATTGCCGAACAGGCGGATGTACCGCTGTCGACACTGAGCCGATTTTCAAATGCAATGGGCTTCCGTTCCCTGAGTAGTTCAATGTATCTGGCACAGACACTGGCAGTGAGCCTGATGTGCCGGGAAATCAAATAATCGGTATCTAACCAAGAACACAGAAAGAAGCTGGCGAAAGTCAGCTTTTTTCTTACTGCTTACATAAGAAAATACCAAATTAGCCCTTTATTATGCCAAGAGTGATTATTCGGTTTGGTATTAATTGCTTTGACGATAGAATAGCCAGTCTTTGCAATATCGCCTCTATTTCACACATGTCAGGTACATTATGACTTTGGATCGTCGCGCTGATCTTATACTGATCGCTACAACTATGCTGGCGGCTGCCGGATGGATTTTTTCGAAAGAGGCCATTCAGGGTCTGCCGCCGTTTGGTTTTGTCGGTACACGCTTTGTATTGGCGTCGATGTTTCTGCTGCCATTTTGTTTTTCGGCGTTAAAGAAAGTCAGCCGCGGTGATTTATTCAGGGCAATGGGCGTTGGCTGTTTGCTAGGCAGTGCGCTGTTGCTATGGATCTATGCTGTTTCTGTTAGTGACACCCTGGGCGAAGGCGCGTTTATTATGAGCCTCTCTATGCTCTTTGTGCCCTTGGTTGCCTGGCCATTGTTCAGGCAACGTCCACCGCGGATGTTCTGGTTCTCTCTGCCGCTGGCTTTCGGTGGCCTGATGCTGCTATCGCTGGGCGGAGGCTGGCAACAGTCGGCTAGCCAGATATGGTTTGGACTGGCTGCATTGATGCTGGCCCTGCATTTCAATTTCAACAGTCGCTGCGCCCAGCGGATACCCGCCTTGCTGCTGACATGCATCCAGCTGTTTGTTACCGGGAGCATGGGGCTGGTGGCCTCGCTGAGCTTTGAAACCTGGCCACAGCATGTTGGCCTGGATATCTGGGGCTGGTTCGCCATGAGCGTGGTGATTGCAACCAGCTTGCGCTACGTCATGCAAACGACCGGGCAGAAGCACAGTACTGCGGCCAACGCCGCGATTATCATGGTCTTGGAGCCGGTATGGACTGTGTTTCTGAGTATTCTTTGGTATGGTGAGCAGATGCCGATAAACAAGGTACTTGGTTGTACCTTGATTTTGATGTCATTGCTGATTTACCGCGGTGGCGCAAAAATCATGGCAAAGCTGAAGGCGGCTTAGAACTTTTTAGATAGCCAGTACCTACTGATACAATAATTAATAACGATTATCCTCCAAGAGCTTGAAGGCGTATCTTTTCCTCGTAAAGAAAATTAAGAGGTGAGTATGTCTTTTGAAAATAGCCGGGCACTAATTGTTGAAGGCGGCGCTATGCGTGGGATCTTTTCCAGTGGTGTTTTGGATGCTTTCATGGAAGAAGGCTACCGTCCCTATGATTTCGCCATCGGTGTTTCTGCCGGTGCATCTAACTTGTTGGGGTACCTTGCAGAAGCACCTGGCCGTAGTTATCAGGTGATCACCGAGCTTGCGACCAGCCGGGATTTCTATAATCCTTCTCGTTTTTTGAAGGGCGGCGATCTGGTTGACGTTGAATGGTTATGGCAGCAGTCTAACGCAGGTTATCCGGTCGATAAGAGTAAGCTTTTTTCGTCAATCCCGTTTTGGGCGGCAGTCACTAATATTGAAACCGGCAAAGCGGACTACTATCGTATTGATGAAAGCAATGCCGACAGCGCTATGGTTGCAACCGCAGCTCTTCCTATTGCCTTCAAGTCCACACCTTGCTTTTCGGGTGGCTGTTTTACTGATGGCGGAGTGGCAGACTCAATTCCAGTGAAAGAAGTCTATCGCCGGGGCGCACGGGATATCACTGTGATCCTTTCACACCCGCTGAGCTATCAGAAAAACCCGGCAAAGTATCCGTGGCTGCTGAAAAAGCTGTTTGCCAGCAATCCGGCATTGGCGAATGCCATGGTGGCTCGAACAGAAACTTATAACCAGTCACTGGCGTTTATCCGTAACCCCCCCAAGGATGCGGTGATCAGAGTGATAGCGCCGCCCGATGAGTTCTCGGTTAAACGCTTGACAATGAACAAAGCCATATTGAGCCAAGGCTACGAACTGGGTTTGCAGGCCGGAAAGGAACACATGATGAACCGCCAAGGCTTACATGGCCTGACCGATGAGAACTGCCATTTTTGTGTTTAGCTGTCCTAGGTGAAGCCTTTATCTTTTAACCATTGTTCCCATTGATACAGTTTCAAATGCTTTGCTTTGACTTTAACTTTGATGGCTAGAATGGCACCGGTAGTAACACCAAAAAACAAAGCGGCATATAACTGGGTGATATCTAATCCGATAAATTGCCAGACAAACAGCCACATGAAAAAGCCCCAAGATAACGTCCCCAGGACTGTTTCAAGCCAAAATAACTTCATGGGGCTTTCAAATAAACGTGGCTTAGCTTTCTTTCCTGTTAACTTATAAAATAGGGCGGGGAAGGGTTTAACTTCATCTTTTGTTGCTCCAAGTGAGATTAGATATACTTGGACAAATTCATCCTTTTCCATTGTCGTGTGCCTTAAAACAGAGAGCACAGTAAGGCGGCGCTAATACTATTATTGTTAATAATATAAGTGTACTTACTGAGTTTATTTGTGAATACAATGGCAAGACGATATATGATCATTATCTCTGCAGTTATTGATCATGCGCTCACAATTCTTATTCGGAATAAGTGCATTCTGCCAGATACATCACAATGTATAGGATTGAACGTGGTTGGGGGGATAAAATACTTAACAGTAGATACTAACTGCGCTTAGCTAAAGTCACTTCTCCGTTGGTTTCTGAATAGGTTAAGGTGTAAGGCGCATCAATAAACTTATACGTACACTTGTTGCCGCCTAAACCATCACCTGAAGCCGTTGGTTTCTCGTAGTCATCTTCAGTCAGGCTGGAAGCTGGTAATAGATTCTCAAGAATATCATCACAGCTTTGCACTGTATCAATTACGCGAGGGTAGCCTGTTTCATTAAAATGCAGGTTATATATCGTGTAGCCCCAATCACCTTCTCGACCTTCAGTCACATTAGGATCGGGCTCGCCATCTACTAGCCATTTACTATGAAAAAGATCAACAGCAGAATGGAATGATCCTTTTAGGCTTAGGTACGTTGATTCTCTGGCATCATCTTGTACATTTAAAAACCTTGGCGCAGCTGTCACCGAAATTATTGCCAGAAGAACAATAACGACAACTAACTCAATTAACGTAAAACCTTTTTGCAACTGCACCAATTTGCCCTCTTATCTTTCTGGGCAAGAATTATGCAATACGCTTAGTTATAGTGTCTAGTTTATGACAGCTAAGTTGCAGTATTTACTGGAATATTTTGGCAAAAAACACAGCTAGGTAGAGCTCTAGCTCTAATTTTATAAATATCATTAATCGAGAGGGTAAGTTTAGAAAATTTCTTTCTTAGAAATGGCAGTAAATTCTTGGAGTATGAAAGTAATATGAACCGTAGTTGTATTCGAAAATTCATCAACACCAAAGAAGATTCTTCCCATTGAGTGATGGAGTTTTTTGGTTGATGAGAATAATAGAAGGGGAAGTTAGATGGGGTTGGTGGTGTGAACATCGCGTAACCAACCCCCTCCAGCTCCCCCTTTTATGGATAATTACTGCCAATTGGTTTTGTCGATTAAGGGGGAGGGTTGTTCGCTGAAGCTTTGAATATTATCGTCGGTAGTAAAATCTTGGTACTTGAAAGTAATAAGAACCCTAGCTGTATTCAGAAAATCATCAACACCAAAGAAGGTTCTTCCCCTTGAGTGATGCAGTTGCTTGGTTGATGAAGCCAATAGAAGGGGAAGTTAGATGGGGTTGGTAGTGGTGTGAATTTCACGTTACCAACTCCCTCCAGCTCCCCCTTTTTTGAACAGTTGCTGCCAATTGGGTTTGCCGATAAAGGGGGAGGGTTGTTCGCTGGTGTTTTGAGTATTATCGTCAGTAGTAAATTCTTTGTGCTTGAAGGTAATATGAGCCGTGGCGGTATTCGATGAACCACCAACACCAAAGAAGGTTCTTCCCCTTGAGTGATGGAGTAACTTGGTTGATAAAGCCAATAGAAGGGGAAGTTAGATGGGGTTGCTAGCGGTGTGAATTTCACGTTACCAACCCCCTCCAGCTCCCCCTTATATGAACAGTTGCTGCCAATTGGCTTTGTCGATGAAGGGGGAGGGCTGTTCACGATAGCTTTGACCATTATTGACAGTGTTAGACACTTGGTGCCTGAAAGTAATATGAGCCTTAGTTGTATTCGAAAAATCATCAACACCAAAGAAGGTTCTTCTCCTTGAGTGATGGAGTTGCTTGGTTGATGAGGCCAATAGAAGGGGAAGCAAGATGGGGTTGTTGGTGGTGTAAGGGAGATGTATAAAAGTTTCTATATCAATTCAGATAATTCATTTCTCCAAATAAATACAGATAATGACCGACAGATCAAAGCAATCATCTTTAAAATTGCACGGCTATTGAACAATCTACCTTGTTCCAAAAGCTAATAATTATAAGTGCGCTGGAATACCAGCGCATTCAAACATACTTGATACCAGAAGATATTAGTGTTATGCCTAAAGGTCTCATTTAATGGCAAAATTCATGATCAAAGCTGACCCGAAATGAGGTAGGCACCCCATCGGCGTTGCGCGTCTGATGTTCTGTATATCGTGCAACCCAGTCGTCATTTTCTACACTACTTGGACCAGTATGAATAACAAGTACTTTTTCATTTATTCGGGCAACCCCTCCAAAGTTATTCCCATTACGGTGTAAAGGATCGGTATATGACCCAATTTCAAAAAAGTGAAGCTGGTACCTGTCTCCACTATCACTGCCTATACCGTGAAATGTTGTACTATGTTCTTGATAAGAAACATGCTCACCACCAGAACCATCTTCATGGACACCACCTCGGAAGTGGATAATAAATATGGCCTCGATATCCTCCATAGTGCAAGGGTTATAAATTGTTTCTTCGACAAGAAATCGTTCATTGAAGTCTGTCTTTGCTAGGACTGAACCTATTGGTAATGAGGACATAATGAACAAAGAAAGAATCGATCCTACTATCTTCATTTGATGCCTCCAGGTACGACTGAATGTTAAGTGATTAAAACATAGACATAATGTGATAAAGCTTACATTCATGCCTGCATATAAAACCATAGAAAGTGTAGGGGATTGTGTTTAGATGTGGCTTCTTAATAATGAGATTCAAGAAAATTATTAAGACTGAACTTTGTTTTTTTACTTAGTTGTTCCTACAAACTTGTTTTTTATATTAAAAATAAAAGCCTTGTAAAGTAACTTGGAAATAGTTGTTTTATAACATTAGCAATCTATAAAATTTAAGTTCTGTTCAACTGCCATTCTCTCCTTTAAAAAAGAAGAATATTATACCAATCACGTTAAACGACTGATTTAGCTATAAAAATCCACCAAACCAACATTCATCATACAATGCCCAGAATTATACACATTTTGATGCATTTACTTGGGCATTTATAGTTAAAACGTATGCTTTAGATCACATAGGAAAAGGAAGGTGAATGTAGTTTGGTTAACCTTCAAGCTCCTCCCACCTCGAAAGTGTGTACCGCTTCTTGCACCATTCGGCATGAAAGGCGATATACAGGCAGTAGGTGACGGTCATCATCAGGCAGGACAACAGTATGCGATCGATAGATGTATCAATCTGGATCCAGTTGATGAGCGTGATGACAATACACCAAGGGATGACGAAGCCGAGCCAGGCGACGGCGATATTCATGAAGAAGGAATTGTAGGGGAAAGGCCGGATACTGAAGCCCAGACGGCGAATACCTCTCAGGTAAGGCGGGTTGTAGCAGGATTCTCGCATGCCTGTTAGTCCGAGCTCTCTGTGAGCGAGTCTCAGTTTATTTTCAAAGCACATAAAATCCCTTTAACATTAGCTTTTAAAGAGAGATATTCTACTCCCGATCTTGGTTTCATCAAGTTGCATATTGTTGAGTTTAGTTTTCAATAATCGTGATACTACCGATCAATACTTTCTGCGATGTTTTTGAACAGGGCAAACTCCTCGGGTCTTCTGCCTCGGGCCAATGGAGCCCAATGATCACCGCTTTCATCGGTGCCGCTGAATTCGGCCCGAAGTTCGTATTTCTTGCTTGTTAAAATGGCAAACAAGGCACCGATAAGCATGAGTACTGGGCCAATAATAGGAAGGAATGCCCAGCCAGCCACAGACACGGCAAGGGAGATACACAATATCCGGATGATCTGATCTTTAAGGCGCAGTTCTTTGGCTTCTATGGTCAGTATTTTTGAAAGAGGGTACACGTCTTTTTTGATTGTCAGTGTGTTGTCTTTTAAATAAATGTCTTGTTCTTTGTACATCGTTCGTCCTTACTGGAAATATGAAGTTGTTACATACCGTGTGAACAAACCTATCAATATCAAACACTTCGTTATACATATTCACATGGCAAATGAATTGCATCAAGATGAATATGTGTAACGGTTTATGAATGCTAATGAGTTTGTGAACAACAACAGGCTACATGCAGCAGATTTTCGCAGTAGTCATCAGACATTCCACACAAATCACTATTGGTATTATTGGCTAATGGTTGACTTGACTTGGCATGGTTTTGGTATGAAACCTCACCACTTGAAGAAAGAGGGGGACTAGTCGTTGTTTAGCTTGCCTAACGGGATCACTTTTTCGACCACCCAGCTTACCAATGAGTAGGTGATAACGAAGATAGCGAGATTAGAGACTGCGCTGATGAAATTAAAACCTGACGATAAGATGCCGTGGTCTAGGCCTAACCCGCTTTTGATGGTAAAGACTAATAGCACCGTTATTACCAGAATAATTGCCGACTTCACGATTGGGTTTTTCCTGTTGCACAGCCAGTAAGGCCAGTGGCAAGGATTGCCGTAAAGAGTAACTTCTTGAACACACTATTTCTCCATATCGGTGTTATTCTTCAGCTCTAACTAAGCTGATGATCTTTCTAGCTTTTTCAAAATGATCCAGTCTATGGGTCTTAATCCACCAAGTGGCTGCTTCCATCAATAGTTCCGGGTCATCATTCTTGTTGGCGAAGAATGCATAAAATGACACACCGACCCCTTCGCCTTTTTGAGCAATTTTCTTTAGGCAGATCTCGATAACTTTCTTTCTTAGTGACTCACGCATAGCTTTTCAATCTCTTCTGGAGGAAATAATGGAGAGACGAAACCCTACGCGATAACAGTCATAAACTCAATAAAATACTGTGCTTATGTACAGTGCCTGTCAGGGAGGGAGCATCTACTCCCTACATATGCTGGTGAATAAAGCGTTACGCACCAAAAAAACCAATCGAGTACAGCCAATGGAGAGGTGCGGCGACCACAATGTAAGAGCTCCAAAAACAGGCTATGGTGATACCAAAGACGCGAAAGCTTGAATGGAATGTATATTCTTCCGAGTCCATTATCTCATCTTTGTTGAGATGGAATTTCTGAGAAAGGAAAAATGCCAAAATTACATAGACAATGGTGAATGTGATTGCCGGGACTTCCTGCGGAACAAAAGGAGCGGCGAAAATGAGGGAGATAACAAATACAATTCCAAGAATAATGGTTGCCTTGGAGTGGTTTTCTTTTTTAAGTATCGAAAAGTTTGCCCAGAGAAAATAAATCAACCCAACGGGCCCGCCAAGTGCACCGCATGCCACTTGTTTTGGTGTATAAATTCTAGTCGTAGCAGAATCTTGAGTATTGCTCATGTCTGAATAAAACCTTTTAAACGTAATAGTGATATAAGCAGAAGTGAAAATAGTTTTAATACTGATGCTTCTAATATCAACACGTTAAAAGCAGAGTAAAGCAGGGTTTTGTAAGCTTACGGGGCAACTCTCAATAATTCCTTATCAACTGCTATGGTAATAGATAAATTTGGGTCAATTTTATCTAATGTGCTTGTCAGCCCGTGACTAGTAAAAGACCGAGTATCTCTACTCGGTCTTTAATTATTTATCTATTCCAAACCAATCTGTTTATTCCAGTCGGCGTTATCCCAGAATAGATATTCTTCGGCGATACGTCCGTTTTCCCATCGCGCGATTGTGGCAATTTTAATTCGCACTTTTTGTCCGGTTGGTTGTTTGACCGTGCCATCAGGAAAGGTCAGCGGTTTTACCCAGCGGCCTTCAGAGATACTGATGCCTGCTGTCCACTCGCCGTGGCCAAAACCGACGATGTGATCGGTGACTTTGAAATCAAAGACATCGAACAGAAACTCTAACTCTTCAGAGTGTGGCGGAAATGGTGATGTTTGTGTTCCGTCGGGGTTGTGAACAATCACATTGTCGGCGTGTATTTCACCAATACGTTTCATGTCTCGGTTATTAAAGGCGACTAGATCCAGTTCGTCAAATGTTTCGAGGTGCTTGGCCGTTTGAGCCCGTTCTGCTTTGTGGGCATCAACTTGTGCCTGTAACTCGGCAATTTGCGCCTTGAGCTCGGCAACACTTTCAGATGCCATTGCTGTATTTGCCGTTATCCCTAGGGCAAGTGAAGCGATAAGTAGAGGTTTAATGAATGTGTTCATGTTGTGCTCCTTTTGCAGGTCTTAGTTACTTTTGCTTATAGAATTCGTTTGAGTACGTCATTTTCTTTGTCAAAGAGCCTGTGCTTGATAGCACCGGCGATATGGGCGATCAGTACGGCGATGAAGAGATAAGATGCCCATTTGTGAAGGACGTTGGTGACTTCAAAGACATTTTTGTCGTCGGCAATCAGCTCCGGCAGATCGATACCGAAGAAGTGGACGCCACTGCTGTATTCGTAAGCGCTAGATTGCAAATAACCGAGTATTGGAATAAGCACCATCAGTACATACAGAGAAGCGTGGGCCGCTTTTGCTGCAAGCTTTTCATGCTTGGGCATGCCTTGAGGCAGCTGTGGCAGTGAATGACGTCGTCTGTTTACGAGACGAATAATGACGAAAATGAACGCCAGAATGCCGAATGACTTATGCCAAAAATACAAAGATTCGGAATGCTCCATATTGTCCATGTCGAAGGGAGTCATAACGATCCCCAGAATAAGAAGGCCGATGATCAAGGCGGCACTGAGCCAATGAATGGCTCGGATCGAAATTGGATATTTCATGAGTAAGTCCTGCTGAAATTAAAGAATGTCTGTTATTGGCCCGGTACCGGTAGTCCGCCCCATGCACGGAAAACCTTGCCTGTTGAATTGCCTTCAATGGCATCGATATAAAAACTGGCAACCTGCTCGGCACTCACGAGCCCTCTGCCTGTACGTTCCGGCTCAACAACCGGTGCCGGGCTGACAACATTTAGCCGTAACCCTCGCTCTAATAAGGGAGCCGTGTGCTGGACAAACGCATCGATAGCGGCGTTGAATGGACCGGTGGCGATGCTGTAGCCATTGGGATAATGGCTAAGGAAACCACTGGTTAATGTGATTGAGCCGTTGAGCTTCAGGTAGTTTTCTGCAATACGTACGATTCTGAATTGGGCAACCAGCTTACGCTCTGCGCCAAAGCGGAAATCTTCATCTGATAGTTCATGGTAAGGTTTGAACTTGCTGTCTCCGCCCACGACAACGACGACAGCATCGAGCTCACCTAGTTCTTCAAACACAGATTGGACTGCTACGGCATCGGTATAGTCTGCGACGAAATCACCACTTCGAGAGCCAATTCTTACGACTTCATGCTGGGGTTTTAGCTGGTCGACTACTTTGTTTCCAATCTTTCCGGATGCGCCGAATACTGCAATCTTCATGATATTCACCTTGTCATCATTGTTGATAAGGGAAGTGTATGAGGTTTACTTGTTTTCCAGAATGCGATTAAATGCGAAATCATTTTTTCTCAAATGCAAAATTATGGATAAGCTTAAAGCCATGGCGATCTTTGTCGAGATTGCCGAACAGGGCTCAATGTCAGCGGCAGCACGAAAGCTAGGCGTTGTGAACTCGGTAGTCAGTAAGAATCTGACTGAGCTGGAAGCCTGGTTGGGACGGAAACTGGTGTACCGATCAACGCGGAATATGCGCCTGACCCAAGATGGACACAAGCAGCTTGAGCATTTCAGGGAGATCCTGGAGCGAGTCAATGGGCTGGAAGCAGACCCGGATGAAGAAATGGTTCAGGGGTTGGTTAAAGTCACAGCCCCAATTTACCTCGGACAGCAATTACTGGTGCCACATATTCCTGAGTTCCATCGCCAGTATCCCTTTGTAAAGCTGCATCTAGAGCTTAGTGATGATTTTGAAAACATGATTGATGAGGGGTTTGATGTTGCACTTAGGGCCTCGCAGATGCTGGATTCTAGTTTTATTTCTCGTCGGTTATCGGATGCATCATTAGTTGTTGTCGCGAGCCCTGATTATATCTCTCAATATGGCGTCCCTTCTTCTCCCAAGGCGCTGGTAAAACATCATTGTCTGGTTGAAGGGGCGGTTGATAACCAGAGGCGCTGGCGGTTTAAAAATACACGTAATGAACAGATCTCTGTTGCTACTGACGGGGCGATATATACCAATTCGGGAACGAGCATAAAAAAGCTTTGTGAGGCCGGATTGGGGATCGCGCAGTTACCGAGTTTTCTTGTTGAAGAGAGTATCGTCAGCGGGAGGCTGGTGGAGCTGCTGCCTGATTATGCTCTAAGTAATTTCTACCTGCATTTGCTCTATCATCAGAAGGGAACCCGTAACCTAGCCATTAAAGCGGTCGTTGAGTATTTTGTCTCTCGGTTATCGGACAAGAGATACTAAGCGGTCTCAAAGCACTTATTGCTATAACTGCTATACGAAGGCATAGACAATGAAGGCCCCAAATATGGCGGCGAGAGTGCCGCCAATACGTCCGTAAGGCTTTGCGAAAGACAGGGCCCATGCCATCAGACGGTGGAAGCTGCGCCGACCGATGGCGGCTAAAATGAAAGCGGCAATGAGCGACAGCCAGCCAATGATCTCGATGATGAACGGAAACCTTGATACGTCAGATTGAGCGATCAGCAAAAAACCAAGAATCAACCTGATAACAACGGCCAGTACGTGGATCTGCAAGCTGCCGAGGTGCCGTCTCAGATAACCAAAGACCACTGTTGGTCTAGCGAGAATAACTATCCCGATAAGAGAGATTAGCGTGCCAAAAAGTATAATGATCGAGGTCATAATAACTGCGCTATCTAAGGGTGCTGGCTGTGTTTGGAATGGTCTTGGTTTTGGCTTTTACTGCTATGTTCAGTGAGGCTTTTCTTTCCCCAGGTGAAGACATAATGTCCGCCGCTGATTAATACCAAAGAAATCAGCAGCCACAGACCAATTTCGAAAAAGATTTCGGGGAAAATAGGGTAGACCTGTTGCGTGATTAACAATAGAGCAAAGGCAATCTGTACAAACGTACTTGCCTTGCCCCAAAAGCTTGGTTCGATTTCGTATCGTCCAAAAAGGCAGTAATAGGCAATAGCCCCGACGAGAATGATCACATCTCTAACGATGACGATTACGGCGACCCACACAGGGACTAATCCTACGATGGCAAAGGCGATAAATGCACTTATTAGCATCGCTTTATCTGAAAGAGGATCGGCGATTGTTCCGAAGCGGCTGATGGCATCCAGTTTGCGAGCTAGCCATCCGTCAAGCCCGTCACTGACTCCGGCGAAGAAGGCGATCCACAATACTGTCGAGTAATTTCTCTCCAGGATCAACAAGCAAATAGGGACCGCCAAAATGAGACGTAATGTCGTCAAGATATTGGGTATTTGCTTGATCACACGACAGGCCATGATAGGTACCGTTCCCTGCAGCTGCCTCTAACACCAGTGTATACCATTCCCCGTGGTATTTTTCTGAACTGATCCCGTAGGCCTTTCTCTAAGCCTGTAAATCTAGGTTGAACGGTAGATATTTAGTTAGATTTTTTACTTGCTTATAGCTCGCAACGGATCTCTGAGATAGGGACTTGTTGTTCGCCAAAGCAGACAAACCCCTCATGCTTGTAGCGCTTTCCGAATGAGATTCTGTCAGTTTGGTTGTCTTTCATTTTGAGGCTTTGTGCAGGAATTTCTTCTCCGTCGAATAGTACGGCGGTGAATGAATCTCGGAAGGTTGATATAAGACGGCTTCCACTTCCCGAAATAGTGAACTTAACACTGGCACAGCGTTGAGAAGGCGTTTTTAGAATGCTCTGTACTTTGTTTTCTTCATCGAGGATAACTGATTGTTTTTCCGCTTTGATATCAACAGTGCTAAAACTGTGCAGATTACATTGCGCAGCAAAAGCGGTGCTTGAAAAAAAGAGTAGAAGATAGAATGGTTTGCGAAACATATAAAACCCATAGTCCGTTAATAGCTTGTGATCCTAATACACATGCAAGAAAAGTTGTGTGTGAGTTTGTATGTATTTGTCGTGTGTGAACGGATGACATAAAGGCGGCAAATGGTTGGTGCGCTCCTGAATAAAAAAATCCTCCGCTACTGGCAGAGGATTTTTGATAGTAGCAAGAATGTTACGCTTGCTTTTTAACCTTCGTTAGTTGACGGAGAAAGGTAGGCAGCTGTTTCGCTATCATCGGCGCTTGCCGTTGTATTGCTGGCTGACTCTTTCTGCGCTTCGGTCGTTACCTTGCTGGTGGATTGATTAGCAACGATTTCCGTTTCACCACCAAAGTCCTCTTTTAGCCACTTGCTGAAGCCGTAGAGCATGATAAATATCACAATCATCAGCGGAAGTGAGGTCACAATAGCCAGTGTCTGAACGGTGTTTAGCGGAGCATCGATAAACATCATCGCCAGTGGTACGGCTGCCAGAATCAAACACCAGAACAGGCGTAGTGCTGTCGGTGGGTTGGCATTCTCATCCAATTGGTTGGCTGCGGTTGCCGCCAATGTGAAGGATGCCGAATCAAGCGTAGTTGCCAGGAACAATGTCGACATTATCGCAAAGATAATAATAAACAATGCGCTTCCCGGTAGTGTATTTAGCACCGCTATGACCGTTGCTGAGCCGCCGTTCTCGGTGATCGAACGGGTAACATCAATGATCTCGGTTAGGTGCACGTTCATACTGAAGCTGCCCAGAACACCAAAGAAGATGAAACAACCCGCGCTGCCGCCAATAACCATGCTGCCGATCACTTCTTTCAGCTTGCGGCCTTTAGATACCTTAGTGACAAACAATGCCATGAACGGTACATAGGTCATCCAGTATGCCCAGTAGAATACCGTCCATGAGGTTGGGAATGAGCCGCCTTCAACCGGATCAGTCCATAGGCTCATGCGGATGAAGTTTTGTAGCATCAGGCCGTAGCCATTGGTCATCTGGTTGATGATGAATGAGGTTGGACCCACGATAAGAATCAGCAGAACAAAAATCACTGCCAGCTTGGTGTTCATATCGCTCAGTTTTGCCATGCCTTTTTCAATGCCGACATAAGAGCTGACAGAAAATAGCGCGGTGATGAATAGCATCAGGCCGACGTTCATGGCAAAGCTGTTTTCAACACCGAGCAAGTAGGCAATGCCTTCTGTCACCATCGGGACACTCAGACCCAGGGTGATACCCATTGCACCGACACAGCTGAAGATGAAAATGGTATCAATAACCTTGCCGATCACTGGGTTGTAGAAGCGGCCCATGATGCTTTCACATACCGCACTAAGCTTAAGCTGCGGGTTTTTCTTTACGTGGAAAGAGTAGGCGACGGGTAGCGAGGCAATACAGTATAGTGACCAAGCTGAGATCCCCCAGTGGAACATGTTATAGCTGGTTGCCCATTCTGCGGCCATTGGCGAGTAGGGTTCTACGTCAAATGGTGGTGTCATGTAGTAGTAACCCCACTCGACAAATGCCCAATAGACGGTTGCCGAGCCCAATCCGGCACAAACCATCATCGCCAGGTAGGTAAACTGGGAGTATTCTGGCTTGTCGTTTCCGAGCTTGATTTCACCGTATTTGCCAAGAGCAATTTTGGCAAGAAAGATGACACTGAAGAAGCCAAAGAAAAGGAAAACCTCACCAAATTGGTTAGTCAGGGTATTAAAAAGTTGGCTGGCTATCGCATTTCCCTGTTCAGGGAAAAGTGTCAGACCAACAACTACAAAGAGAATAACCGACAGGCTTATTGCCATTAACGGTTTGTCTATTTTACGTTCACTGTTCATAACTAAAAATCCTTCTACACGTTTCTTATATTCGGTATTTATTGATCACGTCTTCACTTAGCTCGATGCCAAGTCCCGGGGAATCCGGTACAGGTACGTGGCCTTGTGAAAATGGCAGTCGGTTGCTCACGAGATCTGTAAATAAAGGACTGCTGCTCTGGGAATATTCCATCAGCGTGCCGTGCTCACAGGCGGCTAAAAAGTGGACCGAAGCCGCGAGCAAGATGCCGGTACTGAACCCATGAGGGACGAGTTGGGTACCGTGTAACTGGGCAAGATCGTAAATCTTCTTCATCTCGGTGATACCTCCGCAACGGGTGATATCTGGCTGGACGATGTCGACTTCAGATTGTTCTAGGAAGGACTTAAATTCATAGCGGGTCGTGAGTGATTCTCCGCCGGCTAGCTTGGATTGGATCTGGCGAGATAGGCGTGAATAGCCGACCATATCATCTGCCAGTACGGGCTCTTCGACCCAGTTTAGGTTGAACGGCTCCAGGCGTTTGCACATCTGCGCGGCATGGCCGGTAGTGCGCCACTTGGAAGCCAGATCAATTTGTACTTCTATTTCATCGCCAACGGCTTCGCGTACGTGGCGAACAATTTGGTAGTCCGTTTCCGGATCGTCGCCGAATACACCGCCGCCGAACTTAATACTGGTGAAGCCCTGGCGAACAAGATTCAGGGCGATCTCGCGGTTATTCTCCGGCTTGCTGTCGGGAATGAAGGTGCCGTAGGCACGGATTTGATCGCGGTATTTTCCGCCCAGCAGGGTATGCACCGGCACGCCATAGAACTGACCGGCAATGTCCCACAGGGCGATATCGATAGCGCTGATGGCGTGAATGCCTGCACCACGGCGACCTACGTAGTTGGATGCCCAGTACATCTTGTTCCACAAACGCTCGATTTCCAGCGGATTCTCGCCAATCAGCAGTTCGCGTAGCCCGTAGCAATACAGGTTTGAATGCGGTGTTTCGATACATGCCTTGACGACGGCAGGGGAGCTGTCTGCCTCACCGATGCCGGTTATGCCCTTATCGGTATGTACTTTGACAATAACGGCATCTTCACCCCATTCACAGGGCTGATCAGGCTCAGGTACTCGTAAGCAAATGACTTCTATATCTGTAATACGCACTGCTCAGTCCTTGGTTATTGAGGTTCAATACAAATGAGTTTTTCCAGACGCTGATCTTTTTGATACAACGTACAGTAGGCGAAACCGATATCTTCGATGGCAGTTGCCTCACCCTGAACAACATTTTCCAGTGTGTGAATTATTCGGTCGGCGCAGGAGTGAATGCTGTCGGTTCCCTTCATGATCCCGCTGACATCAACATCAATGTCTTCAGTAATTTGGGCCGCATTACCGCTGACTCGGATCACCGGTACGATCGGGTTGTTGAATCCGGCACCACCTGTGGTCCACAGGATCACCTGGGCACCGAGAGAGGCGAAATGCATACCGGAGCCGCCGCATAAGTGCGTCGTTTCTGATAGGTACATTCCCGGTGTGGTCGGACGCTCGGTCATCTTGGCGTTGATCCTCAGTACATCCTGAATAGGGCGGGTACCGGTTTTATGCAGTGCGCCAAGTGCCTTCTCTTCGAGTGTGGTCAGGCCGCCGACACTGTTGCCGATGCTCATGGTCTCGACATTGGTGCCTTCGATATGCCAGCGCTTCTCTTCTTCATTGATGAGGCGATCGATCTTGTCAGCGACGTCTGGAGTAACTGCTCGTTCTCGCAGGATGTCCTCACAACCGACAAGCTCGATAAGCTCACCAGCTACACAGGTGGCACCTTTATCTACCAGCAGGTCGGCAACACGACCGACTGATGGGTTAGAGGCAATACCTGAACTGGTATCAGAACCGCCACATTTGATCCCCACAACCAGTTCGCTGAGTGGAATAGGCTCGGGCTGGACTTGATCGGCATAAGCTGTCAGCTCTTTTGCCAGCTCGGTGCCCATTTTGATGGTGCTGCGCGTTCCACGTGATTTGATGATCGACAGTGTCTGTACTGGCTTTCCTGCATTGCGGATAGGATCGGCCAGGATCACCGGGTCGATACTTCCGCATCCCATGTTTAGCAGTAGGGCACCAGCCACATTAGGGTTCAGTGCGGCGCCAACCATAGTGCCGACCAGCTCTTCGTTACCACCGTACATACAAGTGTTGTAGTTGGTTACGACGACAGTGCCTGGCACTTTCTGGCTGATGGCACGGGCAATACCTTCGGCACATTCGTCAATGGCCAGGATGAGTACATGATTTCGGATCCCCGCGCGGCCGTCGGGGCGACGAAAGCCTGAGAAAAACTGCATTCGTTACTCCTCGATCTGCATTTGTTCAATGATTTGCTTGATGATCGGCTCTGGGATGTCTACCCGGGTACTGCGGACATTTTGTACATGTACCAACTCGCCGACCGGAATCGTTTTGATGGCAACGCCAATGTCGTAACCCGCTTTCTTGATTGCTTCCTGGGTCGAGATAGCGCTTACCGCGACTTTATTGCCGAACGTGATGGCTTGCTTGCAGGTCACAATGCCTTGTGCCCGGTTGCCGTCATCAATAATTTCAATCTGCTGTCCTTTTTCGACATCTGCGAGCAGGGTCGCCACGTTGTCATTCTGGGAAAGCAAAATTGCCTTGTTCAAAGGTGTGTCCATAAATCCTCATAGATTGTTCATTGTCGGACAATCGACAGTTGGCAATCTTAATGAGTAATTCCAAAATAAATGCGACACAAATCACCTTTTGTTTTATCCATTCAATTTTTGTATGATTGTCTGACAATCGTCACGTTTTATTGATTATGCGAATTGTTGACTAATCCGGTAGAATTAAGGCAACTGCGGTATTCCGCTATCTGTAGATGTATGGAAAGATAATGAAAATCGTAAAACAGAGCTTAGAGGAGCAAGCTGCAGGCTATCTGCGTGAGCTGATCCTCAGTGGAAAATACGGAATGGGCGAAAAGCTGGTGGAGAGTGCACTGGCGAAAGATTTGGAGCTATCGCGCAGTACAGTGCGGATGGCCCTGAACACCTTGGCCCATGAAGGTTTGGTGGTTCAGAAACCCTATGTTGGTTGGCAGGTAATTAATATTACCGAGAATGACCTGTGGGAGCTGTACCACTTACGTGTCGCTCTGGAAACACGTTCCGCCTGGCTGGCAGCTGAGCACATTACCGAAGAGGGCAAAACCCGACTGCATGATTTGATGGATTATTACCTGCAAGTTGGCCGCAGTGAAGGCGTTACTTGCCTGCAAATCAGTAAGCTTGAACTTGAATTGCACACATTAATCATTGAGCTAAGCGGCAACATGCGCTTGCATCAGATTTACCGCAATGTCGCTAACCAGATGTTGATTTATTTCAATATTGACCACGCAAGCTATGACCCGGAAGAGAGCGCATTAAGCCATCTGCCACTGGTCGAAGCCATTTGTGCTGGTGAAAGTGGCAAAGCGTTGAAATTGGCTGAAGAGAACATTACCGTTTATTCAGTGATCGGGCATAAATTCCGTGAACAACATCTAAAGCGTTATTCAGAACAGCAAGGTGAATCTTGATAGCGCTATCAAAGTAGAAGGTAGTAGATAGCTAGCAAAAATTATAGGGCGAAGGTGATTTTAATTACCATCGCCTTTTATTTTTTCTAACGATGACCTCTATAAATTCTTATAAGAGCATGTCTAATTTTAAATCGTTGATATCCAAATTCGTTATAGTCACTATCAATGAATAAAAGTGTGAAGTTCATCAATTCTATTCATTTCCAAGGTATTACGTGATCTTTGGTTATCAGGAGTGAGTTTTTGTGCTGTTTTGGTTGTTGGCTTGTGTTTGGCTTGTGTCTTTTTGGGTGTTGTTTGTAATGGTTTGTTTTAAATATGGTTGTTTATGCATTTCATGCAAGTTGTTCATGACTGCTATGCAGTAAATGATTTCGGCGCATATCATTAATGACTAATCATCATTACCTCTTAATAGGTAAATAAATTTACAATTCTTGCACGAGTTAATCGACATCTTTTTATTCTGTTCAATCAATGAACCGGAACGATTAAATATATAACAATATCTATAAATATAAATTTTGCTAATGCGGCAAATGAAAAAGTTATTTCCTGACACGCCATAAAAAGCCCATTAGATGTGCTTTTTAATCCCTCATGCCGCCTATTAGAAAGAGTTTTTTATCTGAAATGGAAGCACATTTATGAGTAATGATAATTGCCAAAAGGTAGATGTTTCGCGACGAAAGTTATTGGCTGGTGGCGCTGCTGCAGCAACAGCCATGATGCTTGGCAGTGAGGCAAGTGCCAGTCAAATTAATAATGCCATTCGATGGGATAAAACGTTTGATGTATTAGTTATTGGTAGTGGGTTTGCCGCTTTGTCAGCTGCGATTGAGGCTCGTCGTAAAGGGCTTGATGTCATGATCGTAGAAAAAATGCGTGTTCCAGGCGGTAACTCAACCATTAACGGTGGGCTGTTCGCAGTTGCAGGCAGTGAGTTACAAAAAGAAGAAGGCGTTGAAGATAGCGTCGAGCTTATGGTGCAGGACATGATGGCAGCTGGTCGCGGAATTAACCACCCGGAACTTACAAGAGCAATCGCTGCTGGCTCGCCGGATGCGTTTAAGTTTGTGGTTGAGTGCGGTGCCAAATTTAAGCCTAAGTTATCCTGGCTTGGTGGCCATTCGGTCGCCCGAACGTATCTTACCCATAATGCTTCTGGCTCTGGCATTGTCAGGCCGCTGGTCAAAACCGCCCGTAGAGAAGGTGTTGTTATTCGCACTGAATGCAAAATGCTGAATTTCATTACCAACGATGACAAACGTATTATCGGCATCCAGGTCAAAGACGGCTACCGCTTCCCTGATGAAGAGACAGGCATAGTAAAACACTTTAAAGCCAGACGCGGGGTAGTTCTTGCTTCCGGTGGCTTTAGCCGTGACACCAAGTTTTTATCTGCTCAAGATCCGCGGTTGGGTGGGGTTATAGACAGTACCAACCAGCCGGGAGCAACGGGAGAGGCGCTTCGTGCAGCATTTCGGATCGGTGCTGTACCCGTCCAGTTATCCCTTATTCAGCTTGGTCCATGGGCATCACCCGATGAGCAGGGTTTTGGTGTTGCTTCAATGTTTAATATTCAGTCAGGCTTCCGTTACGGGATCATGGTCGAGCGGGCAACAGGGAAACGTTTTGTCAATGAATTGGCAGACAGGAAGACACGTGCCGATGCCATGATCAAAAACGTCAAGGAAAGCGGCGAGCCTGATTACCCAATTATTCTCGTCGACAGTGTGGGTGCCAAGGCATGTCCGACACTGGATCGCTGCCTGGAATATAAGGTTGTGCATGCGTTTGACCGTCTGGAAGATCTTGCCAGCCATTACCAGATTCCAGCAGAGGGACTCATTGAGTCAGTGACTGCCTATAACGAGTATGTCAAAAACAATGACGACTTGGAGTTTGCTAAACCTGTCTCGACAGCAACGCCGATCATCAAGCCGCCATTTTATGCCGTCAGAGGCTGGCCTAAAGTGCACCACTGTATGGGTGGGGTTGAAATTAATCCGAGTGCCCAGGTTTTACATTCCGAAACCTTTGAGCCGATTGCCGGACTTTATGCCGCCGGAGAGGTAACAGGCGGCCCTCATGGTGCCAGTCGTCTTGGAAGCTGCGCGATTACCGATGGATTGGTGATGGGACGTATCGCAGGCAACAGTGTTGCTCGTAATGACGCTATTTAGTCTTCTCTGATTTGGAATGAAAACAATGAATAACACGAATAAGTTAATTACACCGCTATTAGTATTCGTTCTGCTCTTAGGGTTGGCATTTAATGTTTTTGCCTCGGATACAAATGCCTCACCGAAGAGTAATGCAGAACAAGTTCTGGAACAAAACGCGCTGCACCAGAAAATTTTAGATTATATCGACAATAAAATTTACAACCGGGTACCGGTAAAAAGCTATCACAAGAAAGTCCACCAAAACGGAAATAGCTGTGAGCTTTGCCACGGTTCCAGCGAACCTGTTACGCCTGCAGATACCACAAATTGCGCTAATTGCCATGGCAGCCCTGAAGCGGTTGCAGAGTTAACCAAAGAGCTTGAGCCCAACCCGCATAACTCTCCGCACTGGGAAACAGAGCTTCCGTGTGATTCATGCCATATGGAGCACAGTGAATCGAAGTCTGTATGTAAACAGTGCCATCAGTTTGGCTTTAAGACACCATAAACTCGCTGAGGTAACAAATGTTAAAAATCAATAGTAAAACATTTGGCATGGTGTTGTTGGCGGCAATGTTTGCTTGCCATACTCAGGCGGGCCCGGCTGGGACTGATAACTTTGGTGATCAGGCCAGAGAACTGAGAGCCCAGACGGCAGACGAGAATGCGCAATGCCTGTCATGCCATGCCAGTGATACGATTAATGATGAGTGGAAGACAGAGCGGGGCAGAACCTTAGACTTGCATACCGATGTTGTTGGATATAACGACTCGGTACACAAAGATCAGAGCTGTCTGAATTGTCATGAGGGAGCGAATGACAGTGCGTTTGAGGAAGCGCCTCACCAGTTCAAAGATGATGTAATAAGCCGCAGTTGTGATAGCTGTCATAATACTGTGTTTCAAGATATCAACCATCAACTGGAAACAAGTCACCATACTAAGACAATCGTTGAGCAATTCGGTCATCAGTTCGAGTGTCAGGAATGCCATAATGCGCATACCTTTAACTTCCCGGGCCGTACTGAGGATATTGCCCATAGCATTGAACAGGCTAATGAGCCGTGCTTTGCCTGCCATAATGACCTGCAAGGTTACGAGAAGCTGACAGATAAAAAACTGTTAGATCAGGATATGGCACACTGGTTCTTGCCAGAGAAAAACAAGCATTTCAGTGCCGTTCGATGTGTTGATTGCCATAGCGAAGGCGAGGGTGTGAAACTACATACCATCACTCCGGCTGAGGATGCAGTCAGAGACTGTAAGCTTTGTCATAACGAAGATTCTGCGATAACGACGACCTTGTATAAGTACAGTAATGAGCAGAAAGCTTTTTCTATGTTAGATAAAGGCATTTTTGATGACAGCACCTTGCTTGAGCAAAACGCAGATGCCGTTGCCAAAGAGAAAGGGAAGGCAGACTCACCTTACGGCTTTATGAATGAAAAGCTGCTTGATGAACGCTATCTTATTGGTGCAACTCCAATAGGGTGGGTTGATGCTATCTTCGGGATTGCTCTGTTGGTTACGCTGTCACTCTTGGCATTCCATGCTCGCTTAAGAAAGTTAGGACAGCGAGACAAGGTCGAGTTGGTAAAAACGTCCACTGTGATGTTCCCGGTAGGGGTCAGGTTATGGCATAACACTAACGTTATCGTGTTTATCATTTTGCTGCTTACGGGACTGTCGATGCATTTCTCGGTCGTTGCCTTCGAGTTTGCGCAAAACAGTCACAATATCCTAGGTGCTGTACTGATAGTGCTATGGGGGCTGTATTTGATCTACCTGGTGCTTTCTGGGCAGATAAAGCAGTACTTGCCTCGACCGAATTTTGTCAAAAACAGTATCAGGCAAGCTCAATTTTACTTGAAGGGCATTTTTAGTGGTGATGAGAATCCTGCGGGTCATGATCCGAAAAAACGCCTGAATCCGTTGCAGCAAATGGGGTATTTATCGATTGTATTCGCTGCTTTCCCGTTATTAATTTTGTCCGGTATTGCGCTTTTCTTTAATGAACTATTGCCGAAAGAGATTATTGGCTTTGACGGAAAAACACTGATGGTCATATTACACGTGACAATGTCGCATGTGATGGTGTTGTTTATTGCTGCGCATGTGTATCTATGTACAACAGGGACGACCATATCGGAACACTTTATGAGTATGATTACGGGCCGCTTATTTAAAGTTAAATAGCGAACCAAATCTGATAATCGAAGCCCTTCATCAACAATTAAGATGAAGGGCTTTTTTGTATGGCTAAAGCAAAATAGAAAATAATCTATGCGCATCATACATGTAAAAAATGAAAACCATTCATTTTACTCATTAATTGATTTGTCATACTATTTTGTCAACGAGATGAGAGGCTTGGAATCCAAAGCTTTAAAACTCTAAATCTCATAATAACTCTTATTGTTAGGTATTAAATATGACAATTCCAACGACTGAAATGCTTCAAGCATGGAAAGGCTTTACAGCAGGTGATTGGCAGACTGAGGTCAATACGCGTGACTTCATTCAAACCAACTATACACCTTATGAAGGCGATGAATCTTTTCTTGCAGATGCCACTGAAGCGACCGCCACACTTTGGAATAGTGTTTTAGAGGGAATTAAAGAAGAAAGCCGGACTCATGCGCCAATTGATTTTGATACTGATCTGCCATCAACCATAATCTCTCACGATGCCGGCTACATTAACAAAGAGTTGGAAACCATTGTTGGCTTGCAAACTGACAAGCCTCTGAAAAGGGCGATTATTGCTAATGGCGGTATTCGTATGGTGAAGAACTCGTGTGAAGTGTATGGCCGCGAGCTGGATCCTAGCGTAGAGAAAACCTTTACCGAATACCGCAAGACACACAACAAGGCTTGTTTTGATCTATATACCAAAGATATTCTGGCTTGTCGTAAATCCGGGATCATCACCGGCCTGCCGGATGCCTATGGCCGTGGACGAATTATTGGCGACTACCGCCGTCTTGCTTTGTACGGTATTGATTTCCTGAAGGCTGATAAGCAGGCACAGCTTAAATCTACTCAGGCTTTCCTGGAGCAAGGACAGGATCTCGAGAAAACGCTACGTCTTCGTGAAGAGCTTGCGGATCAGCTTCAGGCGTTGGAAGATATCCGCGTTATGGGGCTTAAATACGGCATTGAAATGTCTGCTCCGGCAAAATCAGCGCAAGAAGCTATTCAGTTTACCTACTTTGGTTATCTGGCTGCCGTGAAGTCACAAAACGGTGCAGCCATGTCGTTAGGACGTACTTCGACATTCTTAGATGTGTACATCGAGCGTGACCTCGCGAATGGTGTTATTAACGAGTCACAGGCGCAAGAGCTGGTGGATCACTTCATCATGAAGCTTCGCATGGTCCGTTTCCTTCGTACCCCTGATTACGATTCTCTATTCTCTGGCGATCCTATCTGGGCAACCGAAGCGATGGCTGGCATGGGTGTTGATGGCCGTACACTGGTAAGCAAGACGACGTTCCGTTACTTGCATACATTGCACAACATGGGTCCGGCACCTGAGCCAAATATGACGATTCTTTGGTCGGAGCAGCTACCTGAAGCCTTTAAGAAGTACGCGGCAAAAGTGTCCATTGAAACATCATCAGTTCAGTATGAAAATGATGATCTGATGCGTCCGGATTTCAATAATGATGACTATGCGATTGCTTGTTGTGTTAGTCCGCAGGTTGTTGGTAAAGACATGCAGTTCTTCGGTGCCCGTGCCAACCTGGCAAAAGCACTGCTTTATACCATCAATGGCGGTATTGATGAGAAATCCAAAGTTCAGGTTGGCCCGAAACAAGCGATGATCTCAGATGAAGTGCTGGATTTTGACAGCCTGATGCCACGCTTCGATGAAATGTTGGATTGGCTGGCAACTCAGTATGTAACAGCATTGAATATTATCCATTATTCACATGACCGTTATAGCTACGAGGCATCCCTGATGGCACTGATGGATCGTGATGTCCGCCGTACCATGGCATGTGGTATTGCTGGTTTGTCAGTGGTTGCTGACTCCTTGGCTGCAATCAAATTTGCCAAGGTGAAACCGATTCGTGACGAAGACGGTCTGGCAGTTGATTTTGATATTGACGGCGATTATCCGAAGTTTGGTAACAATGACGCACGTGTTGATGACATTGCCTGTGATCTTGTCGAACGTTTCATGAAGAAGATTCATAAGATGAGCATGTACCGTGAGGCGATTCCGACTCAGTCTATTCTGACCATCACTTCGAATGTCGTGTATGGCAAGAAAACTGGTAACACGCCAGATGGTCGTCGTGCCGGTATGCCGTTTGGTCCGGGTGCCAACCCGATGCACGGGCGTGATCAAAATGGTGCCGTTGCCTCATTAACATCTGTTTCAAAATTGCCGTTTGCTTATGCAAAAGATGGTATTTCGTATACTTTCTCTATTGTGCCGAATGCACTGGGTAAAGATATGGATACCCAGAAGCAAAATCTAGCAGCGTTAATGGATGGTTATTTCCACCATGAAGCTGGTGAAAATGGCATTGACGTGGAAGGCGGGCAGCATTTGAATGTGAATGTTATGAACCGTGAAATGTTGCTTGATGCGGTAGAAAACCCAGAAAAATACCCACAGCTGACAATTCGAGTGTCTGGTTATGCGGTGCGTTTTAACTCTCTGACAAAAGAACAACAGCAAGACGTTATTACGCGGACTTTTACTGAAAGAATGTAAGCGCAATAAGCGTGTCTAAATTTGATTAAAGCAAACAGCATAGGTGAACGTCTATGCTGTTTTTATTTGTATTTATTATTGCGATATTAGTTTTCAATAATGTCCTTGGCCCCGTAAATCTTCAGTTTTTCTTCGCTTTTCTAAAAAAACACCCTTCAAAACGAGCACATTATTACTTATACTCTCACGGTATGAACGGTGTTCATAATAATTTTAAAATAAAACATTACCGCCCACGCGAAGGCGGAGCATTCTAAGAAAAGTATTTAAGGTTCATTCACAATGCGTAAGCTGAATATATCAGTGTTATTTCTTCTTGCCGGTTCGGTGCATGCAATGCCGATGCAAGAAACAAACGCGATGGCGTTTCCTAACAGTCTCAGTTGTAGTGCCGGGTCAAAGGTTGATGAAGCTCAGGGGCGAAGTCTGTTACCGGATGTGCTGGCTCAAGCTGGTAGTATTTGGCAACCGGAAGACTTTCAATTTATTGCTCAGGTCGATGGGGTAGATAGCCATCATTTAGTCTTTAATCTTCATCACAACAACATTCCGATCGAAAAGCAGGAGCTGATTTTATCAATCGATAACAACTGTCAGTTATTCCGTTATCAGTATCGGGTGGTTGATTATCGACCAGGAGAAGATGATAACAACAGCAGTAAAATAAAGAGCATTGATGAAGCAATTAGTTCGCTCAAAACCATCTTGAGTAACCCTAAAGAGCCATTAACACTTTCTATCCAGTCTCAGGCGAATAGGTTACGGTTGCTCAATAAAGCCGATCAGAAACAATTACCCGCAAGCTATGTCGCCGATGAAATAACGGGTTCGCCGCTATATCGGATATCAAATAAGAAGCTGGTGCTTGGTTACCAGTTGAATTTGCCTTCTCGTAACCCGGATGGGTTATTAGAGTTGTGGTGGAACAGCCAGTCGTCTAGTCCGTCCGCTTTACCTCGTTTTCCTTATGCAAAACGTAGCGACAAACAAAGTATTCCGCCGATGTCTCCTTGGCAGTGGCAGGGGTATGGTCAGCATCCTCAGCGAACGCTTGGTGCAAACTATGTGGCAAATTTCTGGGAGGTGTGGCCGCCTATCTCTCAGAGTTTATCGATAAACACGGCTGATAAACTGCAGACGGCAAATCTGGTTTTTCTTGATAGCTTGGATTTCTCTTGGGATTTTGGAAATAGTGCGTTTGCACAGTTATGGAGTGACGCCGATAGCGATGCGGATTCTGCTGCAGAGAAAAAGCGAAAGCTGACGAGTATTATCACCAATGTTGCCTACGCGGATAAAGGGATCGGCTACGCTGCCAATACGCTAGGTTATGCGCACTTGCTGCCAAGCAAACCAAGCTTGGTGCTATCAACTACTGCGAGTGGTGGAAGCAGTATTTACAAACCGGCATTCGATATTATTCAGATTGTCGATAATAACTGTAGCGCCTCGCTCTACGATCCCGGTGCCACACTGCACGAACAAGGACACTCTGTTTTTATTCGATTGCAGGGTTTGTCACGCTCCAATCCGGTTAACACTGCAATGAATGAAGGGTTTGCCGACTATTGGGCGGCTGGGTTCTTGCGCCAGGATCCTAAATGGAATGGCAGCCTTAGTGACTTTAGAAGCGGAGCATGCGGTAAAACGAGTGCTGATCGACAGCTTCGTACTCAGCTTTATGATTACTTTGATGGCATGGAAGCGAAAATTTCCTCTTCCCATGGTGGCATAACGGGGCCGGAAGGACAGGTTTTCTTTGAACCTATGTTAGCTCAGCCGTTACTGGCGGCGATGGAAGACTTGATTGCTATTCACGGTGAAGAGAAAGGCAGAAAGCTTGCAGATCACATTGTGTTGGAGACGTTTGCCGGTCTTTCTGTTGATGCCTCATATTGGGAGCTTTCTCAGGCGTTACTGGTAACGGCGCGTCGGCTTGACTCAAGCTTGAAAGCCGAACAGATATATCGTCTGCGCCTTACTAACTCCAATCTCTTGCCACGTCAGGTTGAGCCGGAATCACGAGTCGCTATCGCTTCTCTGATGCCTGCGGAAACCTCGGTAACCTTGGTTAACCGCGATAGCGCTAATAAGGCTGAACGTGTCGAGGTGGCTCTGCTGAATCAGATTGAACAGAATATAGAGCTGGCTGCGGGTGAAAAGCGGACGTTAACATTACCAACACCGCAACTCACCTGTGGTGAAGCGAGCTTGCAACCTCTTACGGTTCGCCATTGGCAGGACAATAAGCTGGTGCAGGATAAGGCTTATCCGTTCACCTTGATCGGCGGTCACCAAGCTGGTCTGGCTGCATTTGAAAAAGTGAATAATGCCTGGTCGTTAACGCTCAATAAGCCGCTAGCCTGGAAGAGCGATAATGTTCGTCATGTGTTGCGCCTGATAGGAGACAACCAATCTAACTTGTTGCCGAAACTGTCTAATAGCAAGAAGACTATCGAGCTGACCTCATTGGCACGCACTGGTGGAAGTTTGTGGTTAACTATGGATAACAATACTGAGCTAGCTGACGGGAAGTGGCAGCTGACAGGTTATTCAAGTTATACCGCGGCCGAGTTGGTGACGCTGAACTGTGTGCCTGCCTTTACTATTGATGGTCCGACATCGGCGTCTGAAAAATCGACACTGACTTTTAAGGCGATGCTCGCGGGCTCACCGATTACGGTGCAGTGGCAGGTTGTTGGTGAGGATAGCACGTCTGATAGTGAGACGTTCAGCCTAGTGGTCCCGGATCTTGCGCAATCGAAGCGCTATGAGATCGATGCGGTATACACTCTGAATGGTGAGAAGCGTACTGTTCGTCATACCGTAGAAGTCGATGCAGTTAATCAGCCCGCAACATTTGAGATTAATGCACCGACTGAGGTGTCAGAAGGGCAGAGTGTCACTTTCGCTATGGACAAATTATCGGATCCGGACAGTGAAGGCTTTGTACAGGCAAATTGGTATATTGATGGTAAGTGGATCGGGCAGGGCCAGTCTATTCAATGGCAGGCGCCGGCATCGGACCAAGACCGCACTATCGAGCTGTCACTGAAAGTCACAGATAGCCGTCAGTCAGCCGAGTCTGCAGTCAGCAAATCGGCATCTATTGCGCTGAAGCATGTGAATGTTGCTCCGACTATCTCCCTAAATGCGCCTACAGAGGTTCAGGCTGGCAAATTGCTTGAGGTTTCCGCCCTGGTTAGCGACAAGGAAACAGCTGCGGATAAGTTGACTGTGAGCTGGAAGATTTCGGGAATTGATTCACCGGCTTTGCCTTCAGGTAAGCAATTATCATGGACTGTGCCTGCATCCGTTACGGCAAGTTCGTTGACAGTTACTGCTGAAGTCAGTGATGGTGAAGCAACAGCCACTGCGACTCGAGTTATTAACCTAAAACCGGCAAATAAAGCGCCGGTAATAAGCCTGACTGGCTCGACAACTACCCAGGCCGGTCAATCGGTAGAGGTTAGTGCAAATTGGACTGACGAGACGCCGGAAAATGTAAAACTCACCTGGCAAGTGAAAGGCGTGAGTATTCCTTTTGAGCAGCTTAGTAATGAGAAAATTCGGTTGAATATTCCCAAGAGCCAGGGCGCGGGATCGGTACAAGTTCAGGTAACCGCAGATGATGGTGAAGCATCTTCGGTCGCAACACATAGCGTCTCTTGGGGAGCTTATGTCAACCAAGCTCCGACGGTTACTATCGCAGGTCCGGTTAAGGCAAATATTGGCGATAAGGTTACACTGACAGCCAATGCGAAAGATCCAGATAATTGGCCTGCTGCACTTCAGTTTAAATGGAGCCAGATTTCTGGTCCACTTGTCGTGCCTGTCGCCAAGGGCTCAACCTTAGAGTTCACCGTACCCGCAAGTGCATCAGGCAGTGCGCAGACGTTTGAGCTTGATGTGTTTGACGGCCAAACCCACACCAAGAAACAGTGGCGTATTGATATCGCTAAGTATGTTATTCCAAGCCCGGTTATCAAATTAAAAAATGAAGTAGCTGGTGGATACAAACTTGCTGAGTTGAGCGAGCTGAGCTTGGATGCTTCGCCATCGACAGGTACTGGTAGTGAAACGCTTGTCTTTAGCTGGAAGCAATTAAGTGGTCCTGCTTTATCTGATCTGCCGTCGCAAGGTAAGCAGATTAAAATCAAGTTACCTGAAGTGGGTACTTCGTCGGATATCGAGCTTGAGCTGACGGTTAGCCAGGGGAGTCGCGTGAGTCGTAAGATCATCCGAGTAGCTGTCGGTGATCTGGGCCCTGCCGCTAAACCGGCAGCAGTCGAGTCAAAACCTGCAGGCGCCAATTTGGTGCTTGATGCAGACAGTGTGGCAGATTTGGAAGACGGTATCGCATACCAGTATCACTGGGAGCAGGTGAAAGGGACGAAAGTCGCTATTGCCAACCCTGATGCCAAGGTCTTGAATGTTGCATTGCCTTCATCAGGCAAAGAGCAAGAACTTGGTTTTTCTCTGACGATTACCACGCCGGGTAAAGGTGTTCGCCATTATCCTGTTAGCCTAAAAGTGGCAGCAGCGCCTGCTCCTGAAACGACTCCTGAGCCGACAACAGCCCCAACTCCGCAGGCGCCTTCGTCGTCAGATGGAGGGAGTGGCGGTTCATTTGACTTCTTTGGCGTGTTGGCACTGTTTGGCATGATGCTATTGAGAAGGCGAGAAGCTAAAAGCAAGAAATAGTCGTGATATCTCATCACAATGGAAAAAACAGCATAGGCGTTAACCTATGCTGTTTTACTTTTAGCGCTTACACATCAGCGACTTGTTCACTGTTTAACGTTTCAGACTGGCGTTTGAGCAACTCACTAGCAAATTGATCACCGAATTGTTCAAGGTACTGACGTTGCAGCAAACATTCGTGCGGAGCATCAACTTCGTACTCGATTAGTGATCCCGAAACGTAAGGAGACCAAAGTGCAGGTTGCTGTTCTTCTGTCCGCAAAATATCGGTGGTGGCACGGATAAAGAGTAGATCACCGTTAAAGCGGTCATATCGACAGTTGGCAAGCAGATCAAGCATCAGTTTGGAATCTTCCACAATGCGTGTCAGGAAGTCATCGCCAACATCATTCTTGCCAAGAACCTCATCCATGGCACTCTTCAACCCTTTCATTCCTGCGCGTGGAGTACCGATAATGGCTCGAGTCATACGCGTAATAACGGTCGCATCATCCAGCTTGAGCGAGGCTTGCCCTTCTTGCAGCGGGTAGCTGTCAAACATACACAGGAAGCTGACCTGATGTCCCTGAGCCTGAAGCATTGCTGCCATACGAAGTGACAGGTTACCGCCAACGGACCAGCCTGCCAGTTGATAAGGGCCTTCAGACTGGATAGCCTGAATCTTTTGTAAGTATTCCTTGGCAAGCTCATCCAATGAACCCACGATCCGGTTCGGATCGCGAAGGATTGGCGACTGGATAGCATATACTGGCTGGTCTTCGGGCAGGAAAGGCAAGAGACCGGCATACGGCCAGGCAATTCCTCCGCCCGGGTGAATACAGAATAATGGCGGACGGTTACCTTCGACACGTAGCGGCAGCATGCTGTCGAAAGGATCGCTGTAGCTGACACTAGGATCCAGACGTTGAACTAACTGGCGAGGAGAAGGGGCAGCAAGGAAGTCACTGATCCCTAACGTGACGCCAAACGCTTCATTGATACGGTTAATGAGCTGCAGGCCCAGCAGCGAATGACCGCCGAGCTCGAAGAAGTTCTCGTTGGCATAGACTTGGTTGCGTTCCAGTGTTGAGGCAAACAGGCTGCACATTGTCTCTTCTTCAGCTGTTGTTGGAAGAAGTTTCTCTGTGCTGTCGATAATGACCGGTGACGGCAGTTGCCTGACGGCGAGTTTGCCGTTTGATGTCAGCGGGAATTCTTCGACAGTCATTATAACATTGGGGATCATGTGATGGGGCAACTGACGGCTGACGGCTTGCTTCAAACGATCGCTTTCAAGTGCAGCATCCTTGCAGACCACATAACCGACAATGGCTGGACCATGGGGAAGCTCACTCAAGAGTGCGACAGCATCTTCTACATCACTACAACTGAGCAGGGCGTTTTTGATTTCATCCAGTTCAATACGCAAGCCACGAAGTTTGATTTGGTTGTCCTGGCGTCCGAGGTAGTGAATGCGCTCCTCGGAGTCAAAATAAACCCGATCGCCAACCCGGTACATGGTGGTGTTTTCATCAAGCAAGTCTGGCACAAAGCCTTTTGCCGTTAGCTCAGGCTGGTTGCGGTATCCTTGCGCAACGCCGGGGCCTCCGATGAACAGCTCTCCCCATGAACCGGGAGGGAGCAGTTGCTGTTGCTTGTCGACCACATAGAGGCGGGTGTTGGCGGTTGGCGGTCCGATTGATAAGTTGTTGGTACCAAACTCAGCATTGATAGAGGTAGCAAAGGACGTTTCAGTCGGGCCATAGACATTGAGCAGTCGACAATGCGAGAAACGTGAGAGCAAAGCTGGGGTACATGCTTCGCCACCGAGCAAGAGCCTGGTTCCCTGACGAAAATCTTCTGTTTTGTGGTAGGCCAGCAGGCTGGGTGTCATGACAAGCAGGTCGATGTTTTCGCATTTGACCAGTTTAGCCAGCGGTTTACCCGGTGTACTTGCAACCTTGTCGGTAATCACCAAGGTAGCTCCGGCCAGCAGAGTCATCATGATCTCAAGCACGGACATATCAAACCCTGCCGCGATGAACTGCAACACCTTCTCGCCGGGTTGAAGATCAGCAGCCTCTATCGCTGTGCGGGCGATAGGGACAAGGTTGCGGTGGGTGACTTCCACGCCCTTGGGTTTACCGGTAGAGCCGGAGGTGTAAATAAGGTAAGCCAGCGAGCTAGGGTCAACGCTATAAATGGATTGCCGGGCCGTAGGCAATTGCTCGAACAATTCTGCTGATAGGTAAAGCACTTTTTCGGCTTGAACGTTTACATTAAGTCCGCACCCGGGAGAGACAAGAATTTTAGCGGGTGCTGCATCTGAAAGAATGTGTTCGATACGGCCTTCGGGTAGCTCCGGGTCGACGGGAACGTAAGCAGCCCCAAGCTTGAACAGGGCCACGGCAGCAATGGCCCATTCGATGCTTCGTGATACAACCACCGCGACACTGTCATTTTGGCTGACGCCTTGCTGTAGCAAATGGTTGGCAAGGCGATCGGCATAGTCATTGAGCATCGAGTAGGAGATCTGACGCTCACCTTGGGAAAGGGCGAACTTTGATGCGTGCTTATTCACTGAGGTATTGAAAGCATCGGCAAAGACAGGTAACTCACCAGCTTTGCCCGGAAGTGAATACAGCCGTTCGTATTCACCATCGAAGAACAGGTTGTAGTCAGCGGCAGGTGTATTAGGCGCTTCGACAAACCGTGCCAGCAAAAGAGTGAGTCGCAGATAATGCATTTCCAGATTTTCATTGGAGAAGAGTTCAGCATTGGCGTTAAAGCCGATCTCCAGACGGCCATCTTTGTTACGGTCGAAGATATCGATACCCAAGTGTGACGCAGGGCCGTTGGCGACATTTTGGATCCTTGTTTCACCGCCATCAAAGTTTGCTCCCTGATCATAGGCGACCACATTCAGCAATGTTTTAAATAGCGGTTTGTTTCCGCGCTCATCATATAGATCCCGGATCATTTCTTCGAAACGGTAGGTTTGGTGCAGCAGGTGACGTCGTAACTGTCGCTGAATGTTAGAAGCGACGGAAAGCACCGTACTGTTCTCGTCAAAAGATAAATGCAGCGGAAGGATGTTAGCTACCATCGAAGGCACATCGCGAAGGGCTTTGATTTGTCTTGCGGCCACAGGCATACCGACAGCCAGTTCAGATTGGCCTGTCAGGCGATGCAGGTAGGTGGCACAGAGTGCCATCAGAACGGAGGACATTCGCAGTTTATGCTCTGCGGTGACATCTCGTAACTGGTGTAACACAGGGCCGTCGAATACTTTTCTCAGGCGGTTTAATTTGGCTAGGGGAGCATCCCCCGGAACAAGTTGTGTGGGCTCTGGCAGGTCTAGGCAATACTTTTGCCAATAAGCCTGATCCTTTACCATCATCTTGCTATTTCGATATTCGTCTTCAGCGGTAAAAATACTGCTTAGAGGCGGCAGATTTCGCGCTTCAACTGTCTCACCACGGCATAGTTTGTTGTAGTGGGTAGCAATATTGCCGGATAGAATGCCGTGTCCCCAACCATCAACGACCAAGTGGGATGCCAGTTCGATGATTCGGTATTGAGACGGTGCCAATTGAACTACAATATATCGGGCTAGCGGTCCGTTTATAAGGTCCATATCCTGACTGAGTAGGTTGCTAAGAAGCCGTTCGTATTCCTGCTCAGGGTCTTGTGATATCGAGATGTCATGGAAATCGAGTTTTTTCCCAGCTTGAGTGTCAGGTGCATGGATGAATTGTGTGAATAGCCCTGTTTCTGCCTGTATATCAAGCGTCGTTCTTAGGGTTTCTGTTTCAGTGAATTGAACCTGAATTGCCTGTTCTAGTTTTGAAAGGTCTAGTTCGCCATGAAATTCAAGTACGTCGCATAAGTGATAGTTGAGATTATGCCCTGACTGGCTGATAGCCAGACAGACTTCTTGTTGTGCTGCACTTAGCGAACAGCTAACTTTATCAAACATCAATGATCCTTTAATACCAGTAGCTTGTTAATAGAAACTGACAATGATTTATATAAAGGTTTTTGTCAGTTAATAGGGAGGCTCACCAACTTTTAAATTAGTGAATGGTTTTATTTTCATCTTTGTTTATAGTTACTTCTGTTTGTTTACCTTATATTCTACAAATCGTATTGATTTCTTGGTTAATAGGTCTGTTTTGTTATTTGTATTTATTATGGTGATGATTTTGTTGATCTATATAAGACAGACGCTTGATAACCTAATCTGTGTTTATATTATGTCGATGATTTTATTCTTAAGATCTAATTTGAGCTGGGAAATAATGGTAAGAGACTGACTGGTTACGATGAATAGTGCGATTGACAACAAAGTTCAGTGTGAACATATGAAGCTAGGTGTGCCAAAATAGAATGAAATATTGGGGTTTTATCTTTATTTATCAATGCTGTAATTGTCAAATCAATAAATTGTGTGGTTGCTCATACTTAGATGGAATGCTCTAATATTAAGCCTGTTATTATACGGAAGAGTCATTGAGGAAATGCACGAACTGATAATAAAGATAAAATATGGTTTTAAAGCTAGCAGGGTGAAAGGGCTAGCTTTAGGTATGAGGTATATTGACCTATTTAAATTGTTCTTAAGTTAAGAATCTTTGTATAACTGAACAACAGATTTGTGGACATTCTTTATGCGCTTCATGTTCTGCAAAAGCAATATTCATGAATATAGTATTGTCGATCTGTTCTACTAGCTCAACCGCTTCTTGAAGAGAAAATAAAAAGTCATTGTCACCACGCATTATAAGTGTCGGGCACTTTATATTACGAATGTCGCTACTGGGATATCCGGAATGTGCTGTATCCATCCAGACTGATTTTACCTCATTGATGAGGCGGTCGAAATCCGGTCGTGGATTAACTTTGTTATAGTAGGCAACGGAATCCGGAAACATGTCTCGCCAGTCATTGGGAGTAACATGTGCTAAAAACTCGATGGATGGATCATTGTCTTCTAAGCGCCATTGTGAGCCTATCGTTATAAGTTTTTCAACATTTTTATTGAATAGAGCAGCCAAGCGATAACTGACAATACCTCCGTCACTAAAGCCTAGAAGAGAGAATGTATCAATAGCTAAATGTTTGAGTATTGCTTCAATATCCTTCTGATATTGTTCGTAACTCAATGGTGCTGTTCCCAGCGTTGATTTACCGTGACCTCTGAGATCAATACCGATAATTCTATAGCCGTTAGGTATAGCCTCAAGAAGGCAGTTGAGATCTGTGATATAACCTAATCCCCCATGGATTAATACAAGTGGCTTTCCGTGCGGGTTGCCTAAGGTTTCGAAATAAATGTCGGCACCATCAGTTGAAAAATGGTGACCTCCTTTGTGATTGAAAATAGCCAACTTTTTAATCCTTTTAGAGAAAACAATAAAACCTTTATTATGATAAAGATAATAATGATATTTAGGTTAGAGTAACTATATGGACTACATTATTTTCTGTAAAGAGATAGTGAATATGAACATATTTTATTATTGAATGTATCCCAATGATATGGGATACCATTTGACATTATTGTTAATGTGATAGCAATCGGGGTGGTTAATAACCAGATATATTTAACATTGTTAATACTCATGATGAGTAATTGGTGACAGTTTTCACATATATTGAAAGGGTGTAATGCCTGTTTGTTGCTTGAAGAAGCTGATAAAGGCACTATCACTTGAGAACTCGAGCTGATAGGCAACATCGTTAACTTGTAATCCTTCTGATAATAACTCGATCGACTTTAATAACCGCCACTGCTGTCGCCATGCCTGATAGGCCATTCCTGTTTCTTTGCTAAATATTCGGCTGATGGTCTTGCTGCTGGCACCAACAGACTGACTTAGCTGGTTAAGGGGGGGAGCAATATAGGTTGGTTCATTGAGTTGTTGTACCCAGCTCTGCAGGCGACGATCTGATGGCAAAGGTAATTGCAGCAACTCTTCTTTGGCATTTGCCAGTTCTTCGAAAAACAGAACCGTAGTGTTTTGTTGTTCGCTTTGTGGTTTCTCCCATTCCCAAAAGGCCATGCGCTCAATCAATGCTTTCAGCAAGGGATTAACTTCTACGATTTTTAGCGTCGAAGGGAGGGAGGTATTTAGCGACGGATCAAAATAGAGAGAACGATATTCGACCACATTGGTCATACGCGCACAGTGCGGGGTGTTGGCTGGAATCCAGGCGGCCCGTGTTGGTGGCAATACACACTTAATCCCATTGAGTGAGATGCTCATGCAGCCTTTAGGTGCATAGAGAAGTTGCCCTTTCTGATGTTGATGCATTCCGGAATCATGCTTGCCGACACGCGTTGCTATGCCTATGACCGCATTTTCCATCTCATCGACATTAAAGATGGTGTGTTCACTGAACTCAGCCATTGTCCCAATCTTGATATTTTCTGTTCTAGTTGTGTTATTTGACCATAAGATAGGCTCGTAAACTAGCTGTCATTCAAATATAAGTGCATTGCTCGAAAAATATGAGCTTCGCTATACAGTTAGAGGTTTATGAGATGAAAACAAAACCAGCGCTGGGTTTAATGGTGGTGCTGATAATGTTCCCGCAGATTGTTGAAACCATTTACAGCCCGGTATTACCGCATATTGCCACCCGGTTTGATGTAAGTGTCAAAGCTGCAAGCCAGACGTTGTCGGTATATTTCTTGGCTTTTGCGTTAGGTGTCATTGTTTGGGGAGTGGTGGCAGATCTATTAGGTCGGCGAAAAACAATGTTACTCGGGCTGTCAGTTTATGCGCTTAGCGCCGCCGGTGCGGTGGTTGCCCCAAGTTTTGAACTGCTTATGGTTGCTCGAGGCTTGAGCGCATTCGGGGTTGCCGTTGGATCTGTTGTTACCCAAACTATGTTACGTGATAGCTATGACGGACCTGAACTAAGCAAGGTGTACTCGTATATGGGAATGGGGATTTCCCTTAGCCCGGTTATCGGCATGATGTCAGGCGGTTTTTTGGCAGAGTGGGGCGGGCATAGCTATGTCTTTGTGACGTTGAGCGGTTTGGCACTGGTGCTGCTGATGATCAGCGTTGCGACGCTTCCTGAGACGATGCCAGAGACAATACATGGGACGACTCCTGAGATAACGGCTCCCTCAGCATTAGGTGATTTGTTTCGACAGATGATAAGGGATAACGATATATGGCGTAGTGCGCTGTTGGTTGCGCTCTTTAATGTCTTGCTGTTTTCATACTACTTACAAGGACCATTCTTGTTTGAACAGCTTGGCTATGACTCTATTACGTTTGGTCGAAGTGGTATTGTGCTTGCTATGGGTACATTTGCGGGCAGCCTGCTAAATAAGACACTGATAAAAAAGGGGTTTATTCACCAGAGGCTGATGTTCATTGCGACCTTGCTTGGCTTAGTCGGGGCGATCGGAGTATTGCTTTTGCAAGGTTCATTATGGTTCCTGCTTCCGATGATTTTCGTTGTGATGGGCTTTGGTATCGGTATCCCTAATGTTCTTAGTCAGGCACTGGTTCATTATCGCTCTCAGGCTGGCAGTGCGGGAGCTGTATTGGGACTTCTGTATTACCTGATGATTGGAGCCGGACTTGCCGTTGCAGGAACGGTACAAAACCTGGGGATTGTGCTGGTGGCTTGCGCCATCATTGCGGTGTTGACTGTAACCATTAAAGCCAGAAATAGCTGTAAAGCCTGATGTAAATGCTTTCAGCCTGTTGAAGCTACAAAGTATGGTTCAACAGGCTGAAGGTAAACCTGTTTGTCTCTCAATGGTTATTTTTCCGTGATAATCCCGCGAGACTCAAACACCTCTTTAGCCGCTGTCATGCCATTGATAGCCGCAGGAAAACCGGCATAGACAGACATTTGCAGGATCACTTCGGTGATCGCTTTGGGTGTGCAGCCAATGTTAAGCGCACCGCTGATATGACCTTTGAGCTGTGGCTGGCAATTGCCCAGTGCAGTTAGTGCGGCAATTGTTGCCAGCTCACGGGTCTTAAAATCGAGTCCTTCACGTTGCAATACATCACCGAACGGATATTCAATGGTGTACTTAGCTAAATCCGGACAAATCTCACTGAAGCTTTCAATTAGCCCATCTGCGGCATTGGGATCGAGTTCATTGAGTTGCTTCAGCCCTTTTTCGTATCTTTCGCTCATGTCATAACCATGTGGGTGTTATTCGTATTGCGTTGAAAAATAACATTATCAATAACAGGAGCCAACGATAATTTCTGTCTCCCTATATTTCTGTCTCTATAAGAATGACAACAGGAAAAATACAGCCATGCTGATAACGGCGGTAAGCAGTACACTTTTCAATTTCCAGGCCAGTAACACAGCGACAATCGCTGCAACCAGATAGGGGTTATGCCACGAGACGGAGAGCTCGCCTTCAGGCAAGAAGACTATCGGTGCCCAAATTGCAGTAAGAACGGCAGGGCTGGAGTAGCTCAATAGTTTTTGGGCCTGGGCATTAAGTCTCAGAGGAAGCCTTGGCTCCAGAAACAAGTAGCGACTGGAGAAAACAAGCAGAGCCATTGCCAGAAGAGTTAACCAAATCATGCGTCTTCTCCTTTTTCTTTCTCTTTCTCGATAGGACTGACCACGTATCTATCGTAGCTGTAGCCGGCAACCATCGCTGCAAGGCTGGCCAGCATTAAACCGCCTTCCACGTTATAGGCCTGTAATACAACAGAGAGGATCAAGGCAACAACCACTGAAACCAATACGGATGCATTTTTGACAGTCGGGACCACAAGGGCAATGAAGGTCGCCGCAATAGCAAAATCTAACCCGAGGCTATCAAGATTGGGGATGAACTTGCCAGCGACGATGCCTGCCAGCGTAGCCAGGTTCCAACAGATGTAAAACCACAAGCCGGCCCCAAGGGCATACCAGCGGTTAAATATCTTGGGAGACTGGTGGCCGCAAAGGGCAAACAGTTCATCAGTTAGCAAAAAGCCGAGGCCAATTCGCCACTTTAACGGCAGCGGGCTGATTTTGTCGCGCATTGTGATGCTGTAGAGCAAATGACGCGAGGTAATAAACAGGGTTGTTAGCAAGATAGTTGCCAGACCAGCACCTACTTTCAGTAAGCCCGTCGCAACTAGTTGGGCAGATCCTGCAAATACAATGGCCGAGAGCGCCTGACTTTGAAATGGGTCTAGGCCTATATCGATTGCGAACGATCCGGCCAGTAACCCCCATGGGATCACCGCAACGCACAGCGGGCTAACGGCCAGTGCACCTTGTCTGAAGAGGGTACGTTTTTCCTGAGATGTCTGTTGCTGGCTACTGTTATCTGTCATGTCTTTATGAGAAGCACCTTTACTGTCAGGCGCGCCTCCGTTATTAGTTGTGATGGATGTTTGCATTGAGCGTTTCTTCTTTGTTATCAGTAATGCTTTTCACTTTATGAATTAATCACAATACAAACTTGTACGTTATTGCTCAATAGAGGGAGATATAACGGTTAAGATGATGGCTAGCGAGCCACTTGCTTGGCAAACTGACCGGGTGTAATACCCATGGCTTTTTTGAAATGTCGATGGAGGTGGCTTTGATCATGAAAACCAGATTCTTGCGCCGCATCAGAGACGGTATGTCCCCTTCGAATCAGTTGCTTAGCCAGACGAAGCCGCGCCTGAATTTGGTAGGCATGGGGTGGAAAGCCGTATTCTTTCGTGAATGCCCTCACGAGGTGATATGGGCTGAATGAGGCCAGGTTTGCCAGCTCCTGAAGGGAGATGTCGGCACTCGGGAAGTCATCAAGAAACTCTTTGACCAGTTTTAGCTGGCGTTGTGCCTTCGACACATCCTGAGGTGCGGTGGGTCGCTTGCCGTGCTTGCACATTAGCTTGGTCATTACACCGTAAAGCAAGGTCTCCCGCAGCAGGCGGTTGTCAGATTTTTCCAATGTTTCAAAGACCAGTCGAAGCTGGCTGGCGAGCTCGGGATCATAGACGACCGGAGAAGGAAAGTATGGCGCTCCGTTACTTGATAAACCAGCAGCCAGTTCGTGGCTAATGGTTTCAAATTGATCGGGGAGGGGATACATCGCCTTGTATGACCAGCCGCCTTCGGTGGCAGAATGACCGCTATGTACTTCATCGGCATTGACTAAAATGATACTGCCTTGCGGCGCAACATGGTTACCGCCGGTACGATAGAATTGTTGGGCACCGTTTTCAATTACACCAACGGTGTAGCCTTCATGGCTGTGGCGCGAAAAGTTCTGACGGTGATAGTCGGCATCAAGTAGATCAATACCGCCCATTTCATCGGCAACACTATAGGTAGCCCGTTCCTTTTTCGGCGATTGTTTTTTCTTTGAATCCATTGTCTTGCTTTCTCCATCGCCTGTTGTACTTATCTCTTCATCACCTCGTTTTACTGAGGTTATTTAAGAGTATAACGAAGTGATGCAAAATGCGTTTGTATAAAATTGCTCTTTGTAATTCGTGGATGAAACAATTGAAATAAAGAAGGCATGAAAAAAGAATAGGAAAGCTGCTCTGTGTGAAATCGTAGCTACCAAGCATTTTATAGCAGAGCTATAGCTAAGATTAATAGGGATGGTTTAGGTGTAAGGCTCATGATTGACTTGGCACTTTGGTAACTGTTACTCGGCCTGTTCAGACAACTAGCAGATTAGAGGCAAGCTGTTGCTAGATCTGCAGTCATGCACACCGCCTGGAATCGCCGTTCCAGCAAAGCCTTTGACCCTTGGAGATAAGCGACCCAGAAGGTATCGAGTGTGTTGGATTTAGCCTCTAAGTTAGGGTGTTATCGAAGCTGACAGGCAATATAGGTTTGGCTGTCAGCTTGGTTGTAGAGAAAGAGGGCACGAATGTGTCAGCGTTAATGCTTTTGCTATTATCGGTGAGATATCGCTAGCATTGGAAAACTGACCTGGACAAATTGTCGACGGCGCAACTTAGCAGCCACCAGAATCCCATTCAAATTGTCCGGTAAAAGCATTAAATTTTTGTTTGGCTTGGTACTTAATCTGACGGCCATCATCGTAGGTTCTGTAGCAAGTCGAATTAATACAGCGTGTATTACAAGACACTCGCCCCGCTACTTTAGCGGGTCTTAAAGGGAAGAGAGAGCCGTTTGACGCTGACGTTTTTTTGCTCGTCATTTTAGTAGTTGCATTCGCAGGAATGTAACCGAGGGTATAATCTTTAGCCAGCAACACTTCTTTCCAAGATGAGTTGCCTCCCAAAAAATACACTGTTTCTCCTTTTTTCACCGAGGCAACTTTCTTGCTGTCGTTATCTGCTGCACTTCTGACTCGGGTATTCTTACTCACTTTGAGCATAGAGAGTTTTTTTAATAACTTAGGAAAGGTTTCTTTAGCAGAATCATAATCTTGTTTTGCTGACTTTGCTCGCCAGTAGGCGGCCCATGCATAGTTTTTCTCTTTGCCCCAGCCATTTTCGTACGCTACGGATAGATTGTACTGAGCGATACGATGTTCTTGATCAGCGGATCTTTGTGTCCAAAGAGCAAATTTATCATTATCTTTGGTGAAGTGATTACCATTAGAGTATTCGTACCCGAGCTGGAATTGCGCGTCCATATCGCCAGCTTTAGCCGACTGTAGTAGGTACTGTTCTGCTTTGCTGGCACTCGCTTTGACGCCATTTCCGTTTAGGTAAGCCATACCAATGTAGTATGCAGAGATTTTCCGGCCTTGCTGTGCTGCTTTTTCGAACCACTCTGCTGAGTGCTGCAGATCTTTAGCGGTTCCGAACCCTCGCCGATAATAGTAGCCCACCTTTTCTTGAGAGAAGGAATCACCTCGCTGGGCAGCAATTAGGTAGTATTTAAAGGCTTGACTCTGACTTTTGGTTCGCCCCAAACCGTCTTCAAACATGATGGCTATTCGTTTGGCGGGTAAAGTGAATGTATTATGCTTGTTTGCTTTTTCATACCAGTAGAAGGCCTTTGGGTAGTCAACGGGCTGACCGATACCGCTGTAATAGATCCCACCTAAGTGATAGGCTGCAAAACGATCTTTTGAGCCCAGAGGTTCAAGCAGTGTAAAGGCTTTCTTTGGGTCTTTACCTCCACCAATACCGTGTAGATACATACGACCGAGCTCTACAGTTGCATTAACATTTCCGCCTTTGGAGCTCTGGGTACAAAATTCACGGGCTTTAGTTTTATCTTGCTTTACGCCATTTCCGTCTCGATACATAAAGCAGAGGTTGCCGGCAGCCGTCGTATTGCCTTTATCGGCAGCCATTAGATACCAGTTAGCTGCGGTTTTGGGGTTTTTATCTACGGAGTAACCAAAGTCATACATCACACCCATATAGAAATAGCCACTAGGGTATTCAAGATCAGCACTTTTCTTAAACCATTGATAAGCTTCATCGTAGTCTTTGCGGTCTTTATAGTATTCACCAAGAGTGACCATCGAATAGCGATTACCGCTCTCTGCTTTTGGCCAAAATTTGATTTCTTTTGGATGGGATTTTTGCCATTCAATAGCGGGTTCAAAGCTCTGTGTCGCAGCCTTATCAATCTGCGCTAAACCGCTGGTATATTGCTCTCGAGAAATGAGAACCAAACCATAATCATACAGAGCAGGCGAATATCCAAGATCTGCTGCTTGTTTGAGCGCATCAACATCGGAGGAGTGGTTTACACTACCCGTTGTGTAAAGCTTGTACATTGCGCGAGTATCGCCTTCTTGGGCAAGTGAGGCCCAAGCCTCGCGAGCTTCAGTAACTTCTCCATTCTGGTACTTTTCCTGAGCCGCTTCATAACTTACGGCGCACCCTATTAACAATGAAGCCATGCTGAACATGACCAAGTGCCTGATACCGCTGCCAACTAACATAAAAATCCTTGTATATATATGGAAATGCTATGAAACATGATGACCATTGGCTTTGTCAATAAGTAGAAGTTAAGTATTAGGTATTTAATTATATGAATTTCAATAAGTTTGAAAGCTGTTGAGGGCAGTCCTGTCAATAACGATATGCCCACAGGGCATGAATCGATAAGAAGGCCTAGTTCAAGAGAGCTAGGCCGTTTTCGAGGCGAACTGCTATGTTAGCTTACAAGTATTACCTACAATGATTTATCACATTAAGCCTCGGCTAAGGTTTTATTTTTCTTAGCGACTCGTTGAGCGTATCGTTGCTGGCTTAATGCCAGTGCATGTTGATATAAGGCGATTTCGACAAAGTCATTCTGAACCATCACGGGACCATGCTGATTAGCAATGGCTTTAACTATATTTGGCTGGGTAAGCCAAGTGTACGTTGCATGATCAAAGGTTGGTTTGGTGGCTTGAAGTAGGTTACCTGTGCCTGAGAATACTAAATCATTAATCCATGCGGTAGCATGAGAGATTATCTGAGGTATGTAGTGTTTCAACGCAGCTGACCCCGTGTTTTGCAGTTGCAGCACTGTATATTGGTAGTTGCCTGTTTTCTGAACTGTTTTATTCAAGGCGGCAATGACGGCAGACGGATCATTTAACGAGTCAGAATAGTCATTATCGTTGTAGCTGTCATTGACGTTATTTGCACCATACAACACAATTAAGCGCTTACCTTTTGCTATCTGGTTGAGTGTTAATTCATGGAAGCTCTCTAGGCTATTGGTAACTTGATAACCGACAGAATCTGATATGCTCGCAGCTAAACATTGTTTGACCTGCTCTTGGTCTAGCGGGGTAAAGTTATCGGTATCGATGCCTGATTTCGCGATGCGTACAATGGCGAATTCACTGTTATTTTCTTGAAGGAATTTGTCGACATCGCGCAAGAAGGTATTGAACACCACACCAGGAATAAAGTTGTGTAGGTGGAACGTTTGATTTATCGAGAACGACTTACCAATATACGCAGGGCGGAAGTCAAAATAGCGTGTTCCGGCAATCAGCTGAGTATACGCATCATCTTTTTGTGTTAGCGATAAGTTAGCGAGTAACTGCTCTCCCGCGAGTGTCCCAGCTTGTTCCAGGGCTGCGAGTGCGGGGTTGTTAGCAATCATTTTTTGAATGGTGACTTTGGGATCATTTATGTTGATCTCATACATGCCCGCATCGTGGGAGCCACTTAGTACCAAATCTTTGAATTGGATGTCGGGATGCTGTTTTGCAAGCGCTGTCATCCACTGAGTATTGTACTCACCTGCGTAAATATAGCTTTGGTTGCCAAGCGGAAGAGCAGCATGCGAAACACCATAGTTCATCATGCTCGGCTTATTGTTTGCTTCAAATCGAATAGCGGTTTGCTTGAGCACCTCATTTCCTGTAATCGCCCCCGTAATCCTGTTGAGTTTAAACAGTACGTTTTGATACTGGCTGTTACTAGGGCTCAACAGTTGCAGGTGGAAATCGCGATGGGTAGGTGCGGTGCCTGTAGTGTCAAATGCATAGCCACTTTGCATGGTACCTACATTCGGTAGTAGACCAGCATGGAATGGAAACGGGTGCAGGGCATCGCCCTCAAGGTCAAAGCGCGGTGTGAGGGATTCAGTATTGGTTGATGTCCATAAATCAAAGCCTTTGCCTTCACTGATGGTGTTGGCATCGGCAACATTAAATTGGTAACTGCCTGATGTGGTGATGAAGTAGATGTTGTCGAGGTAGGCTGACTTATTGTTCGCGCGGGCAGAAATGGCTTTACCAGCCATATGCCAGTTGTTGGTAGCAGTATAATGCCCTTGCCCTACGCAGACCTTGAAGCATTGATCGCCAATGGCCAGCGTGCCTTTTACGGCGAAATTTAATTTGCCTGGGCTGTTGCTGCCACGTGCGGTATGCACCATATGGCAAGTATTTCCATTAACAAAATCTTTGTACCAATTTGCTACATCTTCATTACCGCTGCGGCCAACATCGACCGTGATGGTAAGTTTTCCTTTCCCTCCCGATACTGAAATTTTATCTGAATCAATCGCTTTGTCTTTTTTGATTCTTGAATCAGTGACTGTGAAGTCGATTTGTTGATCGGCAGCTTGCCCTGTAAATGAAAAGATAACCTGATTTTTACTCATCGTATTCCTAGCCTTGTATTGTTTATGTTAATCGAATCGGTGTCGTTTGGCGCTTCATAAATGAAGCGTACAATGAGTATATGCATCTTGATTGATATTTGCTTTTTTATTCAACAATTCTTACTTGGCTGAATTTAGAATAAGATCCTGACTTATAGCTACATAAAGTTAATAAACATTAAGCGAGCCGGGCACAAATGTGGTGATGAAGTGTTAGCCAAGGTGGCCAAAGTCATGGTCGATAATGTCAGGAGTAATGATTATTGTGTTCGGTTTAGTGGGGGGAACTTGTGATCGTGGGGTTCTTCGAAAATGAGGATGTTGCTTTTAACTAGGTTGAATGAGTAAGACGGAAAACATCGCGACTAAAATTTAAACACAATCACGTTGTTGTTTATCCGGCCAGCAGATCCAGGGCGTATATTGCCGAATCTGCGTCCAGGTTTAATGGCTCGACAACCACACGGAATCGCTCGATGAACAACTCCGACGTCATTAATCCCGATACAGCCCCAGGGATTGCAGGTTGTATCTGGCGATATTCCACAATTCGCTCTCTTCGTGGATGACCTTCGCCATAGTGTTGACCCCAATCACCACACTTTGTAAAGCCAGGGCTTTAGTCTTCAAATCGCCACCATCAAGCTCTTGATTTTCTACGGCTAATTCTAAAACTTTATGATAGCGATCGACACTGAACATCAACACTTCTTCCATCGTATTGCCGAGTGTCTCATCTTTATCCACGAGTTCTGTGAGGCAGTTGACGCCAAAGCAGCCCCGATGCTCGGGATCGCTTGCTCTCCATGCGCAAAGTGCCTTTATTTCAGCACTTAGCGCTTTCAGCACACCGTCTTGGTTTGGTTTTTCAAGATCGACTTGATCAGGAGCCAACGATGCATATAACGACATCGCCTCAAGAAACACATTCTCTCTACTTTTAAAGCTGTTGTAGAAACTGGACCGGGTAATTCCAAGTTGCTCAGACAAAAACTTTACTGAGCAATGTTCATATCCATGTCGCCAAATTAACTGCATGACTTTTTCAACCGCTTCATCCCGGTTAAATGACTTAGGTCTGCCCATCTTAACGCCTTGTTTTTATTGGGTTACTAAAAGTATCTTAGCACACTTTAAAAATTTTATACACAAATGAACAAAACGAATGCTATAGTGTACATGTATGTACAAAACCAATGAAAGAGGAAGCAGTATGTCACACAAAGATAAAGTCATGATTGCAATGCAGGTTATCGCCAGTGCGGACAATGTCGCTGAAGGAGAACGCTTATTTGCCAGCCACGCTAAGTTCATGGAAGAAACGCACCACAAAGACGGAGAGCTGGCAATGCTGTCATACAACATTGCCAGTAGTCCTGAATACGTAAACCCGTTAGCCCCTGAGTTAGTTCAGACTGGCAATACTATTTTTTTGATGGTTGAAGTTTATGAAAATGAAAAGGGGGTCGCGGATCACTGGCGTCTGGGTCAGCAGGAGTGGAAAGATTTTCCTTCCATGATGGAATGGCTGGATAAGTGTGATATGACGATTTTGCACGGTTCGAAGATTGTTCACTCTCTTTGGTAAGGCTGTTTTTTTACTCGCAAGCGATTAGATAAACAAACTTTTCAAGTGCCAGCCATACGTTGGCACATCAATCTAGGAAAGCTAATTCCGTGAAACTATATTTACTATTACTCAGCCTTATTTCTGCGCTGTTTATGGGCTCAGCCAATGCGGTAGAGAAAACCATTAAGGATCCGGTTATTGGTGCCAAAGGTTATTATGTTGGCAGCTATGGCGGAGGCGCGTATTGGGTTACAGATGGTCTCTACAATTCGATGTTCGTTGTCAGTGACGAAGGCGTTATTATTATCGATGCGCCGAGTACTTTCGCCGATAAAATCCCCGCAGCAATTGCAGAAGTAACAGACAAACCCGTTAAATATTTTATATACAGTCATCATCACAAAGATCACACCGGTGGCGCTTCGTTGTTCGGGCCTGATGTGGTTCGGGTGGGGCACGAGCTCACGGCTCAGAAGTTGCGCCGGAAAGGGGATCCCAACCGACCTGTGCCAACCATTACCTTCAGTGATACCTACACCTTAGACTTGGGAGACCAGAAGGTTGAGCTGGCGTATCCTGGCCTGCAGCATTCGCCTGGAAATATCTTTATTTATCTGCCTGCACAAAAAGTGCTGATGCTGGTTGATGTGCTTTATGCGGGTTGGGTGCCCTACAAGGACTTCGCACTGGCCGCCAGCGTTTCCGGGTTCTTTAACGTTTTCGATCAAGCGGAAAACTATGACTTCGATTACTTCCAGGGGGGCCATGTCGGCAGGCCTGGCACGCGAGCTGATTTCAAGGATGCTCACGGGTATGTTGACGATGTTCAAGCTAATGCGACTAAGGCTCTGCAATTGACTTATCCCCCGATATCTCTGAGCGATAAAACAGGGAGTCCTATTCAGGAGCCATACGTGCCGATTAATACCTATATCGAAGCGGCCAGTGAATTGTGTGCCCAAATGACACTGGAAAAATGGGGCCAGCGATTAAATGCAACAGCATTGTTCACCAAAGGACACTGCAGTACCACAATCAATGAACTGCTGATTGATTGACGCTTTAGCTTTGTAATGACTAAATGGAGCAGAAAGTGACAAATACTATGATCGGTGTGGACGGAAAACCTCGCTGCCGTTGGTGCTCGGTGACGCCAGAGTTTTATGACTACCATGACAAAGAGTGGGGCTTCCCTGAAGACAACGATATTCGCCTGTTCGAGAAGTTGTGCTTAGAAAGTTTTCAGTCGGGCTTAAGTTGGCGAACAATTCTATTAAAGCGAGACAACTTCCGAGCTGTTTTTCATCATTTTGACTTTGATAAAATATCCAAGTTTACACAGGATGATGTTGAAAGGTTATTAAATGATAAAGGCATTGTCCGCCATCGGGGGAAAATAGAAGCTGTTATTAATAATGCAAAATGTGTCCGGGAAATGGTACAGCAGGAGGGATCACTGGCAACTTATTTTTGGCGATATGAGCCTAAAGCTGACAGCTTGCCAGAGCCTCAGTCTGCCTCTACATCGGTCGAATCAGTCGCTTTGTCCAAAGATCTGAAAAAGCGGGGGTGGAAGTTTGTTGGTCCAACGACTGTGTATGCGTTTATGCAGGCAATTGGGATGGTGAACGACCATGTTGAAGAGTGCACGTTTCGCAGTGTGATTGAGACATCCCGTCAGCAGTTTAAGCGACCGTAAGCAGGCGCAACAATCGCCTATGGGGCGGCCACCAACTGGCCGCCTGTTTAGTGGCCTTGTTTGGACGATCGCTAGCTGCGAATTATATATTTAAACGATTGTTAAGCCTCCATCTGTTCTTGATACTGTCGCGGTGTCAGGCCATGCATGCGCTTAAATGCCTTGATAAAACTTTGCTGGTTGGTAAATCCCAGTGATTCGGCTATTTGGTCATATGTGTAATCTGCATCCATCATTTTTAAAGCCTGATTACATAAAAGTTGATGTTGTACCAAAGTAGAGAAGCTAACTTCATCGGCTTGCAATTTGCGCTGTAGCTGCTGGGGCGATGTATCAAGAAGACTGGCGATATGTTCCAGCTTCGGGTACCCAAAAGATCGAGAATAATTAATTAACTCGTAAACGCACCGTAAAAAGTCACTGGGATTTGGCATATCAACAAAGCTAAGCATTTCACGCTGATCAATTAACACTCTTGAGAGGGGTTTCAAACTGGGCGGCTTTAATTTGGTAAGATCCTCGACCGAAAACCAAACCTGAGTTTGTTTCGCATTCCAGGCAATATCACATGAAAAAATGCTTTCAACCTCACCAAGCTTCCCAAGCCGACTTCCCGGCAAATGGACGATAATCGGCGAATAAGTTTGACCATGGTATATACGTAAGATATGGATGAACATCCAACTGGCAAAGATCCCGTCATGTACCCGCGCATCACCATCGACAAACCGCGTATTGTAGCGCCACTTCAACATCTTTCCGCTTACCCTTCCGCCAAGAGTCGTCCCTGACTGAAAGCTTTCAAATAGACCGTTAAACCGTATTAGCGCTGTAAATAAATCCCTGGGTGAGCCGACAATACTCATCAAGGTCGGAAAATGTTCCAAGTTTAACTTAGAACAAGCTTTGGCTGTAAATAACTCATCGTTAAGTAATTCTTTTATCTCTAGTCCATAACGAGCCATCTCGGATAATGGCATCAATCGCATCGGATCTTGAAGTAAGCTCGGCGGTAAATCCAACCTTGAGCTGACCGTTCCATAATAATCATCAACCGCTTTGAGGAATATCCTTAAAATTCCTGTTCTTGCAAATGCTGTGTTGTTCTTCATTTTAGAAACCCACTTACACATATACATTAACGATATGTAAGAGCTACCGATTTGCAATGTTATTGCTCGAGTGTTTGCAACCTCCGCCTGTTGCCGGGCTGACTTTTATGAGGTCAGTCATTAAAACACGAGTTGGTCGAGCAGCACCAAGCGGATAGATGCTGTTACTCTATCCGAGAAAAATGTAGTGAAAGTTCCAAATGCTTAACGCGAGGTTATCCATTACGTACCTTCCACATCGAAGCACAAACGGTAACACTTCGAGTGGAGTAATTCTGATGAAAAAACTAATGGTAATGATGACCTTGCTTACGGCTACTGTATCTTTTTCAAGTCATGCAAATGAGGTGCATGAGACTTTCAAAGAAAAAGCCATATCCGTTGAGCAAAACAAAATGTATGAGGCTATCAAAGCTGACTTCGGACAGCCCATGCAAGTGTTAGAGAATGCTGTCACAGGCAATACGCATTACTACCACACTATGAGTAAGACTTCTCTCACTCGCTGGCGCTCGCTAGTACCGGTAAGCGCGCTTATCGAAGGCGTCGGCACCAAGACAGAAGGTGTACAGGTTGAATTCGTGGTTAATGCTGTTGGTCAGGTTGTCGAGGTTAAGCACAGGGACTTTGTCTACAAGATTGAACGCGGTATTTGGTAAAAAATGGCTGCAAGCAACTTCACATCCCTATCTCAACACTATATGAAAAGGCTCAGAATACTGTGGGCCTTCTGAGGCTTTGTTGAGGGCATAGAACATTATATGAAGCCCATATCAAGTTGGTTACTTCGGTTAGTGATTAAATTACTTCGATTAACAGCGGTAGGCAGTGAAAGCGGTACAGCTGCCTTGAAAGTCTCTTTGGCGTTTTTTTCTTGTTATGGTGCCTCAATATAACGATTAAGGCACCTTATTGTTTACTTAAGCTATGATCCCTGATTTTACGACAAACTCTCTAGTCTCTTTGGGATGAAGCTGGATCAAGGTTCCGTTCTTCTCGGCAGCTAAGTACCCCTCTGGTCGGCAAGTTGCCGGCAGTACATATGCCCCCACTTTTTGATCGCCGTTATATAAGATCCAGCGTGTTGCGTAATTTAGCATCTGCGTATCAAATTCGGTGATGAGCTTCTTCCCGTTGGTAATTTCCATCTCAAACAGTGCCTTCTCTGTATATTGAGAAAGGTCATCCATAAAATAGACAATTTCAGGATCGTACATTTGCGGTGTTGAAAGGGTTTTAATTGGTGTTTCCTGAGCTTTTAAGGTTTCATTAAAATCTAACCACTGAGGTGTGGGTTTTACATGTCCGGGGATGGTTTCACGCAGTTTAACGGCACTGTCAGGCACATTCTGCGTCAGCTTAGCATCGGGGAAATAAGCCGTATTCATATGACACATATATTGCAACGGCATCGGAACTGAAGCTAGGTTCTGCACCTTCATTTTAATTTTAAACAAAGAGCACTGTTTTTCTAACGTGACCGATGGCGTTGCTAAGTAGTGATCACCAAATCCCATCACATATTCATATTCACCTTTGATGGTGATACTGTTGTCGGTGATCTCTAGCCAGGCTCTGTCCATATTGGCACATGGCATTTCACCGTGCAGTGCGTGATCGTCTTCCGGGCTGGGGCAACCATTACGTATTAACCCGGAATGAAAGGCAAAACAGCCATACGTTGCCACAATTTCATTGCTTGGTTTTGGTTCAGAAAACATATTTTCCATACAAAGGTTTTCACCCAAGAAGTAGGCATCCCAAATCATTTGCCCAGTATATGGAAGAACCGTCAAATAGCCTTTGGCATTTTCAATCTTTATCGCTTCAATGCCGGAGTTATATTTAAACCCTGAAACGGTAAAGTGTTCTGACTGAATTATAATTGTTTCTTCTTTATTAAAACTGTTCCTGTCTAATGGCAAGGTATACATAATATTCACTCCTGAATAAATTAAAGCTACTCTATGAGTAGCTTTAATTGGAACTAGTTAATTTGTTCTGAAAGTTCTGCTTGTTGTACGTTCTGGCGCTTATTCTTCATTTCACCCAGGAAGTAATAACCCACGTAGCCAAAGCAGATGAAGTTAACCAGGAAGGAAAGCTGCATACCGATCATATCTGCAACCAAGCCCTGAATTGCAGGTACCACAGCCGCACCAACAATCGCCATAACAATCACCGCCCCGGCAGTTTCTGTGTATTCATTGTCTACGGTTTCGAGTGTACCGGCATAGATGGTCGCCCAGCACGGGCCAAACAGAATACTTACGCCTACCGCAATGTAAACAGCGCTAAAGTCGTGTATCAGTGATACATAGCAAAGAAAGGCCATGCCGATAACAGAGTAAGCGATTAACACTTTTTCTGCGGAGAACTTAGTCATTAGAATATTGGCGATAAACTTACCAATAAAGAAGCAAATAAATGAGTAAACCATGTAGTTAGACGCAGTTCGTTCATTTATATCAGCCATTTCCAGTGCCAAACGGATAGTGAATGACCAAACGGCAACCTGCATACCTACATATAGGAACTGCGCAATAATGCCTTTTTTGAAGCGAGAGTTCGTTGATAAATAGCGTAACGTTTTACCGATTGAAGGCGCTTTGGTACCGCTTTGTTGTTCTACTTTACATTTAGGGTACTGAGTGAACATAAACAGAGCCAGAACACTCACAAGAATAAAGATAATGTATTTATAAGGTTTTAGCGTATGTTCAAGCATCTCTAAGCGGAAAGCGTGGATCTGCTCTGCCGACATCGACACCATCTGCGATTCTAAGCTGGCACCGTCCTGGAAGATCAGGTATTTACCAAGCAGTATACCGGCAATCGCCCCTACAGGGTAAAAGGTCTGGCTGATATTCAAGCGAAGTGTCGCGTGTGATTTCGGACCAAGCATCGAAGAGTAGGTGTTTGCCGCTGTCTCCAGGAAAGAGAGGCCCACCGCAATGGCAAAAATAGCCGCTAGGAACATGGTGTAAGTTGCCATTTGTGATGCGGGGAAGAACGCCGCACAACCAAAGATATAAAGCGACAAACCGATCATGATTGCCATCTTATATGAGGATTTCTTAATCACTAGTGATGCCGGAATCGCAATTAAGAAATAACCACCGTAAAATGCACTTTGTACCAGGGCACTGGCAAAATTTGATAACTCAAATACCGATTTAAACTGGGTGATCAGAATGTCATTCAGTGCGGCGGCACATCCCCATAACGGGAAAAGGCATGACAACAGAATGAATTGAAAAACAGGGGTCTTGTCCAAATAACCGTCCGGCCTTTGGATCGTATTACTTTTTATCATGGTAGGGTCCTTTAGTAATAGGTTATCTGAGTTCATTGTTTTCAATGAACCATTTGCTATCTTTCTTCCTTAAGCAGTTTTATTTCGAGTGTTTCTTTTCGAACTCTTCAAATTGTTCAATGCTTGGATACGAGAACTGCGTGCCTTTTTCCGTGACACTGAAGGCAGCAAACAGCGACGCTTTTTCCAGTGAGGCCTTTACATCGTTGGTTTGCATATAGTAATGCGAGAAGGAGCCAATAAAGGCATCGCCAGCGCCACTGGTATCAACAGCATTAACTTTTGTCGGTTTAATGAATACTTCCTTGCCGTTTTTATCTAACCAAAGCGCGCCTTTTTCGCCCATGGTCACGATGATGTTATTCAACCCCTTGTTTAAAAGGATTTTTGCGGCCTGTTTGATTTGTTCTACTGTTTCAACCGGTTTGTTCACCAGGATCTCAAGCTCAGTTTCATTCGGAATAAAGAAGTCGCAGCGGCAGGCGTATTCAATATCCAGCTCAGGTACGGCTGGGGCAGGGTTTAGCAATACCGGGATGTTATGTTTGTTACCAAACTCTATTGCTGCGTATACGGTTTCAAGCGGTACCTCGAGCTGAAGAACAATTAAGCTGCATTCAACCAGGCTGTTTTCTGCTTTATCAATATCTTCAGGCTTTAAGAACTCGTTAGCCCCTTTAATAATAAGGATAGAGTTCTGAGAAGACGGATTCACAAAGATCGGGGCCACACCGCTCGATGTTTGCGGAACCTTACTTACATACTGAGTATTAATGCCGTATGACTGAAAGTTACGGATGGTATTGTCAGCAAACATGTCGTCACCAACTTTACTGACCATAACAACATTTGCGCCAAGTTTGGCAGCTGCAACGGCTTGGTTCGCCCCTTTGCCACCACAGCCCATCTTGAATGACGGGGCTTCTAATGTTTCGCCTTCTTTTGGCATACGGTCTGTATATGAGATGAGATCGACCATATTAGAGCCAATAACAGCAATAGTTTTCATTTTATTCTCCTTAGCCATGTTATGAAAATAACATTAATCGATTTCACCGATGTTTAACTGTGACTTGGATCGATCTTTCATGGTGTTCAACTCAAGATATGTCCAAATTCGCCTCCTGAATCACACTTTTGTGTTAACATAATAACACTTAACATGTTGGGTGTTAGATTAATAACAATCGTTATAAATCGACACTATTAAGGGAATACGATGAATCAATACATTGACCATACGCTATTGTTACCAAGCGCAAGAACAATTGAAATCAATGCTTTGTGTAAGGAGGCCCAGGCGAATCAGTTCTTTTCTGTTTGTGTTAACCCGGGGTTTGTTAACGACTGCGCTAAGCAGTTAAAAGGAACAAATGTGAAGATCTGCACAGTAATCGGCTTTCCTTTGGGGACCAATACCACTGAAGTGAAAATTTTTGAAACGCAAAATGCTATTATGTCCGGTGCGGATGAAATAGACATGGTCGTTAATATCAGTGATGTTCTCGACAGTAACTGGGAAAAAATCGAAAAAGAGATCACCGCTATCAAGCAAGCGTGTGGTCCGGTTCTGTTAAAAGTGATCTTTGAAACTTGCCTGTTAAATCATGAACAAATTGTCGAGCTGTGTAAGATTTGTAAGCGTTCTGGCGCAGATTATGTCAAAACCTCAACCGGTTTCTCTACCGGAGGGGCAACGGTTGAGCATATTAAGTTAATGCGCGATACTGTCGGCGAAAATATGGGAGTGAAAGCGTCTGGCGGTATTCGTTCCCGAGAAACAGTACAGGCAATGATAAAAGCCGGCGCATCCAGAATTGGAGCCAGTGCCAGCGTGAGTATTGTTTCTGGTGAAACTCCGGCAACTGATGGTTACTAGGGCTGACCGCAATACGTTCGGCGATAAGCCAGGAATGGAGAAATATTAGTAAAATGGTCACAAAGCAGTTAGAAAGACTTAGAAGAATCGAAGCTTGCCTTAAGCATAGCGATAAAATTCATTTAAAAGAGATTGCTCGTCTTTTAGAAGTTTCCGAAATGACGGTTCGCCGAGATTTAAGTTCAAAAGCTGCCTTTTCATTTCCTCTCGAATACTACGGCGGATATATCCGCCGTGGTAACCCGATAGTCCATGATGACTTTACCCATGAAGATGAGCTGACTGGCCCTGTCTCGCAACCGAATACGGCTAATGCAGGCAATTTCCAACCCGTTAAGACCAACAGCTACATCTCTTCAATCGTTTCCGATTTTATTGAAATGAACGATGTTGTCTTTTTTGACAATGGCGAGCTGAATGCAGACATCATTGGCTCAATACCCGATCATATTGAGTTTACCGGGGTCACCGCATCAATGAATGCTTTCCTGGCGTTAAAAAGTAAGCCTAACTGTAAAGCGATTTTGCAAGGTGGCGATTACAACGCCGTAAACGATATATTCATCTCCTCATCCAATGATGTTATTACTCCAATGTTTTTCCAAAAGATGTTCATATCTGCTGCGGGCGTTCATGACAAGTTTGGTGTAACCGCATCGGACATACTCGTTTCCAATATTGCGAAACGAGTAATGGAGAGAAGTATGAAGAAATATCTGATCCTGGAAAAAGAAGCCATTAACCAGACCGCAACGTATAAAATCGGCGATTTAATGGATTTTCATTATCTGATTTCAGACGATGAGCTACCGCATAAGTTAGAAACCGCCTGTTATGAAGCCCGGCTACAAGTGCTGACCTCAAAAAGCTAATGACGAATAAACGGCTACCCGCCCGACTTGGCTACTGCGGTTCGTTAGTAAACGTCATCGGTAAAACGATGACGTTTCTGGAGTCTTGGGCGTAGTAGGGCAAACCGTCGCCGGTTAGGGGGAGGGCTAGGGTGCCGCTATATGAATAACAATTTTCCCTTTAGCCTTTCCGCTCTCGCTGAGTTGATAAGCGGCATGTATATCTTCGAATGCGAACTCGTACCCTACGATGGGTCTGACATCTCCCCGGTCAACCCATTTAGCGATCTGAGTCAGAAAATCGCCATTGGGTTTGATAGACAGGAACCTGGCTTGAACGCCAAGACGCTTCGCTGTTTCTACGTCAGGGTAGGTATTTACAGAAACAAGAATACCGTTGGGTTTCAAAACGGAATAGGAATCAAGCTGAACCTGGTAGCCAATCGTATCTAGGACAACATCGATGTCACTCACAATATCTTTGAAATCTTCGTTTTGGTAATCAATAACCTGATCGGCTCCTAACGACTTAACAAAATCATGGTGTTCTGCGGCGGCGGTCGTAATGACATAAGCGCCTGCATTGTTGGCCAGTTGCAGCGCTATACAACCAAGGCTTCCTGCGCCAGCGTGGATAAGTACTTTTTGCCCTTCGACAAGTTGACCTAGTTCAAATAGGGATTGCCATGCGGTAATCGATGCAATGGGTAATGTTGCTGCCGCCGCAAACGACAGTGTTTGGGGTTTAGGGGCGATGTCTGTTGCAGGCACTGCAATATACTCGGCATGCGCGCCATTTCTCGAGACCTCTGGTCGAGAGTAAACCGCATCTCCTATCACAAAGTTAGTTACCTTATTGCCCACTTTCGCGACAATACCTGAAAAATCCCAGCCTAACGTATGCGGAAACTGGATAGGGATTAGCTCACGAAGCTCACCTGATCGTATTTTCCAATCTAACGGATTTATTGCGCTTGCGACAACCTTTACCAAGACTTCATCGTCTGCAATCTCAGGGACCGGTGACTCTTCTAAGTGAATAGCATTGATATCACCGAACTTGTGAATTCTTGCGGCTTTCATCTTACCCTCTTTGTTATCTGTGCTTGTTATCAAAAATAGAACCAATGACAAAGCTGACCTATGGTGATGTAGTCACCTTGCATTAGATAACACTATGTTAAATTAGCTTTCGACACCTGCGCTAGATAGAATAGAACGAATAAAGAGTTCTGGATTTGAGTACAATGGATATATCTAAGCTTAAGCACCTTGCGCTGTTTGCAAAGGTTATCGAGTGTGGCAGCTTTGCAGAGGCGGCCAGGCAACTTCAAACCAGCCGGTCACGAGTGAGTGAGCAAATATTGCAATTAGAACAGACATTGGGTGTACGACTCCTTCACCGTTCAACAAGGCAGCTGTCGGTATCAGATGAAGGCCGAGAGGTGTATGAACAAGCAAAAATGCTTCCTGACATTCTAAATAATGTTCTGGAAGTTACCTCTCATGATGTCCCTAAGGGGAAAGTGCGGATCACCACATCGAACGACATCGCTCACTCTTATCTATTACCAGTATTGAATTATCTCTCACAGCGATACCCGGAAATTCAAATCGACTTGATCATCTCAGACGAGAAGCTGGATCTTATTAGAGAGAACATCGATTTAGCTATCAGAACAGATATTCCGGAGGATAGCTCTCTAATTGTAAGAGTGATGCATACTGAAACGGTTGGGATATTTGCCAGCAAGAGCTACATTGACGCTCATGGTGTTCCCACTTCCGACGTTGATTTAGAGAGCCGACACTGGATCACTCTCTCTCAAAGTGGCACCAAGGGTATGCAGTACTTTTACAGAGAGGGGATGTCAACGGTTATTGCTCCCGACACGTTTTCTTCTTGTAACTCCCCGTTATTCATCGAGCAGATGGTACGCAAGGGACTCGGTATCGGTTGCCTTCTTCCAGGCAAAGCCTCTGCTGACAAAGACGGCGAGAGCCTGATTCATATAATGCCAGAGCTAAAAGGACCGACATTGTCAGTATCACTTGTCTACCCGAATCGAAAGTTGCTACCGCTTCGCACCCGCTGCTTGATTGATTATTTTATCAAGTGCAATTGGCTCTGATAGCGGTATTTACATGGAGTGCTCCAGAGAAGCGGCTTGAAAGGTATGCGTGTTTAAAAGCCAAGCAGTTTCAAAGTTTGCACCTGCTTTACTGCCCATACTAAATTTAGTACTCGTTAACGATAATGTTGGATCTGGGTCTATTTGTGATCGGATTGACATATTCTGGTTGTTACAAAGTGCAGTTTTTAGTCTAACTGCACCTTGCGTAACATGATGGATTTCAGCGGCTTATTGAGTATTCAGCTTCTTAGGTAGAATGTAATGATTTACCAACTTAGTAAACCATTCAGGATAAGCTTCTGGTGTATAAAAGAATGCTGATGCCCATAAAATCACCATAACGGATCCAGATGGGATAGCCCAGGCGACTCCATCAGAATACGTTGGAAGGTGAGTCGCAATAGCGCCACCAACAAGTGCAATACCCATCAGAAGGCCAACTTTGTAAGTGCGCGGGAAAATAATTAATAGTCCGGTGAAGACCTCAGTACAACCGGTAAATTTAAACATGTGAATCATGCCGAATTGAGTGAACTTTGCAACCATTGGAGCCAACCCAATGATTTTGCCTAGTCCGCTGAGCATCAATGTCAAGCCAGCAAGAATTGCAAGGATTCGACCTAAGCGCTTCGTTTTGGTAGGCAGGTCATGAATGTCGCGAAACATTCCAAATTTATAGAGCAGCCCCCCTAAAGCCATTGAAGCTAAATAGAAAGCCATAATAGCGGCAGTTGCAGAGAGTGCTTCGTTACCTTGAAATATATGAAATAAATCCACGTTGTAACTCCAGAGTATTTGCAATACAGGTTTTGTTAATTGCAGTATAAATGATGCAAGGATATAAAATTAAATAGATTAAATTTCTATGTGAACGATGAGTAACTAAATACTACCTTTATTCACATGACTAGTATTTTATTCATTCGACTCACATTAACAACAAAGTTGGTCGGGACTTTAAGTTTCATTTATTGGAACGATGAGGGCATACCTAGGAAAGGGATTGATGCTACAAGTCAATGACCGTTACTTTAAATAAATGCGATGGGGTGTCCCCTTGAAATAGAGAGCAATTTCTTGATATTAAGAGAACAAGAGTTGTTGCTTTTTGGGCTGTTGCTCTGATTGTTTTAAGGTTAGTGTGGCCGTTGGGTTATACGTATCATGTTGCTAATATTTTATGTTTGCGGTGAAATAAAGAGATATTCAGATAAATACATGTTTACTATTGATTTGATTATGGGCTTTGTAGGGGAGGAGGTGAAGGCGTTAAATGCGAAAAGGAGTTCACTGGGCTAACTGAGGTGCTTACACTGCTGTTAATTATGCTAATGACAATGCCTGATCGTAGGGAGTAGCTTTACCGAACAGTCGAAACTCTACACCTGTTTTATCTGCACTGATTTTAAGGTGAATATAGTCATTCTTTAAAGTGATGTGCAGTCGCCGTTGAAAGCACAAATATGCAGAATCTGGTGCGGTTTATAAATAGCATTAACCGGGAACATAAGTCCCGGATTTTGGAACTTAGCCAGTGGAAGCCTGATCAAGTGCTTCCTCAAAATTGTCGGTAATATAATCAATCAGCAGCCGAAGCCGATATGGAACATAGTCACGGGCCTGATATAGGATATAGATTGGCAAACTGTACCTATGCTCCTTATCAAACAAAGGCACCAACCGTCCCTTTTTCACTTCAGGTACTGCCTGCAAATCTGGCAGTAGGGCAATCCCCAAACCTTGCAGAGCAAATGTTAATGCTACTTCAGGCGAATCGACAACAGTAGTATGTGCCGCTGAAATATCCAGATAACGCATCGGATTTTGAAAAGGCCAGCGAACAGCACCGGCCTCTTTCAGCCCTCGAAAGATAATTCGGTGCTTAATCAACTCTTCAGGGGTACTTGGAGAGCCAAACTGAGCAAGATAATCAGGACTGGCATAGTAGTCTGCGGTGATAGTAGAAACTTTCTTGCCGATCAGATTACTGTCTTCAGGCTGATCTAACTGGAGGACTAAATCAAAGCGGCGTTTGGGTATATTTCGCTCGACTACATCTTGAGCATATATCTCCAGTTCAATTTTAGGGTATTGCTCATAAAACTGTTTTATGTTTTTGCTAAAGCATTGAATTAAAGGAGAAAGGCTGAGGATTGTGATTTTTCCCTCAGCAAGATTTTGATTATGGGTTATATCCTTTTCCAGTTCTTCGACATCTTTCACTATATCTTTACTACGACTATGGAAAACCTCTCCGGTTGGTGTCAGTTGAAAATGGCGACTGCTACGGTTGAGCAGTTTTGTTCCAAGCATATCTTCCAGATCTTTTATTCTGCGACTGACGGTAGATTTAGGGAGGCCAGTAAAGTTAGCAGCAGCAGTGATGCCTCCCTTATCAACAACCACTTGGAAAAGTTTCATATTTTCGTATTTCATTAGTCTATGATCTTCTATATTAAACACTGCAATTATAGCCATATTAAACATCAGTAACTATTGGAGATTAATCTTAGTTACTCTTTGATATTCATAGACTATTATACACCTCTCCTTCAGGTTAGAAATTACTTTGTCCCGGCCGGGTAATGTGGATTATTGCTGTCGATAAGGTAATTGCATATGGGGTTGATACCTTTATCCGGGAAGGTATAAACATGTTTTCTTAACAATTACATTCCCGGACATTAGCGATATGACTATTCGGAAGTAATAACTTGATACCGTTTTAATTCTGCCTTGCTCATCCAATGAATATCCGTTGCAGGAGCGGCATTGAGGGTGAACCAGTAGAATTTCGGATCAATGTCAACGTGGCGGTAGTAGCTAAGGTACATCTGGTGAATAGGATCGGTAGCTGGAACCTGGTTGCCGTTTTCGCCGTCTGCTCCCCCCCAACTGTGAACGCCAATACGGGGTTCGGCATCATCAGCACTTCGCGCTACACCTGCAAGGTACAAATCAACCCCACCACTAGCGATCATGCCCTCTTTGTTTAGGTGTGTACTCATCTTCCTATCATGTATCTGCTTTGACAATTCCAGGTTAACTTCGTCATCTGCGCTGCCCCCAATGACATCGATATCCAGTTTTTTGATATCCGGGTAACGGGCTAACATGTCGTTAAAGGCATCTAACGAACCAGAGCAGATCACACCATCCAGGTTGGCTTCAGTCGGGCTGTTTACGGTAAAGGTGAGGGGTTTATCCCCTTGTAGCTGGAAGTAGCCACAGCGGGATGTAAACTCATTCGGAGCGGTATTATTAGCACAGGCTGCGACAGCGCAGGATGCGATAACAATCAGAGCGGGTTTGACTAATGGCATGCATGATTCTCTTTGCTAGTGAATGGCTGAGCTCACTAGTTTAGGGCGTGTTTTAGTATCCGTAAGTATCGATATGTAAGCGCAGCCTGAGAACCTCTGGACACAAACGTGTTAGAATAAAGTGTGTCCCCTTCCTTAACCGAAGAAGTCAGATGCCGTCCTCTCCCAAGACATACTATGAAACAGAAATAGACCGCCTCTACAGCGAGCTACCTCTACGGCCCAAACAGTATATCCTGATCCGGCAGTCCAAGGCCTTCATGGAGAAGTATTACGCCGAAAGCGTTGAGTTGAGCGATTTGGCTGAAGCGGCATTTATGTCTCGCTTTCACTATGTGCGGATATTCAAGCAAATGTACGGGGTAACTCCTAGAAACTACTTGAAAGATATGCGTATCTCAAAAGCCAAACAGCTTCTGAGGCAAGGCTGTTCCATTACTGACACCTGCTTCGAAGTGGGGTATGAAAGCTTAACGACGTTCTCCTCTGTTTTTAAAAAGTGTACGGGCTACTCTCCACGAGAGTTTCAAAAGCGTCATAAAAGCAATCTGGAATAAGTTTTTGGTCGATGCGTTCGCTACCTTGTATTTATTCCATAACAGCAAAGGTGCATGCCAGTGATTAGAATCTGCGTAACAAGCGTTCCTGTTGATGATCAGGACAAAGCATTAAACTTCTATACCAATGTTTTAGGGTTTATCAAGAAAGCGGAAGTCCCACTCGGGGAGCACAAATGGTTGACCGTTGTATCTCCACAAGAACAATCGGGCGTTGAGTTACTGCTTGAGCCTATGGCTTTCGAGCCTGCGAAGCTTTACCAAAGCTCCCTTAAAGAAGCGGGGATCCCTTGGACATCTTTCGCTGTCGACGACATCCACAAAGAGTACGAAAGGCTTTCAAACCTGGGGGTGCAATTCTCGATTGCTCCCAGAGAGGCAGGGCCGGTGATGATTGCGGTACTGGACGATACCTGTGGCAACTATATCCAGCTGATGCAAGAGCTATAAAGCGCCAGTCAATGACCCCCCCACGCCATAGAGGCAATAGACTAATCAGGTGGCACTAATGGCGCCACCTGATTTAAATTTGAAGACGGGTTAATAACTTTTCAGCGAGGATACTGGGATAAGCTGAGTTTCCTGAAGGATCACAATTTGCCCATTCCAAATTATAGAGATCTAACCTGCGTTATTAATAAGCTTCTTCATACCATCAAGCATTGCCACTGCAACTCGCAGTGGTCCGCTTCCCATAACTGATCATTGAGAAACTCGCCAGAGTAGAAGCCGTCATACTCGGTACTCTTGATAGCATCGACCCACTCTTGAAGAGGGATTTCACCTTCTGCCAGCAGATAGCCTCTTAGCTCTTTTTCATCGACCCAGGGTGCGCCGACGTCAGGGCGGGTACCGTCAGAAAGGTGTACGTTATAGATAAGCTGTTTGTCGATTTTTGCCATATCTTCCGGCTCAGCACCCCGGCAGGCCCAGAAGTGCCAGGTGTTGAGCACAAATCCGAAGTTGTCACGTCCAACCGCATCATATAATCGGTAGTAGTCCTCGAGGGTCGCTATTGGTGTCCAGGCTGCGCCTTCGTATTGGAAACGAATACCGTGTTCCTTGCCAATATCTGCTATGCGCCTGATGTTTTGTGCTGTGATCCGAATATTGTCCTCAACAGAGAGACCGTTGAGTGCTTCGAAGGCATTTAGCTGAATGGTCGGTGCGCCAATTTCGGCAGCAAATCGACATAGCGTGGAGACGTTGTCAAATACTGCCTTTTGGGTTGCCAAGTCGGAGGCTTCGACAGATCCAACGATGTCGATAGCGCTAGGCGTAATTTGAGCGTCTTCAAGCCGGGATTTCAGAGCGGAAGCCGTGAATCCTGCCAGAATTTCCAGCCGAGCAACGAGCATCCTTGGTGGTTGATCGCATTCCACAGCTTCGGTGGCTGGAAGCGTTCGATCTTTGGTCCGCTGAATGTGCATGGTAATGATGGTGTACGTTTCTACACTCGGATGAAAACAGTTACCAGTCGTTGGCCAACCAGTGTTCGCCTCGAGCAGCACGCAAGTTCGTAATTCCGACTATGGATTTAATGCTTATCTGCATTAAAGGTTAACGCGATTGAACAAAGCGCCGGACATTGTTCCGGCGCTTATTGTTAGGAGGATTGTTGGACTAAAGCCACTTCTTGCCAAGTTGGTTCAAACCTGAGGAACCAAGATCTTCTGCTGTCATGGCAATGCGAAAGCGGCAGTCGGCGTTAAAGGTCAGAAAAAAAGGCTCGGCGTAACTGGGGATCTGTGATGCATGGTCGATATCTAGAATCAGCATTGCGTTCCGCTTTCCATGTTGCTCGACGAAATAGCAATTTTCTGGTTTCAACTCTTCGAGGATCCGGTTCATGACATCCTCAATTTTTCCCTCTTTTACCAGTGTGTTGAACGGTTCGTGTGGGAAGTTCACATCCAATAACATCTTCATAGTTTCATGCTCGCAACGAAAGTGAACAGCTTTATTCAGCCTTAGTTGATCTTAGCGTCTAATTTGTGATGGTGAGCTGTACTTTATTGTCAATAAGCATAGTTATATCGGTTTCAACTGGAAGCGATTAGGACTAAAATGTGCCTTCTCTTCGCCCATACCCTGGGCTGTTTTCCTTATAATGAAAAAGGCGATAGTATGATCGAACGTCTGGAAACCAAGCAACGCATGAGCCGTATTGTTAAGCACAACGGCACTATTTATCTTTGTGGCCAAGTGTGTGCTGATGCCACGCAAGGTATCAAGGAACAAACAGCAACAATGCTGGACAAAGTAGAAGCCTTGCTTGAACAGGCTGGTAGTGACAAAGAGCACATGCTTTCAGCCACTATCTACATCAAAGATATGAAAGACTTCGCTGAAATGAACGAAGTTTGGGACAACTGGGTACCAGAAGGTCACGCCCCAGCTCGCGCATGTGTTGAAGCGAGCATGGCTCGTGAAGCGCTGTTGGTTGAAATCTCTGTCGTAGCTGCAGAGAAATAAGCATTACCATTTTGATGCACTTACAGTGGTCAATATAGCTGTAAGAAATAATAGGTAGGTCTGTTTTTCAGACCTGCTTTTTTAGTTTCGATTCTGAGGGTATCCCTCTACATAAAACTGCCATTCAGTCTCCCGAAGTCGAACTGCTTGCTGACTGTCTTTATCTCATAACGGGTATTAATCAATTTAAGTAAAATAATCCATTTTGTTCTTAGTGGTCAAAAACAAGATAACACCACCAATTAAACCAGATAATGAACCGATTGCCCCAACACCAAGGTATAGATTTGTTATAAAACCACAGACTATAACAGCATAAAATCCGTATATAGCCAGTTTTTTCCACATCCACATTCCAATGGCTAAAAAGACATTAAGAATGCAGATCCCCCCCACCAGGTAAACAAACCCTAAAGATGTATTTGGATATACTGTTAGAATTAAGTCTGGATTTGAGAAATAGCTAAATGCTGACAAGGGGTTTATGATCATCATCAATACCAGTAGCGACGTTAACCAAAAACCACGTTTCCTATCTTTAACATTTTCCGTCATTTGATTTTTATTCCTTGAAATTTCAAAACTCATATCGCTTGCGATAAGGTGCCCCACACTAAACGAACAAAGCACACGAACGTCATACCAAAAATGCCGAGTGTAACGGGACACCTTGATTGCTTGTTATCTAGTTGACTTAAACAATGCGTAAACATAATCATCAATGTATTGATTGTTTGTAATTGAGTTCTGTGCAAGGCAACCTTCTCGAACAAAACCTTGCTTTTCTAGCAATTTATACGAGCCATGGTTATTAGTTGAACATATGGCTACCAACTTGTTTAACATTAACTCATCAAGTGCATACTGTACTAACAGGCCTAGAGATTCAGAAGCTACACCTTTCCCCTGTGCTTTTTCTGTTAGCATAAACCCGACTTCTGCTATTTTGGCTGAGTGCTTTGTTATCTTTAAGCCAATTATTCCTAGTTTTGTTTCTGATGCTAGATCATTGATACTAAATGAGAGCCAACCATCACTATTCTCGTTCCATGGTTCTAATCGAGCTTCAAATACCTCTCTTGCAACATCTTCTGTAAATGGATCGTATACATGCTTCATGACTTTTGGATTAGTATATAATTCCTTAAAAACGGGCCAATCAGACTGATCTAATTTTTCTAGTTTTATTCTTTTTCCTACAATTTCCACATTTTTCCTTAAGCTATATAACGACGTATTCAATTCACATCATTCGCAAAATTATTATTTATCTGAAGTCCACGAAGTAGATATTTGAACACTGTTTGCATCTAATAATGGGCGAATTGTATAACAAAACATTCTCGCCAAAGTCGAATGTAGATCACACTTCTTGCGGGTGATACAAAGAAGAGCTGCAATAAATGGCGGATATTCGCGTTGCTTTGCGTGATCCAGGTCGGTTGAGTTATCTAAACTATGTCAATAGGTTAGGGGAGTTTGGTCAGTTTCTTGCGAGTAGGAAGGTCGATCAATACGAGAAAAGCGGCGACTATTGCCGCCCTGTAAGTCATCTATGATGGACTCTGTATTCCTGCCAAAATATGACTTTAGTCGTTATTAGTTAGGGCAGATATACCGGCTTCACTTATAGCTGGTTTTAGACATTGCTGTTTTCAGTTAACTTGCTTATTCCCTAGCAGTAAGTAACTTTTCCAATAGCGAATTAAGTTGTTTCTGTTCCTCTTTCGATAAAACAGACACGTACTCTTGTTCGTGGTTATGTAACTGCTGAATGATTCTGTCAATCAGCTCTTTTCCCTGTTCCGTCAGTTTGACTAATTTGCTGCGCTTGTCTTCCGGATTGTCGAGTCGCTCAATAAGCCCCAGCGTGGTGACACGACTCAGCACTTTTGTCAGTCCGCCGGAGCTGAAAAGCATAGAACGGTAGAGTTCGGTAGGGGACAAGCAGCAAGGCTCTCCATGTCGGCGTAATGCTGCTAATACGCTGAAATCAGCCCGTTGAAGATCATATTGATCGAGGATTTCGATCAAATCCTGCTGGTGGTAATCATGAATGCGGTGGAGACGAAGGATCGCCGGAGAACATTTTTCAGCAGACTGAGGCCAGTTATCTTCGATTTTCTTCAATATGTTAGCGACTGTTTCTTGCTTGCTCATGACTTACCCTCTTCAGTGGAGGTCTAAATATATCTTGCTGGAAAGATAATTACTAGCTAGTATCTTTCTAGAAAGATAAATAAGAGGTTTTTCATGAATAAAAAAATGCCAACGTCGCTGATCATTTTGCTGGCGGCTGTTTTCGCCATGTCTCCCTTTGCGATAGACAGCTATTTACCTGCGATTCCCGTAATGGCGGATGACCTACAGATTGATATCTCTATGGTGTCAGTGACGGTTAGTATTTATGTACTGGGTATGGCGATAGGCCAGTTAATAGGCGGCCCGCTATCGGATCGGTTTGGTCGCAGATCGGTGATGGTTGCGGGCTTGCTGATTTTTGCTATAGGTAGCTTGCTGATTGCCACGGTGGAGTCGATGGAAATGCTATGGGCATGGCGAGTGGTTCAGTCTATTGGTGGTGGCATTGCAGTTGTCGGGGTACCTGCAACAATTCGAGATAATGCTGAAGGAAAAGAAGCAGCTCGACTGTTCTCTCTGGTTGCTCTTATCATGATGTTGGCACCTTCCATAGCACCGACTATTGGAACAGTGGTACTGAAAACGCTGGGTTGGCATTGGATCTTTATTATGCTCAGTGTCATTGCGGTTGTTGTCTCCTTTGGGGCTGTGATGGTAATGCCCAAAACAAACAAGTTGTCGAAAGCAGAGAAAAAGAAAGGGGGGTATTCTTCAGTTATCAAGGAGCGGCGAGCACTGGGGTACTTGTTGGCGCAGGCTTTTGGCTATGCGGTATTGATGACCTTTATTACCAACGCACCGTTTGCTTATATCGAGCATTTTGAAGTGAGTGTGGAGCTCTTCTCCGGATTATTTATCGCCAATGTAATTGGTATTGTGATAGTTAACCGTACCAATAGTTTGTTGCTGAGGGCTTACGAGCCAGCCACTTTGTTAAAAGCCTTTCTGGGGATGCAGGTGATTGGCGGTGTGATTCTTGTCAGTTCCCTGGTTATTGCGCCAGAAAACCTTTGGTTTGCTGCTGCTGGTTTTGTCATTTCAATCGCCGCCAATGGCGGCATCATGTCTAACTCCAGTGCCTGTTTCATGCGGTATTTTTCCCATAATGCCGGTGTTGCGTCGGCGCTGCTTGGGGCTGTGCAGTATGCTGTCGGGGCAGGTGTCAGCGCTTTGGCTGCGATGCTATGTGTAGATACGCTTTGGCCAATGGTATTGGCGATGTTTATCTCAACACTGATTGCACTGACTGGGGCTGTTATTAGTTCACGCGTAGAGCCGGACAGTTCGAGTGAAAAGGTCTCCCCTAAGGCAGGGCAGCAAGCGGAATAAAGGGCGTTTCTCTTTGTTAATGCATGATGATTTACATACATGACTATTCTTAAAAGCATGCGTATTGAATCGCAGTACAGGTTGGTGATCGACTTAGAACTGTCAGCGGAGTCAATGTATGTCAGAAGAGAACATGCCGAATGTTCAGGCTGAACCCGGCGAGCGAATAGCGCCCAAGGCGGGAAAACCTAAGCGGGTAAAAAAAGAGCGTGTCGAAAAGCCCAAGAAGGACAAGCCTCCGGTTGATAAAGTTAAACGACTCACCGTAATAGTATTACTGATCTGTGTCGGGCTATTTGTGTTTTATGTGTTGGCTGATCGCTATATCCCGTCAACAGATATGGCAAGGGTGAGGGGCTATGTGATCCCGGTTACGCCGTTGGTTTCCGGTCGTGTTGTTGACGTGATGGTTGAGCCGAATGACGTCGTGCAGGCCGGAGACCCGTTAGTTCGGATTGACCCGGCTGATTATCAGCTGGCTGTTCAGGAAGCAGAACAAGGCTTGGTGAAAGCAGGTCAGGGGGTTGGGGTGCAAACCGCGTCTGTGGCCTCGGCACAAGCCAAGCTGTCTGATGCCCTGGCGAATCAGGCGCATGTCCGTACTCAGGCATCACGAATTTTGGCCATGGCGAAAAAAGGCATAATGCCAAAGGCCGAGGCTGATAAATCCCGGGCTGCATTAGCGAGCGCCAAAGCTCAGGTTGAAACAGCGCAGGCCAACCTGGAGCAGGCTAAAAAACAACTGGGGTCAACGGGTAAAGAAAATAGTGCTGTGAAGTCGGCGTTGCTTAAGCTGCAAAAAGCCCAGATTGATCTTGAGCGAACGGTACTACGAGCACCGGCAATTGGCGGCGTCTCCAATTTTAGGTTGAATGAGGGCTTCTACGCTCAGTCGGGTCAGCCGTTGTTGACCTTTGTATCAGGAGAAGATGTCTGGATTGATGCCTATTTCCGCGAAAATAGTCTCGGTAACATGATTGTCGGCGATGAGGTTGAAATTGTTCTCGATTTTGCGCCGGGTCGAGTGTTCAAAGGCAAGGTGGCCAGCATTGACTGGGGCATTAGCTGGGGACAGAGTGAGCAGGCCGGACAGTTGGTGTCAGTGACTCCACAAACGGGCTGGTTGCGGCAAACACAGCGGTTTCCCGTTGCGATACGTTTTGATGATGATACCGCCCGCGGGTTTCGTCGTGTCGGAGGCCAGGCTGATGTAATTGTGTATACCCAGGATAGCTCGGTACTAAATATGTTTGGCCGGGTGTGGATCCGAATCATGAGCTGGCTATCATATGTCAGATGATAGCGAGGTGATCAGCTCAAATGATAGTAGCTCGAATGCTAATAGGTCAGATGAGCAGCGGCGTTACTATTGTCGAGTAACCCGTTATGTAGTGGGTGTTGTTGTCGCATGCGGATTGGCTTTCGGCATTGGCTGGGGACTGTCATTTATCTTTCCGGTTTTTTTGGCGAAGTTTTTGGCTGACTTTCCGGTATCAAACCGCGAACGTTTTCAGCAACTTTTGCTCGCTATGGTGCTGACGGTAATGATTGGGCTGAGTGTCAGTATGGGCGTGACTAATTACCCGGTGATCTTATTATTGCTGGTCGGCCTATTGATGTTCTACGCCTATTATTTGTTTTTGGATCCGCAGTGGAATTTCTTTGCCACTATATTGTTGATTGCTGTTTTGCTTCTACCTTATCTTGGTATTACAAATTCAGGGTTGGCGATATATGTTGGTGCCGGATTAATTTTTTCTGGAGTACTGGCGGTAATTGCCTTTGCTGTTCTTCATTGGCTGTTTCCTGAAGAGGAGCAACAGAATGATTCAGCCACAGCCTCGCCGGATTTATTGAGTCAGGAACAGCGAGTCCAAGAGGCTATTAAGGCTCTTATTGTTGCCTACCCTGTGGTCGTCTATTTTTATTATTTCCAGATAAACGGTGCTATTTTGACCATGGTGTTTATCGGCATTCTGTCGTTACAGATAACGACGGTGAAAAGCATCAAAATCAGTGTGTTCTTATTGCTAACCAACGGGGTAGGAGGCCTGCTTGCCCTGGTGTTATATGAACTGATGGTTACTACTCCTGAGTTCTTGTTTTTGTTGGCTTTGTTGACCCTGGTGAGCTTGGTTATCGGTGCCCGGATATACCAACAACCAGAAAAGGCGCCAATATGGGCTGGGGTGATGTCGGCGATGCTGGTGGTTCTGGGAGGTGTAATATCGTCAGATAGTAAATTCATCGATGTCAGCTTTTATGCTCGAATCGTGCAGATCATATTAGCATCTGCCTACATGATACTGGCATCACTATTGTTTGACTTATGGCGTAGTCGTTCCAAATAATCCCATCTATCCATTCTTATTCATCTACTTTAGACGGCGGTTGCCGTTATTATGACTTATTGCCAAAACTGGCGTTAAGTTAGTACCCATTTATGTCGCCTTGTAGGAATATACCCAAGCTACCTCAAGATGCAGGATTCAGAGTGAGACCAGCGAGCTCAGTTCAAGGAAAATGACGGTAGGAATGGCTTTCCCTTTCAACGTTATTTGACACAGAAATGGGTTTGCTGGCTCACTCCCAAAGGGCGAGTTTACTTGGCTTCTATGCGTTGTTACCGATTATTAATTTAGAGCCACTAGATTTTCTAATCGGTGCCTAGCCTACAAGCCAAGTAATTCTCGCTGAAACGAGCATCTTGAGGTAGCTTGGGTATATATAAGCGTAGATAGCGCAGGGGGCACGAATGAAATTTAGTCATATAAAGAAATGCTTGTGGGTATTATTGCTGCCAATGATGCTAGGTGGGTTCTCTGTTTCGGTGGCGAGCAAAGAGATCACCGTCAAGCATACGCCCGAAATCACCATACAACCTAGAAATGTGGGTAACCGAGTATGCCTATATGAAGGCAAGCATTATTCTCTGGGGGCAATCGTTGTAGTTGAGAACGTGGTATTGGAGTGCGGACCCGAGAACAGCTTTGAAACTAACGGGCGCTTGAAATGGCACAAAGTTGCAAAGGATGGGAAATAGGGCTTTCAAATAATATCAATGATTTAAAGGCTTTAGAGGATATGAAAAGCGCAGTGCTGTAGCTACACTGCGCTTAAGAATACAGTTTCTATCAACAAGTGACGTTAGCGGACCATACGACCCGAATTTGGTGCCAGCTTGCCAGTACCGCCTTTATGGTGCTCTGTCGTCGCCCCCATCTCTTGCATCAACAACTCTTTCATTGCTGCTGATTCACGAGAGTTGGTTGGCTTCCAGTTTGCAATTACTTTTGCTTTATTACTATTCATTGGACTATTCCTTTTCTTTCATATCATTGAGAACAAAGATATGTGCCATTTGATTCATAATATGCTGTCATTTTTATACAAAATGAGCTGTTTTGCCAGTACTAAATGCGCCTAAAGCATCCATGTGCGCATAGTTTTATACTACTGACAAAAGTATAACTTTGCATATCAGACCAGTTAGTCGGTTAATCATTCGTAATTGTCAGCAAATCAGTCGGTCAGCTGTAAAAATAGTCTGTTTTGGTCGTAAAAAAGCCAATTCCGTATAGGAATTGGCTTTTGTGTAAAATTTAGAGTTTTGTATGGAAATTACATTAGCTTAGACAAGTATGCTCCTGCCTACCCATGGATTACCATTACTCTCTATTTAGCGAGTGAGCGACTTTTTAGTTCAAAAATCAGTTTCTCAGCACTGCATTCAAACTGGATACGGGCAACAAGCTCCTGACTGTCTTCAGCTAGCTGTGTTACCTCATGCTTGAAGTTGGCATTAACTTCTTTTGCCAAAGCAAGGTAGTTGTTTAGCTCAGCTTCCAGTGCGTCTTTACCGTTGGCATAGACACGAACTTCAGCGACATCGTCACCTTCTTTGATGATAAAGCCCATTTCTGCTGATACACCACATGCTTCACAAGCTTGGTATTCTAGATCTTCGTTCGACATGACTTTCTCTTTATTCCCATGGATTTATGGGGGCTATTTTAAAACTTCGTGACCAAGATCGCTATTTAATAATGCTGAAAAGTATGTTTGTCGTATTGCCCGTGTCTTGCAGCATACAGGCTGGCTACTGAATAGTTCTGTTAAAACCATGAATCATCTTAAACTTGGCTTCTGCTTCGCTGGTGGCGGTGTCGCAGAGATTCATCAGTTCGTCATTGAATGGTTTGCCATTTTTAACCCGTTTCTTTACTTGAATAAGGAATGAGCGTTCGGTTGATTCGGCAATCTTTAACATGGTGAGATCATGTCGCCGGTAACTTGTGATGAACATTAGGGACAATAAGCTTGTTAGGGCGATGAATGAGCTGAGCATCACGATGGCCGGATGGGAAGAGTAGAAGCAAGAAATTAAGATGCTACAGCATAGGATTGTTTTGGAGACAGTTTCGGCGATTTTTCTTCTCTTGTTCATATAGCGTTCCTTTTCATGCTTGCTTCAAATGAGCAATAGGTAGTAAGTGAAAAAGCCCATCACCTGGTAGGTGACGGGCTTAATAGTAAAATTGGTGAATTAGTGTTCGATCCAGCCTCTTGAGCTGGCAACGGCACGCTTCCAGCCTGAGTATCTACGTTCTCGTTTCTCCTGATCACCATCAGGAATGAAGAGACGATCTAGCTGTGCTTTTTCTTTCAGCTCGTCCAAGTTGTCCCAAAATCCAACGGCAAGTCCAGCAAGATAGGCGGCACCAAGTGCAGTGACCTCAGTGACGACTGGGCGGTGGACGTTGGTATCGAGCAAGTCAGCCTGGAATTGCATCAGGAAGTTATTGGCAACAGCGCCGCCATCAACTTTCAGGCTGTCGAGGTGAATACCCGAGTCTGCCTGCATAGCATCAAGTACATCACGGGCCTGATAAGCGATACTTTCCAATGTAGCCCGAATAATGTGATTAGCATTGACGCCTCGGGTCAGGCCAACAATGGTTCCGCGTGCATAGGCATCCCAATACGGCGCGCCAAGGCCAGTAAAGGCTGGTACGACATAGGCACCGTTTGATGTTGCGACTTTTTCGGCAAAGTATTCCGTATCGCTGGCATCGGTGATCAGTTTCAGCTCATCACGCAGCCACTGGATAGATGCGCCAGCCATAAATACGGCGCCTTCGAGTGCGTAGCTGACATCACCTTCCGGACCACAAGCCAGTGTTGTCAGTAGTCCATTGGCCGAGCTGACTTTCGAATCGCCGGTATTCATCAGCAAGAAACAGCCTGTACCATAGGTATTTTTGGCTTCGCCTGAGTGAACACACATCTGGCCGAACAGGGCTGCCTGCTGATCACCTGCAATGCCTGCGATTGGAATACGGGTTCCGCCCTTACCACCAAGGTTAGCCATACCGTATACTTCTGATGACTTCTTCACTGACGGCATCATGCTTAGCGGAATATCAAATTCTGATAGTAGCTTCTCGTCCCATTCTAGAGTGTTGATGTTGAACAGCATGGTACGGGAAGCATTGGTATAGTCGGTAACGTGTACCTTGCCCTGAGTCATTTTCCAGGTCAGCCAGGTGTCTACTGTACCGAACAGGAGCTCACCAGCCTCGGCTTTTTCTCTTGCGCCTTCTACATTATCCAGGATCCATTTCACCTTGGTGCCGGAAAAGTAGGGGTCTAGCACAAGTCCGGTATTTTCCTTTATGTAGTCCTCAAGGCCCCGAGATTTAAGCTCTTCGCAGATTTCAGCGGTACGACGACATTGCCATACGATAGCGTTGTAGACAGGCTTTCCGGTTGTCTTATCCCAAACAATCGTCGTTTCACGTTGGTTGGTGATGCCGATTGCCGCCACTTCATCGGTTCTGATCTCGGCTTTGGCCAACGCTTCAACGAGTGTAGAGCTTTGCGTGGCATAAATTTCGAGCGGATCATGTTCAACCCATCCGGCTGTCGGATAAATCTGGGTGAATTCTCGCTGTGCAGAGCTGACAACATTGGCATCATGGTCAAGGACGACGGCACGTGAGCTTGTTGTTCCCTGATCAAGCGCTACGATGTATTTTTTCTCGGTAGTCATAGTGTTCTCCTTGTCTATGATTAGGCTTTGTCAGCAATTTCTGCAGTATTGATGTCAGCGTTGGTTTGAGCTTGTTCTTCTTCGCTATTGCTTGCTTCCGGCAGGTAAAGAGCGATGGCTTTCGGGTATAGCCAGGCACCGAACGACGCGCCGATGATTGGGGCGAAGATAGGTACAATGAAGTAAGGGATGTCTTTACCACCAGTCAGGGCGACGTCACCCCAGCCAGCAAGAAAAGCAAAGAACTTAGGGCCGAAGTCACGGGCCGGGTTCATGGCAAATCCGGTTAGCGGGCCAAGCGAGCCACCGATAACAGCAATTAGCACACCGATAAGAAGAGGTCCCATGGCACCGCGAGGCGCACCGTTTTTGTCGTCAGTAATACCAAGAATGGCAAACATGAGTACTGCTGTGATTACAACCTCGACAGCGAAGGCACCACCGAATGACAAAGCAGAGTGTGGGTAGGTCGAGAAGATACCTGCCGTTGCCAGGCTGGCTTCTGTGCCCCGAATAATTTGGTTTGTCGCTTCGTATTCAGTAAACAGGTTGCTATACAGGAAGTATACTAATGCCGCTGAACTAAATGCGCCAAGTAGCTGAGCCGCAATGTAAGGTCCCACTTTTCGCTTGTCAAAGCCGTGGAATAAGGCTAGTGCAATGGTTACAGCCGGGTTAATGTGTGCACCAGATACGCCTGCGGTACAATAGATAGCGATGGTGACACCCAGGCCCCAAGTAATGCTAATTTCCCATTGTCCAAAATTGGCGCCTGCCAATACCAGAGCGGCGACACATCCAACTCCGAAAAATATCAGTAAACCTGTACCAATAAATTCCGCGATGCATTCTCCGGCAAGTGTTTTTCTATCTTGATTACTCATAAGAGTTCCTCTTCATTGACGTATATTCGTCCTTGTTTGTTGTCCAGATGTTTCTGCTTAACATCTGTGTAACGGAATATAAGTCAGAACTCGACTGAATGTACACAAACAAACATTAAAATTTTCGTTTTCGAGTTATTAGTGTGAGTTGGATCGCTCATTCGAGCATTTGTGTAATAATTGCGAAGGAAAAAGCAACACTCCTGTTTACAAAGTCGCCATGGGACGGCTATTGGCAAAGGAGCTAATATAGGGAGGTTATGTTATGAAAGCAGTAGATATTAGCTGAAGAGGGTATCTTAATTAACAGTACATTTACTTTTTTGACAAGATTCAGGGAAGAGGAGTTGAAGTGTGATGTTGGTCTTTGTTCGATAACGAACATTTTGAGCGGTTAAGTTAAGGTTCTTTGCTCTGTTGCCAAGCCTGCTGGCTTGGCAACAAGTGACTCTCAGCGGAAAATTTACGCTAAACGTGGGTAGATGTTAGCGACCAGGGCCTGGGTCTGCCGGAAGGGGTAGGCTTCTAGCTTAGCGAACCCACTCATCTGGCGGGCTTTTACTTTAGTATTCAGTGGTGATGTCATTCCGCACAAGAAGCGGGTGACGGCAGCAGATGACGGTTGTGAAGCGCACGCCGAGAGAAAGGGATCACACCATGCTTTTAATGTGTTCTCAGAAACATCTGATAATTCAACGGTTCCCGGTAGGCTGGCTACATGTCCGCGGCATACCGAGCAATGTCCGCATTGTTGCGGAGCATTGTTATCGGCAAAATAGCCAGCGAGGGTAGAGCTCAGGCACTGGTCGCTTTCAAAGAAGCCTAACATGCGCGTAATACGCTCGATCTCGCTGTCCTCTTTTTTCCGGAAAAGCTCGTAGAGGCTTGCTGCTTGCTCCCGGATGTTGAAGTGAGGATTTTTGACGCGATAGACATCTGTCATTTGCTTGCTTTCAAGCTCGATCCAGCCTTTTTCACTGAAATAATCGATAGCTGCTACCACACGTTTGCGTTCAGTTTGGCTGCTTTGCCATAGAGCATCAAAATCAACGGTGTGCCAGGTGCGGGCTTTGGGTGAACAAGCAAAAATATGGCTGACGAACTCGCGACGTTCGCCCTGAAATTGGTCAATGATAAATTGCTGATCTTTAACCATCTTGAAGCGGTAGTCGGCAAAGTACGTATACTGCGGCTCAATGATCTGGTGCATTTCCAGATAAACCAGCAGGGTTTTTAGCGGAAGCAGACGAATGTTACTGTCTTTTGATAGCCGCGTTAACATCACTTCCCATTGGCCGGGACTTGCCTGTATCTGGCTCAGTACCGTTTCTATCGCTGCTTGATCGGGCGTATCGCCATAGACAAAGTTTTCAAGGACGTTCAGTCCCGACTTGTTAGCCAGCAGGGTACAGTTTGAAGAGAGCCCGTCGCGCCCGGCTCGGCCTATTTCCTGACTGTAGTTCTCAATCGATTTGGGTAAATCATAGTGAATAACCTGGCGGATATCGGCTTTATCGATGCCCATTCCAAAGGCTATGGTGGCAATGATGCAGCTATGTTGCCCAGCCATAAAGGCGTGCTGGATTCGCTGCCGTTGCTCCGAGTCCATTCCGGCATGGTAGGCTTGGGCCTGGTACCCTTGTTGATTTAGCCAGCTAGCTAATTGCTCTGCCGTTTTTTGTAAAGTGACATAGACAATTGTTGGCTGGCCGGCTTGTTGTTCCAGCTGGCTTAACAGTGCCTGCTGTTTGTTTTCTTCTTCTGTCGGGGTGATGGTCAGGTCGAGGTTGTGGCGATAGAAACCGGTGACCACGACATTTTGCCTGTCGATAGCAAATTTCTGGCTCATATCTTCAATAACTGCCGGGGTCGCAGTTGCTGTCAGCAACAACACCTGAGGAATATTCAGCCACTGGCGATGGGTGGGCAGCTTGAGGTAGTCCGGGCGGAAGTTATGCCCCCATTCCGAAATACAGTGGGCCTCATCGACAACCAGCAGTGAGATAGGTACCTGTGAGATGAAATGACGGAAACGTTCGTTGTTTAGCCTCTCGACTGAGATCATCAGAACCTTTATTTCTCCGTTTCTTACCCCTTGCATAACCTGCTGGCTCTCGTCCCAGCTTTGGCTCGAATCAATTGAAGCGGCTGGAATATTCTTGCTATGCAGGAAGTCGAGCTGATCTTTCATCAGTGCCAGCAGAGGCGAAATAACCAATGTCAGGTGTGGCAATTGGACAGCAGGCAACTGATAACACAATGACTTTCCGGAACCTGTCGGGAATATCGCACAGGCTGACTCGCCGCTTAAGATCTGCGTGATGACCTCTTCCTGTCCCGGACGAAGGTGATCAAAGCCAAAGTAGTTTTTCAGTGTTTGCTGGTACATAGGTAAAGAGAGCTCTTAGCACAAATGAAGGGTGATAATAACGTACCTAGGCGCTGGACAGTACCTAAGGCTGGCAAAAACGATTAAATAGTCGGTGGAGATCGTAGGAAGCTGAAAAGTGTTGCTGCCTTAACGCATTAAACTGTGTTAAGGCAGCCGTCGCTGTTATTTTTCCTCGAAGCGTGCTGCCAGAAGGTGGAAGTCATTTACTTTATTCTTCAGGGTCGCGCTGCCTTGCTCTACCTGTTCGACTTCATCAAGGTTTTTCTGTGAGGCATCGGCAATCACATGAATATGCTGGCTAGTTTGCTCTGACAACTGCTCTTGCTCCGAAGCTGATGAGGAAACCTGAACAATCAGTTGGTTGATTGCCTGCATATTCTGTTCGACCTGCTCAAGACATTGGGCGCCTTTGGCGGCGATATCGACACATTCGTTGGTTTTGTCCCGATTGTTTTCGATCACCGTTTGCCAGTCATTGATGGTTGCCATCATCTGCTCGATGCTGTTCTGGATTTGTTCGGTAGCCGTTTGTGTTCGGGATGACAGGGCACGTACTTCGTCAGCAACTACCGCAAAACCACGGCCATGTTCACCGGCACGAGCGGCCTCTATGGCGGCGTTAAGCGCAAGCAGGTTGGTCTGATCAGCAATACCGCTGATTTCTGACATAACAGTGCTGACCTTGTTGGCTTCGCTGCCTAGCTGATGGGTTGCGGCCGTTGCCTGTTCAGCCTGCGCCGATAACGTCTGCAGGCTGCTTTGGGTCGAATCAAGCTGTTCACGGGTTTGATCGCAGTGAATGCGCGTTTCATCCAACAGGGTGTTGCTGTCACTGGCATGAGATGCAACCGAACGCGCGGAGTCGGCAATGTCATTCATTGCGTTGGCAACGCGGTGAATGTTGGTGTTCTGGGTAGAGATCGCCTGGTTCACCCGGCAGGCCGATTCGCTGAGCTGATCGGCAAGATCATGTAGCGGAGCCGCGGAATCCGTCATTCTTCCCAGTACAGTACGAATACGTGCAGAGGCCATTTTTATACGATAGTCGGCAATAGAAAACTTATCGCTGCCAGAGAAAATGAGTCGGCTGATGCTGTCGTATCGCTGCTGCAGTTCTTTTAGGCGTATCGGGGTATCAAAGATTTCCTGACGGAACAATAGACCGATAACAGCCAATGGCGTGAACATCAGGGCATTTTGCACGCTGATACCGTCATTGAACAGGTTGGCGGTAGCGGGCAAAACACATGATGCAGCCAGCGCACAGTACTTAAACGAATCAGGAAGTGAAAAGGCAGCTTTTCGTCCACGCTGTTCTGCTTTCAATAGTTGTTTATAAGCTTCGGTAGCAACCTTCACCCATTGAGATTTAGGTTTAACGCGCACGGATTGATAGCCCGTTACCTGGCCGTTCTCATAAATTGGGGTGACGTAGGCATCTACCCAGTAAAAGTTGCCACTTTTCGCCTGGTTTTTGACAATACCGCGCCAGGCCTTGCCATCCCGCAGGCACGACCATAAATCGGCAAAAGCAGCCTTAGGCATATCCGGGTGGCGAATAATATTGTGGTTTTGGCCGATGAGCTCTTGTTCGCTATAGCCGGCTACTCGGCAGAAAGATGGGTTGCAGTAGGTGATTACACCTTTGAGGTTGGTCGTCGAGACGAGTTGTTCACCTTCCGGAAATGTTATTTCGCTTGGATTTGAAAAGATGTTGCGAGCTGACATTTTAAATAAACCTGAAATGTACGGTACTTATTTAGAGGTACCTTGTTATAAATCAGGCTAATGAAAACATAATATGATAGGACGTATCAATATATTAATAGATTTTTGCTACCTAAGACTGCTTATGTCGTGTTTTTGACCGTTTATTTGCCAATTTTATGACTATGTACCTGTTGAGTTATGTGCATATTGTGCGCTTGGTTACTGGCGAGAGAAGCAAAATCTTGCTTTTTTGCGTGCTTACTGGCTTGAATTACTAGAGTTCCCTGTATTTCACTGTTTTATGTCTTTTTTGACTCTTTTTGCGTAGTTGGGTCAATTTTTACCCAAATCTTTATTGCCTGAGTAAAAGAAGTGGAGTGTGTCCTATTTTATAAATGTGCGCATAGTTTTGCATATCAATAGGTAGTGGCATATACCCATAATCGGTATGGTTACCCTATATCTCAACAGCTTAGATCAAGTCAGGAATAACAATGTTGTGGTTCAGAAATCTCTCTTTTCGTTGGAAATTCATTACTCCGATAATGCTTGTCGTTACTTTGTTCAGTGGTCTGTTTGCGACAATTGTACTGGTCCTAAAAGATCAGGCTGACGCGAGTAAAATTCTAACAGATGAAATGCAGCCAGTGCTTGAGCAGCTAGAGGATGGCTATCGTGATATCTATCAGGTGATTACTGCTGGCCAAGGGGTGATTTTGTCGCAGCGCGATCCGGCGCAGTTGCAATATCATACCGAGGAATTTAACGATAACAGTGCGAAGGCATTGTTGCGCTTTCAATCTCCGCAAGCGCTGATTGATAACGGCTTTCTTGGTGCAGAAAGCGAACAGACGTTGCAAACACTGAACGCAAGTTATGCCAAGTGGTTACAGTATTATCAAACCATGATAGAGCAGCCTGATTTGGCGGGAATGTACTATCAGGAGCACAGAATACAGATTGAAGAGGACTTCAAAACACTTCGGACTTCGCTGCTGGCGATACGTGATGAAATTCAGTTGGCACAGCTGGATTTAAAGCAGCAGCTCGTTGCTAAATCTGAACTTATTTCTTTAATCATTGAGGGTGGAATTACCGTCACCATTATCTTCTCAGCTCTAATCGCCTGGTTGGTATCACGTTTGGTCAGTGCGCCGTTGAAGCGTTTATCACTGGCGATGAACGATATTGCGGTAGGGCATGGTGATTTAACCCAACGCATTCAGGAAGACAGTAAAGATGAGATAGGTATGCTGGCTAACTCTTTTAATGAGTTTGTGTCCAGGATTCATATCATGATCATAGAGGTAGCACTTACCTTACAGGCAGTTAAGTCCGAAACTGGCCGCATACAGCAAGAAACCCAGGGCGTGGTGTCTAATGCCTCCCGTCAGCAGGGAGAAAGCACACAGGCTGCTACGGCAGTCAATGAAATGAGCGCAACCAGTGACACCGTAACAGAGCACGCCAACGAAGCCGCTCAGGCGACACAGAGTGCGAGCTCCGAGTCTCAGACTGCACGCGATATGTTGAGTGATACGGTTGTCTCTATTCACAAACTGGCAGAAGAAATTGAGTCATCAAGTGTCGTTATTAGCCATCTTGAGCGTGATGTGGGTAATATCGCTTCTATTCTTGATGTGATCAGAGGCATCGCGGATCAGACCAACTTGCTAGCGTTGAATGCCGCTATCGAGGCCGCACGTGCTGGTGAGCAGGGCAGAGGTTTCGCGGTTGTTGCTGATGAGGTTCGTACGCTTGCCAGCAAGACCCAGGATAGTACTGGCGAAATTCAGGTGATGAYTGAGCGTCTTCAGCAGGGGGCAAGAGCGGCTGTACAGGCAATGGAATCGAGTCGTGAAAGCAGCACCTATACGGTACAGCAGGCCAACACTGCCAATGATTCTATTGATGCTATCAGCCAATCGATTAGCGTGATTAATGAAATGAACCTGCAGATAGCAGCGGCAGCTACTCAGCAAAGCCAAGTCAGCGATAGCATTAACCGTAACGTGCAGGAAATTGCTTCGATGAGTCATGATATGGTCGGCAAGGTCAAAACGACCGAGCAGGGCTTTGAGATGCTCACGACTCAGTGTGCACAACTTGAAGAGCTGGTGGGGCAGTTCCGCACCTAAAACATACCAACCTTCTAACTCTCGCGATAATCAACATCCGCTTTTGGCGGATGTTTTCGTTTGATCGAAAATTAAGATTGATCAATATCTATATGAACAATCAATGGCTTAAGATATCCTACCAGTAACTGAACATTGTTTGTAAAGGAGTGAGTCATGCCAGACATGCCGGCTATGCCATATGATACGTTAGTTACTGTAGGGATTTTCATTATTGTCGCGATTGTGTTCATTGCCTCCGGGGTAAAGACCGTTGCACAGGGGAATGAGTGGACTGTTGAGCGTTTTGGTCGTTATACCAAAACATTGCGTCCGGGGCTAAATCTGATTGTTCCTTTTGTTGATAAAGTTGGCAATAGAATCAACATGATGGAAAGGGTTCTTGATATTCCTGCGCAGGAAGTGATCTCGCGTGATAATGCGAACGTCACTATTGATGCAGTCTGTTTCGTTCAGGTTGTTGATGCGGCAAAAGCAGCCTATGAGGTTAATGATCTCGAGCATGCGATTCGAAACCTCACTCTTACCAACATTCGTACTGTTCTGGGCTCGATGGAGCTGGATGAAATGCTATCGCAGCGTGACAGGATCAACAGTCAGCTGCTGACGATTGTCGATCAGGCGACTAACCCATGGGGTGTAAAAGTTACCCGTATCGAAATTCGAGATGTACAGCCACCGGCTGATTTGACTGCGGCTATGAACGCACAGATGAAAGCCGAGCGTAACAAGCGTGCCGAAGTATTAGAAGCGGAAGGTGTCCGTCAGGCCGAGATCCTGCGCGCCGAAGGTCACAAGCAATCAGAAATCCTTCGTGCCGAAGGTGACAAGCAGGCCGCAATTCTTCAGGCCGAGGCACGTGAACGCGCAGCAGAAGCGGAAGCACGTGCAACGGCTATGGTGTCGGATGCTATTGCTCAGGGTGATTTGCAGGCCGTGAACTACTTTATTGCCCAAGGCTATACCGATGCACTTAAGTCTATTGGCCAGGCAGAAAATGGTAAAATTATAATGTTACCACTAGAAGCAACAGGCTTGATGGGATCAGTAGCGGGTATTGCTGAACTACTTAATCAGTCCAATCAATCCCAATCTAAGCTATCTCCGTCAAAGCAAGCTGAGTCGACAAACAAAGGAACAAAAGCATGATAGCGCTTTTGGAGCAAGTGAACTTCTGGCATTGGATAGCATTTGGTTTAGTGCTATTGCTGCTGGAGTTACTGGGCACAGCCGGGTATCTGCTGTGGCTGGGCTTATCTGCGTTGCTGGTAGGCGCGATAATGTCGGTGATACCGATGAGCTGGTCATTGCAATGGCTCACATTTGCAGTGTTCTCATTGTTCTCTACCTGGCTTTGGTGGCGCTATCAGCACCGAAAGGATCGTGCCGACGATCAGGCTAGAACGCTCAATCAACGAACGGAACAGATGATCGGCCAGACATGTATTTTGGAACAGCCGCTTCCAGTATCACAGGGGCGCATCCGCCTGGGAGATACTTCATGGCTGGCAAAAACCGATAAGCCGCTTGAAGCCGGTACTTTAGTTGAGGTGGTTGCTGTCGATGGTATTGTCTTGATAGTGCAAGCCAAGCAATAAGAGATAAGCTCAATAGTTAAACTGGGGTCGTGCTTGAGTACGACCCTTTTTGTTGGTATTAGCTAAACCGCAGCATCTTGGAGGAAGTCTTTTGACTGTACAATTCTTTCCATGACAGTTCTGAGCCAACGCAGGCTTGGTGAATGATCATCCCGGCAGTGCCATGCCATGGAAATCTTCACGGGGGGTATTTCTATCGGTAATGGCTTTATTGCCAGTTTGTCGATGGCATGATACTCGGCCACAATAGAGTAGGGCATACTGCAGATAAGTTGACTGGCATGCAGTAAGTTCAATGCTCCCGCGAAACTGTTTACTGTCATTGCAACTCGTCTGGTTTTATCTAGCTCGGCAAGTCTCTCATCCAAAATACCTGTCGCATCGCCTGATAATGATACTAACAAATGATCGGCTTGAAGAAAGTTATCCAGGGTTAAGTCTGTGTCCGCAAGCAGGTGATTTGAATTCATAATACAGACGAAATGATTATCGAACATCTCCTTAGTTCTTATGTGCTTAGTTTCTCCGTTGTAGTGATCAAACACTAAATCAACATCAGCATTTGATAATAGATCTTCTCCATCGAGTTTATACGGAACCGTATGAATAGCGATATTCGGCGCTTCTTGTTCAATGATCTGACGAAGTGCTGGCATAACTACCGCTGCGGTTCCGTCAGTTAATGCAATTCGAAATGTAGTAGTGGCTTCTTTGGGGTCAAACGTGTCTGGTGATATGGCATCGGAAATATTATGCAGAGGTTCGGTAATTTGCTGCCATAGCTTTAGGGCATACGGCGTTGGCCGAACGCCTCTGCCATGTTTTACAAACAAAGGGTCTCGCCACTGATGGCGCATCCTGGCGACGGCATTTGATACGGATGGCTGAGTCATTGCTAATCGCTCTGCAGCAACAGTTATCGACTGTTCTTTCATTATCTGATCGAATATAACCACAAGATTAAGATCTGTCTTCGCCATATCAATTACTCATCATTTTTATCAATGCAAATGATATTACTTATTAATTAGACGATATGAAAGAGAAGTTTAATACTGTTTCTAACCAATCAGTTGATTAGCAAAGGGAATAGTATGACGACTCAACGTTCTATGAAGGCAATACAAATACATGAGTATGGTGGTCGACAAATATTGCGCCATGAGCAAATAGCCATACCTGATATTATGGGGGATGAAGTTCTTATTCAGGTGTTGAACACCAGTGTTAATCCGGTGGACTGGAAAGTACGAGACGGCCTGCTGGCTGATGCTGGAGTGCATCAACTGCCATTGACACTAGGCTGGGACGTTGCCGGGCGTATAGCCAGTGTAGGCAACAATGTGACAGGCCTGAATATCGGTGATGAAGTGTATGCGCTTGGTGATATCGGTCGTGACGGTGCATACGCTGAGTACATCGCCGTCGATGCCAAAGCGGTTGCCAGGAAACCACAAACACTGACCTTCTCGCAGGCGGCAGCTGTACCTCTCACCGCTTTAACAGCTTGGCAGGCGATCAATGGTTTATCTGCTATCGATAAGAATGACGCCGTTCTGATTCATGGTGCTAGTGGTGGTGTTGGCAGTTTTGCTGTGCAATTTGCAAAGTTGGCGGGAGCCAGGGTAACGGCTATCTCTTCTGCCGCTAATCATGATTATTTGTTAAGCCTCGGGGCGGATGCGGTGGTTGATTACAACACGCCTGAATATCTCGGCAGTTTGGGCCAGTTTGATGTGGTGTTTGATATTGTTGATAACGATGCTGCTGGTATCTATGACAAAGTTAAAGAGGAGGGCAAATACATTACCACATTGAAGCAACATGAGATTCCTTCCCGTTACTCTTTTGACCATCAACGGGTATTTGTCATGCCTAGTGGCGAGCAGTTAACAGATATTGGGCTGCTTATTGACCGCGGAGAAATACAGTTACCCGAGATTACTGAGATGTCCTTTGAGCAAATACAACAGGCACATGCATTGTCTGAAGCGGAACATGTGCGCGGAAAAATCGTAATCAACATTTAACGTTGAGTGGAAATAGGAGGGAATTATTATGATACCGAATATAGATAGAGTCGATCATATTCATGTTTTTGCTTCAGACCGAGATGCCAGCGTTCAATGGTATCGCAACGTACTGGGATTTGAGCCAGTGAAGCGGCTTGAGGTGTGGGCAACAGATACAGGGCCGTTAACGGTAGCTGACGCTAATGAACAAGTGTGTATCGCCTTGTTTAAATATGGAAAGCAGACGCAGGCTGAGAAACCAGAGTCAAATCATTCGACAGTGGCTATAGCCGTTGATGCCAAAGCATTTCTAGCCTGGGAGCAGCATTTGAACCAAACGTTAAATACAAAGCTTACCGTTTATGACTTAAAGCTGGCCTGGTCTGTATTTATTAATGACCCCGATGGAAACCCCTACGAGATCACCTGTTACGACTACGATGAATTAGCGCCTGTATATAGTGTTTAGCTTGGGTATACCTATGTTGGTAAATGTGGCATCTATTACAGATGGTAAGCATTGTTTTATGAAACAATTTGTTGCGTTCACTTTCTGTGAAACATAGTGTGTTAAACCATTCTATATGATGCCACTCAACGTTGCTTTTGTGTTTTTTTCACTGAAAGCAGGTTTACAAGGAGGTAAGTTTGGACCAACAAGCATATTGGGATGAGCAATTTGAGGACAATGGCTGTATCTGGGGGAATCAGCCCAGCGTTGCGACGGATATTGCGATATCTCTTTTTAAAGACAATAACGCGCAGAGTGTTTTAATTCCCGGTGCAGGCTATGGAAGAAACAGTAAAGCATTTTCCTCTGACGGGTTTGATGTAACGGGTATTGAAATCTCCTCTTCTGCCTGCCAATTAGCAGAGGGCTATGATCCGGCGATGACGCTGCTTAATTGCTCTCTTTTTGACGCCCCCGTTGCCCGCTGAAGAATTTGATGCCGTTTTTTGTTTCGATGTCCTTCATCTGTTTCTTGAGGAAGAACGTCGTCGATTTATTGCCAAATGTGCAGATCTTGTAAAGCCAAATGGCCTTATGTTTTTTACGGTTCTATCGGAAAATGATGATTATTTTGGAAGTGGGGGTGAAGTAGAGCCTGCCACCTTTGAAGTGAAACCGGGTAAATATATTCACTTTTTTACAGCGGGTGATTTAAGGGATAGCTTTCAACGGTACTGTACTCTTCAAGAGGGGCAATTTAAAGACAACGTCAAACATGCAAAACATGGCCTCAAAGAATATCAGGTACGATACATTTGTGTTCGAAAGTAAGTTCTTTATAGAAGCTCTAAAGAGGTGAAATGAAGTTTGTAGACTTAAAGAGTATAAATCTCGACAGATTAGTTGCCTTTCTAAACGAAAACGACATTAGGACGCATTTAATCAAACATGCGTTGTATGACACTCAAACGGCTCAAGAATGGGTAAATAGCAAGTTGGCGCTTGATGCATTGGAGGGGTGTTATGTTCGTGCAATCGAAGTCGATGGTTCATTAGCAGGCTGGTGTGGGATTCAACCCGATGACTCTGTTTATGAAATTGCTATTGTATTGCAGAAAAGCTGTTGGGGCATGGGTATTCCTGTATTCAGACAGTTATTGGAAACAGCCAAAAAGATGGGCCATAAAGAAGTCGTGCTTAACTTGCTGGACAGCAGGCCACAATATGAAAGCTTGCGTCGTCTGGCGAGTAAAGTCGAGACAAGGCATATTCATGGGGGCTGCTTTACGACGTATCATATTTTGCTGTGAGTCATGGTTTCTTCCAGCTGTCAGGTGTGAGTCAATCCGCGGTGAGATGTCTGAAAATGTTGCAAGACATATCTCCAGCTAATCTTAATCTCTTATTGCGGTGTAGCTTTATCACAGAATAAGTCCTTGAGGTAGCTATTACGGTTGGGTGGCTTTGCGGGCGAAATTAGCGAGTGCTTTGTCGATTTTCTCTATAGTTGCATCACATCCAGAAATACTATGCCGTTCGACCAGATATTTCGGGTCATTATAGGTCAGCCAGACCTCGCCATTCGCCTCTTCATAGACCAGCGCTTTTTGTGGTAGATCAATGGCTACGTTTTGGCTGCATAACATTAATGGCGAGCCGACTTTAGGGTTTCCGAAAATGATGACTTCGGTAGGGCGAAGTTTTATGCCAACGTTGGCTGCGCCTTGTGAGTGGTCGATCCGCGCAAAAATAGTCATGCCTTTCTCTTGCAGGACACTTACCAAGCGTTCTGCTGTAGTGCTCGCATCATAGGTACTTTGGATTGTTATCAAACCGCTTTGTGCATGGACTACCGTGTTCACCGAAAGGGATAGCAATAAGCCAATGAGGATTATTTTCATCTTGAGCTCCTATAGATGAAAGCACTCAGGGATAGGATGATGAAAGAATAGACTATATAACCCATAACCCCGCAATTGCTTGCGGGGTTATTTCTGTTTTAAGCTAAGACAGTTATCAGTTGGCTTGATAGCTTGGGTAGTCAAGCAGGCCTTTTTCATTTCCGCCAAACAGGGTGTCAGGATCGTGTGCAGCCAGCGGATAATTGTTCAAGATGCGATTAGGCAGATCCGGGTTGGCGATAAACGGGCGACCAAAACCAACCATATCCGCCAGGCCATCTGTAATCGCTTGTGCCGCTTTGTCACTATCGTAGCGGCCTGCGTAAATGATGGTGCCCTGATAAGCTTTACGAATTGCGGTCTTAAATTCCTGTGGTGTGCCTGGTGCATCATCCCAGTCAACTTCCGCAACGTGTATATAGACGACATTCAGCTCATTCATCAAGGCTGCCGCGGCTGTGTAGGTGTCGACAGGGGTCTTATCCACGGTGCCGTTGAGTGAAGTAAATGGCGCAATACGAACGCCTACACGATCAGCGCCGATAGCGTCAGTCATTGCTTCGACAACTTCACCAAGAAAACGTAAACGGTTCTCAATAGAACCACCGTATTCATCGGTACGGTTGTTTGCCTCAGAATCGATGAACTGATTGACCAGGTAGCCATTTGCAGCGTGTAGTTCTATGCCATCAAAACCCGCTTCGATTGCGTTAAGCGCAGCCTGGCGGTATTCCGCTACCACGTTCTTGATGTCTTCTTTGCTCATCTCCCGCGGTTCGACGACATCAACGAAACCTTGTTCGTTGCTGCCGTTATCAATAAAGACCTTCACGTTCTCGGCTTTTAGTGCTGATGAAGAGATTGGCTGATGGCCACCGATGTTAGCCGGGTGAGTGACACGGCCAACGTGCCAAAGCTGAGTAAAAATGACGCCGTCTTTTTCATGTACGGCATCTGTGACTTTTTTCCAGCCCGCAATTTGTTCTGCTGTATAGATACCCGGAGTCCACGCATAGCCTTGACCCATTTCTGAAATCTGGGTGCCTTCGGCAACGATAAGGCCGGCGGTGGCTCGTTGAGCATAGTACTGAGCCATCATGTCGTTAGCGATGTTACCTGGCTGACTTGCTCGTGAGCGGGTCATTGGTGGCATCACAATACGGTTTTTAATTGAGATATTACCAAGCTGCATTGGTTGAAATAGTGCATTAGTCATTGAAATGTCCTCTTATTTGCTAACTTGGATGAGTTCAATTTGATAACCGTCAGGGTCGGTAATAAAAGCGATGTGGGTCGAACCGCCTTTTACCGGACCTGGTTCGCGAGTGACGTTGCCACCTTGCGCTTTGATCTTGTCACAGGCAGCATAAATATCGTCAACTCCCAGAGCCAGATGGCCGAAAGCATTACCCATCTCATACTGGTTGGTATCCCAGTTATAGGTCAGCTCGATAGTTGTACCTTCTGGCTGATCCTCATACCCCACAAACACTAGCGTATATCGGTATTCAGTGTTTTCTGTTCTATCCAAAACACTCATACCTAACACCTGGGTATAGAACTTGATAGATTGGTCCAGATCAGTAACGCGAATCATGGTGTGCAAGAATTTCATAATTAGCCCTTAATACGCTTTTCCCGGCTCGCTCATAGGCCTTTTAATCCGGCAGCGTTGTGAAGATGGATGGTGACAAATCTGGCAGTGAAGATAGCGCGATTGGTCATGATCGTAAAATTATGGTTTTTTATGTTTTTAATAATTTAGCGTTATTATCTTTGCGTGCTGATTTTCGAAGTAAAGCTTTAGTCTTTGTGGGTATTGCTGCGCAAACGGTTAGGCAATCGATTGATTGTTGATGTGAGTAAATTGTGTGTTTCCAAAATGATTATGTTTCGAACTTGTTACAAGCTGGTTTAGTCAATAAAATCCGCACTAATAATAACGATTTCATTGCTGATGAAGTGCCCCCTTAAGAGGGTAAGTAATGGGATCAATAAAAGTCTTCAGTCAAAACAACCAGTCAGCCAAAAGAAGAAGTACTATGAAATTGGAAGCAGTCGATTATACCGCCGCGAACGCCGAAGAGTTATTTGTCGAGTCATTACGCAATACCGGTTTTGGTGTCCTGAAAAATCATCCGATCCAGCAAAAACTGGTCAGTTCAATTTATGAAAATTGGAATGAGTTCTTCAACAGTGAAGATAAAAATGATTTCCGGTTTAATGTTGAAACTCAAGATGGCTTTTTCCCATCAGAAGTGTCTGAAATTGCAAAGGGTCATACCAAAAAAGACATTAAAGAGTACTTCCACTATTATCCATGGGGGCAATGTCCTGAAGCGTTGAAAGCCGAGCTTCAGAACTATTATGACGAAGCAAACAAACTAGCCGCTGAGTTGCTTTCATGGGTAGAGAAGCACTCTCCTGATGATGTTTCTAAACTGTATTCTCAGCCTCTTTCAAGCATGATTGACGGTAGTTCTCAGACATTGCTACGTATTCTGCATTACCCACCGCTGAAAGGTGACGAAGAGTTGGGCGCTATCCGTGCCGGTGCTCATGAAGATATTAATTTGCTTACTGTGCTGCCAGCAGCCAATGAACCTGGCCTGCAGGTGAAGAGCAAAGAAGGGGATTGGCTTGATGTACCGTGTGATTTCGGTAACCTGATCATCAATATCGGCGACATGCTACAAGAAGCGTCAGGCGGCTATTTCCCATCGACAACTCACCGTGTCGTTAACCCGGAAGGAACGGACAAGTCAAAGGCCCGTATCTCGCTTCCTTTGTTTTTGCATCCAAAACCAGAAGTTGTACTTTCTGAACGTCATACAGCAAATAGCTACCTCATGGAGCGTCTGAAAGAGCTGGGTGTGATCTAAAGCCTAAGCCCAATAGTTATATCGCCAACGCCAGTCTTCTATGACTGGCGTTTTTGTTTGTGTTTTGGAAACAGGAACTGTTACTCCATTTCATCCCTATTTCTTACTTATTTTCCTCTTAAAATAAACCCCATCAAAAGATTGTGATTTGCGTTCGACTGAAATGAGTAACGAAGTCGTTTTTTGCTGTCTGTCCGTGATATCCGGTGAGATACGAGTCGTTGTGAGTCAGTTTTAAAGTTTTTTACGTAACTCTGTGTTAGGCAGGTCGTCCCTGTCATTAAGGAAATACAATGGCGAAATATATTGCATTAGCTATATCCTTTTTCAGCATTTACTTGGCTACGCGGTTAGCTGATTACTGGATGATTAGCTTTGCTGTGATTGGGTATTTTATCGTGGTTTTTGCTTTTATCCTGGATGCAAGCTCCAGGAGAAAACCAGCGAAAAAACCGGTTTATATGACGCTCTATGATGACGATCTGTTAGCTCAGCATCCTCACAACGCAGATTAGATGGCAAACCAAAGTCATATTTAAAATTAATCGGGTATTAAGGAAGAAATGATGCCTAAGTATATTTCGTTGTTACTATCATTTATTTGCCTGTTATCTTCTTTGTATTTGAAAGAAATTATGCTGACAGCGATTTTTATTACGAGTTTTTTTGCAATTCTGTATGGCGTAATCAGAGATGAAATACAAACAAAGAAGAGGGCGAAGTCGTCAGTGTTTATTTATTATTAGTATGATAATTTGAGGCCGCTATTTAGTAACAGTTGTTTATGTAACTATTCCCCCTATATTTCAGGCGCTGGTCGCTTTTGGCTGGTGCCTGGAATATTCCCTTCCATCTTATTTGCACATTTCATCCCTAATTCTTACTAACTTCCTCTCTATTATGAACTCAAGTCGACAGCACAGAGCGTTGTGACGATTGATAGGAGCAACTGAATTGCTTTCTGAGCATCGCATGTTGGTATCGACTATATCGATAATCAGTTGTGAGCAGGAGAAGAAGCCTGCAAATAAGGAAATCAAATGACTAAATATATCGCAGTGGTTATGGCATTTTTTAGTATCTATCTTGCTGTACGCTTAGAGGATTTTTGGATGATTAGCTTGTCATTATTGGGTTACTTGGCGGTTATTGTCGCGTTCATTATCGATGCTGCAGCCAAGAAACTGTCTAGGCGGGTTTCATCTGAGACTGCATTTACAGAAGATTTGATATCTTCACCTTCACCCCGTCGCAGGCAATAACGACAGATATTCAGTGGTTAGTTTAGGAAGGAACCTATCATGCCGAGGTGCTTTGCATTGTTTCTATCGTTTACGAAAAAGTGCACCCCGGTGTATCTGTTTTTTCAAGCAGGAGGTATTCTGGTGAGTGGACTGAACATCAATAGAATGGATTCAATGTTACATAAATTGGCTGGCATACAAAGGCATATACGATTCAAGGCGATTGTCATGATAGTGGCAACGACTTTGATTGGGTCGGTCACACTGGTTGTGCTAACGAAGACCTCGATGGATAAAGGTTTCTTGCGCTATGTAAACAGTGCAGAGCAGGTCAGGGTAGATCAGCTTACGGCATTGTTAGAAGAACAGTTGGCGGGATACCTGGACAGACGTGAAAATCCTCATTACTGGTGGCCAACGCTAGTCAATTCAACAAGATCGCATGAGTCTGAGCAATGGAAGCGTCCAATCTCGGAATATAGTTATGAAAGACCGGAAAGAGCTGAACGATTTGAGAGCTTTGAAAGGTCCGACAGTATCGCAAGTGGCGAAGGTTTTGGACCAGCAAGACCAGCTCCTCCTGGCTTTCATGAGCGTCGTCCGCCACCGCCTCCTCGTTATCAACAGTGGGACTCTAGTCCGCCTAAGTTTGATGAAGCTTTTGATCATAGTCTTCCTCCACCAAGACCAGCTGGGCGGGCTGGTGGCAACACCTCAATAGAATTTGAGCAGCGTGTTATGTTATTGGATGCTGATAAGCATAGAATTATCGGTCCCCCAAATCACGCTGATGAGGTTTTGTATCCAATTTACAGTCAAGGCGAATTGATTGCCTATCTGGGCCACATTCCGCAGAAAAGTTTGGTTGAGGCAACAGAAGTCCAGTTTGTTGAAGAGTTTAACTACAGTCTGCTTTGGATATGGCTAGTCTCTTGTGCTGTCACTCTGGCTGTGGCCTATCCGTGGGCCAACTCCCTGATAAGAACCATCGAAGTCTTTAACAAGGGGGTTCGACAGTTGGCCCAGGGGACATATGGTTCCCGGGTGACGATAGAACGGAAGGATGAGTTGGGCCAGCTTGCAACAGATATCAATCACCTGGCGACTGTACTGGAGAGGAATGAAAAAGCCCGCCAACAGTGGATTGCCGATATTTCACACGAGCTTAGAAATCCAATTGCGATTATGCAGGCCGAAGTTGAGGCCGTTCAGGATGGCGTTCGGGAGAATAGTGACTCGACCATTAAGTCACTGCATTATAACGTGACGCACTTGTCTCACCTGGTCAATGACCTCTATGAGCTGTCGATGAGTGATATCGGTGCCTTGACCTATACCAAGTTCAGGGCATCACCAATAGCCTTGCTTGAGCAATGTGTTGATTTGTACCGGGATGCCTTTGACGAGAAATCACTGAGCTTGTCGCTGATTTTTCTGGGGGATGCAGAAGCGATGAAAGCTATGTCACTGGCGCTGGATCAGAACCGTATCCAACAGCTTTTCTCTAATTTATTGAAGAACTCATTAAAGTACACAGATGCCGGTGGTGGACTTGAAGTTGTATGTAGTAATACGGAAGATAAACAGCTGGTTATCGAGTTTAATGATTCATCCCCAGGCTTGACGGATAACGATCTGGTGCAGGTCTTTGAACGGCTATACCGTGTAGACCCTTCTCGCCATCGCAATACATCCGGAGGGGCGGGGTTGGGGTTGTCTATTTGTAAGAGCATAGCCGAAGCACACGGAATGACACTGACAGCAGGGCATTCCTCTCTGGGCGGGGTGAGTATGAAGGTGGTGATCACGTGGGAGTAAAAGTGTGATGGAACATATTTTAGTGGTTGAAGATGAAGTTCAACTGGCGACACTGACGGAAGACTATCTCAAAGCATCGGGCTACCGGACGGATGCATTGTACGAAGGAACACAGGTCGTTGAATGGGTGAAAGCCAATGCCCCGGCTTTGATTCTGCTCGACTGCATGTTGCCGGGTAAAGACGGTGTTTCGCTGTGCCGGGAGATCAGAACATTTTCGAATGTGCCGATTATCATGGTGACGGCAAAAATTGATGAGATAGACCGACTTATCGGACTCGAGATTGGTGCAGATGATTATATCTGTAAGCCCTGTAGCTTGCGGGAAGTGGTCGCCAGAGTGAAGGCTGTACTGAGGCGTCATGCTGTTATTCCGGAAAATTTCATTCAGGATCCTGCAACTGAGCAACAGGAAGAGGTCTTGCATCTGGACAAAGCACGCTTCAAGGCGACGTTAAAAGGCTCTGATCTGGACTTAACGGCAGTAGAATTTGCCATGCTGGATATACTGGCAGCCTCACCAGGACGGGTCTATTCCAGGGCGCAGCTGATGGAAGCGATTTACCGGGATAACAGAATTGTCAGTGAGCGGACTATCGATAGCCATATCAAGAAATTGAGAAAGAAGTTCACCGAGGTCCAGCCCGATTATGAGTTAATTCACTCGGTCTATGGTGCGGGTTATAAGCTCGAATACTAGCTGGTAGCTCTGGGTGATAGCTGGTTGGTGGAATGCGGGAGTAACAAAGGCAGCATCAGAGTGCTGCCTTTTTTGTTATTGCCTAGCGGTGCCAGGGGGCTTTGAGCCGTTGACCAAATACATTGACAAGTGCACCTGCCACAATCAACATGCCGCCTAAATATGTCCATACTGACGGCACCTCATGGAAGATGACCACACCAAGTATTGCCGAGAATACAATCTGAACATACGAATAGGCAGATGCTTTCCCAGCGGCCTGTGTCTGCATTGCTTTGGTCAGGCCTAGTTGCCCAACCTGGGTGAATATTCCGACCAGAACTAGCAGGCCGGTTAAGTACCAGTCAGGCACTACAAAGCTATCGCCGATCAACAGCAGTGACATCGGCAGGGCGACAAGCGGGAAGTAGAAGATAATTACGGAGCTATCTTCTGTCTGGCTTAATTTACGGACAATGACGTACGCCACTGAGCTACCGAAAGCCCCCAGAATCGCCACCATGACACTGAACATCGGCAGCTCAGTGGTGGCTCCCTCGACGGCTGCCGGGTTGACCATCACGAACAAGCCTAAAAGACACATGACAATGCAGATAACTGTCGAGAAATGGACTTTTTCCTTGAGGAAAAGCACGGCCAGCAAGGCCGTAAAGACGGGGTGCACATACTGGAGAATTGTCGCTTCAGCCAGTGGGAGCGTGGTTACCGCATAATAGACACACATTAGCGCAAGGGTGCCAACGGCCCCTCGGGTAAACAGCAAGACTTTATTGTGTCCCCAAACCGAAATTCCTTTTCGTTTTACGTCCAGATAACTGATGATTAGAGATACCAAGGCCCTTGCCGCGACAATTTCAAAGACAGGGATACCATAGTTGCTGACGTATTTTACGCAAGCAGACATAAGCGCAAAGCCAAGTGCTGAGAGCATCATATAGCGAACGCCGAGAGGGATATAAGAGCCGAACGAGTTAGACATAACGAAGGTAATTAGTTGAAGTTGGTCGCACTTTACCACAGAGCGCGTTTAAAACATAAATCGTAGCGAGATGAAAAAAGAAAGGGCGGTATTGCTACCGCCCTGATTAGATTTAACTATTGCTAGTTGTTCAGCAAGCAATACAGTTATTGGACAACTTCGCCGCTTTCTACCACTGTCTTGCGTACTTTGTCGGCGAACTTCAAGGCTTCTTCGCGAATAGCGTCTTCATCGACGGTGAGCATGTTACGGTTTTCCATTAGCAGCTTACCGTCAACAATGGTGTGCTTGACGTTTGTCGCATAGGCCGAGTAGACCAGCGCCGAGTACGGATTGTAAACCGGTACCATGTTAGGTGCCGTGGTATCGATGATGATGATATCAGCCAGCTTGCCTGTTTCCAGAGAACCAATGGTGTCTTCCATGTGAAGAGCGCGGGCGGCACCGATAGTTGCCATTTCAATCACCTTCATTGGTGGCATGGCTGCGCGGTCTTTATTGACCAGTTTGTGTACTTTGGCCACCTGGTTAAATTCATCGATGGTGCTGATGGTGTTTCCGGACATTGGTCCGTCAGTACCCAGGCCGATGCGAAGTCCATCGTCGAACATTTTCAGTGCCGGTGAAACACCCTTGGCAGATTTAATATTGGCACTCATGTTGTGCGCAATACCGACATCATGTTTTTTTAGCAGGGCGATATCATTGTCGTCCACATTGATCACATGGGCACCGACAAGGTTCGGTGTCAGTGCGCCGATATCGGCCATATAGCCGACAGGTGTTTTACCGCCGCTACGCTCGGCGATCACTTGGTTTTCTCGCTCTGACTCGGCAAGGTGGATCATTACCGGCACATCGTGTTCAAGCGATAATTTGGTAATTTTCTGCAGTATTTCGGTGGTATTGGTGTACGGGGCATGCGGGGCAAAGGCCGGCGTAATACGCGGGTGATCTTTATATTCTTTGATGAAGTCCAGCGCGTACTGGATGCCTTCGTCGGCATTGGCTGCATCGGCAACCGGGAATTTGATTACGGTTTCGCCCAGCACGGCACGCATACCGATTTCATCAACGGTTTTGGCAACTTCATCCTCGAAATAGTACATGTCAGCATAGGTAGTGACACCACCTTTGAGCATCTCGACATTACCCAGTTGCGCCCCGATACGGACCATGTCACGGGAGACCAGTTTCTTTTCAAGCGGGAAGATATAGCGGTGCAGGCGATCAGGAACGTCGTCGGCCATTGAGCGGAAGACCGTCATTGAAACATGGGTGTGGGTATTGATCAGTCCCGGCAACACGATATCGCCATTGGCATCGATGATTTTTGCGGCCAGGTAATCTTTGACATCAGAGCCGTCGGTAACGGCGAAGATTTTATTTTCCTTAACGGCGACCAATCCATTGTCGAAAACAGTTTTTTCCTGATCCATGGTCAGGACAGTGGCATTTTTAATCAGCAAGTCGACCTTTTCGAGCGCAAGAGCGGATGTGCTGGCGAGAGAAGTAGCGGCTAAAGAGACGGCAATAAGTGTTTTTTTAAACATCAATGACTACCAAAAAACGATAACGGTATGCAGATGATACTCTCAGATCATGTCTTGAAAATCAGTATTGCATAATTACCTATCCAAATGTGATTAGGGTCACCTTTCTTGCTGGGTTGAAATTTGTTTTGTGTAAGAAAACAGCGCCATATGGCGCTGCTAAACGTTTGCACTGAGGTATTTCTGCCCATTTGGCTAAATGGCTTATGTCCGGCGCAAGGCAAAAAGCATCCAGGCGGTGAGGAGCGAACTGCACAGAGGTAAAGCTATCCAGACACCATTGACACCGGCAACGTTGGCTAGGGTGAAGATAAAGATGGTTATCAGGATCAGCTTTCCGCCAGTTAATAGCGAGGCTTCTTTGGCACGGTTGATGGACTGGAAATAAGTCGCGCCGACAAGCAGCAAGCCTTCCATTGGTAGCCCCCAGAAGTAGAGTTGCATGCCATTCACCGCTTCAGGCTGGAGGGTCGGGTTATCACCGGCAAATAGGTACACCACATATTCAGGGAAGCTGTAGAGCATAGCGACCCCGAATAAAGCAAATAACAAAGTGACAGCAAAGGCCAGATTACGCACCTTGATAACACGTTCAGTCTGTCCGGCTCCGGTGTTGTAGCTGGTAATAGGCTGGATCCCAAGCGCAATCCCTTCAAAGATCAGGTAGAAAAACGCTTCTGTGTAACTGACGATGCCGTAAGCCGCCACGTGAAGTGCATCGCCGACTAAAAGGAAGGCTTTGTTGTGCAAAGTGAGTACGACGGACAAATAGAGATACATCAACAGGCTGGAAAAGCCCAGACGAATGATTTGGATAGCGGTATCCCACTTTAGCTTCAGTGTTTCCCAATGGATGCGAAGCGTGGTTTTGGGACTGAAAAAGTGCTGCAGGCATAACAGGCTTGTTGCAGCCTGCGAGAGCATGGTCGCGATAGCCGCGCCTGTCAGCTCAAACGGGAAGACTACGATGAATAGCCAGTCGAGCACAACATTGAGCACGCCACCAAAAATCATGATCAGCGTGACGCGGTTTGGCTGGCCGTCATTACGAAGCAGGGAGGAAAATGCCATAGAAATGACAGGAAAGGCGCCAAGGGCGAAATACCAGAACAGGTAGTCGGAAGCCATTTGAAGGATTTCGCCTTCGGCTCCCAGCCAGAGCAAGAGGGGCTCGCCGTAGATAATGCCCAGGGAACAGATCAGCACTGCGGCGAGAAGACTGAGAGACAGGGCATTGCCGACGATTATTCTTGCCTTGTCAGTGTGGCCTTCGCCAAGCCGGATGGAAACCAAGGCTGATGCGCCCATGCCAATCAATGCGCCTACCGCATAAAGAATCGAGCCGATAGGATAGCCGAGCATGATTCCGGCGAGGCCATTCTCGCCAATGAAATGGCCAACAAACATGCCATCAATGGCGACGTAAATGCCAGTTACCAACATGGCAGCAATGGTAGGCATGGTATAGCGAATAAAGAGCCGGAAGATAGAATCATTCCGCAGCGATAAGTGAGAAGCCGTGCTGGATGCTGTCATGTAACGTCTTATTCAACAAAAATATAACACTGAAGGAGCCGCTATAGTAAAGGATGAAGTGCGATATGAGTTATCGCAGCGATCACTATATTGGCTATCGTTTGTTATTGAAGTTGGTAGTAAGCCGTGAGGAGAAGGTATCGATGTACGGTTTTATCACTGCCATTGCGCTTGAGAGGATGATGGATCTGGTGGTGCCCACCGGATAACAGGTATTGTTGCTGCAGGCAGTGGGGCAGAGTGTTGGTACATTCTTGCAGGCGGATCCCATCGGCCAGATAATCATTAACGTTGACGGGTAACTGGCCCAGCCACCAGGCAGGAATTTCTTTGCTGGCCTTGCTGCGGTCAAACCAATGGTCGGATACGATCAGCAGATGATGCTGTTTGTTTTCATCGATTTGCTGGCAGGCAGTATTGACAGACTGAACAAGCGCCTCACGGCGAGCCAGATTGGCACTGACCAGGCGGTGGGCAATAATCCACAGGTTAAAATCGGCAGTCTCAATACGGAAGATTGGCTGTTCAAGTGCATCATCCTGATGACACTGGTGCAGCTCGGCGGGAATATCGGCTTTGCTTAGCGTCGACATAATTCGACGGCACAAGGTTTTGCCCAAGTGGTTTCCACGCATTCCCCGGTTATGAACGGTTGGATAATGTTGCTCGCACAACTGCAAGCAGTCAGCCTTGAACTGATGAATGCTGACTGAAAGAAGATCACTGACCAAGAACGCAACGCCCCATAACACAATACCACTTGCTCAGCCCGGAATGATGATATGGTTAATTCCAGACTGATAATACCGACTATCACTAAGCCTAATCGTACCAGAAAAAAACATTTTCCCTTACGGTTTTTCAAACGTTTAGTGATCAAAGAAGACGCATGATAGCGACTTCTTTGATCTAAGTGATAGGTCTAACGTTATGATCGGCTTGATGTTGTGCGATTGATATAGGGGATGGCTGGTAGCCAGCGCCTGAATGTCTTGTGACGAAATGCCAGTAATATCAATGCGCCAGCAATATAGATAGCCGGTTCGGCAAGACCGGATTTTACTGACCAGTAGTAGTGGATTGGAGCCAGCAGCAACGCCAGATAAACCCAGTTGTGTAGTTTTTGCCATTTCGGCCCGAGCCGCCGTTGCATACCCTGTGTGGAGGTAACAGCAAGGGCAAACAGGATGAGCCAGCTGATTGCGCCGACAGTCAGATATGGCCGGTCAACGATTTCGCTTGCCAGCAATGTAACATCGAAGCTGAGATCAAGCGCCAGATAAACCAGAAGATGAATCGCTGCCCAGAAAAAGCTGTACAGGCCAACCAGACGACGAACCTTGACCAGTTGCCCCATTTTAAAACGGCGGGCAATCGGTGAGATAAGCAAGGTAATCATTAGGGTATTCAAGGCCGCCTTGCCGGTAAAATGACTCAGCCCCTCGACAGGATCGGCCCCGAGCCCGCCGGTCAGTGTTTGGGCTATCATCATGGTCAGAAAGCCCAGGCTTACCATGTGAATAATGACCTTAAGCCCTGTGATGTGTCGAGGCGTGATTTTCATTCGCATTGTTCCTCATTATTGCGTTTGCTGACTAGTACTGTTTTCTGAGATCCATGCCTTTGTATAGTCCGGCCACTTCATCGGCATAGCCATTAAACATCAGCGTTGGCTGGCGTCTGCTGCTGAACAAGTTACCTTCGCCGATGAAGCGCTCACTGGACTGGCTCCAGCGTGGATGATCGACTTTCGGATTGACGTTGGCATAGAAGCCGTATTCATGCGGTGCGAGGCGGTTCCATGTTGTCGGCGGCTCTTTGTCAGTCAGGGTAATTCGGACAACTGACTTGATGCTCTTAAAGCCGTATTTCCAAGGCACGACCAGACGGAGTGGAGCACCATTCTGCGGTGCCAGCGTCTTGCCGTACAGGCCAACCGATATGAGTGCCAGCGGGTTCATGGCCTCATCGATTCTGAGTCCCTCGACATATGGGTAGTCAATACCGCCTCCGAGCCTGCGGGAGGCTTGTCCCGGCATACGTTTGGGGTCGTACAGGGTTTCGAATGCAACATATTTTGCCTTGCTCATCGGATTGGCTTTTTTCAGCAACTCCGCCAACGGGAAGCCAATCCAAGGAACGTTCATCGACCAGGCCTCAACGCAGCGTAGTCGGTAAATACGCTCTTCAAGAGTGAACTTGCTGAAAATATCTTCGTAGCCCAGAGTGAGCGGGCGATGTACCAGTCCGTCAATCTCTACGGTCCACGGGTTGGTCTGAAAGTTGGCGGCACGAACTGCGGGGTCCGACTTGTCGGTACCGAACTCATAAAAGTTATTGTACTGGAGGATCTTGCTTTCAGGCGTTAGCGAAAGCTTGTTGTCCGAGTACTGTGATGGCTTGGTCACCAACTGGCGGCGGCTGTCTTTGGCGGCGGGTTTGTCTTTGCCGGTAAAGGCGTCAAACAGCCCGGCATTGGCCTGCGTAGCGATTGGCATGCCGACAAGGGTGATACCCAGTTTTTTTAATATATCACGGCGCTGGTGATAGACTGACTCTGGGGTGGCATCGCTTTCCTTGAGCGCCCAGCGAGGTGTTTTCTTTATAAGCATAATCTTCCTTTGGTGTAATAAAAATTATAGTAATTGGCTGATGGGAAAGTAGACCTGACAAATCGATACTAAATTTCACAATATTATTCTTTTATTTTATGAAAGAAGAGGTTATGTTGCGCGGTGCAAATGAAACACCTTCGTTTAGGGATTAGGGATGTACAAACGAGCGATATTACTTTCTTCATTATTAGCGTTACCCGTCACGGCTACAGCAGCGGGTTCACCTTTGGCAGCAGGCGTTTATGTCGGTAGCCCAACTTCCGGGGTTACTGTTAAGTACCGAGAGGAATTACAGTTTTCGATGGGGCTTGATACTTTCAGCCTGACTGCGGATGCATTATGGAATGTCAGCGACCTGAGCCGCGGTACACTGTATTCGCCGTTCTACATCTATACCGGGCTTCAGTGGGTCGATGATGACAAGCATGAATGGGGGCCAAGAGCTGGTGCTGGCCTAATCGTCCCTTACGATAAGTTTCACTTGTATGTCGAGGGCGGTCCGACCTGGTACATACAGAGCGATTCGAGCGTGGAGTTCGAAGGCGCTATTGGGATCAGGGTAAATCTATAATGTCTTGATGAACGTAGTGGTTTTTTTGTGATATAAACTGCTGCGTTTCTCCCAATACCGTATTAACCATGAGTGACTTATACCAATTTAACGCCCATCTTGAGCTTCAGCATATCTTCCTTGAAGCGCATGCCGAACGGTTTCACTATCTCAGTACTTTTTTCGAAGGCTATTATTGTTACCGTTATCAGTTGGTTACCCGGCAGGGAAAAGCCGATTGGACACAAATATTTGAGCGCGCTGTACGTTCCAAAGCTGCCAGCCAGATAGCAGACAGAAAACAGCTGGTACGGGAACCGCGTTTGCCGTTTGCTGTGCTAACAGGCAAGCTCAAAGAACTGGTGAGAGATGACGAGCTGAACTTCGAGTCTCTTCAGTCTTTGCTCGATGAACACCTTGAATACACCGTCTTGACCCGGGAAGAGTTCCAGAAGTTAAAAGCGGCTGGCCTGGCCGAACGGATGCCTGCGGGTTACTACCGCTCGGCGAGCCCTGAGTATCAGAACACTGACGCCAGATTTGAAGCCGTCGGGATTGAGTTTCTGTCCTAAAGGGGCAAATGCCCGGTTTTTATTAGCATCAGGCAGCCGTTTTTTGTCGATGGCTGATGTGAGCTACCAGCAGGGTAGCGGATCCAGGTTCCCCTTTCATAGTGCCCCTGTTCGTCATAAAAGTCGCCCGACAGAATAAAAATCTCTTCTCCGCCGTCATGTTGGTGGAGAGAAAAAGCCGAATCTGGCTGCCACTTCAACAAAATTGTTTTTTCCTGGCCGTACCCGTGCAGCGGCAAGGTCGATAGTCTGTTATCGATTCCGGGTTGCCACATTGCGTTGTGGGTATCAAGGCGAAAAACTTCGGCGTCATGTTCCGGAAACATATTCAGTTTCACATACAGCAGGCAACCACCGTCGCTGCCGGGGGCATGGCAGGAGCCCGGTGGGTTACGGATATAGGTGCCGGCGGGGTAACAGCCGTATTCATCCTGAAAGATGCCGTCGATAACGAATATTTCTTCGCCGTTGGGGTGAAAGTGTGCCGGAAAATGCGTGTTGGGATCGTAGCGTACAAGGCTGGTTACCTGACCGCTTTCTGCTACTTCTCGCTCTAGCGGAATACGCCAGACGCCGGCAGACGGAGAGGCAAGCCAAGGCTGACTCGCAGTATCAACCACGACACGCTGATGTCGATCCATATTGAATGAAGATAGGGGATTCATAGTCGTTATCTCCATGGCCGCTCAATGTTAGTGTATACCCAAACGTATATCTAAACCCTAGCAAGATGCAGAATCTTGCTGGCAAAGTTATGATGAGGCGGTTTTGTAACAAGTGTGACTCTGTTGTGATATTTGTTTGCAAAATGCGTAATTTATCGTTGACCTTGAAAGAATGGCTGATTATTCTAGCGAACACTTGTAAGCTGAATAGTTATCTAAGGTTATAGGATGTCGACCAACAGACCACCAATCATCTGGCTAAATGTGGTTATTTTTTCAGTAACATTTGCAATTGCTGCATTAGGAGCCCCTCTTTATGCCTTCTACGTAGGCTTTGACTGGACGCAAGTCGTGATGCTGCTGGTAGCGTTTAGCTACTGCGGTTTGTCAATCACAGCCGGCTACCATCGCTTGTGGTCACACAAGGCTTATGAAGCCAATGCGTTGATGCGTTTTATTTTTGCTATCGGTGGTGCCTTTGCCCTGCAGAACAGTATTTTGCATTGGTCGTCAGATCATCGGGTTCATCATCGCCATGTCGATAACAACGACAAAGATCCTTACTCCGCCAAGATGGGTTTCTTCTATAGCCATATCGGTTGGATGCTAAGGGAGTACCAGGCCTCTCGTTATAGTGATTACTCGAACTGCCGCGATTTGCAGAAAGACAAGATTGTGATGTGGCAGCACAAGTATTATGTGCCATTGGCTATTGCCACCAACGTAGGTATTCCTTTGTTGTTCGGGCTTATTCATGGTGATGTCTGGGGAGCCTTGTTGCTGGTTGGGGTAGTACGCCTTGTGCTGAGCCACCACACCACCTTTTTCATCAACTCGCTGGCCCATATCTGGGGCAGCCAGCCGTATACCGACAAAAATACGGCCCGAGACAATGGTTTCCTTGCCTTTCTGACATTTGGTGAGGGCTATCACAACTATCACCATATTTTCGAAAACGATTACCGGAACGGAATTCGTTGGTGGCAGTTTGATCCGACCAAGTGGTTGATTAAATCTTGCTACTGGCTGGGTTTTGCCAAGAACCTGCGTACTTGCCCGGAGGATAAGATTGAAAAGGCCAGAGCAACTATGCTACTCAAGCGGTTGCAGGTCAAGTTGGCGACGGTACCCAATAGTTCGGTGTGCCTGGAGCGACTGGAGGAAGAATACGAGGCTCTGATGCTGAAAATATCGGATTATTATGCAGCGAAGAAACGAATGATTGAGCTTAAGAAGAAGCGACTGGTCAAGCATTATGAAAGCTTTGAGTTTGTTCAGCAGTATGCCGAAATGAAGCGTCTGCTGGATGAGCAGCGAAAGTCCTGGAAAATGGTGACTGCCCAGTATGCCTAGTGCGTAAAAGGTTGTTACAGGAAAAACAATAAAAGGGCGGAGTCATAACGATTTCGCCCTTTTTTTGACGCTATGATGACGAAGCATTCAGGTAAGACATGTAGAATCCGGGGTTATGAATTGGGAGCTTCTGTTACAGAAAAAGTTGTATTGTCTTATTCATGAGAATAAGGCAGTAGAAATACGATGACATTCCCATGTTTGCCATACTAAATAGTACTTCGGATGGAGGTGTTTTTGTGTTTCGCTCATTTCTTTTATCACTAGCCTGCCTGACATCATTGTCGGTTAATGCCATTGAATATCAGCGCCCGGATGGCGAGAGTAACTTGGTAGGTACCATGGAGTACTACCAGGTTAATGAAGGCGATAGTCTGGCGGATATTGCCAATCGATACGATGTCGGCTTCCTGGCAATGATGGAAGCAAACAAAGGCGTCGATCCCTTTCTGCCGGATCCCGGCACACTACTGGCAATCCCGACTCAGCTGATACTGCCTGATGTAAAACGCGATGGGATTGTGATCAACCTTGCTGAGCTGCGCCTGTACTATTTCCCGGCAGATGACAAAGAGCGAATGTATGTATTCCCGATCGGTATTGGCCGGGTAGGACGAGAAACGCCTAAGATGTCGACCACGGTTAGCCAGAAGATAGAAAACCCGACCTGGACGCCTACGGCCAATATTCGCAAAGAATACCGCGAGAAGCATGATATCGAGTTACCGGCTGTCGTGCCTGCTGGCCCGGAAAACCCGTTGGGTGAATATGCAATGCGTCTTTCCTATGGCAAGGGGCAGTATCTGATTCATGGCACCAATAAAGATTTCGGCATCGGGATGCGGGTGAGCTCTGGTTGCATTCGAATGAACCCGTGGGATATTGAATGGCTGTTCAACCAAGTGCCAAAGGGAACTGCCGTTCAGGTTATTAACCAACCCTTGAAGAAAACCGTTGAGCCTGATGGTTCCTTATATGTTGAAGTTCACCAGCCACTGTCACGCTCTGAGGAGCAGGTAGGCACCCATAAGCAAGTGAAAGCCTCAAAGTCACTGCTTAATAAGGTTGAAGGGGATCAAGATGCCGAGGAACGCTTGAGTTCAGCACTGGTTTTGCAAACGGGTATTCCTAAAGAGCTCAAGCGAGATATCTAATCTCAAATCACATTGACTGTTTTTTAAAGCGGGAGCCTTTTGGCTCCCGCTTTTGTTTAAACTCGATATACCCAAGCCAAAATGATACTAAGCCAAGATGATGCTAGGGTGATAGTTGGTGGATGATATCGATAAGAGGAGCGGGATAGAGCCCGAGCCCTAGAGTGATAGTGGCGGTTGTAGCCAGCACTATAACTAGATGAACTGAATAGTCTGGGGCAAATTTATGCTTAGCCGGTTTCATGAACATCACCAGCACGATTCGAATGTAATAGTAGGCAGAGACCACACTGAATATAACGGCCAGTATGGCAAGTACTGTGTGCTGATGGCCGATCAGCGCCATGATGATGTTGAACTTGGCTATAAATCCGGCGGTTGGCGGTATCCCCGCCAGAGAAAACAGAAATAGTGCCATGATAGTTGCCAGCCAGGGATGGCGATGGACAAGCCCACAGTAGTCATCAATGTCCTCATTGTTTTGGTTGCGGGAATACAGTGTAATGATGACGGCGAACGCGCCAAGATTCATAAAGGCATAAGCAGACAAATAAAACACGATGGCATAGAAACCGTCGGTTGTTGGCGTGAGAAAAGCGAGCAGGATAAAGCCGACGTGACTGATGCTGGAATAGGCCAACAGTCTCTTGATGTTGCTTTGCACCAGGGCCAAGAGGCTGCCTGTTACCATAGTGGCAATGGCGATAGCAGTAAGCAGTTGTCCCCAGATAACCTGCTGTTCGGCAAAGCTCACCATAAATACCCGCATTAGTACTGCAATCCCGGCGATTTTGGGGCCGACAGATAAAAACGCCGTAATGGGGGTGGGAGCCCCCTGATAGACATCTGGCTGCCACATATGGAAGGGGACGGCAGCCACTTTAAAACCGAAGCCAGCAAGCAAGAAGGTCGTTGCCAGAATCAAGCCGGTGTTTTCGAGGTTGGCTCCTGCCGTTGTGCCTGTGCCGGATAATGCTGTGGCAATATGTTGCAGCTGGGTGGTGCCCGTCAGGCCATAAAACAGGGAAATGCCATAGAGCAGAATGGCTGAGGAGAGCGCGCCGAGAATAACATACTTGAGTGCCGCCTCGGTGGAGTCTGTCTGATGGCGTAGAAAGCCGGTCAGGATGTAGGTGGCTAGGGCGACGAGTTCGATACCGACATAGACTGAAAGCAAATCTGTGCCTGATACCATTAGCATCATGCCGCAAAGAGCAAACAGCAGGAACACATAGTATTCGCTGTGACGGATCTGCTTGAGCTTCAGGTAGCCGGTGGAAAGCAGAATCACCAGAATCGTTGTGATATAGAATAGGTATTTAAAGAAAAGCGCGCTTGAGTCCAGGATGAACATTTCATTGAAACTGGACATCCCCTGCGGTGTATAGGCATTGGCGACTGCCGCGATAATAACGGCCAGAATTGACAGGTAGGCAATAACCTCGGTGTTTATTTTGGGACTGACAAGTGGAGCTAGCAAAAGCCCACAGGCAAATACCAGTAGAATGAGTTCGGCACTGCTGGCATAGATAGACTGTAGGATTGCATTTATGTCCATGCCTAGCCCCCTCTAAAGTCAGTGAGAGAAGGAGCTGTAATAACTGACGGTGTTAAAGCCGTGCCTGACTGAGGTGAAATTTGCCTCAGCAGCTCATTGACACTGGCATCCATCAGGGCAAGGAAAGGCAAGGGGTGTAATCCAATCCAGAATACAAAAATCAGCAAAGCAGCAATGGCGCTGAATTCTCTGAGGTTGATGTCATTGAGTGTTTTAAGTTTAGGGTTATTGAGTGGCCCCAGCGCTACCCGTTTGTACATACTCAGAAGGTAAATGGCGCTCAGGGCCGCGCCGATAATTGCCAGCCCGCCAAATACCGGCATTGAGCTGAACGCTCCGGCAAGGACAAACAGTTCACCAATGAAAGAGTTAGTGCCGGGCAGCGCCATGGATGCCAAGACAAAGATGACAAAAAAGACGGTATAGACAGGCAGCGCTTTCATCAGGCCACCGTAATCAGCGATTGAACGGGAGTGGGTTCGTTCGTAAATCAGGCCGACCATCAGGAAAAGGGCACTGGTGACAATGCCGTGGTTGAACATTTGCAAGATGGCCCCTTTGATCCCTTGACTGTTGAACGTAAAGAGGCCCAGGGTGACAAATCCCATGTGGCTGATACTGGAGTAGGCCACCAGCTTTTTAAGATCATCTTGCGCCAGTGCCAGAAAGCCGCCGTAGATAATGGCAATGACCGACAGAGTGGCCATTACAGGTGCAAAAAACTGGCTGGCGTCGGGCAGGATCGGCAAAGAGAAGCGAATAAAGCCATAAGCGCCCATCTTCAGCAGTACTCCGGCAAGAATAATACTGCCGGCCGTCGGGGCCTCGACATGGGCATCGGGTAGCCAGGTATGGAAAGGGAACATCGGCACTTTGACGGCAAACCCGATGAAAAAGGCGATAAATATCCAGCGCTGGAGTTCAAGGCTGTAGGTTTGCTGGGCGAGGTATTGAATATCAAAGCTGTTACCGCCGGCCAAATAGAGCACGATAACCCCGATTAAGAAGAAGACGCTGCCCGCCAGGGTGTAGAGAAAGAACTTCAAGGTAGCATAGAAACGGTTGTCACCTCCCCAAATCCCAATGATCAGATACATAGGGATCAGCATCGCCTCCCAAAATATATAGAACAGAAAAAGATCCAGCGCGCAGAATACTCCCAACATGAGCGCCTGCATCATCAGAAGGCAGGCCATAAACTGTCTGACGCGTTGTTGTATTGCCCGCCAGGAAGCGACCACGCAGATCCAGCCAACCAAGGCAGTCAGAAAGATAAACAGGATACTGAAACCGTCGACTCCGAGTGTGTAATGGATATTGAGAGCGGAAATCCAAGTGTGGCTTTCAAGAAACTGTATTTGGTGACTGCTGCTGTCAAATGACCAGAGCAGCAAGACCGCCAGCAGCAATTCGCCAGTAGTAAAACCTAAGGCTAGCCAGCGTGTGATAAAAGGGCCGATAACAGTGCCGGGGAGCGTTACCAGCAGCAGGGCACCAATGAGTGGCAGAGCAATCAACAGAGATAACAGTGGCAGGCTCATTAACTCCATTGATTACCTCAACCATTCGAAGAAATGGAGGTAAACATCGAAAACAACCGCGCCAAAGGTGAGGACCGCAACTACGCCAACTACCATGGCAAGGGCGTAGTGGTTGATGATGCCTGACTGTAATTGTCGAAGCCGCTGACCGCTGCGACGAGTAAGGTTGGCGATACCATTGACGGTGGCATCAATCAGCCCTTTATCGAATCGTAATCCTTGTTTGGCTAGAGACTGGGCGGCTGACAGTAGCCCGAGACTCGCCTTGCTCATCCATTGTTCATAGCGACTGAGTGGGTGTTGTGCTATCCACATGAAAACAACCGATCCTTTTCGGTAATACCAGTCGGTATCCAGGCTGATGGTATCTTCCGGATCCAGATGCCTGAGAAAAACCGCGAAACCCAGCGCGGTGAAAATCAATATGCTCAGCGTGGTCGTGATATGAACCGGTGTGTACGGCTCGAAGTTAACCGGGTAGGGGAGCAATTGATAGAGCAACTGGGGAAATACGCCGATGGCGATACAAGCAATGGCGGCGAGGCTCATGGCTATCAGCATATTAAGTGGTGGCTCTTGGCGCTTTACCTCAGAGTCATTCGGTGAGCTGTCTTTGCCATAAAACATATAGTAGGGCAGCTTCAGGCCGGTATGCAGGAAAGTACCGGATGAGGCTAGCAGCAGCATCAGGGTGACGACGGCCATATGGTCCTGCTCGGCGGCTGCAATAACCAGAGATTTGCTGACAAAGCCACTAAAGAAAGGAAAGGCAGAAATCGACAGCGCGCCAATCATATACAGGCAAAGTGTTACAGGCATGGCTTTATACAGTCCACCCAGCTCGGTGAGCTTACGTTTCCCCGTCATATAGATTACGGCACCGGCTCCCATGAACAGCAGGCCCTTGTAGAGGATATGGGCAAAGGCGTGGGCAGCCGCACCGTTAAATGCCAGCTCGCTGCCTATGCCGACGGCAGCAACCATATAGCCAACCTGGCTGATGATATGGTAGGCCAGCAGGCGTCGACAGTCGTTTTCCAGCACGGCATAAATCACCCCGTAGACCGCCATGATAGTGCCCAGCCAGATAAGGAGTTCGGTACCGGGAAACCCCCTTAGTAACACATAGATTGCTGTCTTGGTGGTGAAGGCACACATGAAAACGGCACCGGTGATGGTGGCCTCGGGATAAGCGTCGGTTAACCAGGCATTGAGTGGAGGCACTGCGGCGTTCAGGATAAAGCCTGTCATGATGAGGTAAAAACCGACACTGTGAGTGTGGTCCATGATGGTAAAGACCATAGAGCCGCTTTCATGGTAATGAAGCAATATGCCGGCCAACAGGCAAAGCCCGCCTGTAATGTGTACCAGCAAGTAGCGATGACCTGCGGCTTTTGATTGCGTCGTGCCTGAGGCAAAGATCAGATAGGAAGAGGAAAACGCCATCAGCTCCCAGAACAGGAACAAAGACAGGTAATCACCGGCGAAGACGACGCCAAGGGCGCTGCCGATGTAGAGAAAAGCCGCGCTGTGTTCGGCGGTATTGCGGACATGGAGTGCGTAAATTGCACTTATGAGTGCGATCAGGGTGAATACACAGCTGAACATCAGGCTGAGCTTATCGACTACACCGAGCGTGATGGGAGTGCCGATAAAATCAAATCGCCAATAGTCACCGGTAGGGACGGTATTGCCGAAGATAGCGCTCAGAGTAACAGTAATGGCAACAAGCGGAGCGGCGATAAGAATAACTTGCTGGATCCTTTGAACCATCGGACTACTTTTCTTTTCTTTTGATTTACTGGCTGGGAGCAGACCAACTAGCGGTAAAAGGGCCGCGGCTACAAAAAAGATGACTCCGGGGTGAAACCAGCTAGTCATTCATCCCCTCCTTTTGCATTTTTGGCTGCAGGGGGCTGTTGGCTTGTCTTCGCCGTTTCGCCGTGACTATTTTCCTCCTTCTTATTGTCTGTCTTGTGTGAGTCTTTGTTTTCGTAGTAGTCGGTCTTATGCATCAAACCAAACTGATGGCCGAGAAACTTGGAGATAAAGATAATGGCGATACAGGAGATGAAACCATACAGTGCCGACCAGCCTGGAAAACTGTCCCAGAAAAAGTGAACGTCGTGGCGAGGTGCAAGAAAGTCAGCGACGACAACCGCAACGGCTGCCAGCAAAAGTAGCGTGATACAAACCGAACGCCTGATCATCCCTGTACCCCCTGCGCCAATGCAAGGAAGTAGTCTGGATAAACGCCAAGTGCCAGTGACAGTAGAGCGGTAATAACCAGCGGAACAGTAACCAGTGGGATTTCTCTTGCTCCGGGTGACATAGCTTCGGATGACATTGAGCTGGATGGAGTATGTCCTGAGTTATCCGCCTGGCTCGATAGAGGAGGCTGAGATTCAAAAAAAGCCTTATAGCTGATAGGCAAAAAATAGGCGGCGTTTAGTAGCGAGCTAGCCAGCAAGACACCGAGAAAAACCAGCTGTTCGGCTTCGATGGTACCCGTGAGCAAATACCACTTACTGATAAAGCCTGACGCGGGTGGAATACCGATCATCCCCAGAGAGGCAATGAAGAAGGCGGTCATGGTCCATGGTAACTGTCTGCCAATGCCGGCCAGTTCGCTGATCTTGGTTTTTCGTGCGGCGCAGTAGAGAGAGCCTGCACAGAAGAACAGGGTAATTTTAGACACGCCATGGCTGGCGATGTGAAGCAAGCCGCCAAGGGTTGAGGCTGGGGTTAGCAACACAGCGCCTAAAATAATGTAGGAGAGCTGACTAACGGTGGAGTAGGCCAGCCGAGCCTTGAGATCATCCTGGGTCAGGGCATAGACTGATGCCATGATGATGGTAAAGGAGACAAGATACGCGGTAGCAATGCCCAAATCCAATCGTTGCAGGGTATCTTGCCCGAAGACATCAAATACAACCCGCAACACACAGAATACCCCCATTTTTACCACGGCGACTGCATGTAACAAGGCACTGACCGGCGTCGGAGCAACCATGGCCGACGGCAACCAGATATGAAAGGGCATAATGGCGGCCTTGGCGAATCCGGCCAGGAAGCAGAAGTAGATGACTGTCAGCAAAAGCGGGCTGGCGTTCACCTCGTTAAATATTCCTCCGGAGTCAAAATTCAAGCTACCTGTGGTAGCCAAGGTGAGTGCCAGTGCGGCTAGCAAAAAGGTTTTTGATGCCCCGACCAAGTACACCAGATACTTCTTGCTGCCTAGCCAGGAGTCTGTATTTTCCTTGTGATATACCAAGGGATAAGTGACAAGGCTTAATACCTCGTAAAAAATCACCAGGGTGAACAGGTTGGCAGAAAAAGCCCCGCCAATAGCGGCGGCCAGGCTGGTTGCGAAGCAGGCAAAGAATCGGCTCTGGGACTTTTCTTTAAGGCTGCGCATATAGCCGATGGAGTATATTGCCGCAGCGACCCAGAGCAGTGACGAAACGCTCGCGAAAATCATGCCGAGAGAGTCGACCCTAAATCCAAACTCAAGACCGGGTAGGACGGTAAACAGAGGTAGTTGAATCGTGTATCCCTGTAAGACCAGCGGTGCCATAGAGAGCACAAGTACACAGTTGCTTCCTGCAGCCAGAATAGAAATAACGTGTTTCATGTTGGGACGAGAGCGGCTGGCAATAATAGCCAGTGCCGCCGCGAGGGGTACTAGGACTGTGATCAGGGGGATGACTGATATTTCTGGATCCATAGTACGAACCTTGGTCAGCCTTTCATCGAGTTAATATCATCAACCCGCAAGGTTGCCCGGTTGCGGGTCAGCGCGATCACAATTGCCAGCGCCACAGCCACTTCTGCAGCGGTGATGGCGATAATAAATATAGCCATAATTTGCCCTCTCAAGTCTTGTAAATAAAATGAGAACGCAACGAAGTTAAGGATCACGGCATTCAGCATCAGCTCCAGGCTCATCAGTATGATAAGTATGTTACGTCGTAACAGAACTCCACAGAGTCCGATCACAAAGAGCAGCGCACTGAGGCTAAGATACCAAGAGAGCGGTACCATCATCGTTTCCTTTTCTGAGCCAGTAATATGGCGCCAACAAGCGCCACTAATAAAATTACCGATACCACCTCAAACGGCAGCAAGAAGTCATTGAATAGGGCCAGACCGAGTTCGGCGGTGGTATTTTGAAGCTGGATCTGGTCGGTTTGGGTAATAGGGTCAAAGTTGTCGCCAAGATTTAATCCGATGATCAGTAATGCACCGAGCAGAACTGGGAAGAGTACCAGCATCCAAAGGCTTGCTGGCAGGTAAGGCTCGCTGGTGGTCTTGCGGATATCCAGCATCATCATGACGAACACGAACAGCACCATGATGGTACCGACGTAGACAAATATCTGGATGGCGGCGATGAATGGTGCGCGCAGAAGGATATACAGGGCAGCAATCTGAACAAAGCATGCCATCAGCGAGAGCGCTGCATGTACCGGGTTTTTAGCGATCACGACCAGTACGGCAAAGATAACCGTCAATGATGCAAATAATAAGAAGAAAAGTGTTTCTATGCCCGGCATCTGTACCCTCTTATTCTTGTCGCTTCATGATGAAGCTTTGTCAGGGAAAGTCGGCTTAGTGTTCTAATGACGGTGGATCGCCTGCCACCAGTCTTTACCTTGGTTTTTGGGACCTCGTGTTTTCGGACCTTGCGTTTTGGGTTCTTGTGTATTGAGTTCTTGGTTATTTGTTTCTTGTTCTTGAAGTTCTTGACCATGTTTTGAGTCAGGCGGTACAGCAACGACCTGTGCGCCTGCCTTTAATGTGGCAGGGACTATCATGCCGCCTTCTTTGTTTTTACCCGGAAGGTTCAATAGTTGTTCTTTATTGAGAACCATATCATTGCTATCAAGGGTGGAATATTCGAGGTGACTGCCAAGGGCAATAGCTTCTTCCGGGCAGACATCTTCACACAGTCCGCAGTACATACAGCGGCGACTATCCAGCTCAAAGATTTTTGGTCGGCGCTTGCCTTCGCTGTCTTCGTAGGGGATCACAGTGATGCACTCGCTGGGGCAAATATTGGCGCACAGTTCACAACCGACGCATTTGATTTCGCCCTGTTTATCTTTACGCAGGTAGGGGTGACCTCGGTGCCTTGGGTATGGCACCCATTTCTCCTTATCCGGGTATTGCATCGTTACCCCTTTGGAGAGCATATAGCGCAGAGTCAGGCGCATCCCGTCTCTGATGTCGGTTAACAGGGTCCAACCAAACCAGCGCTTAATATTCACTCTGACAGCTCCGGGATCCGGCTCTTGTTATCCTTAGTTTAGTTGATATGTTTGTTAGCTAGGTGAAAAACAGCCCAGTTATCATGATATTCAGCAGCGAGAGAGGTAACAGCACTTTCCAGCCAATGGTCATCAGCTGATCATAGCGATAGCGGGGGAAGGTAAATCGGATCCACATGATCAGATAGACGAAGAAAAAGACCTTGAGCAAAAACCAGATCACAGGTGGCAGCGGTAGCAATATCCCGTTCCAGCCACCGAAGAACAGCAGTACGCACAGAACAGAAATCGTCAGCATGACGATATATTCACTGGTCATGAAGAAGGTAAAACGTACTCCGCTGTATTCGGTATGATAGCCTGCAACCAAGTCGCCTTCGGCCTCCGCAAGATCGAAGGGGATGCGTTGTGCCTCGGCCAGTCCGGCAATAAAAAAGACAATAAAGCCGATCGGTTGTGTCACGACATTCCAGACATTTTCCTGCGCGATGACGATTTGGCTAAGGTTCATCGACTCAGCCAGCATGATCACCCCAATAACCGCAAATCCCATCGGCACGGCATAGCTGATCATCTGGGCGCAGGTACGAAAGCTGCCGAGTAGGGCATACTTGTTGTTCGATGCCCAACCACCAAAGATAACGCCGTAAATTTCCAGTCCTCCCACCCCGAGGATGTATAACAAGGCGACATTCATATCAGACAGATGGAGGTCGATTTGGGTATCAAAAATGGTGATGGGCTCACCGAAGGGGATAGCCACAAAGACTGCAAATGGTGGCACCAGAGAGAGAAGTGGCGCGAGTTTAAACAAAAAGCGGTCAGCCTGATCCGGAATGATATCTTCCTTGGTTAGCAGTTTGATCCCATCGGCGATGGGTTGTAATAGTCCATGCCAGCCAGTGCGCATTGGTCCAAGGCGCTGCTGAATGTGGCCTGCAACCTTGCGTTCCATCCAGGTCAGCGGCACAGGTAAGATAAATAAGATTATTGTCAGCACAATGACCTTGGCCAGCATAACGAGAAAGACCAGTAAGAATTCCATTCTCTACTCCCTGTATACGCTGGCAAGGCAGGGAGTAGGCGTTGGCGACATAGCCAAATTATTGGGTAGTTTGGTCAGATCGCCGCTTATGACCAAAGTACTTTGTGTTGTCCGGCGAGTAATATGAACTGGTAGTATCAATGACTTACCAAGTTGGTTCTGAACAGAGTCATTGGGTGTATCGAAGGAGCGGTTATTGTAACGAACAAGCAACGGCTCATTATGGTTGACTCTGAGCTTGCTGGCATCGTGCTCGTGGATCTCAATCCAGGCCTCTGTCTCAATATCATCAAGCTGAGAGGAGGCGGCAATGGGGTCTTTGGAGTGATACAAACTGGAAGCGATCAACAGTAAAAATGGCTGGCTATTATCATCTTGTGCTTCGGGCTCTGGTGTTATGTCCGAAACAAGTTCGTGTTCTTTCTCGATAAGGGGAGAAGGCTGCACAAAAGCTTCACCGTCCTGATGACTGAATTGGTGACTGACTTGATGCTTGATTGGGTGAGCAGGGGCAGAACTTCGAAAGGCCAGGTTACTGCCTAGCAGGCTCCAATCTAATCCTTGGTAAGCGGGAAGCTGGTGACATATTTCATCGAAAATATGTTGTGGCTCCGAGCTTCCCAGCTCGCCTTGTTCGAGGCAGTGTGCAACGAGGGAAAAAATCTCGGCGTCATACTTTGCGCTATTGCCACTGTTATTGATCCTGTTCGTGCTGCCTTCCGGGGCGGAATAGAAAGGTCGAACCCGTTGAACACGGCCTTCGTTATTGGTGAAGGTGCCGTCGGTTTCGGCAAAACTGAACCCCGGCAGAACAATATCGGCCATTTCCATCGTCGAATTCACAAATGCGCCCTGATAAATCATCAGTTGAGGTTTTGGTAGTGGTAGTTCCTGATCAACGACATAGATAATATCAGCAGATTGCGAGGTTGTTTGAGTTAATGCTTGTAGTAGCGTTTGAGTTGGTCCCGGCCAATTTGATGCGATATCTAACGCCCCCAGTCCATTACAATGCTGGAACAAGAACTGAAACTGCATGTCTGGCGTTATTTGCTGCAGTACCTTGATAAGCTGTACCAAGTTATGAACAGTAGCAGTTGTGCTTTCTCCGGTAAGCAGATCGGAACCAATAAGTAAGCTGATACTGTTGGCGGACGCCAGTTTCTCGCTGATGTCTTTTAGCTCGGGGGACATAGACTGCAATTCATCGGAGACTTGTGTTTCAGTATTTCGATTTTCTGTTGGTTGATTATTTTCTACCCGTTGAACGTTTTTCAGCTGCAGGATCAGTTGTTGTAGCAAGGCTAACTCGTGGCCCGGTGGATAGCGTAGATAGGTCTTGGCGAGTAAATCCAGTCGACTCTGGCGTGTTGAAGCAAGCAGCAGGGTAAATGGCTGGCGAGTAAAATTACTTCGGAGCAGATACTCGGAAACAGGGTTCTGTTCCCCGATATTGCAGCCAAGTACGAAAATGCAATCGCTGTTAAAGAGCTCAGAAACAGGCTTGTTGGTATAACTCTGGTTGATCAAGCTGTTTAATGCGTGCTGGTAGCCAGGTTCAAAATCACGGCGGTAGATATCGTTGCCGCAGTAAATCTGTTCGCTGGCAAAGACCTCGCTGATAAATTGATGAAATCGAAATAGCACCTCGTTGGTCATCCGACCAGAGATCACACCGGTTGTACTGGCTCCTTGTTGTATAAGAGGCTGTAGATTTTCTTTGAGGGCGTCTAATGCCTCACTCCAAGAGACTGCTAGCAACTCGTTATTTTTCCGAACCATAGGTTGGGTGATCCGCGGGGCTTTATCAACAAAGTCGATACCGAATCGGCCTTTGGTGCAGAGTAGCTCTTTGTTCACGGCGCTGGTGGGTTTGGCTTTGACCCGGACAAGCTGATTATTTCTTGTTTCGGCGCTGATCTGACAACCGGTACCGCAATGGGGGCAAATTGTCTCTGTCGTGGCCAGATCCCAAGGTCTGGCTTTGTAACGGTATTCGACTCTCATTAAGGCCCCGACAGGGCAGACTTCGATACAATTGCCGCAGTGATCGCAGCTGTTGAGGTTATTGTCAAAACCGGTTTCGATACAATCGGCACCGCGTCCTATTACGCCGATGGCACTGGCACCGACGACTTCATCACATACCCGAACACAACGTTGGCACTGTATGCAGCGATTAGAGTTGGCAACTATGACTTTGTTGAGGATCGGATCCTTGTCGGTAAAGACGCGTTTGTTTTCCTCAAAGTAGCTGACACGGGGGCCGTGATCTAACACGGTGTCTTGCAGTTCACACTCGCCACCCTTGTCGCAGATAGGGCAGTCAAGCGGATGGTTGGCAAGCAATAGCTTGATAGTTGACTGCCTTGCTTGCGTTGCCCGATCTCCGTCTGTATTGACCACCATGCCATCGGTGATGAGGGTGGCACAGGAAGGTTGCAGGCGAGGGACTCCTTCTATCTCAACCAGACAGACGCGACATGAGGCGACAGGTTTTAGCAGCTGATGGTTGCAGAACGTAGGCAGGTTGAGGCCAAGCTGCCGTGTTGCCTCCAGAATGGTTATACCCGGTGTAAATTCATGGCACACACCGTTAATCGTCACTTTAATCATGGTTAATGCCGCCCTCTGATTTAAGGGTAGCACGGGCATCAATTCGTTCAGTGAACTCCGATTCAAAGTGCTTCAGAGCAGCCCGCAAAGCCATGATTGCACCATCGGCCAGGGCGCAGAATGAGTTGCCGGCGATATTGTCACACAGGCTATGGAGCTGAGACAGGTCATCTTGCGTTGCAGTACCATCAGAAAAGCGGCGTAAGATTTTTACGGCCCACAAGGTCCCTTCGCGGCAGGGCGAGCATTTTCCGCAGGATTCATGGCTGAAAAACTCCATTGTTCGTTTGGTCACTTCAACGATGGAAGCACTGTTGTCCATGACGATGACGCCTGCCGATCCCAGCATTGAGTCAGCAGCGGCCAGGGTGTCGAAGTCCATGGCGATATCGACCTGATCGGCTGGCAGCATCGGGGCCGAGACACCGCCGGGGATCACTGCTTTCAACTGGTAACCGTCACGGCAGCCTCTACCATGGACTTCAATTAGCTCGCGAAGGGAAAAGCCCATTGGCAGTTCATACAGGCCCGGCTTATTCACTTGGCCGCTCAGGCAATACAGTTTTGGTCCGGGGCTTTTTTCCGGCCCGATAGCGGCAAACCATTCGGCGCCGTTGGTGAAAATGGATGGAATGCAGGCAAGGGTTTCGACGTTGTTGACCACCGTCGGGCTGGCACAATAGCCTTTGATAGCCGGAAATGGCGGTTTCAGTCTTGGTTCGCCACGGTAGCCTTCCAGTGATTGTAAAAGTGCTGTTTCTTCGCCGCAGATATAGGCCCCGGCGTTGCGGTGGATATAAATCTCCAGCTCAAAACCGGAGCCGAGAATGTTTTTTCCCAGCAACCCCTGTTTTCTTACCGAGTCTATAGCCTGCTGGAGTCTCTCCAGTGCGAGGCGAAACTCGTACCGCAGGTAGATATAGGCCCGGTGAGCGCCAATGGCATAAGCAGCAATTGCCATGCCCTCAAGCAACTGGTGTGGGTCTTGTTCCATCAGGAACTTGTCTTTGAAGGTGCCGGGTTCGCCTTCGTCGGCATTGCAGCACAGATAGCGCTGGCTGGGGCTGTCAGCAGGAATAAAGGACCACTTCAGGCCAGTTGGGAAACCGGCCCCGCCACGACCGCGTAAGTTGGAGGCTTTAACCTGGCCGATCACATCAGCGGGTTTGTAACTGCTGAGCACTTTGCGCCAGGCATCGTAACCCCCATTGGCCTGATAGACATCAAGTTGCCAGGCGTTGTCTCGGCCAACATTTTTTAAAAGGACAGGTTCAAACATTGCGCACCTTAATGATCTTATCGGCCTCGGACTGGTGCCATTTCGTTGGCGCTTTGGTGTACTCTATGAGTTGATCCAGTAGTTGCCGGAGCTGGGGCTCGCTCAACTGCTCAATATATGGGTCATTATTGATCTGCAGGACGGGGGCTTTATCACAGGCTCCCAGGCATTCAACGGCGGAGAGGGTAAAGCGACCGTCCGGCGTGGTTTGATCCTGCTCGATTGCCAAGGTTTGTTTTATCACGTTCATTAGCTTCTCGGCATTGGCAAGCATACAGGAGATATTGGTGCAGAGCTGAAGGTGACAGCTGCCAATTGGCTGGGTGTGATAGAGACTGTAAAAACTGGCCACTTCATAGACCTGAACCGGAGGGAGCTCAAGAATATCAGCTACTTCCTGCATGATCTGAGTGCTGAGGTAGCCATATTCTTGTTGGGCAAGATGGAGTGCCGGCATCAGTGCCGAACGACGCATGGGATAGATACGGCAGAATTCCTCAATTTCGCGCTTGAATTGTTCTTTGTTCATGCCAGCGACTCCCACTACTTGGTCGTATTTGCCTGTTATTTGTCGACTTCGGCCATCACAGGATCCAGACTACCGACGATGGCTATCAGATCGGCCAGATAGCAGTCTTTGCACATTGGCTGCATCGCCTGAAGATTCACAAATGACGGTGCCCGTACCTTGACCCGGAAGGGGATCGCACTGCCGTCACTAATAATGTAGTACCCCAGCTCTCCTTTGGGAGCTTCGATGGCCTCGTACCATTCTCCTTTGGGCACCTCGATACCGTGGGCGGCCAGCTTGAACTGGTGGATCAGTGCTTCCATCGACTTTTTGACTTCGGTTTTGTCACTCGGAAAGGCAATCTCAGGGGCGTCGACTTGGAAACGGCCTTCAGGCATCTGCTCGAGGCATTGCGAGATCATTCTCAGGCTCTGTTTCATCTCTTCCATCCGGCACCACCAGCGGTCGTAGCAATCGCCGTTGTGGCTGACAATGACGTCGAATTCGAGCCGGCCATAGATTTCATAGGGCTTATCGCGCCGAATATCCCAGTCAACGCCTGAGGCGCGCAGGCAAGGCCCGCTTAGTCCCCAGTCGATGGCATCTTCCGCACTGATAACGCCAATGCCTTTGGTGCGTTTGGCAAACATCCGGTTATTGCTGAGCAGTTGCTCGTAATCAGAAATTCGCTTGCTGAAAATTTGGCAAAACTCTGCTGTTCTGTCGGTAAATCCGTCTGGCAGATCTTCGCGAACGCCACCGACTCGGCAATAGCTGCTCATCATCCGGCTACCGGAAACCATTTCCATCAGATCCATCACCATTTCCCGTTCACGCATGGTGTAGAGCAGGGCGGTCATAGCGCCCAGGTCCATTGGCAGGGCACCGGTGATCAGTAGGTGACCGGAAATACGTGACAGTTCTGCCATTAACACGCGTATATACTGGGCTCGCTCCGGTGCTTCGATGCCCAGCAGGCTTTCGACTGCACGGACAAAGCCCAGGTTGTTGGATGCCTGACACAGGTAATCGAGCCTGTCGGTAAGCGGAATAGTTTGGGTATAGGTGCCGGCCTCGGCCATTTTTTCGAAGGCACGGTGTAGGTAGCCGATGATAGGATCGGCTTTCACGATACGCTCGCCCTCCATTTCGAGCAGTATACGCAACACGCCGTGGGTACTTGGATGCTGCGGCCCGAGATTGAGCAACAGATCTTTGGTTAGGCTGTCATCTGCATTGAGTTGGGTTACGGCGGTCACCTAGTTGTCTCCTTCCGGTTCTGGTTCACCAAAGGGATTCAAATCGTCTTGATAGCCGCGGACGGGAAAATCTTTTCGCAGCGGAAAGCCCTTAAAATCGTCATCCATATAAATCCGTTTAAGGTTCGGGTGGTCGGAAAAGATGATGCCGAACATGTCGAAGGCTTCGCGTTCATGCCAGTCGGCGCAGCTCCATATCTTTGAGACCGTTGGGATTGTTGTGCCTTCGGCAAGCGGGCATTTGAGCCGGATACGATGGTTGAGTTCAATTGAAAACAGATGGTAGACCACCTCGAACCGTGGTTCTCGATTAAGGTAATCGACACCGCCGATATCAGAGAGAAAGTTGAATTTGAACTGCGGGTCTTGTTTGAGTTGCTGGCAAAGAGTGATGAGCTTTTTTGGCGGTACCACCAATGTCGGCATATCGATACAGCTGGCATCGAGGCTGATACCGTCCATGCCGGTATCCGTCAGGAGGTCGGTAATATGCTCGGCGAGGGCATGGTCGTTAAGCGAGCGGCTCATGATGATTTAAACTCTCCGAGATCTCGTGGGTTAGCAGCTTGAGCGGTAATGTTTTTGCTTGTTATATCTCGGTTTGTAATATCTTGGCCTGTTTCGGGATCAAACCGACGCAAGACCCGACCTTGTTTGATTTTTTCCTGCAGCATAACGATTCCCTGCATCAGGGCCTCCGGCCGAGGGGGGCAACCTGGTACATATACGTCGACCGGGATCAGGCGTTCCACACCCTGTACGACGGCATAGTTGTTGTAGACGCCGCCTGAGATAGCACAGGATCCCATGGCGATAACCCAGCGAGGCTCGGGCATTTGGTCATAGAGCAGTTTGACTATCGGGGCGAATTTCTTGTTGACCGTACCGGCTACAATCATGACATCAGATTGTCTGGGGGACGGCCTGAACACGACACCGAAACGGTCGAGATCATAACGGGAGCAGCCTGTCGCAATCATTTCGATGGCGCAGCAGGCAATGCCGAACATTTCCGGCCAGAGTGCCGAACTCCGGCTCCAGTTGATAATATTGTCAACCGAGGTAAACAGCAGATTGTTGGGAAAGCGGTTATCTAAGACTCCCATTCTAATGCTCCTTTAGCCCAGGCATAGATAAATCCGACCAACAGTACAAAGAGAAAGACCATCATTTCGATGTAACCGAACAGGCCAATGCTCTTGAGTACCACAGCCCAGGGAAACAGGAACAAGGTCTCGACATCAAAGATGATGAACAAAATGCCGATCACAAAATAGTGAACCTTGAACTGGCCGATAGCAGCATCACCGATAGGCGCTACACCACACTCATAGGGCTGGTTTTTGGCAGGATAGGGATTATGCGGGCGGATCAACGAGGAAACCGTGAGTATCAACAGCGCCAGCAGGGATACAAACCCTGTCATAAGCAACACCGGAAGATAATCTGAAAGTGCCATAGCATTCCCCGCATCAGCTTTATATGTTGAGTATAGCTATTGTAGTTTGGGCTATGAGTCAGGGGGCGAGTCGTGAGCAATCGAGGCGCCTGACACTGAGTTGCTAGTGAATAAAGCTATTGCGTGAGAATTAGGGCGTGAAACTCATCGCAGGCGGTAAAGGAGTTCTGTGTTGCTGTTAGGGGGGGAGGAGTGAGGCCGTATTGCCTCACTCTTTGTATGCAGTAGTGATGGTTACTCGGGGCGGGTTGAAATCAGGCGTGTATTCTTTTCTGCAAGCGGTTCGGGGCTGAAAGCAAGGTTATATAGATCGGGGTGCCTTTCATCGAACAGGGCCTTGTCACGGCTGTATGCATTGCTATAGGTGATCACACCGTAACCACTCGGATATTCGATATTCCACAGTTTACTTTTCGCAACCAGGCTAGAAGTGATGAACTGGCCGATGTAGGTGACTCGTCCCGGCTCAATCGAAAAGGCGAGGCCAAGATCATCTCTGGATTTAGAAGTGATCGTTTTTGAGCCGTTGCTCCCTTTGAATCCGATGCAGAAGAGTTCGTATTCACCGGCTGGTAAAGGTAGCGAAAAAAGCTGGCCTTTAAGAGAATCTGTAATGAAATCGGAATCAGCGTTGTTATTAACAAGGGTTATGACATCATCATGGCCTTTTTGACGAATATAGAGGGTCGTCACCAGCCCTTCGCCCGATGATGGCCAGACGGTGGTCGCACTCAGGCTGCCGGTCAGATAGCCCTTGTTGTATTCGGTGGTTTCACCGTATTTTTCCGGGATCGAAATATCTACCCCTGAACTACATCCTAGTAATAACGTAATGGTATAAAGGAAAAAAACAATTCTCATTTTTAATTTATCCTTGCTATCCCTGCTCGGTGATCAGCATTTGGTCATCTTATGGGTATGCTAGCGCCCTGACATGACAATATTGCTCTCATATATGCCACAATTCGCATTGTCTGGCACTCACTAATTGCATTTTGCTGCTAATACCCATCAAATTTATGAGCAACTGCTCGAATTCTGTCACTTACGAGAAGAAGATGAGGCGTAACGGTGACTTAGGTGTCGATGTATTGAACAGAGAGCGGGAAGCTGTGGTAAGGTAGGCGCGTTGTTTGTTAATTGATAAATAGAATGATACCTATTCGCCTTCCAAAAACCCGCGCGCTGTTTTTCCTTGGAGATCGTGACGGTCTGGCTTTTCGCCTGTTTTCATACTTTGCGGTTATTTTGACTTTAATTCTGGTGTTGCAAAACATTGCCGAGGTTGCCCTGATCAAGGCCTTGCTACATGTTCCCGAGAGAATTCAGACCGAGATGCTCTCGCTGGCCGAGCAGGCCGAAGTAATGATCGAAGAGGGAGATATGGATGAGCTTGCCGACTGGGAACGGGGGCAGGACTATTATTTGTTTGTGCTTGATAAAGAGCGTCGCACGATCAGTGGCAGAGACATGCATCCGCATTTTGAATTCAAGCTTAACTTTATTAGGCAGCTAGATACGACTTTCGAGAACCGGGTTAACCAGCCCGTCATTTCTATTCCGCTAAGTACCGGGCACGAAATAGTGATCCAGTTTCCCCATGAGTATCATCCGGCTCGTTATTTTCCGTACTATTTTGCACTGATCCAGATAGCGATTGCGATTTTGATCCTCAGTGTCTTTTCATTATTGCTTGCTCGCTATCTGCAACGGCCACTGAACAAGCTGCAAGATGCCAGCAATCGACTGGCAGAAGGGGATTTTAGTGTCCGGGTAGGTCATGAGGTGGGTGACAGTGTCACTGAGTTCGGCCAGCTGGCTAATTCGTTCGATCACATGACTCAGCGTATACATGATTTGGCCCAAAAACAGAAACAGCTGATCCGTGATGTCTCCCATGAGCTGAAAACACCGCTGGCGCGCCATAACCTTGCTTTGCACTTGTTGCGTAGAAAATTACCGGAAGATAGCCAGCAATTGCTTGACCGACTGGAACGTGAATCAGATGAAATGAATGAGCTGGTGACGGAAATTCTCGAATATAGCCAGCTGGAAAATGCCAGTTACTCGGTTAATCTCGTGCCAACTCAGCTTGAAACCGTCTGTCACCACCTGGTGCTCGAGTTGCAGCACAATCTCGGCCCCGAGCAGCAGCTTGAGTGTGACTTGAATCATGCAACATTGATGGCAATGGCGGATAACCGTTTGTTGCTAAGGGCTATCAAGAATTTGTTAGGTAATGCGATTAAGTATGCGGGTGAGCAGGCCGTGATTGGTTTGTCGGTCACTAATGCCAATGGCTGGGTGCAGCTGGTGGTCGAAGATGACGGGGCAGGGATCCCGGAGCAGCATCTCAAGCAAATTTTCGATCCCTTCACTCGCCTTGAAGCCGCACGAGACAAGCAATCTGGCGGGTATGGTCTGGGGTTGGCAATCGTGAAGGAAGCCATGACGGTAATGAAAGGCCATGTCAGGGCTGAAAATCGGGAGTCTGGCGGATTGCGAATTTGCTTACTGTTTCGTGCCTCTTAAGAAGGTAGGGGGCTTGAATGCTCGGCGTTGTCCTGAGAAATAAGCATCATTGCTGAATGAATGACAAGCTCAGCCTACTTGTCGATGATAATACCAATCTGGATAAGTAGGCTGATGTTTGATTAGCTTTAGCAAGGAGGTTGTAAGCTGTTATTTGCGAAGCTTGTCTGCGTCAATAACGTTCTTGAACTTGCTTGCCTTTCTCAGCAGGTAGTCGACATCTGGCGGGAAGTCCTTGTTGGACTTGGCATGCTTCATCATGTCAAACACGGTGAACTCGGTCAAAATAGCATACTGATACGATGTAAAGTCGCCTTCGGCCTGAAGGGTCGGATCAAAATACTTATCCCCTTTGCGAATAATGGCGTGATCGACAATGGTCTCTTCGCAACGGTAACCTAATACATAACGCTCACCTTTGCCGTAGATAACATTCATATAGCTGTTGTAGAAACACTCACCTTCTGTGGTCGTGCAGCTTTCCAGCAGCTCGTCATCCATAGCCGATACGGTAACTATTCGGATCTTATCAGCTTTGTAGTTAAGCTCTGTTAGTTGACGACGCACTTCGTCTAGGTTTACTTCTGTCACTTCTCATACCGCGTAAATCAATAAAATCGGCGGCATTATACCCGTGATTGGTCGAAATATCACTTTGGTGATTATCGGGGGGAGTGGTTTCCTTTAGATAGCACTTCTTTACATGGGTATTCTCAGCCGTTATTTGACCGTCGTTGACATAAATTTACCAAATGCAAAGAATGTAAATTAACTGCAAATGGTAATACTTATCACTTATATTCCCTTCCGTATTTTGCAGCAACGCCGAAAAGGCGTACGTGGGTACCTTAAGCCTTTGGATAATCAAAACAAATCAGGGCTGGGACCTCATACTATTTGGAGTAACGGAATATGTTTTCTAAAAGTCAGCTGACTTTATTGATTGGTGCGATTCTTTCCGCACCTGTTGTTCATGCTCAGACGCAGACTCAGTCAGCAGATGTTGACGAGCACATGGTGGTAACGGGCCGCGACTATGGTTACAAGGCGGATACCAATACCAGTGCGATGCGTATTGAGGCAAGTCAGCTGGAAACTCCGGGGCAGGTGGCAATCATTGACGAACAACTGATCGAAGAGCAGCGTGCCAGCACACTAGGAGAAGTGCTTAAGAATGACTCCAGTGTTTCCGAAGGTGGTAAGGGCCGTAACCGTGAGACATTTAAGCTTCGTGGCTTTGACCTGAGCAGCGGTGATAGCTTCCTGCGCGACGGCAAGCAGCACTGGTCTCACTACCGTCAGCCAATCGAACTGCTTGAGCGTGTTGAAGTACTGAAAGGCCCGGCTGGCCTGCTGTACGGTAAGTCTGCACCGGGCGGCCTGATTAACATGGTATCGAAAAAGCCGACGTTTGATACGCAGGTAACGGTTAGCCAGGATATCGGCTCGAATAATTCATCGCGTACTGTTGCCGATGTCAGTGGTTCACTGAACGACGAGCAAACACTGCGTGCCCGCGCTGTTGTTGCCAAGCAAAGCTATGACTCTTGGCGCCATTATAACGACGGTAGCACACCGTCGACTGAACGTTTCGTCGGTGGCCTGTTTGTTGATTACGACGTGAACGATGATATTACCGTTTCGTTCCATTACGACAAAACGAACGATGACGGCAGCGTCGATACCGGTGCTTACATTGTTGATGGCAAGCCTGTACTGGGCGAAGGACATATCTGGGATGCTCAGTGGTCGAACATTGAAAATGATGTTGAAAATATCGGTGTTGATGTCAACGCGCAGCTGACTGACATCTGGCGTGTTGCGGCGGGCTATAACCATCAGGACTTTGAGCGCCGTGATATCGAGAGCTTCTCGAAACCGGATACCTATGATGCATCAACAGGGACCTTTACTTATAACGCCTATGACCGCTGGGATAACTGGCAGTTCGATACCGCGTACATGGATTTTGTCGGCGAGTTCGACGCGCTGGGCGTTAGTCACCAACTGTTGGTTGGAGCTAACTGGTTAGGTTATTACTACAAGACTCAGAGCGAGTACCTGAAAGGTTACGAAGCGACGGTGGGTCAGCCAATGGATAAGCCTGCTGAACTGCACTACAGCAACGGTAAAGTGAAAGATCCGACAGAGCGTGATTCTTACGGTATCTACCTGCAGGATATGATCACATTTAACGATCAGTGGCAGGTATTGGCCGGTGTGCGTTTTGACAAAACCGAGACCAGTGAAGATACCTACAACAACGTATTGCCGAAAGCCGGTGTGATTTACCATCCGATGTCTAACGGTTCAATCTACCTGACCTATTCTGAGAGCTTCGAGCCGGAAGATCCGGTTGATGACAAAACGGATGTTAACGACGGTATGGAGCTGGATCCGGTTAAAGGCAAGCTGTACGAGTTGGGTACCAAGTGGGAATTATTGGATAATCAATTATTTGTTTCGGGCGCCATCTTTGATATTACCCAGGAGAACAAAGTACTGACCGAAACCGTTACCGGTGTTGCAGACAAAGAGTCAATCACTACACAGGTTGGTGAGCAGAAGCACCGTGGTGCTGAGCTGAGTGCTTCTGGTTTTGTTACTGACAAGCTGGCGTTGAATGGTAGCATGACATACCTTGATGCAGAGATTGTCGATCCGACAGATGCATCGAAAGATGGCAAGCGTCCGGCGGATGTGCCTGAGCTATCGGCAAGCATTTGGTCTCGCTATGCAGTCACTAATAATACTGACGCTAACCTAGGTGTGATTTATGTTGGTGACCGTTACGGCGATTCGCAGAACACATACAAGAAAGACGGATATACGCGTGTAGATGCAGGTGTGGCTCATACGATTAAATATGATCAAAACCTGGATGTTATTATGCGACTAAATGTTGAAAACGTCTTCGACAAGGATTACCTGGCAGGCGGCAGCCAGACCAAAACCATTTTGGGTGAAGGCCGTAACTATATGGCAACACTACAATTCCGTTACTAATGGAATAAGTGAGGAGGGAGAAGTTTCGGCTTCTCCCTTTTGTAGTATTAATGCTGAAAATTGTTTAAATGATATTCGTTTTCAATTAACATTGAATCTCGTTACCCGGCATTGTCGGGCGTATTTGTTTTTAACATATGTGAAATTCACGGAGTGAATTTTTTATTTTTGTGCATTCTCTTAAGAAATTAACTGCCAGATGAACGTAAAAAAAACTAGCCTCGCGTTGATGATGATCGGCCTTTGCGCGGGCGTAAACGCCGATAACCTCGATAATGCCCGAGCGATTGAAAGTAAGATCAACGCGGCATCATCAAAGAGCCAGAAGAAAATTGACAAGAGCGCCGAAACAACTCTGTCGACCATGGCTGAGATTGAACAGCTTCAGGAAGAAGTAAAAAACCTGACGGTGTACCGCGATCACCTTGCGCGCTTGGTAGACAGTCAAAATGCTGAAGCAGAAAGCCTTAATGAGCAGATCAAGGGCATCAAGGAGACGCGACAAGGCGTTGTTCCTTTGATGTACAACATGATCGAAGGGTTGAAAGACATTGTTGCCAATGACAAGCCTATTCGTCGTGACCAGCGTCTGGCTCGTATTGCCAAGCTAGAGCTGATGATGGCGCAGGCTGATATCAGTGATGCAGAAAAGTACCGTCGTATCCTGGAGTCTTACCAGATTGAAATGGATTACGGCACTAAGATGGGAATCTTCCAAGGGCAGGTAGCGCTTTCCGAACAGGAAAAGATAGAAGCTGATCTGCTGTATCTGGGCCGTATTTCGCTGGTGGCTCGTAGCCTCGATGGCAAACGCTACTGGGCTTGGAATGATAGCCAGAACGACTGGCAGACACTTGATTCGCAGTACTCTACCGATATCGATAAGGCGTATGCTATTGCCTCGAAACAGGCCGCTCCGAGCCTGATCACTTTGCCTGTATCTGTTAACGTGGAGACGAACTAATGAAAATCAAAGCGTTAGCAACTGCACTGTGTTTATTTACCCTCCCGTTTGCCGCTTCTGCCACTGACTCGCTGGTTGAAAAAACACAACAGGCACAGAAAGTTCAAGCGGCCCATAATGCCGAGCGTGAAGCGGACTTTAAATTAACGGAAAAGCAGGTCAAAGCAAAACTGGCAGCCTTGAAAGCGCAGCGTAGCAAGTTGCAGAAAGAAACAGAGCAGCTTAGCGAGACCTTCAGCAACAATGAGAACAAGTTGGCACAGCTGGAAGAGCAGCTCCGACTTGAAACGGGCAGCCTGGGTGAGCTTTTTGGGGTGGTACGCCAAGCTGCCAAAGATCTTGATGCCGAGATGTCATTCTCGGTCACCAGCGCCGATCGCAAAGCCTACCATTCTGTAGTAGAACAAATTGTTGATGCCAAAGCTTTGCCTTCAATGTCTCAGCTTAATGGCCTGTGGCTGGGAATGACCGATCAGATCACGGCAAGTGCTGAGCTACGTGATGTGTCGGTTCCTTATATTAACGGCGAAGGCTACCAGTCTGATACGCAAGCCTACCGATTGGGTAGTATTGGTTTGATTGGTGAGCAAGGTTACCTGGCGTGGGACGGCAAACGACAAGTTGCCAAGCCATACCTGAAACAACCAGAAGACGGGCCGGCCTATGCGAGCCTTAACGGTCTGGTGCAATCTGGGTTGCAAACAGCTGTTGTCGACCCGTCTCGCGGCATCATGCTAGAGCAACTGGCTAACTCGCCTGAGCTGAAAGATCGTCTTGAGCATGGTGGTGTTGTGGGCAAGATCATACTTGGCCTGCTTGCTGTCGGTGCCATTATTGCATTGTTCCGCGGTGTTAAACTGCTCGTTATCAGGCAACAAATCAAATCTCAGCTGAAGAATCCGACCAAGCCGGGCAACAACCCGTTGGGCCGTGTACTGGGCGTGTATGACAAAGAGCAGAATCGCTCGGTGGAAGCGCTTGAGCTGCGCCTGCTAGAAACCATAGTCGATGAACAACAAGAGCTTGAAAAAGGCCTGTCGATGCTGAAGTTGCTGGCGGCGCTGGCACCGATGCTTGGCCTGCTGGGAACCGTTACGGGCATGATTGAAACCTTCCAGGTGATCACCCAGTTTGGTAACGGCGATCCGACCGTGATGGCGGGTGGTATTTCGATGGCGCTGGTTACCACTGTACTGGGGCTGATCGCGGCTATGCCATTATTGCTGGCTCACAATATGCTGAGCACCCAGGCTGAGACTATCCGCAATATTCTTGAGAAGCAGGGCATCAGCCTTGTTGCCCAGCAAGCAGAAAAAGCAGGAAATGCAGCCTAATGGGATCGAGTCTTTTTGAAGTACCACTGTTACAAGCTGCGGGCTTCGAGGGCTGGTGGTATTCACTGCAGCACTTCATGAGTCAGGGCGGTCAGCTTCTTTGGTGGCTGGCAGCTGTGGTTGTCGTGAGTTGGCTGCTGGTGATCGAGCGGGTGCTATACCTGCTCATCACCTACCCAAAGCAAAAGAACCATTGGCTATCGCAGTGGCATGCAAGGCAGGATCAGACGTCCTGGTATGCCCATGCACTGCGTGATGGTTGGTTGAGTGAAGCGCGTATTGCCCTGAACCAGAACTTGAACCTCATCAAGGTGCTGGTTGCTATCTGTCCGATGCTGGGTTTGCTCGGCACAGTCACCGGTATGATTTCAGTGTTTGATGTAATGGCGACTCAAGGTAGCAGTCAGCCACGCCTGATGGCGTCTGGCATATCATTGGCGACCTTGCCGACGATGGCCGGAATGGTCGCGGCATTGGCCGGTATGTTTGTACACGCACGTCTGTCGAAGGCCTGCCACCTTCGTGAACTCAAGTTAGAAAAGTTATTAAGGAGTCAGTGATGAGACTGAGTCGTCCGTCTTCTGCGCGGGAAGAAGCCCAGGTTGATCTGACATCGATGCTGGATATTGTTTTTATCATGTTGATCTTCTTTATTGTCACCAGCTCGTTTGTTCGTGAGTCCGGTGTCGAGGTCAACCGTCCCCAGGCCAGCAATGTCGTTAGTCAGAAAGATGCCGGGATCTTTATCGCGATTACTTCGGCAAATGATATCTATATTGATAAGCGGGTGGTCGATGTTGAGCGTGTTCAGGCCACCCTTGAGCATTTGTTATTGGAACAGCCTGAAGCTTCATTGGTTATTCAGGCTGATGAGCATGCCTACAACGGTACCGTTGTTAAGGTGATGGATGCCGCCAAAGGGGCCGGGGTGAAGAAGATTGCGCTGGCAGCGGAGAAACGCTGATGTTGCGATTATTCATTGCTTTGCCTGTCGCGTTGGCAATGGCTCTCGGCTTGTTTACCTTTATGGCCTGGATGGTCGATAACGGTCATCGACGAGCTCTTGATGAGAAGCAACTCATCGCTTTTGACATGGTGATGGTAGAGCAGGAGCGAGAAGCTCAGCGCCGCCAGCGAGTTGCTCCTGAAAAACCGGATACGCCAGAGCCGCCTCCTGAAGCTGTACCGACGGCCTCACAAACCACGGCAATGACAGTGGCACCGACAATGCCTAGTTTGGCACTGGATACCGCTGTTTCAGGCTTGGCGATTAATGTTCCGACGTTTTCGGACTTTGGCTCCAACCAGCAGGCAATGCCGCTCTATCGGGTAGAACCTCGTTATCCTGCTCGAGCAATGAAACGTGGCGCTGAAGGTTATGTGGTTATTTCATTTACCATTGACCCGCAGGGGCGACCGACTGATCTGAAGGTGCAGGATGCCCAGCCTCGACGTTTGTTTGAAAAAGAAGCGATTCGTGCGCTGCGGAAGTGGAAGTACCAGCCTAAGATTGTCGATGGCAAAGCGATTGCTCAGTTGGATCAAACAGTCAGACTGGAGTTTAAGATACAAAAATGATCAAGAAATTCGTAGTTGCAGTGGCTCTGGTATTGGTCGCGGGGGCTGCTCAGGCAGAACTATCGAGATATACGGCAGGGAAAGTTCAGCGAGCTCAAACGTTGCAACAAGAAGAGAAGCTGGGTGAGGCCATTGCGCTGCTGGCGGAGATGTCACCCTCCAAAGCATACGATGCTGCCTTCGTACAGCGTATGCTGGGTGTTTTCTACTGGCAGAAAGGGGATGTCAAAAGAGCCATTGCTAACCTTTCCAAAGCGGTTGAGAGCGGCCTGTTGAAAGACGAGCAGGCCTGGGTTACCCAGCGCATGCTGGCTGATATTTTGTTGTCTGACGAACAGTTCAAACGCGCCTTGCCCCATTATTACCAGTTGTCCAAGGCAATCCCCGAGAACCAGAAAGCCGATGAGCTATGGCTGCGGATTGTACAGGCCCATTATCAGATCAGTGAGTGGAAACAGGTTTTGTCAGCAATGACAACCTATGAGAAGCTCAATCGCGGTGATGAAGTCCAGCCTCTGTCAATGAAGCTGGGCGCTCAGCTTCAGCTTCAGAAGTGGCGTGAGTCTCTGCCAACCTTGCAGCGTTTGATTATGCTAGAGCCCAACAAAGCGGTATGGTGGCAACAAACGGCGGGTATTCAGCTCCGGCTTAGCCGCTCGAAGGATGCGTTGGATACCTTGGCTCTGGCAAAACGTCAGGGCGTTGAACTGAGTCAGCAGGATTTGAAAACTCTCGCGCAGCTGTATGCTCAGCGCGGTATACCTGAGAGGGCTGCTGACATTTATGCCCAGTTGAAAGGGGCAAAAACTGATGTTGAGCTGGTATCATCTCAGGCAATGTATTGGCAAATGGCTAAGGAATGGGATAAAGCGATTTCGACGTGGGCAAAGGCGGCGGAGTTAGATAATAAGCACCGCTGGCCGTTGGCGCAGCTGTTGCTTCAGGAAGGGCATTATCGCAAGGCAATTGCCGAACTGGATAAGGTGACCCTGAAAGGGCGTAAGGACGATGTCGAGCTGGCAAAGGTACGTGCCTACTACAAGCTTGAGAATTATGACAAAGCGATTATTCATGCCAAGCTGGCCAATAACATTAAGTCGACCTCGGCCTCGAAAAGCTGGATAAAGTATCTAAGCCAAATGCGCAAAATGGACAGTTAGAAACTCTGTTACCCTTCGCTTAAGGCAAATGCCGATGGCTTCCTTAGTGTTTGATTCTGCCAAGACCTCTTTTTCGAAAGAGGTCTTTTTTATATTCGAGAAAACAACATAACTCACAGCAATTACCATGAGTCGGGTTAAGCTATAAGTAACTGGTCACTGAATGGTTCGATTATGGATATCCCCATACGGAAAATGACTTGGAAGACGATGAGGCGGTTAAACCGCCAACTAACGCAATGTAACGTGTGAAATCTCTCGTCTTTCTTTTTCTAGGGGGCATCTATGTCTGTTAATGAAATACGTAACGTAGGATTTATTGGTCAAAGCGGGGTTGGGAAAACGACGTTAATCGAGCGTCTATTGTATGAGTCTCGGTCTTCCACACATTTGGGGACAGTCAAAGACGGAGACACGATAACCGATTTTGATCCCCAGTCTATTCAGTATCAGCACAGCATCGAAGCCACGCCTGTGGCACTTACCTGGCAAAAACACCGAATGAATATCCTCGACACGCCGGGGCTACCAGAGCTACTAGGCCGTAGTTTGAGTGTGTTTCCTGCCGTTGAGGCGACTGCCTTGGTACTTGATGCAAACACGCCTTTAAATCAGGTGTCGGAGCGGCTATTTGCTTTTGCGCAAGAGCAGCAAAAATGTCAGATGATTATCATCAACAAGCTCGACTTAAATTTGCATTTGATAGGTGAGCTCGTATCTGAAGTTGCTGCCCATTTCGGTAGTAATTGTTTACCGATCAACTTGCCGTCAGCAGACGGAAAGCAGGTGATCGACTGCTACTATGCGCCTGAATACGATGAGCCGGTTCTGTTTGATAGCGTAACGGACGTGCATGAGCGGCTTATCGATCAGGTGATTGAAGTTGACGAAGCCTTGATGGAGTTATATCTCGAGCAAGGCTCGGAATTGTCACCACAACAGTTGCATGACCCATTTGAGGAAGCGTTGCGTACCGGGCACGTTATTCCTGTCTGTTTTGTTTCTGCCGAGACCGGGGCGGGTGTAGAGTTGTTGCTGAGAACATTGGCTGAAATCATGCCGATGCCGGATGAAGGCAACCCGCCATTGCTGGAGAAGAAAGGTAAACAAGTTAAAGTTGACTGTGATCAGCTGGATCATAGTGTGGCCCATGTCTACAAGGTGAGTGTCGACCCGTACCTAGGCAAACTGGCTTATATTCGTGTTTTTCAGGGGGAGATAAACGCGGGCAGCCAGCTATATGTTGGCGAGAGCAATAAGGCATTCAAGGTCGGCCACCTTTATCAGCTACAGGGTAAAAAACGGATTGAAATTTCCAGTGCGAAAGCGGGGGATTTTTGTGTGTTGGCAAAAGTCGATGACCTCTATTTTGACTCTGTTATTCATGATTCTCATGATGAAGACAACATCAGGATGCAGACACTGAGTTTCCCGGAACCCATGTATAGCCAGGCTATTAGGCCGACAAAAAGGGGGGACGAGCAAAAGCTCTCTGAAGTGCTGAACAAAATTGTGGCGGAAGACCCGACGCTTCGGCTTGAGCATCGCACTCGCACCAATGAAACCTTACTCAGCGGGCAGGGTGAGTTCCACCTGAAAATTGCCCTCGAGAAGATGGAATCTTTGTATAAATTGCCAGTCTCAGCTGCCCAACCAAGTATCGAATACTATGAAACGATCACACAGCCTGCGGAAGGGCATTACCGCCATAAAAAGCAGAGTGGTGGTGCCGGGCAGTTTGGTGAGGTACAGCTCAAAGTTCGCCCGTTAGAGCCTGAATCAGGCTTTGTGTTCGTTAATAAAGTTGTTGGTGGCGCTATTCCGACAGCCCTGATCCCTGCGGTCGAAAAGGGTATCCGGCAGGCCGTTGACGAAGGGGCGATATCCGGTAACCCAATTCGGGATATTGAGGTGACTGTTTACGATGGCAAATATCACTCGGTAGATTCGAAGGAAATCGCCTTTGTGATTGCAGGCAAGAAAGCCTTCCTGGATGCTGTCAACAAAGCCAGCCCTATCGTGCTGGAGCCTATTGTCGAACTGTCTTTGGTGGTGCCGACTCTGGCGGTTGGTGATGTTACCGGTGATCTTGCGGGTAACCGAGGGGTAATAATCGGTACAAATGCAGCCCCGAATAATCAGACAACGCTGGATGCCAAGGCACCGCTTAACGAACTGCAGGATTACTCTCAGCGGTTACGGGCCATTACAGGAGGCGAGGGTAGCTTTAGTATGACATTGAGCCATTATGAACCTGCACCGATGAATGTTCAAAAGCGGGTTTGTGGTGATAGCTTAGCGAGCTGAATATCCTTATCTTATTAGTAAGCCCGATTTCAGATAATAAGTCCTGCAGCCTGAATGGTTGCCGGACTTTTTTCTCTGGCATAACATATTTCCCATATATTGATAATCATGCACATTGTGAATTAATCTGTTTTTTATCAATAATATAGCTTAATTCTTATTGTGAGCATGGTTCCATTAATTGATTGCAATATTACTTTTTTTGCGCTTGTAAATAATCAAATAGTTATATATCGATTCAGGTACAAATCGGTTTTTTCTGTCAGCAAAATCGTGATGTAGTGCGCAAGTGGAATAAATGAGTTGATGATGATTTATTCTTTCTCTGATTGCTTTCTATAATTGGTTGTTTTCCTGAATAGATTTCCTTTCCTATTTCCCACCTCCAGAGCCGTGACACGAGTAAATTGGTTATAACTAAGTGTGATACGTATCTGTCATGCATTGGTATTAACAATGTTAATGTCTGTCTCGCTTTAAATTGCAAATAAGAACAACAACTTAACAACGCAAATGTTATATGAAGGAAAATATAATGAAAGCAAGACAGTTTTATCGTTCGGCTATTTCTGCGGCTGTAATGGCAGCAATTTCTTTTCCTGTTCTAGCAGCGAATGACAGCGTCCCGCCTGTTCCATTTGAAGAATTAACAACGGTTAAAGGGACAATCATTGAGCCAGTAATAAAAGAGCAGCGCACCCGTTCGAAGAGAAGCCTCAGTGATGCTGCTGGCCAACTCGATGGTGACTGGTTTAACTTAGATCCGGAAATGAATGGTATTGAAGGTTCGAGTGTTGACCGTGTGTATGACACGATTACGCTAACTCCCAGTGATACTCCGGTTGTTGTGGCCGTAATTGACTCGGGTGTTGATGTTCACCATGAGGATCTTCAGGGAAAAATGTGGGAAAACCCACGTGAGATCCCGAACAATGGTTTTGACGATGACTTCAACGGTTATGTTGATGATGTTTATGGGTGGAACTTCATAGGCGGGCGTGATGGCTCTCATGTTGCCTACGATACGCTTGCAGTGACGCGCGAGTATAAACGTTACCTGGCCTATAAAGATTACGGTGTTTGGTTAACGCCTGACGAGAAAGCCTATTTTGCAGGTGTCGAGAAGGAATATCTGGCTGAGTCTGAAGCGGCAAACAGTAAGTATCAGGCCTTCAAGGCGATGTATGATGAGGCTCAGGCAAGTAAAGCTGTACTGCAGAATAAGCATGGACAGACGGATTTCTCATTGGCGGCCATTGAGCAGATTAGGAGTGATGATCCTGAAGTGATGAAAGCCGCAGAATATCTGGTACAGACTTTGTCGACATGGCGTTCGTTTGACTACATGGATTCCATGTTTGAGCGCTACAGTTCAGCGGTTGATTATCATTACAACCTGGATTATGACCCTCGTGCCGAGATAGTCAAAGATCAGCCCTATAACCCTTGGCAGTACCGATACGGTAATAATGATGTTATTGGTCCTGATGCATCACACGGTACGCATGTGGCTGGGATCATAGCGGCTGATCGCTACAATCAGTTGGGTGTACGCGGAGTGGCAAGCAACGTGAAGATTATGGCTTTACGGGTTGTGGCCAATGGTGATGAACGTGATAAGGATGTTGCCAATGCGGTACGTTACGCTGTCGATAATGGCGCTAAAATCATCAATATGAGCTTCGGCAAGGCGTATTCGCCTTACAAGGATGTTGTGGATGAAGCCTTCCGCTACGCGTCACGCCGCGGTGTATTGTTGGTTCACTCTGCGGGAAACAGCCATACCGATAACGATATCAAACCGAGCTATCCGAACCGTTTCCCTCTCTACTATCCGGGACACCGGATTGGCACCTGGTTAGATATCGGCGCATCGGGTAATTACAAAGATCAGAGGCTGGCGACGAGCTTTACCAACTTTGGTAAAGACAGTGTCGATGTATTTGCCCCTGGCTATAAGATCATGTCTACCACACCAGGTAACAATTATCAGGCCTTTAGCGGAACCAGTATGGCCTCACCAGTTGTATCAGGGGTTGCAGCGCTTGCGCTGACTTACTTCCCGGATCTGAAAGGTCGTCAGTTGAAGAAAGCCATTCTAGAAACGGTAAGAACTTACGAGGGTCACATGGTTAAGAATCCGGCCACACCGGAAGTGATGGTGCCGTTCTCAGAGCTATCGGCTACCGGCGGTGTTGTTGATGCCTACCATCTGCTGCAACACTTGCAGGAAAAACAGCAGTAATTTCACTCTGATTTTAATAGCTTATAGCGGGTAAGGGAGACCTTACCCGCTTTTTTGTTCTATACCCAAGCTACCTCAAGATGCAGGATTCAGAGTGAGACCAGCGTGCTCAGTTCAAGGAAAATGACGGTAGCAATGGTTATTCCCTTTCAACGTTATTTGACACAGAAATGGGCTTGCTGGCTCACTCCCAAAGGGCGAGTTTACTTGGCTTCTATGCGTTGTTACCGATTATTAATTTAGAGCCACTAGATTTTCAAATCGGTGCCTAGCCTACAAGCCAAGTAATTCTCGCTGAAACGAGTGGCTAGGGGATCATTAAAGCGGAAAACCGTCTCTTTCAAATTAAGGAGTTAGGCATGAAAAAACAGAAGCGCGGAAAAAAAATTAAGCCAATAACGCGGAAATATGGCAAAAAAACATAGATAGGCGGAATTCTATAATAGTACGTCGAAAAGAACGCCTTAACGGCTATGTTAGTACTAATATAGCCTGTTTTATCAAAATATCAACAAGATAATAATGGTTTATTAATCAATCTGTTAATGATATAAATATACTAAAATGATTTGACGCTGGAGGTGTGAGGACAAAAGCAGTCATTCGACTGCTTTTTTTAAAGAAGGGTTTGTACTTCGATACTTTTGTATGTGTTAAATAATTCTCGGTTTCCTTTATCAGGTAAACACCGAGTTAGCTTGCCTTGATCGACCAAGTCATTTAGTTCAGTTTGGGTCACACCAAGTATCAACTTAACTGTTTTTGGGGATACTTGGATATCCTTACTCTTGAATGTGTTGATAGCCCAAGGGAGCAACTCATTTTTGTTTCAGCAAAGTGAAGCTAACCCATTTCCTTTGTCTGAAATGTAGTTTTGGATAGATGGTGACGCAACTAGTTCGCCCAGGGAAACACTGTAGCGTTCAAAAAACTCTGATTGCCTTAACTCATCAAGACTCACTGGTATGGTTTTTTTTGGTATAGCTGGTTGTTCAATGAGTTCAGCGAAATCTCTAATATCAAGGAGTATACCCTGGATTTTTTTCGAACGTTTGATCGGTTCAATAAGTCCTTCTTCAACAAAAGAAGCAAGTTCGGCACAGCTAGTTCCTAAGATTTTATTGGCGGCCCAGAGATCAGCGATGTATTTCGTAACATCGTCATCAAATGATTGGTCTTTCGCCTTCAATACTGCCTTAACTTTGTTAGAAATTGCAGCCTCTGATTTCCACTGAAGGTACGATGTAGATACCCTTGGGTAGTTTTCATGCTCAGTGTCAGGATACTCGAATTCATATGCAGGGTAGCGAGCAACATGCGGGCCCAAGGTTACTGCCTGGTTTCGGTGTTGTTCAACTTCCTCTGCATAATACTCTCTTGCAGCTGGAGAATGAATAAGCTCATAAGCCGCAGTAAATATCTGGATTAGCAGTGAATTATTGATTTGCTCAAGGGTTTCACTTTTACCTGGCAAGATATCAAAAGGTCGTAGTAACCGTCCTGCGCAATCAAGTAGCTGTTTGGATGCTTGCTGTAGCTCCCGGCCTCTAAGAGCAATTATTCCATCAAGGTACTGAGGTAAGGTTGATTCTTTTACGCTGCCGTCAAGAATGCCAGAAGCACAGTAGTTACATTGTCCACGTTCTATAGCATCAAAGTTTAATGGAGCATCGCAGCACGTACAGGTGTCAATTAGTGGAATTCCATGTACCTGGCAGTGCGTTTTGACGGTAATTAACCATTCAAATTTTTGAATCGGTTTTTGTTCAAGACAAAGAGGGCAACAACGTGCCATGTTTCTGATTTGTGGTGTAAATTTATATTGCTCACCTTGTTGGCGAAAGTGGTCTTTTGCATGCCGTATATCCGATTCTTTAAGTAATTCAAAACATTTAACAGCGGACTTCCAGGAGCCGGTGCGTTGAAAGTTAGAGCTAGTTCCACCTGGAATTCTTGTTATTCTCAATAGGTCTCTCGTATCAGTACAGCAATTTTCTGTAGCTAGTCTAGCGAGATATCCTTGTACAGATTCTCCTTCAGCCGGAGAGAGTGAAAAAGGCAATTTATAGTTATTCATGTTTATGCCATCTGTTCGAGCCATGCAGTAACTCTTGGTAATGATACAGAGTAAGGATTGAAGCTAAGGTTCTCAGATGGTTGGAATTCGAGATCCATTGCTTTTGCAATATCAGATTGTGTTATCTTTTTCCCATCTTTATTGCAGCGAATCGCTGATTCAATTAACGCGTGATAAAGACCTGGTAACCCGTCACAAGCAACATAGGTTCGACATAAGAAATCGTGACCAAATTGAGTAACCTTTAATGGACAGTTTTCATTGTATTCAGTTACGAAATCAGAAAACTGTGTGTCAGTGGCTGTTGGTTTATTTAAACGAAGAAGACGAGCGGTTCCTAAAAATCGACGTCGAAGTTGGCCTTCAGTCTGGACAATTATTTCAGCTTCATGCTTACCGACCAAGATAAATGTACATCGTGTCTGTTTCATTAGTGTCTTGTAAAAGTCACAGACTACTGACTCAACACGATTTTTGTACTTCTCTGTAAAATGATGGATTTCATCATTAACAACAATGCGGTAGCCCTTCTTCTTTATTAGCTCAATGATATGCTTAGTACGTTTGGCTTCCGTATCGGTTTTAATATCCATAATGTGAGCATCCATCACAGCGAAGTATTCACTTTGCAGTGCTTTAAGTGTTGCTGGGCTCGGGGTATCGAGTAAAAGTACCGTTTCTTCTGAAATCTCAGGGTGCTCATGGTCAACTATGATCGTATCAATAACGGTTTCAATTAATGATGTCTTCCCTGAGCCAGGGCAGCCAACTAGCATCAGGCTTCTTGGGGTTCCGCCATCAACTGTACTGTCAATACATGCTTCGATTTTATTTATAGCAACATCAGCATGTGGATGAACGATGTAAGTCTCTTGTAGTTTTTTTAGTGTATTCATAGGATAACTTGGTTCAAAAAGGCGTGATAAATGAGCTCATTCAAGAAAAACTTTATGGTTTAGTTCTTCGCTTAAGAGCCCGCATAGTCGTTTTGGGTGTAGACTTAGTTTCAGCTTCTTCAGCTTCTTCAGCTTCTTCAGCTTCTTCAGCTTCTTCAGCTTCTTCAGTATCTTCGCCTGAGGCAGAAAAGGGAGGCTGTTCATCATCAAAACTATCATGGCTGTTACGAACTACTTGATTTAAGTAATTAGGCGTCAGTTCTTCGGCTCCTATGGTTGACGTATCTTGTTTTCTTGCTTTCTTTGGGTTTTCTGAGCGAACACTTTTAGCTTTGTCGTATGAATCCTTCATAATTGAGTATTCTGTTTCGCAGCTTTCAGTTGATCTTTCTGGCTTTTTAAATTGGATCATCGCCTTTAGCTCTTCCAGTGTTGTTCCTGGCTCAATAGATGGACGAACAGCTTCAACTTTAATTAAGTATTTTTCTTTAGGGTGCACTACATGGATGGCACTTACGTCCATTGGGTCAACGTAATATTCAAGTGTAATTGTTCGGCCAACACCAACTAAATCACTTAATTCATCATTTCTGTAGTAAATACCATGTTTACAGATCCCTTTACGGTAGTCAGCTCGTCCCTCATTTATTGTATTCGCTATAGCAAAACGTGAATCAAAGTCATCTGGCAAGAATGTTCCTACTCGCTGATAAGATTCTTGCCATAGTTCAAGAGGGGATTTGGTATCTCCAAGCTGTCTTTCATTTACATATACATCAACAAGCCAATTGACTAGTTTTTCGCGGTATTGCTCTACGGTAAGAGTTGGTCGAATCAGCTTATCATCACAGTCCTTCCTAATATCGTCATAGTGTCCAGGTTGTAAGGGTTCAAATTGTATTTTTATTTGATTGACCAGGTTTTCGATGTATGGTTTTCTGTATGGCGCTGCAACTTCAGTTGTCTTATAAGTCATACCTAAGGCAGCTACAATGCAATGTATTAAGTATTCCTTAGAAAATGCTGAGCCAGCATCAACAACGAGTGTACTCATCAGTCCAGTAAATTCGAGTAATGTCCCTGTTCGGGTTGAAAACAATGGTTCGCTTATTGCTTGCTTGAGAGCAGCCTTGAAACACTCTGCTGATTCTCCTCTTTCTTCTAATGTGAATACTGCAAGCGGTACTTTGCTGTATGCATCAATAGCAATACAAAAGTAAACACGGCTGATTACTTTTTTACCATCCCTTGAGCGGAACAAAACCTTGGGACTGAAGAAGTCAAATTCAACGAGACTTAAAATCTCGTCGACGTCAAATTTTTTATCATATTTTCTTAAGAACTGCTTAAGAGCAACGCTACCTTTCGTTTTATGAATAACTTCAGCTTGTGGGAGTTTGTTCAGCTGACGTTTCAACCATGACTTACTAGGTATATTATTCCTTGCAAGTGCCAACTCCGTTGAGCAGAAGCCGATAAAGGTTCGGTAAAATGAGTCAAAGGTCTTCTTGTCTCTAATTAAGTAGTACTTTCGAATAAACTTTTCCGCTTGCGCTTCCAGTTGAACTGAATAGCGTGATGTTTTGCAGCCCTTCTGATGATGCCTGGGGAGAAAGGCATCAATCACCATCCCATATTTTCTTGCTTTAACCCTGTTGTTGTAAAAACAAGTCTTACCTATAGGAGGGAGTGCCAGTTTCTTTGCCGCGGCTTGAAGCATCTCGTTTGTGACGTTCTTCTTTCCCTTAAAGAACTCTAGGTACTTCATAATCATCACGGCACGTTCGCGCCCTTTAATGTCTCCAAGAGGGGCTCTGGTCATTTGCTCGAAAGATGAAGCCATAGTTAGTTCGAGGCTTCGTGCAGCATGGTCTGCTTTCTGGATAGTGAGGATAAGAGGCTCCTCACTTGGATCGTTGTGTGTAAAGATTAAGTGCTGGCCTTTGGCCTATTCAAGGTTGTAGTTTTTACTTTTGTACTTAACTGTATCTCCCTGTTTTAAATCAGTTACGTTAAGCATACATCTTCTCCTGGTATTTACGAGTCAAGCTGTGATAAGTATCTTGTGCATAGATTTCTTTGTCAGATACAATCACGAATTGCATACCAGCAGATGCGAAAATCCGTCGTAATACCTCAAATTTTTCCTTGAGTCCTTCAATCTGTTCAAACGGTTTGACTTCAATAACACGCCAAATACCGTCCACTCGCTTTACGAGTAGATCTGGGGTGTATTTGCGTTTTTTTCCGTTGAATAGGTAACTGATAGTAAAGGGCTGGGTCATGTATGAAATCGTGTTGTTATCAAATTCTTGCCTAATACACTCGCCAACTTCTGCCTCACTCTCACAGCGTAAGACAGCATCTGCTTTTAGACTTTTGATTCTGTATATGTTGCTTACTTTTGAATGTCTGGGAATTGTACGCATTTCACTATCCTCGATTAGTTGGTGATCGAATCATAGATAGAAATTGTCATCTTGCAAGGGAGGGTTTTTATTGTAAGCTATTGTTTATGTTAATATTGATATAATTAAGTCCGTTATTAATTCATCTATCAATAATGATAATTTGAAGAATAATGTAATAAGAATCCATGAGTTATTGCTTTTGGTATGAATTTTGCTTTTCAAATAGTAGACAGTTAAAGCGGCGAAAAATCACATGGTCGTGCCTGAACAGGCAATTTACCAACAAATCACACAAGTGAGATGCAGATCACAATATGGTTGTGTGGAGGTTACTAATTGCACAGCAAAAAGCATTGGTGGGACAATTTGAGGCGCTACTGTTGTTTGTGTTAATGCCACTGTATGTACTACTAGTTTTATAAAGCGTAGGAAGAGTATTTCTGAACTATAAGTCTCTTTTAGCTACGGTGATGAGTGTCGGTACAATGATGAATTATAGTTGCTTATATCTTTCATTGGTTAGTAGTGCTGTATCACTTCTTTTTCTCATCTCTTAACCTCAAGCTTTCATTACTTTCTATATCTAGTTTCTTGACTTTGTTTATTCAGGTTCTTTTTTTCCATGAATATTAGGCTCTTAAGAGATTTAGTATTTGGTAAGGCTTGTAACTTTAAAATGCCCAAAATATGCGCAAACAGTAGTTTCTGACGTCTTAACAGCTATTTGTGTGTGATTTTTTGGACGAACATCAAACTTTGGATTAAATCACTAGGTATTATATTGAGCATATTTGCCATGAAAAACTTATCAATGGCCGTTTTTTACAATGAACCTAAGGGTTTAGATATTGTTAACCATCATTTGACTGTCGTTTTGTCTTGTCTCTGTTGCTCTATGTCATTTTACGGCTAAAAGTTGGTTACGAGATACAAAATTACGCGACGTAAATTGTAGGGATATATTGGATGAAAAAAAGCACTCAGAAGACACAAGACAGTGCTGTAAATACGGCGTTTGCGGCGTTCACTGAATTACAACAGAAACAGTTGTCCGCAGCTCTTAATGAGTATGGTGCGTTGCTCAAAGAGTCAATTACAAGGAATGATGGGCAAATCAGTAACCAAACACTTGCGGTAAAGCAAGGTTTTGTCGCAGAAGCGGCACACACTGGCTCATTCAATATTGAAGCGGCGGCGCGGGGTGAAAGTAATATTCGCGCTCACATGGTTCCTGGAAATGATCCCGTCACTGATATACGTATAACTTCTCCTTCCGGCCCTGATGCTGATTTTCAGTTAAAGTTTTATCAAGATGGTGAGGCCAGTGCTAAAAGTATTACCAAGATGCGCTATACCGATGGTGATGTCGGTAAGGTGATACCCAGTGAGCAAATGGATGAAGCTATGGTGACATCTCATCAAGAAGCTCTTAGAAACCAGCATACTCGCCCTGAGGTAAGTAAAGATTATCAGCATACCAACGAAAACTTGACTGATAGTATTTCACACCCAGATCGTCCGGATATAAAGAGTCAGACTTTAAATCGAAAAGGTAAAGGTGGTTCAGAGGATTTAACTAAGCAGGTTGATAACGGCGAATTGCCCGAATATAGCCGCAGCCAGGAAGCGCAACATGAGTTGCAAATGAACCAGTATGGGGATGCCTTAAAGTATGGTGCGTTGGCGGGTTTACTGACTTCTAGTGCGACACAACTGTATGGTGCGCTGACATCTAATGAGCCGTTGACTGAAGAAGATTACATCAAGATTGCCGAAGAAGTGATTAAAGGGACGGTAAGCAGTGCGGGTAAAGCATTGCTTACTACCGGGATTCAGCATGTCGGTAAGGAAATGGTGAAAAAAGGCAGCCATGAAGCCGTGAAATCGATCGGCAAACAGTTGGGTAAGGGCAATGTAGCTGCGAACGTGGCGATTTTAAGTATTAGCTTAGGAAAAGATCTACACCGAATGTCTCAAGGGGAGATTGATGGGGTTGAGCTGGCCGAAAGCACTCTAAATACCAGTATAAGCTTGGCTGCGTCGGCGGGGGGGTATGCAGCAGGAGTCGGAGCAGCTGGCTTACTCGCTCCTCACATGACAGCCTTGTTGGGGCCAGCCACGGCTAACTTCGCTGTTATGGGAACTACACTGGGGGCGTTGGGCCCTATTGCGCTGGGGGTGGTGGGTGGGATCGCTGCCTCTGTGGTTGTCACTAAATACTGCGAGCATTTCTCTTCGAAGGGTACAAAGATTGCGATTTCGGACATCGAGTCATCCATGGCGCTGCTCAGTAGCGGGAAGATAGACCTAGCTACGTACACCGGTCAGATCGGAACGATGTCTGAGCTCTCGTTTAGCTGGGGCGATATGCTTCCTTTGTCAGGAACATTTAGCGTATTTGGTGAGTACAAAACACGAAAACAACAACTGATGTCGATTCAGAATCAGATTCAAACTCGTCGAGCAAACTTGCCGGAACGAGAGGCAGAGCTTCTCTACGCCATGCAGGCGAACTATATGCAACAATTGAAAGTCATTGAAGCGCAGTTTGAAGAGAAAAAAACGGCACTCTTCGAACAGACTGATGTCATGTTTGGTGAGCTTGAGAATGAATTGGACAGTCATCTTAACCAGCACTACCGTATGCGCCTCTGTAAAAATGAAGCCAGGTTACGTCTTATTAAACAGCAGGACAAAAAAACCCAGGCAGTATTGGAGAGGCAAGAGAAAACGCAAGTCTATACCGACGAAATTCGCCGGTTACGCGAAGAGATCACCTCTCAAACGGAAGTGCCTATCGAGTTGGTGCGGTATATGCGCATCGTACTCGATAACCGAATGAACGAGGTACTTCCAAAAGTCACGCCTGCCGATTTGGCTGTTAGCTATTTTAATGGAGAACTATCTGATGCTGTTTAAAGCAATCGCGCATTACTTTAGTAAGAAAAGATTGGACAGGCACCAGCGTGAAACTAACGCGGAATTGGCGCGTTATGAAGTAGAGAAAGAGCAAAGTGACTTTCGGATTCAGGAACACCAGATGGTGCTGAAAGAGAGTTTGGAAGCGACTGCAACGGCCAAAAATGCTGAACTCGAGGCACTGGTGGATACACTGAACGCATATTGTAGCTCTGCAACTGAGATGCAGCCAATGATGATGGCGCTCAATGGGCATATTGTCGATGCGTTGGATCTTTGGTGGCAACGAGAACCCCTTCGTCGTTTGACGCGTTACCATAATGAGCGTATTCATTTGATTGCAAAGGAGAAGAGTTTCTATATTGAAGCTATGTCAGCTTATGATGCGATGTGCGAAACCGAGGAACGTAAAGCATGGAGGCATATTACGGAGAGTGTTCCATTAGCTATTGATAATGTTCATGTTCACGCTGCCCAGAAGCACGTCGACCGCTGGGAAGAAGACAGAGAGCACGAATTGGTCGCCCAAAAGAAGCGGATCAAATCTGCCATCAGCGCAGCGTCGCGTAAACTATCGACGATCCGTGAAGAAAAAGATGCAACCAAAGAGGCAGAGAAAGCATTATCGCTTCAACTGAAGCAAGAGCGTGAAGTGGTTCGGCGCCTCTATCGCGAACTGAAAGCCCATTGGTTTAGCATTAACGATGAAATTAATAACCACTTCCCTTTATCTTTTTCTGAGCTGATGGATAAGAAAAGAGAGCTGTTTGCCTTGAAAGATGACCTTTACGAAGATCTCAATGAGAACAAGGAGCAGCTTGCTATCTATAAATCCCGCATCGCCTATGCACACGAGCATGACGATTACAGTACCTTCGAGACCGACAAGCGTAACAGACAGGTTTATTTTAATCTGAATGCAGAAACTTTCGAAGAGTTGAATGATGTCAAAGAGGAGATTGGAGAAACCCTCGAGCAGATAGGTACCATTTTCAAGCTAAGGGAGTTGTTGAACAAATTGCACCCTGATCAGCAGGTCGAGAAGATCTTTGCTTTGTTGATGGAAACAGAAGAGAAAAATGGCGAGCAGCTCTACTGGGATGCTCTTGGGATCAAAACTAAGAAGGTGCAAAAAATGCAGCCGCCTAGACAAAAAATAGCGCATGTGGAGGCGTAACCTATGGATCCAGTAGCATCATCTCTCAGTCAAATTTCTCTAAGCTTTCGTTGGAAAAAGAAATTGGGCCGCCCGGAATCTATCGCTATCCTGTATGCAGTAAAATATAAGCACCAAGACTGCCAGGCTTTACTGCGAGCTCTACCTCAGTTTTGTGTATCCCGTTTAGAAGCGGCTCTGACGGACTTATTGGCCAGTAAGCTTATTGATATCCAGCTAGGTAAACTGGTGCTCAGCGACGATGCTGTTCGCCTTGATCAGCTAACGCAATCTCCTCCGCTGGTAATTCCTGCGACAAACGACACACTCAGTATTGAAGAATGCCGGGTCATCCTGAGTACATTGGGTATAACCAATACCGCTGTGGCTCTTAATGCCGTTTATATTAATGCCACGCCATTAGTAGAGGAGCTCTAATCGATGGAAATGACTACACCGACACCCGAGAACCAACCTCAGCATGGCTTTGTCTCACACCTTGACGACTGGATTGCTTATTTATGTCTTTTGCTTGATCGTTGTGACGATAAGATTACAAATTCACGGGGGCAACAAGAGAAAGAAAACCTCCGCCGTGAGAAAGTGAAATATGAAAGGCAACTGCGTTGGACACTGGGCTTTCGCAAAGGCAGTAATGCCTCAAACCGCCACAACTTGATCATCTCAGCTATCTACGCGGACAGTTACAACGAGCCCCAGCCCGTGACGGTAAATGAATACACGCCGATTTTAGACTGCTATCAACGCGGCGATCATGCTTTTAAGCAAATTGAGAATGCATTGAACGCCCCACAACTTTTTATGCTTCAGGGCCCTCCAGGAACAGGCAAGACGACAGCGATTGTTGAGATAGTTTTACAGGCATTGAAAGCCGACCCTGATGCGCGCATTTTGATTGCTTCCGAGACCCATGTTGCGGTAGATAATGCCATCGATAGACTTAGTGCGGTGATGGAAGACGATAAAATCCCAACGGTTTTACGCTATCCCAATTTTTCCAAGGGGTATCATTTCGAGAACCCTGCCATAAGCATGGCCAACTACGAAGATAAAGCTAATAAAGCTTGGACAGATGCTTATCTTCAGTCACCAGAACTGACACAAGTCTTGTGGGATAGGTTGGCGACTTCTAATGGTAAAATCCCGAAATGGCTGGGTAAAAATTTGGCTGATAAGCATCAAATCATTGGTGTGACTTGCAATCAGATGGAGCACATTGTTGATACGGAGTCTGACTTGTTTGATTTAGCTATTATTGATGAATGCTCCAAGGCAACGTTACCTGAGTGGCTAATGCCACTTTCTATTGCCAAGAAAGCGGTTTTGGTTGGCGATCATAAGCAACTACCACCGACGTTTTGCGCGACAGAGGCGGAAGCGTTATCAGAAATGAGTGATCATCAGGAGAAGTTGATCAGAGATGGTGTGATTGACAAGCTCTTTGAGCAAGCTCCGGAATGGATGATAGGGACACTGTTAACACAGTACCGTATGCAGCCAAATATCGGTGAGTTGATTTCAGAGGCTTTCTATAATGGAAATCTGTCTCATGGACGAGTGCAAACAGAAAATGCCCAAGAAAATTTTGGCTGGTTGACTTATAGCACGAAGGATAGATGTCCTAGTGAATATGGTGCAGAGTTGGCTAATTCTCATGAGGTAGCAGTCATTGATGAGGCCCTGCAGAAATTAGCCGGCAATGTAAGTAGTAAAGAGCCTATATCAGTCGCTGTTATTACTCCTTATAGAGCGCAGTGCAGACTTCTTAGAAGAACACTCATGCACCATAACGAGCAGGGCCTGAATTTAGAAATTGACACTGTTGATGCTTTTCAGGGGCGTCAGGCGGATGCTGTATTCTTCAGTTTTGTCAGAAATACCGGTTCAGCTAAATTTTACGGGGATCCACGACGTTTAAATGTAGCACTATCACGAGCAAAAAATCATCTGTATCTAGTGGGTTGTACTAAGTACATTAAACAGCAGCGTCGTCACGAAGTGTTGACGAAACTGGCTCGTTTGCCGGTACTTACGTGTTACGAAAAGCAAAAAGCGAGCTAACTTCACTGGCAGTAAGCAATAGTGTTTGCACGTTTGTTTGCTGCCATACATTTTTTAAAACCAAAGCATCTAACCTCTAAAGCTGTTCAATTATTGGTGAAGTCTGGATTGTTCATAAGTGAATGAAGCAAGACTGAAGTCATATACAGTGGTTTACACAGTAGTTTCTCGCACGTGTCTTTTCTGTGTCAGTTCCAGTCTCATTTGGGATTCTGTATAGCAAAATGGAATTCTGATTTTCTTCTTATCACCATGTTTTTAATAATTTTATTACTTAATAATCATTTTGATGAAAATCAGCTTGTCTAGTTTAGGTAGTGAAAATCTGGAAAGTGATAGTCTAGGAACTTGAGTTACATCACGCCTGCTGAGTGAGCTGTATACAGTGAATGGTCAGTATTACGTGAGGATTTGCCACTACTATTGGTTAGATCGTAATCAATTTAGATTCCGCTACGCACATAACGGGTTAAGAGCGTGATTTTCCTTCCTGTATAGCCTTACATCCCTCATAGATTTCGATGTAGTTAACCTTCGCGGTACTGACTAGGATGTGACGATATAGCGCCACCCGGAACTTTTATTGGGTGTAATCATCCGCCGTGAAATCCTAATAGAGCTTAAATCTAGCTTTTTGCGGGGGCGCTCTTTCTCGGAAGTTACTTTACAGACGAATTTAGGGTGTTTATCTGAAATCAATCCGTATACGGGGTATAAGTGTGCTATCGATGTAACATCTAAATGTTTCATATGTGGCCAAACTACCTTAATATCATCAAGGGCTTACTACGCTTCGGAATACATCATGGAATTTTTGCTGTTTTTAGGTGGCTGTTACATTATTTATGTTTTGTTTTTCAAACAACAAAAGAACTCGAAACCCATGTCAAATCATCCACAAAAAGTGAAAGATGAGTGGGGTAATTTTAAGGTTGAAGCTTCATCTCAGAGAAGCAGGTCTCAAAATGAACAAAGTACTAACGAAGAGCTAGATGATGATCTTGCAACATTTACTATCTCCTATGGCTATGAAGAGGAGGTAAGCAAAAATAAAACATTAGGTCGTTGGATAAGCCCTGGTGAATCGGTAGTTGTTCATGGTCGAAAAATTACTAGTGGTAACTTCTATTTTGGGGGACAGCTGAGCTCATTAGATGGATATGGTACTGAAGCCTCTCTCATTGACGACTCGTTACAAGTATCAAGTATATCAACATTGGACTCACATACACTTGAGGATGACTCCTTAGGGTACTGGCCTAAATATATATCACTATCAGCTAGGTGTCGCGGTGTCTACCTTGATTGGCTTGCGAGTGATAGAAGTAAGCCAGACATGCCGATTGGCTATATATTCATGTATTTTTACGGGCTAGAAAGACGTGTAGTTGTTGATGCTGCTCAGGGAAATGTTGAAGATTTTGAATACATTTCTTTATTTGATGAGCTGCAGCGACTGAGAGTAATATATTCACATAACCGTTCTTTCTTTAATTATTCAACTCGTCTCCTTGAACTGATGTGCCTGACTAAGACTGATATTGTATCGCTTCAAGAAAATGATTTTTCACCAGGCAGTGATTCCCTCTTATTCAAGCATAATTTGGCTACAATCGTTCATGACGAAGAACCAATCCCCGCAGAAATGGCATTAGCTTGGGTTAAGTTCTATCCAGAATATAATCTCAGAACCCCGGCTAGACGCTGTGATGTCGAGTTCGCGAAGCTATTTAAGTCGAAATACACGGAAAAATTTGGAGAAGGTTTAGTCGTCAAACCTAATAAGACTAGGTTGAAGCTTGAATACTGGCCAGCCAGTAGTTCAATCCGGGGTGTAAAGATTGAGCAGCAGGACTTGCCTGATCCAAGTGTATTGAAGGCTCCAGTGAAAAAGCTTATTACGATAGCAGACAGCTGTACAAGTGAGCTTGATGCATATAGTCGGTATCTTGGTAAGAAGGGTACTTCGAAAAACGACGTTGCAGCAGTGATGTTGTTACCTGATGAATTGGCCAATGCGGAATCATCATCTGTTATTGGAGGATTTAAAGATTGGGCTGACAAGAGTATTTCTGCTAACAAAGGGTTAGTAACAGTTGCCGACTTTTGGGTACATACTGGAACTCCTCTCCCTGCTAAAATCAACAAGAAAGAAACTGAGCTTATTCAATGTCTTGCTCAGAAAGCAGGTTTCGGAATTGCTCCTGACTCACGATATCATAATGCAAAACTTACCTTAGACGGAAAGGTAGTGTTGTTTATTGGAGGCCATGGTGACTTTTTTGAACCATCAAAAGCATTCAATGAAGTGGGTATGGCACTGCGACTTGGATCTATGGTTGCGAATATTGACTCCGATGTTGATGAATCAGAATTAAATGTGCTTCATCAGTTAATAGCTCACAATAGTAAGCTTTCACCAACTGAAAAGAGTTCATTAAATGCTTATCTAACTTGGCGATTAAATACTCCTGCCAATATGACAGGCTTAAAAGCCCGGTTGGAAAAGCTTGGTGATAAGGAGAAAGCTGCGGTCAGTCATATCCTCATAGGTGTTTCCTTAGCCGATGGAAAAATTGATCCAACAGAAATCAAACAGCTTGAGAAACTTTATACAGCACTCGGTTTTGATAAATCTCTAGTAACAAGTGATATCCATAGGTTCTCTTCTAGCAAAACTAGCACTCAAGTCTCTCCAATATCAACCTCTTCGGTCAAGTCCATAGTGCAGGTTCAAGATAAGCCTAGCTTTGAATTGGATGAGGATATCTTGGCTCTACATGAATCGGAGACAAATGATGTTCAAAGTATGCTAGGAGCCATCTTTGTTGATGAAGAGCCTGAACCGCAGAATGAGAAACAAGTGAAATCATCATCGGGACAAAGCGCTGGTGGATTAGAAGCTTCGCACCATGAGCTTTATCAGAGTCTTATCTCGAAAGAAAAATGGGCACGCAAAGAAGTTGCTGAACTCTGTCAGAAGCTTGATTTGATGATAGATGGTGCAATTGAAACTATTAACGATTGGTCTTTTGACATGGTAGATGCCCCGGTTCTGGATGATGACGATGACATCTATGTCGACTTAGAAGTAGTTGAAGAATTGGAAGGTTAAGCATGGCAGAAAAACGTATTCGTCTCAAAGAACGAGACGCGATTATTCAATCTTTAAAATCTGGTGTTACTCCTAAGATAGGTATCCAGCATATTCAGGTTGGTCGATCAAATGAGCTTAAAGCGTTGTATCAGGATATAGAACGGATCACTGAAGGTGGTTCCGCATTTCGTCTCATAATTGGAGAATACGGCTCAGGTAAAACATTCTTCTTAAGTGTTATTCGTTCCATTGCATTAGAAAAGAAGTTGGTAACTGTAAACGCTGATCTTGCACCTGATAGACGTATTCACGCATCATCAGGTCAAGCACGTAATCTGTATTCAGAGCTTATGCGCAATTTGGCAACTCGGAATAAGCCTGACGGTAATGCTCTCACCAGTGTTGTTGAGCGGTTTGTGACTGAGGCTAGAAAAGAAGCAGAGGCAAAAGAAGCCAATGTGTCTTCTGTAATCCACGAAAAATTGGCTTCGCTCTCAGAACTTGTTGGCGGTTACGATTTTGCAAAAGTTATTGAGGCTTATTGGATTGGACATGAGCAAGATAATGAAACCTTGAGATCAAATGCTATTCGTTGGTTACGTGCAGAATATTCAACAAAAACTGACGCGAAGAAAGATTTGGGGGTTCGTACAATAATTTCAGACTCATCATTTTATGATGCTTTGAAATTGATGAGTTTATTTGTTCGACAGGCTGGTTACGAAGGCCTTTTGGTTAACCTTGATGAAATGGTAAATCTGTATAAGTTAAACAGCACTCAGGCTCGTACTTCGAACTATGAACAGATTCTTAGAATTTTGAATGATTGCCTGCAAGGTACAACAGAGCACCTTGGCTTTTTGTTGGGGGGAACACCCGAGTTTTTACTTGACCCGAGAAAAGGGTTATATAGTTATGAAGCCTTGCAGTCACGATTAGCAGAAAATAGATTTGCCCAAAGAGCAGGTGTTATTGATTATTCATCGCCAGCATTGCATCTAGCTAGCCTTACACCAGAGGAGCTTTACATTTTGTTGAAGAATCTTCGTCATGTATTTGCAAGCGGAGATACGTCGAAGTATTTAGTTCCCGATGAGGCATTGAAATCATTTCTACATCACTGTAGCAAAAATATTGGTGATGCGTACTTTCGCACGCCAAGGAATACCATTAAGGCGTTTTTGGATGTGCTCGCAGTATTAGAACAAAATCCTTCAGTAGAATGGTCACAACTGGTTGAAGCATCAATTGTTGAAGTGGAGCGTCCTAGTGATGTTGAACTTGATGTTATTGGGGAGCAAAACTGTGATTATGAGGGGTTAGTAGACTTCAAGTTATGATGGATGAATATCAACTTCTCGACACCCGAGTTCAACGGTGGGTGTTTAAGCAAGGTTGGCCTGACTTAAGAGAAATCCAAAAGCGAGCCATTAAGCCGATTTTATCTGGTGATCGAGATGTGTTGATTAGTGCATCTACTGCTGCGGGTAAGACAGAGGCATTCTTTCTTCCCGCCTGTAGTGCAATTGCTAATATAGAGGAAGGTTTTGGCATTCTCTATATAAGCCCTCTTAAAGCCCTTATTAATGATCAGTACCGTCGATTAGAAAGTCTCTGTGAAGTGCTAGATATGCCGGTTACACCTTGGCACGGTGATAGTGCACAGTCGAAAAAGAAAAAGGCCAAGAAAGCCCCCTCTGGTATTTTGCTTATAACACCTGAATCATTGGAATCGTTGCTTGTAAGAGACGCAGGCTGGGTGCAACAAGCTTTTGGCTTTCTTAAATACATTGTTATTGATGAGTTTCATGTATTTATTGGTTCAGATCGTGGTCAGCATTTGCTTTCGTTATTGAATAGGTTAGAGCATTTGCTGAACAGGTACTCAGATCCGATTCCACGAGTCGCATTAAGTGCAACACTCGGTGAATTAGATAAAGTTCCTTTATCGTTGAGACCGAATCAGAGCATGCCATGTGAAACCATAACTAGTAGCAAAAGCCAAGCAACACTTAAAATCCAGGTTCGTGGTTATATAGAGCCCTTGGACTTACAACCCGACGATTTACGAGATTCGGCTGAAGATCAGATTTGCGAGGAGTTATATAGATTATGTCGCGGTGGTTCACATTTGGTATTTGCAAATAGTCGCAAACGAACTGAAAGCCTTGCCGTTCAGCTGAGTGATTTATGCGAGCAAAATATCGTCCCCAACGAGTTCTTTCCGCATCACGGCTCGCTGTCTAAAGAGCTTCGAGAAGAGCTGGAAGCTAGGTTGCAGAAGGAAATGCTGCCAACGACCGCTGTGTGTACCATGACGCTTGAATTAGGTATCGATATAGGTAAAGTTAATTCGGTTGTTCAGGTCACTGCTCCACATTCTGTATCTAGTCTTCGGCAACGAATGGGGCGTTCCGGTAGAAGAAATTCTCCGGCAATTCTTCGCATGCTTATCTCTGAAGATGAACTTACTAAAAGCTCTAGTATTATCGATAAACTTCGAATGGAGTTGGTTCAATCGCTGGCCATGATTCGATTGCTGATTGCCAGTAAATGGTTTGAACCTGCTGATACAAGCCAAATGCACTTTTCGACGTTATTGCACCAAGTGCTAGCCGTAACCGCCCAGTGGGGAGGGATACGAGCAGATCAGCTTTATACATTACTCTGTACGAATGGCCCTTTCCAAAAGACAACGATCCAACAATTTAAGCTGTTGCTATCCCATATGGGCTCTTGTGATCTATTGACTCAGCTATCGAGTGGTGAACTTGTGCTTGGTATTCAGGGAGAGCGATTAGTAAACCAATATACTTTTTACGCAGTGTTCAAAACACCAGAAGAGTTTCGTGTCGTGGCTGGCAATAAAACCCTAGGTACATTACCAATAGACTCGGTCGTCATCCAGGGACAGCATATTATTTTTGGTGGTCGCCGCTGGAAAGTGCTCGATGTAGATAGCGATAAGAAAGTAATTCATGTGGAAGCTACTAAAGGCGGCAAGCCTCCGTCTTTCGGTGGAGAAGGGATGTCTATTCATGATGTTGTTCGTCAAGAGATGTTCCAAATATATTGCGAAGGTGATTACCGCATACAAGTTGGTCATGGAAAGGTAGATTACATAGACACAGCTGCTAAGAGCCTTTTTGAGGAAGGTGTATGCTTCTTTAAGGACAGTAAGCTAGAGTCAAAATCAATTATTCAACAGGGACAATACGTTTATATTTTTACCTGGATGGGCGATAAGGTTGTCAATACGATATCGGCAATCCTCTTGCAAAATGGTTTCAAAGCAGGAGCATTTGCTGGTGTCATTGAGGTAGAGAAGGCTTCCATTGATGATGTAGTCCAATGCCTCAAAAGTACGGTTAAAACTGGATTACCAACAGAAGCAAATTTGGCTAAAATGGTTGATGAAAAGCATATTGAAAAATATGACGATTACTTACCTGATGAACTACTTTGTGAAGGTTATGGAGCGCGCGCTTTTGATTGTGAAAAAGCTGTGGTTTGCATTATTAATACTCTAGGATGTTAATAATCATGTTCATAAAGATTGTTTGCCCAATATAGTTAGATTATAGCTTCCACGTTTTATTTATATTAAAATAGAGAAGTGGATTGTAGACTGTTAAAGATAAACAATGGCAGTTAACAGTTGCCATTTAATATTCAGATTTATATTGGGCTCACCTTAACAATCAGGGGGTAAATTGTATTATGAGTGATATCTTCAAGTTTGTTATGTTGCTGGTTGTTATATTGTTAAATGTTATATTTGCAAGAGATATTGTTACAAGCGGTGAAAGTAATACTTGGGCTGATATATCTGGTCTTGCAACGGCTAATATTGCACTTTTAACGGCCCTTATTGTATGGTTTGGTTATAAGCAGTTAACTGAGATCAAAAAAGACAATAACCGTAGCTTGTCTCAATCAGCATATGGTAAATATTTACAGATGGCACTAGAGTATCCACAACTTGCTTTCCCTCAGCCGGAAACTTTGAAAAATAATGACTTATTATATTCTCAATATCGATGGTTTGTAGCCAATATGCTCTTTTCATTTGAAGAGACACTAATTTCTAATGTTAATGCGAAAGATTGGAAGAAATCAATAGCGAAACAAATAGAAATTCATAAATGGCATATTAAGAATAGTAATTACCTTAATGTGGGTTGGGATGATTCTCTTGTGGAAATAATTGACTCAGTAGTCAAAAATAGTTATGTAAAAAAGCATAAACATAAAGTGTATGAATGCCATGACCAGTGTTATCATATATATGAAGAGTATTTAAATTTAATAATGAGCCACCCGGAATATTATATTATTCGTGAATCTTTTGATGACAGTTTTACATCAAAAATTGAATATCATATTTTTGTTAAAAAAGCACTTTTTTTACTTGGTCGAATCGATACAATGTCTGATGGGTGTAAAGATTGGAGTAGAGTAATCAAGGAGGAGTTAAATCATTTTCATCATATATTTAAGGATGGAATTGATTATAAAAATCGCTCTCTTATTTTAGGGGAGCATCAACATTTAATTGAAAGCTAATTAAGTTTTTAAGGTGTTTTTTGTTGCATTCATAATCATGTATGTATGAGTGCATCATTTAATTACAGTGGATAAAAGTCATGGTTGATTTTATAATTAAATCGACAAATGATAAAATAATTACATTTGCCGATTGTTCAATAAGTTTGTTATAAATTCACTTTCTAACGAGTAAGTACTTTGTGATTATCAAATCCTGGCGGTAAATGTTTAAAAGGATACATACTTTTAGATTTGAAATGGAAATCTCGAAGAGCTTGAATATCAATATCCTGTACTAGTATAGTTGAGTTTTTTCCACCTTTAACATATAACATCTGCTTTGTTTCAGTCTTCGTTGGTCTAAGAATGCAAGAGCCACCGTATTGAGATGTGTTAGATTGAATAACATAACAGTGAACATCTCGAACAACTGATTCCATAATGTGTTGATAATAATTGGTATCTTTATTTCAAACACATGCAATTAGCATGTCTATTTCTGACTTAAAAATGCTTCTATGCCTAATGTCAGAAAGCTCAAAGCAATTATATGTGGCAAAAGTTACATTATTCCAACTGACTTTATGATAGTTGTCTTTTTTAATTAAGTTTGACGCAGGTTTTAATCTTACTGACTCGAGCATTTCTAATTCACCTGGTGCATAATGGTTTTTTAAACGAGCCGTAACAACCGTTGAATTATATTTACCAGCAGCTTTAAATGGAAGTGCTTCAATTAATAAATTATAAGCATGGTCATCTACCACCCAATGCTCCAATCCAAAAACAATAGCAATTTGATTTCTCCTTGAAAAGGAAACCATAAATGGTAACCAACTTACAGGAACTGACACCTCAGGCATAACAAGTAATTCTGTTTTGTTTCTTTTGGCCTCATTAAGAATCTGATAAATTCTAGTTTGTCTTTCAAAAGATACGTTTGGTCTTTTATCTTTTCGAACTGAGTATTCAATGTCATTACTATTAACTCTAAAATTAGCCAATGCGACTCGTAAGGATTTTTTGGGAGTATTGTTATCGCCTACAATAAGAGATTTTGTACTAGTTTCATGAGAACAAGTCTGCTCTTTATCATTATTAATTTGTATCTGAATATCGTCCCAATTATACTGAGACTTATATTTGTCAAGGGATTGCTCGATCCAGTTTGGAAAGGTGTCATTAACATTACTTTCACTTGCTGAAATCGCACCATGTAGTTCAAATAATTGCCATTCATCAAAGTGGATAAAGCGAGGAGATAGTTCTAGCTTTAAATTATCTAACTGAATCATTTTTGAATTAAGGAATGATTTTTCATCAGTAAGATTACCTTCATAGTTAGTAAAGTTAGCTAATGGCCAAGCGACAAGTTGGTGCCTGATTAGATTCGAACATCTAAATGCTTTTGCCTGATGCCAAAGTTCAAAAGTGACAAGTTCAGAGAATAAGCTATTGTTTTTTTCGCTTTGAAAGAACTCATTTTCTATTGCTTTTTTCTTGTCTGAGAGATCAAGTAATCCTAAACATAGACTAAAAGATAGTTGGTTATACTTAAGTAAATCTGACTTTATTTTATTTGTTAATAATTTTATTTCTTTCGTTTCTTCAGACTTTTTTAGATTTTTATGAAAAGCAATTTTATCCAACTCACTATTAATATACTTAAAAAAGTACTTTATAAATTCAGTTTTTTGAACAACTAAGGCATATTGATATACTTTTTCCCATAGCCGACTAAAATCTAGGACATTTGCTCCTCTAAAAAATATTTTCAACTGTGGTAGAGCTGTTTTCTCATGATTAACTTTACATAAGCGATGCGCCGTAATATGTGAGGAGAGATATTTTGCCTATTCGGTTGAGTTTTCAGCTAATCCAACAATACTTCGTAATTTATTAGCAGAGCCATCATATAACACATCGTACGCAAATTTGTCTAAATCACCATCTATGTGTTCTTCAGGTAAAAACTTAAAAGCACTACTTTGTTCATCCAGTTCTTGCTTAAAAACTTCAAGACCAGCTCTACTATGATTCTTATCAAAGTATTGCAGAATTAGTTTTTCTGGCTGTATAGGAAGGAAGTTATCAGCGACAGGAATAATATACTCACCACTTTTACTATCTTTTTGTATTAAGTCAGAGAAATAATTGCTAATTAATATCTCGATCGGATGTTCTGTATCGACTTTAGGTCTTTTCATGACAAGTAAAATATCGTCAACATATCGACCATAGTATGCTGGTCGAACAGTTTGAGATACCGCAGAGTCAAATTCTGCCAAATACCAGTTTGCTAGAATTGATGAGGACGCAAATCCTATTGGAATACCAGATTTGTTAATGCATTCTTGATGAGATGATTTTAGTCGTGGTTTTATTGTATCTAAATATTTTTCAAATGTTGCTTCAAGTATTGCATTAAGCTTAAGAGCAAAAGTTTGAATATCACCAAATAATTTTAGTATGATTAAGTCGTTTATTTTATTGAAATCTATTTCTATATGATAAAAGTATGATTTCAAATCAAGAGATAGGAGTGCAATGTCTTCATTTTGATCAGCTAAGTAAGATGCTTTTTTAATTGCATTATCTCTCCAGTCATTATATTGGTCGATATATCTTTTGAAGATCTCAACAGAATTTTTGGGTGATGATTTATCAGTGTTATCGCTAAACTTATAAGCAAAATCATGCAGTCGGTTACCATAACAATCTTTAGTTAGATCTTCCTCAAGTATTGGGCCAACAACCAAAGACCAGAGTGTTTCTAGAATATGGATATGAATTGGGGCATCAATAAAATAGTTTACTTTTTGTATTTCATAATTGTTAGATGATCTTACATTTGATAAGAATAAGCCATTTTGTTTATTATGTTCGTTTTGAATCTTGTCTTCTGGTCTAATTACTGATTTTGGAAGTACATGATAAGATATGTGATTTAGCCAATCTTTGAAGGTATCAGTTTCAAGAATGTTATCTTCACTTAAAACACTTTCAATCAAAACTAAGCCGTCATCGAAATCATTCAGTTCAAACTGAGCAATTCGTTCTTTTAAGAAGAGATTGAGATTGTCATGGTATGCGTAACTCTTTAAGTAGAGATATGCTTGTTTGATTGATAATTTTTCCATGATTATGTGTCTCATTATTATATTGATAATTTTTGGGGCTGTGTATAACTTTCACGTTGAATGTTTTTCATGTGAATCATAGCGCTATTTTTACAATTAACACGTTTATCATTCTCAAAGTATTGTTATTATTTCCTTTGTTTGACTTCATTGTCTTGTGCGATTTCAAGCAGCAACTAACATAAACTCAAACTTATTACGAAAAATACCTATTACGTTAATTAGCTGATTTGTCTTAGTAAAACACCACTTTCAGCTGCATTTCGTATTTTGTCGGACATTTTAGCTTTTTGTGCACAGAAAAGCATGCAAATTTCGATGTGTAAATTTGTTACAGTTCACACAAAAAGTGTGGCTGCAAAAACATGCCGTAAGGTTTGAGTAAAAAAAGGTAGTCAACGCACCAAAAGTGATAGTTTAGCGCTGTATGGTATTGAACATTTCTTGAGCATTCAGCGAAACAATCAGGTACATGCCCATTGTGTTGGCAAGGTATGGGGGAAGAACGAGACGGACTGTCCTCTGGTTTGTTTGGGATATGTTGTATTGCTGGAGTTAAGCTAAGCTTGGCCTGACAATCTGATATCCCATGGTTTTGTAACTTTTGGCTCTTTTATCAAACATTCTTTGTAGCATTGGTAACTTGATATCCACGTAATCATAGATAACAGTGTCGTGTTTACCATCGGATTGCCGATGAATACGGCCTGCATATTGTGCAAGTGATCCTCGCCAGGAAATTGGCATTGTGAGAAATAATGTATCGAGGCGAGGAAGGTCGAAGCCTTCACCTATGTATTTACCTGTTGCGACGATTACTTGAGCATCTTGTAATTTATTATTTGCGTCTTCTCGCTCTTTGGCTTTCATCGCTCCTCGAAGCACTACGGCGCTTAACTTTTGGGCCTCTAATAGTTTTAAGAGTAATTTGGCATGCTCCCTTCTTTCTGTCAGAAGTCGTGGGTGGCGACCAGATTTAATTGCTGCAGTCACATCATTTATGATCTGTTGGTTTCTCTCATGATTCTCCATAATCCAGTGATAGACGGAAGCGATGTGTGGTCGTTTTTCTATATCACTGAGTTCTGACGGTGGTTGGTTGTGTACATGTTTGGACGGTTTGAGTAAAGGAATTGCTATGGCTTGAAATGACCTTATGCCTTACTGGGCCAGCTAGCATAAACATGATCTTTTGATGTCCATCTTGCCGGTCTGGTGTTGCTGTTAGTCCATGTACATATTTAGCATTTACTTCATTGATAACCATCTCATACCTTGGCGCCGAAATGTGGTGGCATTCATCAATGATCACTTGGCCATATTGGTGGGTTAGTTCTGATATGGAATTATCACGTTTATTAATAAGACTTTGATAGGTAGCAATATCGATCTGGCCTGTTGGCTTTTTCTTACCTCCACCATATACACCGACATCAATACCTGATGTAAATGAGAGGATTCGATCTTTCCACTGATCTACCAGTTGCCGACTGTGGGTTAAAATGAGCGTATTTACTTTTCGTTTGGCGATTAAACCAATTGCTGCCACCGTTTTTCCGAAAGCCGTTGGTGCGTGCAAAATGCCAGTGTCATGGATGACATGATATCGACGGCAGCTTGCTGTTCTCCTCTAAGTGACCCTAAGAAATGTATGTGCTCTAATGGTTTTCCGACGGTTCTTTTTTCATTGAAGATGACCTTGATCTTCTGGCCAGCTAGTAGCGATAGAACTTCATCTAAACATCCCCTGGGAAGAGACAAATAGCCTTTTTCAATATGAGCACAACAGATATAGCGAGGGATACCATGTGTAGAAAATCGCATTGCTTGAGTTTTAAAGAATGTTGGATTAGAAAAGCTCGCGATTCGTTTTAGGTTGGCGATTACCGGGGAAGGTAATGGTTCAGTAGGTATATAAACATGATTTGCCAATGTCACTTCTATGGCGTCAGGGCAGTTAGGAATCAAGCTATGGGCGATAGGTTTACTTGTGTCCCATGGTTCAGTTAGTTCAAATGCCTCCTTAGTGGTTATTTGATATGACTCAACTAGTTTGAGTACTTGTTGTTGTGAAAAGCGCCTGATTCTGATCTTTGACAAGAAGTCCCACTGATCGGGATAGGGGGTTAAATTGTCATCCACAAACACGCTGAAACCATGGTTTCTTGATTTTAGCTGTAGGGGGAGTGCTATCAGGTTACCAAATCCTCCTTCTGGCATCACATCTTGGTCTGGAAATAATCGGTCGTAAGAATCAAAAGAAAGCGATGGTTGAATTTCCATTGCTTTATTGAGTACCAAAAAGCCAAGTTGGCGGATCGTTTTTGCCGATATTGGTTCAGAGAAAAATACCCACAAATGAGCGCCATTTCCTGAACGGGAAATCTCGATGGCATGGGGAATATCAAAAGCTAAACATGCTTTAGATGTTGCTTTAATGGACTCTTGCCAATCGGATTTGTCAAAATCGATAGCGAGTAGATGAGAACGACTGTCCTGACAAAGAGGGTAGAGCCCTACAACTATTTTGCCAGAGAGATGATCGTAAATTGTTTGATTAGTGATGGGCTTGAATTGCTGATTTGGACATTCTCCACACTTTACCTTGGGTTTTGCACATACTCCGTTCTTCCATTCGTTATCACACGCTAATGAGTAACCATTACGACCTGTTCCGTTTTCCCATCTTGTTGCATAGATATCAGATCTTCCTTTAAACAGGTCTGCGAAAAGTGCGATCTTTTGGTCTGGAGACATTGAATACGGGGCTGGTGGCAGGTTTTGCTGTTTTAACAACTCTTGTTTACGAGCTAATAGCTTCTGCTTTTCAGCATCAAGTTGCCGCAGACGAATGTCGATCGCCTCAAGTTCTGCTGTTAAATGGTCTCGATTAGTAATATCAGGCAATTGAGGCACCTCAAGCTATTAACTCAGTTACCATGTTTAATCGATTTTCTTGCGAAATGCCAATTCAGCTTTGAAAATTTCAACTCTCCAACTAGGTAAGTGGGATTGTGTTTGAATAATGGCCTCAATGTGAGCTGTATCGAGTTCCTTTAAAGGCTTGAACTCAACAGGTTGATTACCATCTTTGCCTCTTGTTCCCCAAAAGAAACCTTGCCGAATTTCATTGTGAGGTGCATCAGTGTAGATAGATCGCTCTTCAAATGGGTCGGTATTAACGTTTCGTCGTAGATAATCAGTTCCTCCATCGACCATGTAGGTTTCTCCGTTTGCATCAATGTGAGTGACATAGTCGTGTCGATGCCTGCTAGTCAAAATTGTGCCGTCTGGTGTTTTAATCCGGTTTAGAACGATATGTTTCATGTGAGAGCCTCGCTTAATTATGGCTAACATATTAATTTTATGAGCAAGTGTGGATCCGGACGATCTAGAGCTATCGTAGACGAGCGTTGTTAGCAGTCTTCCCGGACACAAGTATTCCTGCTCATTCCCTTTGGCCTGGACTCCTCATCACCAAATGTAAGATTGAGGTGGTTAGGTTTTGAAAAGTTGCCGACGGTGCAGATGCCCCAGGCCCAGCACTCGCTGTAGTCTTTATCTTGATCTTTCATCATTTCGAGTTCAGCTTCCATCAGTTCATGGAGGGCTTCAATGTATCGTGGAGTCAGTTTGATTTTCAGCTTGTGATATCTAGCCATTTCTGTGCAACCTCAGAATTCACTCTATACTGTGTTTATACACAGTATAGGTTCATAGATTGAAGAATCGCAATTGGAGGTAGTCAGTATGGCCTTTACGTCAGTCAGAGCCAGCTCGTAGCGAATTGGTATGATTTTCGATTGTTAGCCCTGGTAATAGTCTTTTCCAAGCAGGGGGAAACTCGGAGGTGTGTATATTCCTTACCCAGGCAGTTGGACTTATTTGATCTTCAAATTTCACTTCAATTATGTGTACACCAGATCTGCTGTGGTGGGTTTCAGCCTTCTCGAGTCCAGGTTTCGTATTCATTTGTTGATGACGATGATGCACGAGAAACGATTTATGACTTTTGGATAAAGCTTTTGAAGCAGGTGAAATGCCTGGAAGGCTTAAAGAAGGTGGAGATATAAAAAGAGTACCAACTGAGTGCTCATTCTATTACTTATAAAGCATTGGTGAGGGGCGTATTATGATTAAACCTGACGGGCGTGTGTACACACCAGATGGATGGACGATCTTCCATATTAACAACAATGGTGCTCATACCTATAAAGTGTTGGGTACATGGAGTGGCGGGTATCTCGATGGCGATTTGTGGCGCCTTTCATCTGGCGCTGAAGACTTTAACCTGATATATGATGCAACAATCGGCTTGTTTGTATCAGAGCAGTTGAGCGGTTCTACCTACCATCTCAGTAGAGCAGGGTATCAGCGTCACAATGCTTACGGAACAGTTATTCTCCAAAGGACAATCAATTCTATCGATATGGCGCCTCCTGGTGTAGAAATTTCTCTGCTGAAATTGAGAACGAGCGAGGATGGATTGGTTACCAATCCTGTTGAGATCTTAGATGAGCTAGGTTGCTATGAACGCTATTACACTAGAACCTGAGTCGAGGATTCATAAGCCTGATGCCTGGATTATTATACGGCTCACTCAAAAGGGGAGGCATCATATCGGCTTTTTGTATCGTGGCGCGGAAATGATGGTTTTCAAGACCGGTGTCGTATGTCATCGGGAGCTGACAATCTGGACGAAATGATTAAAAGAGATGATGGCTGTTTCGTATGGCCACAGGCATCAGGTTCAACATATGTACTTTTGCCTTATGCTCAAGGTTTTGTTGGCTTAAACGGTGACCGGATTCTTCATTGTGTCCTTTGTAACCCACGGCTTCATTTTTCATCAGGCACTGTGGTTGAGCAATTAAATGCACTTAAAGACTCAAATGGTTTAGTTCTCTATCCGATGGTATTTGTAAATGATGTGTATTAGAACTAAGAACTCCTACAAAAAGTAGAGCAAGTCAAAAATAAAAAAATAAATTGATCACCGAAGCGGATAAGTTAAATCTACTTATACCTCAAGCAACTATGTAGCTTAATGCAGTTCGCATGCATGACCAGCATGTTACCACTGTGATGAAGAATACATGCCGCTTATCGAAAAAGAACTGCAACGATATAAATCTCACCGATCTTTCTTTAACGATTTGTTTGGTGGTGCGATGATTCCAAACCAGAGGTAAGCCTTCAATCGATTAAACCAGCTCAAAAGCGAAATTTCATCCAAGTTGGGTATCAACTGATGTTCCTGAGAGAGTATTTTCCCTTCTTTCGGAAAGTACAAAAGTTATAACGTTTGCATGCCATATCTAAATAAAATCCCCTATTAATGTCCCGATAATATTCATACCTGAGGATTTCTATCAACTCATATGATCGTCATATCACTTTTTGTTCTTTGCACTGCGATATAACTAACAGTTTTATAAGGTATTTTTTGATGTAATACCTCTCCAAAAAAAAGATGTAACATGTTTGTATTGATGAGTATGAGCGGTTTTACCCCCGATTTGTGTTGGTGAGCTATATGGAATTATGTCCGGTGCTGAAAGAGTTAAAAGCTTTTGTGTATGCAGAGCATGAGGCGGGAGTGGAGAAGCTCTTAGAAATTTGGGAAAAACCCTTAAGTGAAAAACTCACAAAAGGTGAAACTCAAAAAATAAAGAGCGTGAAGAGCTTTGGAAAGCATTATTTAGAAGTTGTTTTGGGAGACAATGAATCTCGTTTTCGAGAAGGGGACATGGTCTGCTTACACCTTGGTGAAGCTCATCGAGAGCGAGTTATCCAGCAGGCATCGATTGAGTGTGAAAATGATGGAGAGTGGTTACTCAAAGTTGAAGTTGACCAAGAAATATTCTCTCACTTGCAATACGGTTGTTATGCTGATCCTGATGGTATGGATCTTAAACCATTCTATGATAAAGCTTTAGATGACGTGGCAACATCAAAAGTAGGACGGGATATCCTGTTGCCCATGCTTGCTGGACAGTTAAATACTGAATTTATCTATGAAGATGATTTTGATGATGCTGCTAACTATGCTGAACTACGTGGTTTGAATGAAGAGCAAAGTGAAGCGGTAGGCATTGGTGTAGCATCAAAATATCTAGCATGCATACAAGGCCCTCCCGGAACCGGAAAAACGAAAGTAATTAGTATTATAGCCAAGTTGCTTGTCGAGTCAGGTCAAAGAGTATTAATGACGTCCCATACACATATGGCGATAAACAATGCTCTAAATAAAATTGCAGAAGAGGGTGTTCCTGTTGCTAAAGTTTGTGCTGCTGGAGGCAAAAAATCACTGAGTGACAAGGTGTTGCATTACGAATATGCGTCAAAATGGGAAGACATTCCTGACACTGGTTATGTTATCGGCGCCACTCCTTTTGCGACTTGTAGTGAACGACTTGAAAGCTTTACGTTTGATACCATTATCTTTGATGAAGCCAGTCAAATTACTGTGCCATTGGCGCTAATGGCTATGAGGAAAGGAAGCCGGTTTGTTTTTGTCGGTGATCATAAACAACTTCCTCCAGTAATACTCTCCCAATCAGTTCTAGAAGACAGCTCTGCGTTTTCCAAAATGATTACTGGTAATGATGACGTGTCTGTTTTATTAAGTAAAACCTACCGCATGTCACCAGCTTTAACTAAGTGGCCGAGTCAGTGCTATTACAACGGTGAGCTTGAATCGAAAAGAGCATCTGACCAATCATTTTTTTCGTTGCCGAGTAAGCCAGAAAAGTACTTAGATATTCTTTCTAGTGATCATGCATCAATCTTTATTAAAACACCGAGAGTAAATGCACGAAGTGTAAATATCGAAGAAGCAAAACTGATTACTAATATTATTCAGACAGCTGTTGAGTCCGGCTTGAGTGCTGACGAAATTGGAGTGGTAACACCATTTAGAAGTCATGCGAAAGCACTTAGAACATGTATGTCTGACAAGATGGGATTATTTTCATCACAGCTTATAGTGACTGATACGGTTGAGAGAATGCAGGGACAAGAAAGAGAAATGATAGTTGTCTCTCTATGCTCATCTGACCCTCAATACATTACTGCTATTGCGGAGTTTTTCTTTCAGCCGGAAAGACTGAACGTTGCTATTACTCGTCCTCAGACAAAGCTAATTATTGTGGGCCCGGATATCCCCGATACACTCTTATCTGGCATTGATGATCCAATGGTTCGAAAAAGTATGTCTGATTATCAGTCACTCGTTCGTCATTGTTATGAGGTGGAAGTATAGCTATGGCATATGTTGATTCAATCACGGGGCTAGATAGGAAGAAAAGACGTCACTTCAAAAAGGTTTTCTCACAATTACCCGACAGTTTTCTTGTTCGAGCACCTGTTCTTGATGATCTCAAAGTGGCACCTTGTATTATTGAGGGGCCATGTAATAGCTGGTTATTTATAGGTGCACACCTTTCAATTCCGACGGTACAAGATATTCCAGTAGTTATAAAATTTAATCAAAAAATGTTGGAGCTAGGGCTGCCGACAATCAAGTATCTAGCTGTAGTAGAGGAGCTGGGTTGCGATGCCAGCGATTTACCAAGTTATATTAAGCTCGTGGACGAAAAAATATTTTACACTGAAGGTAAGTATTTAATACAAGATAACTTAGCCGAGTTATCAGCGACAATTTTCGCGAGAGTGAAGAAAAAACTATTTCCGGAGTCTGTAGTGCCAGCCCAATGTAGTACTCGTAGGCAAGATGAAATAGTAGATAATTCTGCCCGTTTATTACCTTTTTTTCTTGATTATGATCAAGAGCTCGCAACACGTTTAGACTTACTTGAATCGATAGATCAAACAGAAGAGAAGCAGGAAGAACTTTCAGTTCGACTGATTAATGGTGTTGCTGGTAGTGGTAAAACACTAATTTTGATTAATCGTGCCATTATATATTGTCGAAAATATCCTAATAAAAAAGTGTTATTAGTAATACACAACCGTCCTGTTGTTGAAGACATTAAACTCAGATTCAAATTGTGGTTAGGCGGGGTGCCAGTAAATCTAGAAATTAACACTTTTCACTCTTTTGCGTGGTGGCAGTACAAAAAGTCCTTTAGATATGTCTCAGGTTTATTTAATGAAGCAAAAATAGAAGCAGCTAAGAAGTTAATTCTTAATGCGAATAATGAAGGATACGAAAGTCTCAATCTTAAAGATGAGCAAATTTGGTCAGAGTTAGAGTATATCAGCGACTATATGATCAAAGACAAAGATGAATATTTGAGTTATGACCGCCAAGGTCGAGGTTTTGCACTACAAAAATCTCAGCGTGAAAGCATTTGGCAGCTTTATGACGTTATGGTAGCTAAACTATCTGACCCGCAAGGCTATCTACCCAGCTTGTATATCAAGGACGCAGCTCTATCTTCAAAACCCTTACCTTCCTATGATCATATAATGATTGATGAAGCTCAGTTTTTTGCTCCATCTTGGCTCGAGGTAATTAAGCGATCCTTAACACCGGGTGGTGGAATTTTTATGTGTGCAGACCCAAATCAAGGCTTCCTCAAAAGCCGTTTGAGTTGGAAGAGCGTGGGGCTAAATGTTCGTGGTAGAACAAAAAGATTAACACATTCATATAGAACGACTTATGAAATTTTAATAGCAGCGAATGCGTTACTCGAAGGATTAGAAGCAAATACAGAAGACTATGTAACACCTGACTACGATAAAATGGAACGTGGGAATAAGCCTCAAGTTGTGTTTTCCCGTAGCCTTCAGGATGAGCTTCATCGCTTTCTCAATGAATTAGAGGGCTTAGTGAAATCCCATACCATTCCATTGGATCAAATTATGGTTCTTTGTAGTCGACAATACAATCCTTGGCAGCTCAAAAAAGACATTGAAAAGCGAGTGGGTGCGGGGAGTGTAGTTAACTACAACGATAAAAAGGATCTAGATTCAAGCAAAGGTAGCAAAATTAAGCTATTAAATATTAATAGCTGCACGGGGATGGAAAGTAGTACAACTTTTGTTTTAGGGGCTGGGTATATCATCAACCAAACATTAAATATTGAACATACTGAATCAGAACGTGAAGAGGCACGCCAAGAAGCAATGAGAAAACTCTATGTAGCGATGACTCGCGCAGGACAAAAATTGGTAGTGTTTAGTACCGAAACGTTTCCTGATACCGTTATCCCGTATGTGGAAGTGTCTGGAAGTACTTAAATGTATCGGCTCTCTAATTGATCTGCTCTGACTCACTTTTGCCCCAAAATGTATTGAGCTTTGGTTCGAAATTGGCCGTGCGCGATTTATGAACTGGACAGTAGGTGGGGGCATTCTTTATGCCCCTTATCAATTTAAAATTATTACAGTTAACAAATATTCCATTCATCATTTGACCAAATTTTCCTAATGCATCAATATGTAGTCGATTGAGTATCAATTTTGACGTTAAAAAGTGTCGAGAGAATAAGGTTCTTACCAAACATCAAAAAAGAAAGACTTCTCGGCAACTCTGTAATAAAACAGAAGCTGTCAATTTTGGTGTTAATCATTCAACATTCAAAAAGGCACTCGTCAGTGATTCAGAGAAATAACAATGGATAATTTACAACAAATAGAGCAAATTGCTACCGAAGCAGTGGAGGTAATGGAGAATGTCTCTAGTACTGCCGAAAAATTAGCTAATCAATCAAAAAGCTCAAATGGGCAAGCTCAATTAGCAAGCGTCAACACATTCAATGACACTCATGCTATCGGAAACATGAGTCAAATCTCGAATTCTACTCAAGCTGGGTATCAAGCTCTTCAGCAAGAACCTGCAATTGCAAGAGTCCTTTACCATGATGGCCTTCAAACTAACACTCTTTACATTGCACGTAAGAGTTCACTCAAACTAAACGGAAATATCGCTCTTGCCAGCTATGATTCACCACTAGGCCACTTAGCATCGCTACAAGTTGGTGATGAAACAACACTAAACATTGGTGGTAAAACAACAATACTGGAAGTACTAGAAACCTTAACGCTGAAACCTCAAAAAAACGCTAAAGGTTGGGACTCTTTATTCTCTGTTTTTACTTCTGAAGACGAAGAAGTCATTACGATCGATCCATCGTTACGTAAATTTTTTGAAAACTAAAAGGATTTATCAGATACATCCTTTTTGGATGAATTACTCAACGATAGTGGTGCTCCTTCTGATTTTTCCATGGGCGTTAAGCACCAAGTTAGAGCGGCCATGAGTCTTCGAGATCAACCTATCTTAGATAAGTTTCAATCTGGAATTTTCCGCTTACCTCTAGATAGTCAATTGATCATTTTAGGCCCTCCAGGAACAGGTAAAACGACTACTCTGATTAAACGCTTAGGTCAAAAGCTTAACATTGAACATTTAGAACCTGACGAGCAAACAAAAATCAGGAATTCTAACGGCGGGGAAGCCCGACATAAAACCAGTTGGATCATGTTCACACCAACAGATCTTCTCAAGCACTATTTAAAGGAAGCTTTTGCTAAGGAGCAAGTGCCAGCTTCGTCTGAACAAATTAAAACGTGGGAAAACTACAGTAATCATTTGGGTCGTAATGTCTTGTCAGTGTTGCAATCGACGGGTAGTGGCGGCTTTGTTAAAAAGAATGTTCAGCACCTTAATTTAACAGCCAGCTCTAGTTTACCTAGCTTTTATGAGTCTTTTATCGGGTTCCACAAAAGCTCTGTAATTAGAGAACTCTTTGTAAGTATTGACCTTCTTAGTAAACTTGAGAGCAAAGACTTAGAGAATATCAATCCAGCACTTAAGTCAATTAAAAAGCATTTGGAGCAAGGGAACCTTATTGATTTCTATAGAAATCTTGACCAGTACCAAGAAGGTATTCAAAAACTGTTAAAAGATCTGAAAGACAGCGCCGAGATGATATTGAGGGCAACAGTAGCCTATCAGGTAAATACCGATAGAAGCTTTATTTCTGATTTAGTTGCAGTCATTAATGACTTTAAGATGAGCAAGCTGTCTGAGTCTGCCATTGAAGAAGATGATGAAGATGATGAAGATGATGACGAAGATGAAGAACAAGTTGTAACACCACAGCAAAAAGCATTTAGCGAATACAAGAAAGCACTGAATGCTCTAGCACGTGCTAGGTACCTCAAGCGCACTCTCCCTAAAAATGGCCTAGCTAGCACTATAGTCCAATGGTTAGACACCAGGTTACCTGAACAAGAGAAACTTCAAGAACTTGGAGCTCTAGCAATTCAAATGCGCGAACTGAGAAAGCTCAAAAAGGCTGAGTTGAAGTACTTAAAAAACACTTCAAAAAGTTACAGAATTTTCAGAAAGTCTGAAGAGGTATTCCATAGTTGGTTCGAAAGCTCGCCGAGTAAACCTAATCATTTGGAACAATCAGAATTGGATGTGATAATTCTGAGCAAATTAAAAATTGCAAAAGAACTACTCAATGAAAGGTTTGTTCAGCAGAAAGTAGAGCTGACCGCTTACAATCAGCTTCAAGTGATCAATGAAACGTTTAGAAATCAAGTCTTAGTCGATGAAGCAACTGACTTTTCACCTATTCAATTAGCGTGTATGGAAGCGTTGACCACGCCTTCTCTAGGTTCCTTCTTTGCATGTGGAGACTTCAACCAAAGGATAACTCAGCTAGGCACTAAATCAGCAGCTCAGCTTGACTGGGTATCTCCAAAATTGAGGACAGAGGCAATCCAGATAGTTTATCGCCAAAGTAAATGTCTAAACGAGTTTGCAAAGTCACTGCTAATGGAAATGGATGGTAACATTGATTACAGCGGAGAACTACCAGAGAAATCGAATCACCAAGGTGTTAACCCTGTTCTACTAGAAAATGAAGATGATCACTCAAAAGTCGTGAGTTGGTTAAAAGGTAGGATTACTGAAGTCGAGCAAACAGTAAATACCTTACCAAGTATTGCTATTTTGGTTAACCATGAAAGCGAAGTTAAACCATTAGCTGAAGCTCTTACGGAAGAGTTAGAAGACTTAAATATTAGAGCCGTAGCCTGTAGCGATGGGCAATCTTTAGGTGAAGGGAATGATGTTCGAGTCTTTGATGTTCAACACATTAAGGGGCTCGAATTTGAAGCGGTATTCTTTGTTGGAGCTGATATTTTAGCTCAAAGCAAGCCTGAGCTATTCGATAAATACCTCTATGTAGGTGCGACGAGGGCGGCAACGTTTTTAGGTATAACCTGTGAAGCATCTGTCCCGACATTAATAGATAAATTACGCCCTTCTTTCCAAGAACACTGGGGGTAGTCGCCTATCCGACAGAATCGAGACTATTGGCACTCTTTAGTCGAAGAGTGCCCCAACTGTAGTGGCGTAGTAAATTTGAGGCAGAATTTAATAGTTTGGTGGTTAAAGGTGAACATACAAAATCAGGAGTTTGTAGGCTGCAATCATCTAATACTGGTTTTATTCTTGATAGGCTTCGTAACTCTTTAGAGAGGTCTTCAGTTCTTCAGCAGTTAAATTTATCTCTGAACTCAGTATCTGATATGGTAATAAACGAAGCCCTAAATATCAAAGACGTGAACGCTGGGACGCGAAGAAAAAGGCTGATCTGATTGAGTCTTTTCTATTGAATCTACCTGTGCCACCAATATATCTAGCATTGGCTGAACGAACTGAAGATACTAGTTTGAACACATTGTGACCAAATATATTTGACCACTTCAAGCATCTGCAAAGAATTACCAGAGTGAATGTATTTTCCGTGGAGTAGTCGGTTGGGATATAGATAAACGCATGACGACAGATTTGGTAGCTCGTCTAAGGGGCAGCCACGTAAATGCTTAGTTTTTTATATTGACCGAGACTCTTGAAATGCCGGCAAGAGCTATCGTAAGTTACTTAAAATTTTGATTACAAAGCAATTGTGTTAATATTCTCACATGTTGATGCCACTCAGTGGCTGAGTGCTTTTTTGTCAGCTTAAAACATGACGTGCCTGGTTGAACTTGAACAGATCATAACGTAGTAGTTTTAGTTTACTGCTATATCAACCACTAAAATAAACAAAGTGCTGAATCCATCAAGGTGGAGTCAATGCTTGATATGCTTTAGAGCTGAATTTTTGATTGGCCAAAACTAGGAACTTGAAAGCTAGTTTGGTCATTATAATGTAGAGCGCTAACTAGCTGTTAAGACGTATGGAGTATGGTTTGAATACCGCGCAAGTTGCAGTAATTATTGCGACCAAAAATAGACCCAACCTATTAAAACAACGAGCACTGCACTCAGTCTTAAAGCAGTCCAGATTACCAAAATATTTAATTGTTGTAGATGACTCTCCAGAACAAGCTCAACAACAAAATAGGTTGATTGTCGAATCCCTTCCATTAAATGATTATCATATTCAATACCTGAGAAATCAGCGAACTCGTGGTGCCAGTGGTGCGTGGAATACGGCAATAGACTACCTGAGCAGCCAGCAAATAAAGAGCAGTGATTCGCTGTTTCTAGCATTCCTTGATGATGATGATGAATGGCATCCCAGCTATTTAGAAAGATGCTTAGCGGTATCAAGCGCAAACCACTGCAATATGGTGGCTGCTGGATTCTACCGCTATGAAAGTAATGGCCAGCGGCCTATCGAGTGCTTACCACCTAAGTCACTAAATGAAGACCTATTCTTGCGGGGCAACCCGGGTATTCAAGGCTCTAACCTGTTCTTATCACTCGATACCATGCTGATGGCTGGCGGTTTTGATGAACATCTACAAAGCTGCACAGATCGCGATCTGTGCATACGCCTCTGTGAATTAGGAGTGATCCGCTACCACAGCATAAATGAACCACTGTTAAATCACTATGCAGATAGTGATCGCCAACGGCTTAGTACACCAAACTCACCAGCCAAGAAAAAGGGTTTGGCAGCGTTTTGGCAGAAGTATCATGGGCGCATGAATGACGCGCAGCGTGAAGCATTCCTTGAGCGCGCGCAACACCTGTTTAACTGGCAACCAGAAACAGCACCGCAAACAGCATCAAAGTCGGTACTACAAATCGGGTTAACACTCGGCATTGAATTAGGAAGTACCTCGTTTTGTCAGCTAAGCCAAGCTATAGAGAGAATTCACCAAGTAGGCCAACAGTATCTAGTTGGTTTTAACCTTGTGTTGACTGCAACTCAAGATTTGAATTTGAATGATTTGCGTACGTTTCTTGAATTTGTGGGACAACAGGGAATTACTTGCTACAACTTATGTGCTCAACAAACATGTATTGAAATAGCTACTGCATTTGTCGCCAAAGAGAACATTGGCCATAGCGCATGGGTATTAAGAGGCTGGCAACCTCAAGAGCAACCATCCGGAAAAAGCGAAAATGTCATTTCAGCAATACTGACAGAATTAGGTGCTCGCCAGTTGTGCAACGACAGCCTTAATGAGCAGTTCACAAAGCAGCAAAGAAAACTAATTCAAAAAATAAAACAGTGTCGCACTGACGCAGCCCATGCACGTATCAATAAGCTATTTAGTACCGGTGATCTACAACTACTTGGTATTGGCTCTGAAGCCATTGTAATGACCGATGGTAAACGCGTTTTTAAGTGCATTGATTACTGGAAAACACGTCTACCTGCTGAGCAAATCAAGTTTTTACAAAAGGAGTGTTCACAATGGCGTGATCTGCCTGGTTTATATGCCCTCGACGAAATCATTTCTGATGGCAAAACCTTAGTGCTGACTTATCCCTATGAGGTGAGCAAGGCCTACCAAGGTGGTGACTGCGAGCAAGTGATTAACTTGCTGTATAGCTGCTGTAAAGCGGGCATTGTATGCAATAATATTCATCCGAAAAACCTGATCAAAACTCAAGATGAAGTGAAGCTGATTGATTATGGCTCAGATATTCGCCCATGGAATGAATTGGGTTTTGAACACATGGCGCGGCGTGCTTATCTAACTATTTATCATGCGGGTCACCCACGTCTAAAGTATTTAATGCGTCAATCGCTGCAAACCACGAATCTGCCGGAGATGCAGGGCTATCAAGTATTTCGTCAACGATTAACCGGTATTGACTGTAACCTGAAGCTAGAACAGCAAGCCCGGTTGCCCCTGACTTTGCCATCAGAGCAGCCAGCACCTTTTGCACTAACTATCGGCGTGATTACTGGTGATGCCCATAAACTATTGCCATTGCTTAACAGCATTGCCGAACTTGCGAAGTATGGTTTTTTATCCAAGGTAAACACCATCGTACTGTGCAACGGTTGCTCGGCTAGCTCTCTGAAAGCAGTTTTTGAGTATAGCAAGCGACCACTGGGCAATGTTCGAATAATCAGCGAAGCACGACAAGTAGAAGATGCCGAAAGTGGCTTATTTGGCTCAGGCTTAGCTAGCCGCCCTCGAGGTCAGGTCGGCATCGCACATGCACGGAGTATGCTGCAAAAGTACGTTGGACTAAAATGTGAAGCGAATCCAGATAGCATTGCTTGGATTCTTGATGACGACATGCGCTTAGATGCGCGTGCGAAGCAGTACCTCGCTTGGCTACCAAGGTTTAAGCAAGCGGGCGTTGATGTTGTGATTGGGCAATATGAAGGCTCCTCACCTAATCCGCCATTAAATGGCCTACGTGGTCAGCTGCTAGACCTGCTGCATAACTTACGCTGGCTAGATAAACTACCAAGCAATATCGAGCTGCCTGACCGCAGCGGCGAAAACACAATACTTCGAAATAAATACCCTGATTATTACTACGATTTATCGCGTAAACATTCGGCCCATATTGAAGTTCCATTTTGGCTCGAGCCCGCCTACAAAGGCGAAACTGTAGCGGAAGCGCGCGCCCGTTTGTTTGCTTATGCGCCATTGTTGGTCACGGGCTTCCCGCTCACTCGTAGTATCATCCCTGCATGTTCTGTAGACCCATTGGCGGCAGCAAAAGACACTGTCAATCGTGGTGGCAATACCTTTGTACTAAACCCAAAGGCGTTAACACAAACACCCAACCTAATACCTAAAATTAACGGGCGTGAAGCGCGCCGTTCAGACATGGTTTGGGCAATGGTCAATAAGCATCACCATGGGCTAAGTATTAAAAGCGCACCATTTCCGGTGCAACATACGGGGCGCGTGCAAAACAAGCAAATGCTGGACTTGGATAAGGTACAGGATGAAATAATGGGCTCGGCACTGTACGCTGGTCTGCAGGATTTTTTGCTTACAAAAGAACAGCATAATCTGGTCTTTACTTCTGCCGAAATTATCAAGGTTTGGCAAGCTACTAAAGTAGCACGCAACATTCGTCTCGCGCGTTTAAAACATAGCTTTTATCGAATTAATGGTTTGGCACAAGCATTGTCTAAGTTTCCAGAACTCACCGAGCTATGTGAATACCTGATTCGATCCTTTAACCCAGCCACGATTTCCAAACTAGAAGCTCAGGTTGAGCAAATGAACGAGCGCCATATTTACGAGTTTTTAAATCAAATTGTGCCGCAAAGTACCCGCTTTGCAAAAGCACACCAGAAAATTGTTGAGATAATAGAATAAAATGCCTTATAAAAATTACTGCGAACTCCCGACACCACATGGCACATTTAGAATGTACGATACTGGGAATGAATTGCTACGAGTGGTCACTTTTGGTGATATTAACAAACTAGGCAGTAAGCCAATGGTGCGATTGCATTCCTCTTGCTTGGCCTCAGAGGTATTTGAAGCACGAGACTGCGACTGCGCAGACCAATTGCGCGAAGCCATGAAAGTCATGGCACACGATGGAAGCGGTATCATTTTTCATTTGCATCAAGAAGGGCGCGGTCAAGGTCTCTCGAAGAAGATTCAAGCGGTATATAAAATGCAAACCGAGGCACTAGATACCGTTGAATCATTTCAAGCGATGGGTTTAGAACAAGACATTCGCGACTACGCGCCAGCTATCAAAGTGCTAAAAAAAATAGCGATAGAACAAGTGCGATTAGTGTCAAATAACCCTCGAAAAAGACGTGCACTGGAACAAGCAGGTATCGCAGTAGAAGTCGTTAATACCCACCCACAAGTACGCCACGAAAACGCCGACTACTTGCAGAGTAAAAATGACAAACTGGGCCACTATCTGCCTTTGGGCCTCGAACATGACAATACCAGCTCAATTCACTTTTATCATTCCGACCAAACCTGGGGGGAGTTTTCTAACTTCTCGCAGCATGCCGTTTATCTGTATGACAAAATTTGGCGTACAACTGAGCACTTTTATCAAGCACAAAAGTTTAGTGATCCTGCACTACAAGAGCGTGTACGCTCTGCTGCGAGCCCGATGTTAGCCAAACAAATAGCCAACCAGCTGGAATCACAACATCTCCAACCTAACTGGCACAACGTAAAAGAAAAGGTGATGTGGCAAGCGCTTGCAGCTAAATTTACTCAGCACCCTGAGCTTAAAGAGTTATTGTTATCAACACAGCAACGTAATATAGCCGAACATACACGCAATGACAGCTACTGGGGCGACGCAGAAGATGGCACTGGCTTAAACCGATTAGGTGCGTTGTTAGTGCAATTGCGCAGCCAGTTACGAGATAGTAAAGAGACACAACTATGTGCGGAATAGCGTTACTTTATGGTGACACCGCAGAACAAAGCATGCCAGCGACCCTAGATCGGCTTTTTCATCGAGGGCCTGATGACCAACACTGTTGGGTCAGCGGTCAATTAGCTATAGGCTTTGTACGCTTGGCGATTAACGATGGAACCATCGCAGGTCGTCAACCATATAAAGCTGGTGAATTGATAGGGGCATTTAACGGCGAAATCTACAATGCTGATGCACTTATTAAACAACATCACCTAGTGCTGAATAGTCAATGTGATACACATGTTATTGCACCGCTATTTGCTCAATTAGGTAACCAAGTGCTGTCAGAGTTAGACGGTTTTTATTCAGGCGTCATCTATCAACCTAGCATCCACACTCTTTACTTATTACGCGATCACATAGGCAAAAAACCGTTATTTTATGGTCAAGCCAACGGTAACATATTTGTTGTAAGTGAGCTCAAAGCGTTACATAACATCGAGTGGTTTGAGCAAGTGCCGCTAGGTATAAGTCAGTTAGAGTTAACTACAGGAAAACTAACGCAATTAGCAGAGCACCAACCGCTAGCCAAGGAAGCGATTAGTCTGGCTGTTGCAATGGAACAAGCAGTTATTAAACGCTTGCCCAAACAGCAGTTCGGCGTTTTCTTGAGTGGCGGCTTGGATAGTTCAATTATTGCAGCACTAGCTAATCAGCACTGCCAGGATATCACTTATTTTGCACTTGGCGGCCCAGATAGTTCCGATATCGCGATGGTTAACAGACTCGTTAAGCACTTAGGGTTAAGCCAAGTTCGCTATATTCCGTTACCAACAGAGCAAGAGCTACCCTCATTGATTGCTAAAGTGCTTTACGCAACTGAAAGCTATAACCCATCGGTAATAAGTAATGGCTTGGCAACTTACTTATTAGCTGAAGCTGCACAGAAGGAAGGTTTAAAGGTAGTACTAACCGGTGAGGGAGCGGATGAGCTATTTGCTGGTTACCACGATCAGCTATCAGAACAAGAATGGCAAACAACACGTACTAACCTGATAATCGACATGCGCTTTACCGAACTTCGTCGGCTAGATAAATGCAGTATGGCGCATAGTATTGAAGCTCGTTGCCCATATTTAGATCGTGTGGTGAAGTGTATCGCTGATACTTTGGAGCACAAAGAGTTCTATTTACCTGGTCGCAATAAAGTGGCACTTAGGAATACCTTTGGGGATTTATTGCCTGTCGAAATCGCTACCCGCAAAAAAACCTCATTCGATGTAGGCAGTGGCATACGCAAGTTGCTGGTGGACTATTTAACCCGCAACGGCAATACGGAAATAGCCGAGCTTAAGAAAATTTGGAAACGGACATTTACACACGATGCCGACAACACTTACTTTTTTAGCTATCCAACGTTTGATACTGCCATTGCTAAACGCGGGGCAACTCACAGATGACAGTACAATTAGCCCAAAAGATACTGCTAGACAAATTCAAGCAAGAACCATTTCACAACCTCTATCTACTCAACAATGTGCAACCCACCACAACGGCATATGGTGGCACCTGCTCGGACAAAACACTAAGCTACTTAGAGGCAGCCAAAGTAGCAGGATTTGATGCACACTTGCATTCTGCTCGCATTGGTGGGCAAGATATTCACCGGTTGGTAAGGCTTGAGATTGGTAATCAGCGTTACTTTGCCGATATCGGCAATGGATGGCCATCCATTCAACTCTTCCCAGCAGCAACCCCCATTGTGTATGAGTGCTACGGAATGCGCTATAGGACTGAAATAGAAAATGGTGTGATCACGATTTACCACCTTAAACGTGGCGTAGAAAAGCAACAAATGGAAATAGATATTGCAGCAAAACCAGAGGCAGAAATCCGGCAAGGAATAGCAAACCGCTTTTCCACCAACATTACCTACCCATTTAGCAACCAGTTACGATTCTCAATGATCGTTGGCCAGCGATTTTTATTTATTCGTGATACCCAGTTAGAGATATACAGTAGCAGTGGCTACGAGGAAGTCCCCAACATCAGTATAAGCGATCTACAAAACGTGGTAATGGAATATTTTGGCTATGATATTAAGCTACTAGAGTCTCACGTCGGCTATAGAAAACATGCTAGAACCAAAGTATGAGATCATAAAGTTTCATTTTTGGTCTTCTTCCCTAAGCAACTTTCAGTGCGTCAACCTCTGATTGCTCGTGATACTAGAGGTTGTCCGAAAGGTAGATATACTCCTGTATTAGCAATATATGGAGTAAGAAATTACTAATGAGGTGAGCTACTTGGGCGACATACAATTCGAATATAGTTTGTAGTTTGCAACATGTTTGCTTGGTGTTGATTCTCGACAGAAGGAGCAATACTCCTCATAGTGATCGCGTTTTTTATCTTGTAGCTGGGCTTTGAGTTCACCTTCTTTTGTCTCTACATCATTGAAGTATGCTTTCATATAGTAATCGTGGAAAATTAGCTTAGAGAAGGGAATTAATTCGCTCTTCCAATCGTACTGAATTTCATCACCAACAAGTTCGGGTTCTCGCCAGTGTACCTCAAACCAAAGTTCGCCAGTTTCGTGTGTTAAGTTTTTTGTAAGCGGCCCATGATCCCACGGGCGCATTATTAATGTGAGAAGTTCCAGGGAAGAAGTGATTCGATATCTGGATCAGGCTTGGCCAGTTCTTTCATACACTGGACGAGGTAATCGTAAAGGATAAGATCATTGGCTTTGGCCGTTTCAATAATGCTGTAGAGCATTGCGCTGGCATCCGCACCTTTCGGGGTATCAGCGAAAAGCCAATTTTTTCGGCCGATAACCATGGATTTGATTGCACGTTCTGCCCGATTGTTGTCGATGGATAGATGGCCGTCTTCCACATATCGAACCAGCTTCGGCCATTGACCCGTCGTATATTTAATTGCCTTACCCAACTGGCTTGAGCCCACCACTTTCTGCGATGTCAGCCACTTATGCAGGTCATCAAGCATTGGCTTCGCCAGCTTCTGCCGCTCTGCCAATCGCTCCTGAGCAGTGTTACCTTTCAGGCGCGTTTCCAGCGCATACAGTTTCTGGATTTTCGCCAGAGCGACATCGGCTTTTCCTGTCTTGCCCTTACCTTGCAGCTTCTTGGCATCCATGAACTTACGGCGGGCATGGGCCAGGCAACCCAGGTGTTTGACCTTCGGCAGTCCGTCATAGGCTTTATAGCCATCCGTTTGTAGATAGCCGTCGTACTCGCCAAGGAAGGCAACAGGGCATGCCCTCGAACGACCGTTTTGGTAGTCGAACAAGACGATATTTTTGACACCTTTCAGTGTGGCTTCTGGGGAGTCTGCTCCCGAGCAGTAAACCCACATATAACACTGTTTATCTTCTTTCAGTACATTGAGTGGCGTTTCATCTGCCTGAACCACTACCTGTTCCAGCAGGTGCATTGTAGCGACTGATAAAGCGGAGTAAAGTGTTCGCTGACCTGCATCACCCAGCGAGCCATGGTGGTTCTGGATAGCTCAATACCCGATTGCTTAAACAGGGTTTCCTGGCGATAAAGCGGTAGCGCGTACTGGTATTTACCAAGAATGATGTTGGCCAGCAGGCTTTCAGTGGCGAAGCTCTTGGGGATAAGACTTGCTGGTGCAGGCTTTTGTGCGATGCTGACCTTATCCGCTTCCTTTTCGCACTGACGACATCCGTATTTAGGACGGACATATTCCAATACTTTTAATACAGCAGGCGTGAACTCAAGCTTTTCACAGCTATCTTCACCGATTTTATGCAGCGGATGCTGGCAACATGAGCAGACTTTTTCTTCATCAGCCAAGTCCAGAACGATACGTTCTCGTGGCAGTTCTTTAGGAAGCGGCTTGCGTTTACCACGCGCCTTTTTGGTGGTTGTGGTCGTAACAACTTCTTGCTCATCAGGAGTAGCAGCTTCGCATTCCACTTCATTGAACAGATCGCCCTGTGCTTCATCATATGGCTTGAGGGCTTCTGCTCGTTTGGCGAACTGGCGGTCGATAGCCAGTTTAAACTGCTCAAGAAGCGATGCCTTTTCAGCCATCAGGGCTTTAACCATCGCTTGAAGCGCGGCAACATCTTGACTGTCAGGGTTAATGTTGGGCGTCTTTTTCATGGCGTCCATTATACTGAAAATGGCTCGTAACTGCCCGATATATCTAACTTTTTTGATGGCTAACTCATTGTAAAGCTATGTATTTCTATGGACTTATGGCCGATAATCGTGAAGCCAGAAAGCAGGCGTTCGAACTCCTCACTGCTGAGGGTAAAGACCTGATGTTGCTCCCTGGATGGCCACTTGAACTTGTCTTTTTCCAGGCGTTTGTACCAAAGTGCAAAGCCTGTTTTATCCCAGTAGAGCACCTTCATTTTGTCGCGCTGTTTGTTGGTAAACAGGAACAGCGCCCCTGAGTCTAAAGACAAGTCGGATTCGACCAGTGCCGCCAGTCCGTTGATGGATTTGCGGAAATCAACGAACTCACGGTACAGGTAAATGGCAGGAGGACTGATTAACCCTTTCATGACTGGAGAGCGCCAATAAGCTCTGCCAGATAACCCACAGGTGTACCTTGCGGAATGCTTAGCTCGATATCATTGATGCTGAGCGTCATATTCGCCGCGACAGGTTTAGCTATCTGGTAATGAGTGGTTTGTTCAACAACTTCAGCGCGGACAAATCCGCTCTGACGGTTTTCACTGGAGAGTTGCAGCAGGCGTCGCTTAGCAAAGAAGGTGGAAGTGCTGATTTTATTCTGTCGACAGAACTCTCTTTGAGTCAGGGAGCTACTTTCATACTGCTGGAATATTGCCAGCCATTCCTGGTCGCTACGTCGATTGGCCATGATCCTTTCTCCTGATTTGATGGAGCTAGGATCATAAATCTCGTGTCAGCTTAATTGAATGTGGGGTTAATGGGGCGGATACTATGGAATTACGCTCCCGGTTGGTCGCAAAGTTATCAATCGTGCTTTGCCCAATATCTTAGAAGATGCAAAAAAGATCTCCTCGATTGTTGTGGGATCTCATAATTGGTGAACTAAGACCCTCTTATATTACGAGGGAGTTCAAGGATTATGAGATTTCAAACACTAGTAAAAATCTCATATTCTATGACCTACCCACCATGAAATCTCACTACTCATGAAACCCAAATAAAAATAATCACTTAGATCAATCATCATTATAATCCATAACTACCAAACAACGTCCATTGTTCCTTCGGCTACTAAACCACTAGCACAAATGACCGAAAAGTCCATGGCAAGCGTCTGCAAGACCCCTTTCTCGAACGTTGCAACAACATTTTTAGCTTTCCCTTTAGTGACCTCACAGGTAGTTCCCCGGAAACTTAGGCCAAGCCCCGGCTTATCATCGAAGCGGTCGAACTCGCTCAGAGCAAATTCACTGGTCATATTGTTAACCATATTCATAGGAAAGTCATAGCTAAAGCTAGATACGTCTGAATCTGCTGTTACGAAATCAGCAGAATTTCTCAGAGCGGTAGTAAAGACAAGATCTGTTTCATCATTAACTTGGCCAGACGAAGCAGGCCTACCGTTACCAAATGAATTCGCTTTAAGAGCAACTTTTGCATATGTTGGTTGTTCACTAAGGGCAAAGTGTGTTCCTAAACCCTGTTCAGCCTCCTCTTGTTCTTCAAATATCACTCTATCTAATAGTTCAACGTTAGCTGTAGTGCCTGTGCCCAGCCGGTGAATGAAACGAATAGGTTGCTTCTCCTTTGGAAGCATGCCCACCCACTCGTAGCCTCGCGGCTGAACTCTTGCCTTTTTCGTTTCTTTATCCAGCGATGTAGATTGAAGCTGAGCAACCAGCTCACGAATTTGAATATTACCTGCTCCGAACCCCTGAATAGCTATTAAAAACCTTCGAGCTAAAGGCCCTACACTTTTATGAGATAATCGAGGCTCTGGATCGGTGATCGATTCAGCTACAGATGTTGGTTCTGAGGCAGTTACAGCAGGGTATTTACTATTCATTGCTTTTAATATGTTTGCGACATCGTTAGCAAATGACTCAATTTCTGGAACCAATGTATCTTCAAAACGCTGATCATCAGCTTCATAACATGTATCAAGCAAAACCAATGAGGGTATTCCAGCTTTGTCGATCAGCTCAAGAATGCCCAGAGCACTAACAACCTGATGCTCATCTGCTTCTACTAAGTCTTGAAAAGGATATGGGCCAACAAAGTCTCCCGGAATAAGAAAATGACCATAACCAAGCCCCTCTCCTAAACCGTGTCCATTGTAGTATAGAACCAATAAAGGGTTGTCGTATTCCTTAGCTTTGGATAATGCCTCTCGCACCGCACTCCATATATTCTCTCGTGTAACAAAATGGACAGCATCATCTCTCAACTCCAGGCCCCACTTAGCACGCTGAGCCAGTCGATATGCCATTCGGCTGGCAGAATGTCTTCCTGATGGGGGCTTAGAGAACTCTTTCGCACTTGGTGATTTAGCACGCTCGCCCAGCCTCGCGTAATTCTCGATTCCGATTGAAAGGAAGATTAAGTCTTGTTCAGGCTCTGCATAGCTTTGTGTACTAACTGCTACAATTAATAGAATAAATATCCTTATCATTTAGAGTTCTCCAGTTGCGGATTCTCCATCATAGGACTTAAAGCCAAGTTCACCCGCTCTTGTTCAATAGCTCTGCGTAATGCTCGACTTAGTTCTCTAGCTCGGACTTTTAGTTGATCTTCAGGCTTTTTATCACCCAGCATCGATCTTCCACTTTGATAGTTCTCAATGCCGCTACGAAGATAATCCATCGCCCTAACTACTTCATCGGATCGAAGCGTTGCAAGAGAACTCCAATATAATCTCTCAAAACTCCTAATATCTTTTTCAAGCTCTTCAGGTTGGGACGATGGTGCACTTAACTTTCCAGCAGCAATAGCAATGTTTTGGTATTCATCGACACGTCGTTTGAATAACTCTTGAGCGAAAGCTCTATCTCTTGCTATTTGCTCAACCTTTACGACCTCCGCTTGTGTCTCCACGTATTGGTAAACCCCCCAAACAAAACTTACTATGGCCCCCAATATTCCAATACATTTAATAACAACATCCCAAGCTCGGTAATTTTCTTCACTTATAGACAATTCTTTTTCTGCCATTTCAAGCCCTTTAGTCATTTGTTCGTCTTAGCTCATATAGCTCTACCGATTTCTCTGGAGACACGCGATGTTCCTGGATCTTGGCTATCAACACTTCTGTAGGCGGTAATCCAGGTTCATTTATTTTATCTGTAAGTATTTCTATCCAATGAACATTTTCATCGATAGTTAACTCCACCGGCCCTGATGCTTTTGATGACATAGACCAATTGTGTTTTTTCTCTCTAACTTGACCATTATCACAAGTGCGCTTGATCAGCCTACCATCTGCGTAGAAGATCCAATCAGTTCCTTGAATACAATTGGAATCTTCTCCTAGACGATTTCGCCATGCTTCTAGAGTCCAAGCTTGACCTTCTGAACTAGCTAACGCAGCCTTATAGAGTTCATCCGTCTGGGAAGGGGGTTCTGCTTGGATTTTCATACTCACTATCAAAAGTGCTAGTAAAACCAGATTAATTAAAAGCCTATTAGTTTTCATTTCATATCCAAAGGTAATCTTTAATATCTACGCTACGGCTCTTTAACTTCAAAATATAGCACGCATGATCTAAAAATTTTTCAGCCCACTTATCTTTCTTACTATTCAAAGATTCATCAACCCAACCTGATACATTTTATTTTTGCCAGAGAATTTTTTAAATTTTAGGTGGTGTAGCCAGAGCTGGCTGCAAGAGCCAATAATGTATCGTGTGAACTCTTTCTGAGCTTCTGTAAAACCTCGGTAGCCAGCCACAGGTATCCATTCCGTCTTCAAGCTTCAGAAGATGAGATCCAAAAGAGTATAGACGCTCCTATGTCAAGCCAGTACAGCTAGATCCTTTAGACTCAGGGGAAATAGCTCTCTCGCGATATAACGCTTTAAACTTCGTGTAATTTTTTTTGTTTGATAACTCCTCTGCCGTCCTTTATCTCGCATTCTTACCATTGCTCCAGTCCAGAGAGCATTATTGGCGCTGCGGAACCCACCTCGGTTTAATCTGTGACGAGTAGTTGTTCCTGATGAAGCAGGGGGCGGATTAACTCCGTAAAATGCTTCAAACAATGGCTTTTTCCTCAAACGATTTGCATTGTGACCCGCAGCGACTAGAAGCGTTGCCGCAACACTAAACAGAGATACAAACGTTTAAGCCTCCGCGTTAGTTTTTCTCATATTAAATGAAAGCGTTATAGTGATTGCTCTAACGTGTTTTTGCCCCATTTCAATTTAGCCAGCATTCCATCACACCTTTGTGTGCTATTGGCGAACTTTTTGAATCAGTGTAATGCCTACAGAAACTACACTTTTTACACCGAATATTTTTAGAAATCCGCACTTTTCACACCGAAAGCGAGTGCTCGAACTTTTTTTACAGCCAAGATGTACAATGGAAGAGCTAAATCACTTCTGTCCCAATGACTGTCATGGCAAGGACGTCATGCTAGTTTTCCTAAAATCCTAGTTGGCCAATAACACTCGAAAGGAGGTCAACATGAGGAAGAAATCATCAGGGGTATGTAGCGGCATAAAAAGGCCATTCAAGCTTGAAGAAATCTGGCGAATCAGAACACGGTTAGAACTTGAAAACGACTTGATGCAGCTTGCGCTACTTAATCTGGCCATAGATAGTAAATTGAGAGCCAGCGATTTACTAAAACTCCATGTATACGATGTTTCATCACAAGGCGTGATTTATGAGAGGGTGCAATGTGTCCAGTAGAAAACCGGTACTGATGTGCATTACGAGATCACACCAAGAACGCAGCAAAGTATCAGTCGATGGATCTTTTCAGCATCTCTGGAAGCAAACAGTTACCCTTTCCCAAGTACACGTCGAAAAGAACAACCTATAAGCTACTCGTTTTATCGTTCAATTATCAGGAATTGGACTAGCAAATTGGGATTGAATGCTGATTATTATGGAACTCATTCCATGCGACGCACGAAAGCCACATTGATCTACGCTAGAACAAAGAACATCAGGGCTGTGCAACTCTTGCTAGGTCATTCTAAGTTAGATAACACAATTCGTTACCTTGGCGTTGAATTGGAAGACGCTCTGAGGCTTTCAGAACAAATCGACTGCTAGTGATGGCAATTCAGGCTTTTCAATGTGCTGAAAAGCCTGTGCCCCAAAATGTTTTAGTTAATCCAATCAGTGGTGAGTTGTCATCAGTGCTTCCCTCCGCTTTTTCTTTCATTTACCAATTTCCAACGTACTGTTTTTATTTAGATTGTTGTTTATGTTTTTTCTATTTTAGCATTCCAGACGTCTTTCCGCGCTTCTGATCACTTTCCCGCCTTTATGCCTTCCTAGCCAAACGAGCATCTTGAGGTAGCTTGGGTATATACGTAAACAATGTAAATTGAATGCCAATGAAAACAATTATCAATTAAATTAAGCCACATAACATTTTGTGACTGTTAGTTGTTTTCTATCATGCTGCTAAAAAATAAAGCGGTTCAGCTTTGGGCGCGTCGCCTCCATATCTATATTTCGATGGCTCTGTTGCTTATCGTGCTGTTTTTCTCGGTAACGGGTATTACGCTAAATCGGCCCGAGCTATTTGTGAAGAGCCAACCTGCAGTCGAAGAACTCACCTTGTTGCTACCTGATTCGTTATTACAGTCAGGGAAAGCCCCTTTTGTGCCGAGCGAGCAGAGGTTTCTTACCTACTTGCAACAGTACGCTGATATGTCGGGTACCCCTTCAGCGATGGAGGTCTTTACCGATGTTGAGGAGGGTGAGCTGCTAGAGGGTGAAATTTCACTTGATTACAAAGGACCGGGCTTTAATGCCACCGTCTTTGTCGATTTAACAACCAAAGAAGCGGTGATCGAAAAATCACATTATGGTGTTGTTGCTGTTCTTAATGACCTCCATAAAGGGCGTAACAGTGGCGAAGTGTGGAAGTGGTTTATTGATATTACTGCTTTGTTGATGGTGCTCTTTGTGTTGACGGGTGTTTGCCTGTTGTTGCCAAAGAAAAAGACCTTGGCAACATCGCTCAAATGGACGGCACTGGGCTCATTGGTTTCTTTGTTGGTTTTCTTTTTGGCTGTTCCTTAAGGCCAGCAGCTAAGTATTAAAAGGATTTCCCATGACCTTTATTTCCAAGCCGCTTATAGCGCTTTCTGTTGCGCTGCCGCTGGCTTTCTCTGCCCACGCGAAACCTATTCCTGATAGTGCTTCGATGGATATTCAATTTGAATTACCAGTAATAAATACTTCGATGTATGCCCGGCCATATGTGGCGGTGTGGATTGAAGATCAACAGCGAAAACCTGTCCGAACAGTTCAGCTTTGGATTGGTAAAGATGAGTGGCTTAAAGATCTTCGCAGTTGGTGGCGAAAGGTCGGCCGTTATGATCGTGAGTTAGTCGATGCTGTGACTTCGGCAACTCGGCCAGCAGGTGAGTACCGATTCGTTTGGGATGGTTTGGATGATGCCGGTAACCGGGTAGAGCAGGGGACATATACCTTCTATACCGAAGTAGTTCGTGAGCACGGAGGTCGAAATTATATTCGTCAGAAAATACAGCTCGGTGAATCAGGTTTTACTCATCAGCTAGCGCCGACCGAAGAGACAGGCACTATCACTCTACATTACAGCGTCAACGATTAGTTATCTGCCCGATAAATGAGTTCGATTTTCCATTTGTTTAGTTTCTCGTTAGTTAAGAGCATCAAAAATGATCAAGAGTAAAAAAATTAAAGCGCTCTCTGTAGCGTGTGCTGTTGTTGCCGGCATGGCTGTTACGGCAACAGCCAATGCCCACCCGCGTTGGATAGTGCCGTCTCACTTTACCGTATCAAAAGAGGGCGGTGATTGGTTAACCTTTGATGTGACAGCGTCACACGGGACCTTTGTGTTCGACAAACCGGCAGGTAGTGAAACCGGCCAAATCATTATGCCGGATGGCCGTATTCAGTACCCTTCTTATGTCACCAAGGGCAAACGACGCTCGATTTTTGACTTCTATTTTGAAGAAGAAGGTACGCACAAAGTACGCGTTAATAACGTTCCATCTTACTACACGAAATATAAAGCAGGTCGGCGCGACACGGTTAAGTGGATGAAGGCTCATAAGGCCGAGCGTGCCCAGGTTCTGCCGGAGAAAGCCCGTGATGTCATCACTCAAGTTAGTTATACCCGCGCAGAAACCTATGTCACTGTCGGCAAGCCGACGACCAAAGCATTTGAGCTGGAGGGAAAATATCTGGAACTTGTGCCGGTGACGCACCCATCAGATATCGTTGAGGGCGAAGAAGTGGCGTTTCAGTTCTTCTATAACGGTGAGCCACAGCAGGGTGTAACTGCCGAGATCACTCGTGAAGGGACGCTGTACCGCAACCATCAGGAGCAAATTGATGTCGTCAGTGACAAGCAGGGGATGGTGACGTTTACTCCTGACACGGCAGGTCGCTGGTTGATGAAAGCGAACTACAAAGGTGAGCTGACTGATAACCCGCTAGCCGATATTTCGAGCGTCAATGTGCACCTGACATTTGAAGCAATTCTTCAGTAATTTAATAGCCTGTGTAAGCAGGCTATTCATTCCTTTCTTATTTAAGCTGTTGAGATTAATTATGAAATTAATTACGAAAAAGCGTGCTAGTTTGCTTGCTATCTCTCTACCTGGTCTCTTTTCCGCGTCGGCACACGCGCATTTTCCTCTCATGAGCTGTTGGCTTGAAACTGACAAGGTGGTTTGCCAAGCAGGATACAGCGACGGTAGCTCAGCGGTTGATTATAACGTCGATATGTTCGACTACGATGACAACCTGATTGCCAAGGTATCAACAGACAAGCGGTCAATTGCTGAGTTTGAGCTGCCTGGCACTGACTTCTATCTGGTTTTTGATGCAGGGCATGAAAATCCGGTTGAGGTCGATGTTGTCGAGATTTCAGAAAAATGATCTGTGAATCAGTCAGTGCCGATGATGGCGGCCGTGAAGGGAAGTGGGTTGCATTGTCGATTGCAGTCATACTTCTGATAGCAACAATCTTGCTTCCGCATCATCAGGTTTCAACAACACATCAAGCGTTGGCGCCCCATCAAATATTGATTCAAGAGCTTGAGCCTCAGGAGTTGGCGATGATAGCCGATTTGCGCCTGGCCCACGAAGAAATACGTAATATTCGCCAGGATAGCCTTGAACTTGATGGTGTTGATAGCTGGCCATCCATCAGCGAGTTAGAAGAGCAGTGGCTGGCACCATTTGTAAAGGACAAGAGCTGGCAGCACAAAGGCCAGCATCGGTGGCTGAATAACGACTCCGGTGCCTACCTGGGTATTCGTCAGCAACAGCAAGGCTCGGCTTCTGTTGTTCTTTATTCTTTGCAGGCATTGCCTGATGTTTGGTTGGATTTTGGCGAAACAGCACGCTCTGTTTCCATTGAAGGCCTGACAGATCCCGCTGCGCTTATAGATGCCGGCTGGAAACAGGTTGTCTTTACTGCCCAAGAAGAAAATCATCCTCATTAACAGGCTCACTTTGCCAATCCTGCGGCAATTGCGAGTGGTATCCGCTATGAAACAGCTAGTAACAAGCAATATAAAAAGTCATATGCAAAACCAGATAGTAAATATGATTAAAAAACAAAATAGTAAGCTCATACTAAAAGCAGTGTCAGCTGTATTGCTGTTGGTAGGAGCAACCTGGGCTCAGGCAGCAGAAAAACTCACCATAGGTATTACTCTCCAGCCTTACTATAGCTACGTAAAGGCGGTTGTTGGCGATAAGGTTGATGTGCTGCCGCTGGTTGATGCCGGTTTTAATCCGCATAACTATCAGCCCCAGCCGAACGATCTTCGTCGCCTGAAACAAATGGACGTGATTGTGGTCAATGGCATTGGCCATGATGACTTTGCCTTGAAGGTTATTCAGGCGGCAAACCGTGATGATTTGCTGGTAATAGAAGCGAACAAAGATGTGCCATTACTACCTGCTATCGGCCAGTCGGTAGGGGATGGTGCGGTGAATCCCCATACTTTTGTTGGCTTGTCGACGACTATCCAGAAGGTGTACACCATCGCCAACGAGATGGCGAAGATAGATCCGGAGAATGCTCGCTATTATCGCAGCAATGCCCGTCGTTACGCGACCAAGTTCCGGAAGTACAAACATGAAGCCATGATCACGCTGGGTGACTTGGATACCAGCGGCATGGTGGTTGCGACTACGCATAATGCCTATGGCTATCTGCTACAGGAATTTGGCATTGATGTTGCCGCGGTTATCGAGCCTGCTCATGGTGTCGAACCGAGTGCCAGTCAGCTTCAGGAGACGATCGAGAAGATCCGACAATCTGGTATTGATGTGCTTTTCTATGAGCTGAATATGCCAAACCGCTATGTTGATACCATCGAAAAGGCAACGGGTGTTCAGCTTTACCGCTTCTCACATATGACGCATGGCCCGTATAAAGCTGATAAGGTTGAAATTGAGATGAAGGCCAACCTCGACACCTTGGTTGAATCGATGAAGTTTGCAGCCGTTAAGAAAGGTAGCTAATCGTGGGCCCGAGTATTTGTTTGAACAATGTCGGCCTTAAGTATGGCGACAATACCATTTTGCATAATATCAATCATTCATTCACCGCAGCCCAATGCCATGTTGTGATGGGACCAAACGGTGGCGGTAAGACATCGCTATTACGCTCAATTCTTGGCTTAACGCCGTTCTCGGGTGAGATCAGCATACAGTGGCCAGAAGTGAAAGGTAAAGTTGGTTATGTACCGCAAAAAGCCGTTTTTGAATCCAGCCTGCCATTAACCGTGATGGACTTTATTTTGCTGAATCAGAGCCGGACACCTCTGTTCTGGCCAAACAGGCGTAACCGCTCTAAACAGCAGAACCATGCGTTGGCGCAGTTGGAGCGAGTCGGGATGGCGGCTCGCGCTGATCGCCGTATGGGACAGCTATCGGGAGGCGAACAGCAGCGCGTATTGTTTGCCCAGGCACTGCTTGATAATCCTGAACTGCTGGTCCTTGATGAACCGACCACCGGAATGGATGAACAAGGCGTTCGCTATCTTGAGTCTTTGATTAAGGAACTTGTATCGGAACAGAAAACCGTTCTGGCTGTTCACCATGACGTCACGGCGGTAAGGCGTTTGGATGCTCACGTTCATGTTGTTAACCGTCAGCTCATTGATAGCGGATCGGTGGCCGACGTTCTGGTACCAGAAAAAATAGAACGTTTGTTCAACCATTATTCGAGCGCGCCGCAACCGGATACTGCCGATTTGGAGAATGTCGCATGATGGACTTTATCCGATACTGGGCACAATCAGGCGTTGATGCAGGCTGGCTAAGTGAAAGCTTCTCTTATGCTTTTATGGTAAATGCTGTCGTTGCTGCGCTGTTGTTAGGGCCGCTCCTAGGTGGACTCGGAACTCTGGTGATAGCCAAGCGGTTGGCATTTTTCTCCGAAGCTGTCGGACATGCGGCATTGACCGGTATCGCCTTGGGCGTGTTATTGGGTGAACCGCCAGAGAACCCGATCATCGGCTTGTTTAGTTTCTGCATGATTTTCGCACTGTTGCTTCACTTTGTCCGTAATCGTACCAATGTGCCTTACGATACTCTGGTGGGGGTTTTCCTTGCATTGGCACTGGCTGTGGGCGCAGCGTTGTTGATGTACGTCGCGCGTAAAATCAATATTCATATGCTGGAAAACGTTCTGTTCGGCTCGATTTTGACCGTAACAGACCAAGATATCTTGGTGTTGGCACTCAGTTGCCTGTTAATAGTGCTGGTACTGATCCCGACATTCAATCGTATTCTGTTAACGTGCATCAGCCCCGATATCGCACGAGTGAGAGGGTACGCCACTAACTTTTATGATTATTTGTTTGTCATGATGATCACCCTGGTGACGATTGCCTCGGTGAAAATCATTGGTGCGGTTTTAGTGGGTGCTTTATTGCTAATTCCAGGAGCCACGGCACGTTTACTTACCAAGAACATGGGTGATTTCGTATTGATGTCGGCACTTCTTGCCACGGTTAGCTGCTTGGTTGGCACCATTCTTCCGATGGAGCTTAAACTGCCAGTACCATCGGGGGCCGCCATTATTATCGTGTCGGCTGTGCTCTTTTTAACTGCCACCTTCTACCGTATTGTACGAAAGGGATGATCAAGTAATGACAACTCAATTCAAAGAAAAATTAGCCAAGTTAACTTGTCTTACTTCTCTGGTTGCTACTGGACTGGTTTCAGCCTCGGTGCAGGCAGAAGATATTCTAACGGCGACACCTGTTACGTACATGCTAGCTTCAGAACTGACAGAAGATACGGCTATTACAACCAGCTATTTGCCACCCAAGCGATACGGCATCCAGCGACTGCCGAACTGGTTTAACGGCAAAGGGGCAGAGCAAACCGCTAAGGCGGGACGTGATGCTAAGGTTGTTGTTACATTGGGCTCTACCTGGCCTCAGGACCCTCTGTATGTTCATGCTCGTCAGGGGAACATAGCGATTATTGAGATAGATGCCTCTCAAGCGATCTCTCCACGAGCACAAGGCGTTGCAGCTTTGCGGTTGGATGATGGTACAACGTCGATGTTTACCTGGCTCAACCCTGCCAATCTGAGCCGTATGGCTGCGATTGTTAGCCAAGATTTACAACGAGTATGGCCCGAGCAGGCAAAGGTTATAGAAGCTAACCAGCAACGGCTGATGTTAGACGTTCGAAAGATGATAACTAGCCAGCAGAATGACTTGTTTGAAGCGGAGATTGATTCAGTGATATTGCTCTCCAAAGAGCTTGAAGATTTCGCCTCTGGTAACCAGTTATTCGTTGTCGAGAGATTTACTCAACCTGAGCTGGAATGGACCGATGCGGATAAACAAGCACTTGAAGAGCTACTGAAAAACGATGAATCCTTATGGTTACTGACATCAAAGAAGGTTAGTAACCTGTTGAAGTCATTGGTGCCTGACCCAAATCGTATACTGGTTGTAGATAGTGTGGATAGATGGGGTCGAGAAGGGATCAGCAAAGAAGCTCCATTGGCACGTTGGCAGCTAGATTTGTAATTCATCATTCTTTATTGGCACTAATTGTGTTCTAATACCGCTCTTACAAAGGGGGAGTGCTTTCCAGAGCGTTGAATTTGTAGATTCAATACCAAGTGCTTCCACCTTGAGTTATTCCTAGGAAAATGAAATGGCAAACGGCAAAAAATTTGATTACCGCGTAGTTGAGAAAAGAAATGGCTGGGCGGTTGAGATTATTCGACAGATCACTGCACGTCGTACAACTATCTCTAAACGTGAAACGGGCTTCGCAACCGAAGCAGAAGCGACCGAATGGGCAGAGAAGACTTTAGCTGAGTTCGTGCAAAATCAAATTGAGCGTAACAAGCGTAAAGCGCTTCAGCGCAAAGCGAATGAAGAAAAAGAGGCAGAAGAAGTTGAAGACTTAGATTAAGTACTTCTATTGAGCTATCTGCTGATCTTTTAAAGGCCTTATGTATGAACATAAGGCTTTTTTATTTTCACATAAATAGATAAAACTTATATTACGGCGCTAATTCATTGTTTTAGTTCGCATAAGATGAAACTGACTCTATCTGAACGCTTAAATCATGGTACGATCTGCCTTTCTAACTAGGCATTTGTCAGGGATTTAAGTATCTTCGGCGGTAGCGTATCTGCTTCTTAGACTATATACAGATTAGTTGTCCAGAGGGCTCCTGACTCCGCTCTTGTGTATCCCTGCCACATGGGTATAAATCTGGGTTGTTTTAATGTCTGAATGACCGAGTAATTCTTGAATGTTTCGAAGATCTGTCCCTTTTTCAAGTAACCGGGTAGCAAAAGAGTGCCTAAACGTGTGGCAACCAGCTTTCTTGATAATCTTAGCCTTATGAATTGCTCTCATGACATGTTTTTGAACCGTACGATCAGTAATGTGATGACGCATCATCTTTCCAGAGCGCGGATCAACAGTTAACTTAGAAGCAGGAAAAAGATACTGCCAACCATAACCTCTAGCTTGTGTCGGAAATTTAAGAGCCAGTGCGTAGGGCATGTAGACTTCGCCGAACCCTTTATCCAAATCTCTATCATGTAGAACTCTGACTAAATCCAATTGCTGCTTAATAGATCTGACAAGCATACTAGGAAGTAGCGTTTTTCTGTCTCTGTTTCCTTTCCCGTTTCGAACTGTTATAGAATGCGTTTCCAGGTCGATATCGGCAGCTCGTAGTCTGAGTGCTTCATTGATCCGTAGTCCGCTACCATACATAAGCTGCGCGACTAACTTGGCTGGCTCGGCTAGCTCGTTAATTACAGTGATTGCTTCATGGTGGGTGAATACTTCAGGGATTTTGGGGCCTTTCTTCGACCTTTTATACTTCAAGGATTCAGTATTTTGCTTAAGCAGTTCTCGACAAAGAAAAACAACAGCATTCAGGGCTGTTTTCTGCGTATTGGGGGAGACATTTTTTTCAACTACTAAATACTCAAGAAAGCGGCTGATGTCAGCAGAAGAGATGTCTTGTCGAGATTGGTAACCACAGAAGTTAATATACCGCTTAATCCAATGTATGTATGTTTTCTCTGTCGAATACGAAAGTCCACGTACCCGAATGAATGATGTTAGCTCTGTGATAAAGTTACTATTAATCGCTGATAAAGGTTGAGGGATATCTTTCATTGAACTGGTTATCCATACAGTTGTTTTGCTTTAGGCTAGACAACAAATTCCTCTTGTTCAATATCTTCAGAAACTTGTTCGGTGATTTTGATTACCAATCACATTGAGATGAAAAATACTTATACATCAGTTGCATGTGAAGTTACGTCCTAAGCTGGATATGCGAACTCAAGTCGGTATATCTGAGGTTGTTATTGTGAACTTGAAATGTGAGTGGTTGTTTTATTGGGATTTGTGTTTCTCAAGAGCTGTCGGAGATTACGAAAAGAATATATGAACGGAATTAGCGAACAGGTTTCGTAGAATATAATGTTATGCCTAAAGGAGAAAATATGTCTTTAACATGGAATGATCTAACCATTAAGTTTGATCATATTGAACGAGAAAGTTTAATCGAAGATTGGCAGTGGCTTGTTGGCTCAGCTTTGCCAATATTGATCAGTTCAGTAGGTGATGCATTTTTACAAACAGAGTCAGGTGAAATACATTGGCTAATTACTGGTAGTGGAGAATTAGAAAAGGTAGCAGACTCATATGAGGATTTTCAGTCAAAGCTCCAAGATAATAAGCTAGTTAATGAGTGGTTTTTAGTTCCTGTAGTGGCTAAGTTGAAAAGTCTTGGTGTGAACTTGGTGGACGGTAAGCTTTATGGTTTTAAGCAATTTCCAGTTTTAGGTGGGGAATATGAAGCAGAAAATTATGAACTTACGGACATTGAGGTTTACTTTTCGATGTCAGGTCAAATCCATTATCAAATCAAAGATATTCCAGCCGGTGCACAAGTTAACTTTACAATGACTGAGGCATAACAAAGCAATTAAGGTGACCCGTTACACTCGGCAGTCTTGGTACGGAGTTCGGTGCGCTTTGCTGGTTTTGCGTGGGGCACCTTATTGCAGGCGTTATGGCATATAAAGCACAGGCAACGGGTGTTTGCTGCAAGGTTTTCGGGTCAAGCTTAGCGGCTATAAAGTCGCTCTTTTCAGGCGATATGATTTAACGCTTCTCGGTATAACGAACTGTGAATTTGGCTGGTTTTGTCCACAGCACGCTTGATTTACCAGCTGTGTTTGTTGTCAGAAATACCTGAAACATCATCGAACGAGAACGGTCAAAATTGGTTTCTGGTTATCAAGTTCCAACTATTTGCAATATTTCCCGAAGCTTCCGCTTTAAATCTGCAAGTAAAGAGCATTTCTTTGCCAAGTTGCCACTGATTTTGTTTGTGGGTTCATGAAGTTATGTATCAAGTTCAGAAAGGGTTTTATCGGTAAGGTAAACTGGCTGGCGTTTTTGCGGATTTATCTGTAGCGGTAGCGTATCTGGTAAGTAACTGAGGTTTGTTGAGTTTGCCATAACAAAGCAATTAAGGTGACCCATTACACTCGGCGGTTTTGGCTTGAAGTTCAGTGTGCTTTGTTAGTTTGGTGTGGGGCACCTTATCGCAGGCGTTATGTCAAAGAGGCGGTCAATGGAGAAACCGTATTGAAAAATTTGGTTCCCAAACAGGTAGAAACAAATAGACTTGTTCTCAGACAGTTTCAAGAAAGTGATTGGTCTGGGTTACTAGAATACTTATCTGACCCACTAGCCGTCGAGTATACATTTGTTGAGCCTCTTGATGAAAAGGTGCAAAAAGCGTTGTCTCGCGTATAGCAGAGCATTGGGAACGTTTGGGATATGGCCCTTACGCTGTTGAACTGAAGAAGACAGGCGAGTTATTGGGTATAGTGGGCTTTTTCTATCCAGCTCATTGGCCAGAGCCAGAAATCAAGTGGGCATTAGCTCGAAAGTATTGGGGCTTTGGATTTGCTAAAGAGGCAGCTCAAGCTGTTCAAAGAATCGGTAGCAAATATATACCTCAGATAAGTCTTATCAGTTTTATTCATTCACAAAATGGCAACTCTATTGGTTTAGCTTATGCATTGGGAGCAACCTTTGAAAAGGAAATGCTATTTCGTGGTGACCAAACTTGGCATGTATATCGCCACCCAACAGTGACATAACAAAGCAATTAAGGTGACCCATTATACTCGGCATTTTTGGCTTGAAGTTCAATGTGCTTTGTTAGTTTGGTATGGGGCACCTTATTGCAGGCGTTAGGCATGATAAAAGCCTGCTTTTTGATCTGGTCGTAACCATGTCGCCCAAGAACGGGAATTCTTAGGCCATTCGTTCATTGCATGGCTGTACTTTAAGGGAGTGGAAATGCAAGTTGCTCCGTTCTTTGCTGCCTCAGACGATGGCAATAAGCGTTCCTAGTTTCCTCGTTGCACCGCAGTTAAAGG
>NZ_JAKJSH010000066.1:0-867 GCF_050336885.1 Photobacterium kasasachensis
CCTAACGTTGCCCAACAACGTTGGCAAGAAACACTTGGTCCCGTTCGTCTAGAGGCCTAGGACACCGCCCTTTCACGGCGGTAACAGGGGTTCGACTCCCCTACGGGACGCCATGGGTCGTTAGCTCAGTTGGTAGAGCAGTTGACTTTTAATCAATTGGTCGCAGGTTCGAATCCTGCACGACCCACCATCTTCTCCTTTGAAGATGTAAAACATCGGAGGGCGATTAGCTCAGTTGGGAGAGCACCTCCCTTACAAGGAGGGGGTCACTGGTTCGAGCCCGGTATCGCCCACCACTCTCTAAGCATTTTCTGCACGGATTTGCAGATTCAATAAAGAATACTTTGTTGAGTCCGCTTTTTGTCGCCTGTTGGCGGTGCCGAGAATATTTAGAAAGTGGATATCRAATGATAGACACATGCTCTTTAACAATCTGGAAAGCTGACTAGTAAATTCAACCATAAGGTTGAATTAAAAWGTTTCATCGAGAGATGAAACGAGTTCTCAAGCAATACACATTCAAGTGTCTTGTACTTTTGTCTTCACTTTTTCAAAAGTGAAAATAAAAGAAGAGTCCGGCGAAAAACCAATGTCTCCTTATCAGAGACACAAACCTTGGTTGTTTGAACATACGAAACCTCTTGGGGTTGTATGGTTAAGTGACTAAGCGTACACGGTGGATGCCTTGGCAGTCAGAGGCGATGAAGGACGTACTAACTTGCGTTAAGCCCAGATTAGGCAGTAAGAGCCACTTGAGTCTGGGATTTCCGAATGGGGAAACCCACCTGCACAAGCAGGTATCGCAGCGTGAATACATAGCGTTGCGAGGCGAACCGGGGGAACTGAAACATCTAAGTACCCCGAGGA
>NZ_JAKJSH010000067.1:0-865 GCF_050336885.1 Photobacterium kasasachensis
CTGCACCAGAAGTAGATAGCTTAACCTTCGGGAGGGCGTTTACCACGGTGTGGTTCATGACTGGGGTGAAGTCGTAACAAGGTAGCCCTAGGGGAACCTGGGGCTGGATCACCTCCTTAACGATAGACTGCTTGTTTGATGCAGTGTCCACACAGATTGCCTGGTTAAAATGTAAGAGAGCGCTAACGTTGCCCAACAACGTTGGCAAGAAACACTTGGTCCCGTTCGTCTAGAGGCCTAGGACACCGCCCTTTCACGGCGGTAACAGGGGTTCGACTCCCCTACGGGACGCCACTTTCTAAGTGTTTTCTTTGTAAGCCTTATCATTTTTGATAGCTGCGATGCTCATGTGCATGTGTACACTACGCTTCTCGCTTCAAAACTGATTACGTTTACTTTGAAATCAATAGTGAAAGTATTTAGAAAGTGGATATCGAATGATAGACACATGCTCTTTAATAATCTGGAAAGCTGACTAGTAAATTCAATTTTTACAATTGAATTAAAATGTTTCATCGAGAGATGAAACGAGTTCTCAAGCAATACACATTCAAGTGTCTTGTATTTTTGTCTTCACTTTTTCAAAAGTGAAAATAAAAGAAGAGTCCGGCGAAAAACCAATGTCCTTACTTTTCTTGATCGAATGTAGGTGACACAAACCTTGGTTGTTTGAACATACGAAACCTCTTGGGGTTGTATGGTTAAGTGACTAAGCGTACACGGTGGATGCCTTGGCAGTCAGAGGCGATGAAGGACGTACTAACTTGCGTTAAGCCCAGATTAGGCAGTAAGAGCCACTTGAGTCTGGGATTTCCGAATGGGGAAACCCACCTGCACAAGCAGGTATCGCAGCGTGAATACATAG
>NZ_JAKJSH010000068.1:0-847 GCF_050336885.1 Photobacterium kasasachensis
CTACGGGGCTATCACCCTTTRCTGCTGTGCTTTCCAGCACATTCGCCTAACACTCAACTAGCTTAAGGGCTAATCCGGTTTCGCTCGCCGCTACTGCCGGAATCTCGGTTGATTTCTGTTCCTCGGGGTACTTAGATGTTTCAGTTCCCCCGGTTCGCCTCGCAACGCTATGTATTCACGCTGCGATACCTGCTTGTGCAGGTGGGTTTCCCCATTCGGAAATCCCAGACTCAAATGGCTCTTACTGCCTAATCTGGGCTTAACGCAAGTTAGTACGTCCTTCATCGCCTCTGACTGCCAAGGCATCCACCGTGTACGCTTAGTCACTTAACCATACAACCCCAAGAGGTTTCGTATGTTCAAACAACCAAGGTTTGTGTGCCTCCTTCTCTACATGAAAAGAGTGGGGGCACATTGGTTTTTCGCCGGACTCTTACACAAGACACTTGAATGTGTATTGCTTGAGAACTCGTTTCATCTCTCGATGAAACATTTTAATTCAATTGTAAAAATTGAATTTACTAGTCAGCTTTCCAGATTGTTAAAGAGCAAACGCTAAAAGCGTTAATCAATAACCGAAGTCATTCATTAGCGCTTTTGCTATTTCTAAAACCATTTCACCAAGCAATCTGTGTGGACACTGCATCAAACAAGCAGTCTATCGTTAAGGAGGTGATCCAGCCCCAGGTTCCCCTAGGGCTACCTTGTTACGACTTCACCCCAGTCATGAACCACACCGTGGTAAACGCCCTCCCGAAGGTTAAGCTATCTACTTCTGGTGCAGCCCACTCCCATGGTGTGACGGGCGGTGTGTACAAGGCCCGGGAACGTATTCACCGTAGCATTC
>NZ_JAKJSH010000069.1:0-799 GCF_050336885.1 Photobacterium kasasachensis
GGTTTCCCCATTCGGAAATCCCAGACTCAAGTGGCTCTTACTGCCTAATCTGGGCTTAACGCAAGTTAGTACGTCCTTCATCGCCTCTGACTGCCAAGGCATCCACCGTGTACGCTTAGTCACTTAACCATACAACCCCAAGAGGTTTCGTATGTTCAAACAACCAAGGTTTGTGTCTCTGATAAGGAGACATTGGTTTTTCGCCGGACTCTTACACAAGACACTTGAATGTGTATTGCTTGAGAACTCGTTTCATCTCTCGATGAAACATTTTAATTCAACCTTATGGTTGAATTTACTAGTCAGCTTTCCAGATTGTTAAAGAGCATGTGTTTATCAAGAGATAACCACTTTTTAAAAGCACTTTCGTCTCTGTCTTTCAAGAGAAGTACGTTTAAAGAGTGGTGGAGCTAAGCAGGATCGAACTGCTGACCTCCTGCGTGCAAGGCAGGCGCTCTCCCAGCTGAGCTATAGCCCCATCAGGTATTTCTGGGTTCTCTCGAAAAGAAAGAGTGGTGGGCGATACCGGGCTCGAACCAGTGACCCCCTCCTTGTAAGGGAGGTGCTCTCCCAACTGAGCTAATCCCCTCCGATGTTTTACATCTTCAAAGGAGAAGATGGTGGGTCGTGCAGGATTCGAACCTGCGACCAATTGATTAAAAGTCAACTGCTCTACCAACTGAGCTAACGACCCATGGCGTCCCGTAGGGGAGTCGAACCCCTGTTACCGCCGTGAAAGGGCGGTGTCCTAGGCCTCTAGACGAACGGGACCAAGTGTTTCTTGCCAACGTTGTTGGGC
>NZ_JAKJSH010000070.1:0-777 GCF_050336885.1 Photobacterium kasasachensis
CTTGAGTCTGGGATTTCCGAATGGGGAAACCCACCTGCACAAGCAGGTATCGCAACGTGAATACATAGCGTTGCGAGGCGAACCGGGGGAACTGAAACATCTAAGTACCCCGAGGAACAGAAATCAACCGAGATTCCGGCAGTAGCGGCGAGCGAAACCGGATTAGCCCTTAAGCTAGTTGAGTGTTAGGCGAATGTGCTGGAAAGCACAGCAGCAAAGGGTGATAGCCCCGTAGCCGACAACGCACTTCGAGTGAAATCGAGTAGGACGGGACACGTGATATCCTGTCTGAACATGGGGGGACCATCCTCCAAGGCTAAATACTCCTGACTGACCGATAGTGAACCAGTACCGTGAGGGAAAGGCGAAAAGAACCCCTGTGAGGGGAGTGAAATAGAACCTGAAACCGTGTACGTACAAGCAGTAGGAGCCCCATCACTAAGCTATTGTGGTTTAGTGACAACAAGTACTTCAATTTGATAGTGGTTAACAACGCGTAGCGTTGATCAACACACAAAATCAAGCAGAGGTGGCTTAGTGATGGGGTGACTGCGTACCTTTTGTATAATGGGTCAGCGACTTAATTTTAGTAGCAAGGTTAACCGTATAGGGGAGCCGTAGGGAAACCGAGTCTTAACTGGGCGTACAGTTGCTAGGATTAGACCCGAAACCAGGTGATCTAGCCATGGGCAGGTTGAAGGTGAGGTAACACTTACTGGAGGACCGAACCGACTAATGTTGAAAAATTAGCGGATGACTTGTGGCTAGGGGTGAAAG
>NZ_JAKJSH010000012.1:0-226730 GCF_050336885.1 Photobacterium kasasachensis
GCTCAGGTAAAGTCGAAAATAAAGCGGTGGAGCAGACCTATGACTACGACAAGCTGGGTAACCTGGTGCGTAAAACGGATGGTCGCAACAACAGCACATTACGGATGTATGACAGTGCCGGCCTGCTTGCATGGGAGAAGAATGCCGTCGGTGCAGTCACGCAGTACCGGTACGACAGCTTCGGCAATAAAACCCATACCAAAGATGCGATGGGTAACTTCATTTTAACAACTTACAACAAGCGTGGCTTGGTGACCAGGGAGGGGCAAATTAGGGTCACTGAGCAATCTAAAGTGGTCTCAAAATCAGTAGACCCTTATGCATGGTATGGCGCGTCTGGATCTTATGGTTCTTATGGCTCATCCGGGAGCTCTAGTACGTATATTACAATAGGCTCTCGCAGCTTTTATAACTCTGGCCTTACTCATACCTATATATACGACCAGGCAGGCCGACGTATTCAGGATATTACCGGCTTGTCAGACAACGGCGCCAATACTGTTTACACCCAGTATGATGCGAATGGAAATGTTATAGCCAAGCGGACCATGGAGCGTGTTGTTACCCGCTATGAATACGATGAGTACAACCGTAAGTCCATAGAAATCACAGCGGATGGTCGTTATCAGAAGTGGTGGCATGACAGCTTCGGTAATGTCACCCAGCGACGTGATCTAAGTGGGCGCACTACCAGTGTCAAACTAAATGCCCACAAGCAAGTAGAGAAAGAGACGAATGGTGACAATGTCAATACGTATACGTATTGGAATAACGGTGCGCTGAAGTCGGTTGCTCGTACGGGAAGCTCGGGTTGGGATGCGCTGGCCAGAAACTTGGAAGCATGGTCGCCTCAGAAAAGAAATTATCACAGCAAGAGCGTAAGCAACATATACCGCTCTGAAGTGAGTCGCTATGACTATGACAGATTAGGAAACCGTACCAGTGAAACTCACAGTTCAAAACGTGAGTATACGAGAACACATAGCTATAGAGAGAGGCCTAGTAAGTACGGTAGTTATGTAACCCGAAATGTCAGCGAGAGATTTGTCTATGACTTCAAGCGTACGACGACCAACAAATATAATGCACGTGGACAGCTAGTCGAAGTTACCTCTCCGCAGCAGGCCTATTCACCTAAAGTGTTTGAGGCTGCCACATCAAAGTATGGCAGTTCAGCTCCAAAAATTGAGTCAAATACGTCTGGGTTACAACGTTTGCAATATTACTACGATGAAGTTGGCAACCGTCGCAGAGTGTATGCCGAAGTAATCAGATCAGGGACGTTCGGTGCTGTCGAGACCCAAGATCATTACTATACCTACGACTCTGTCAACCGGGTACTCGTTGCTAATGCGGTAAATGCGACTGGAGGATATAAAGAGGGGACGCGATCGTTCACCTACGATAACTTAAACCGCCGTACGCGTGAAATTAAACGTGAAGGCGGACGTTATGACCATGAACGTTATACATATCTGTTAAGTTCCGGGCAGCTGTCATCAACCTATAAGCTGAAGAACTCAACGTCCGCATCAATATCGGCGGCAACATATAGGCAGAGTTCTAGGGACTATGACAGCTATGGTCGTCTTACCCGTGAGTATAACTATGCTATTTCGAACGGGGAAGGGAACAGTCATGCAACACGGGGTTCCACTATTAAACGCACTGATTATTCCTGGGGCAGCGGTTCAAGGCTAAATAAGCAGACGACCTACAATCTGAGAGATATATCACGTCAAGAGATGCATGTGCACCGGCGGTATGGTAATTCTGGCCCTGTGATGGCGACCTATCCGGTAAATGTTTATGACCATACGGAACTACGCAAGGCGAGTGAGGTTATATATAACAGCTATGACGGTACTGGTAACGTTCTCCAATATACAGTCAATGTTAACCGACAGAATAATGTAATTCTGAAGGGAGGGGGCGATGTTTGGGATTACACGGAAGTTCATACCAAGTCCTACTTCTTTGGTATCAGTGCACAGCAGCAGACATCCAATATGACGACGACGCGACGTCACTGGAGGCCGAACAATACTACATCGTACTTTGATCGTTTTGGCGAGCTCATGTATGTCCGCGGTTCGAATACCCGCTCTGCAGGCCATGACCGGATGCTCATCAGCAACCGAGATGGACAGGTGTTATTCCGTCGTGATGGCAATAAGATGCAGGATTTCTACTATGCCAACGGGAAAGTCCTGGGCGAATCGGGCACCCTTTCTGCTACTAACTTTGAAAGCCACATGGTTAGTGCATCAAAAATGCAGCAGTCTGCGCCGGGCACCTATGCAGTATCTAATGGCGATACCCTCAAAGGGATTGCCCAGAAGCTGTGGGGGGATCCGTCTCTCTGGTATCTGATTGCCGATGCCAACTCGATAGAGCCGACAGCTGCGCTCCAGCAGGGAATGAGCCTGACTATCCCGACGGTGAACAGTAATGTTCATAATAACGACAGCACCTTCAAGCCGTACAATGCTGCGGATGCCATCGGCAAGATAGATGCCGAGGCGATACACGTGCCGCCGCCGAGTAACCACGGCTGTGCAACTATGATTGTCGCTATCGTTGTCATTGTGGTTGCTGCGGTTGTTACATACGGTGCAAGTACAGCACTTGCTACTCCAGCCGCAACTGGTGTGGCCGGGGGGGCAACCGCTGGAGGTGCAGCTGCTGCAGGGGGAGCGACTCTAAGCGCAAGTGGTGCAATGCTTGCCGGAGCCGCAGGTGCAGCTGCGGGGAATGCCGCAGGCCAACTTGTTGGTATGGCGCTTGGCGTGCAAGATGGTTTTGATTTAGGGGGAGTATTTAAAGCCGGTGCAAGAGGAGCCTTAGCCGCAGGAGTCGGTATTATGGCTGGCAAAGTGGCAGGGGCTGGAGGGCTATTTGAACAAGGTTCAATTGGCTATATTGCAGCGCGCTCTGCCGTTCAGGCGGGGGGGAACTACCTGACGAATGCTGTTCTGGAGGGCCATAGCAACTTTAGCTGGAAGGCGTTGGCTGCGAATGTCGCCGGATCCATGGCCGGGCATTATGCCGGAGAAGCTATCGGTGGTGATGCGATGACAGCCAGTCAGCAATTTACAAGAGATCTTGCTTCATCGTTTGCAGGCGGTTACACCGAAGATATCGCAAGAGAGTGGATGGATATCGGTGGTAAACGCGGCTTTGAAAATATAGCTGTTGATGCTTTTGGCAATGCGCTAGGGAACTCGGTGGTGGGTGCTCATAAAGTGGCTGCTGAGAAGGCTAGGGCCGAGCAGATCAAAGCAGGGCATGCAGAAATTAGCTATTACGGTCGGCCTGAGGGAGGTCAAGCTTCAAATGAAGGTGTAGCAGCCTACTTTGATGGTGGGGTTGCTGACTATACGACTCTAGAACAAGAAATGACCCGCTACGGTGCTGAAATGTTGCCTGATGATTATTCTGAGGGAAGCTATTCAGCATTTGATAACTACCAAGAGGGAGTATTCTTTAATGATATATTTGGATACTCAGATTTAGTTCCGGTAGAACCAGGTTTGGGAACTGTACCAATTTTACCCATCGAATGGGCTATAGATGGTATGGCTCAAATGTGGGATGGTATAACTGATGCAGTGACAGACTATGGTTTTTGGAGTCTTCAGACTGGAAAAGTTGTAGGTGGAATTGCTGCTGAGTATGCCCTTGATCGGACTATTGGGAAGTTTATTCCAGATAATCTGACTCAGAAGTTTGTAGATTGGATGCCGTTTGGTAGTTCTTCAAATATGGTTGACGCTTTGGGAGGGCGACGTGTATATCTAAATGAAAAATTTGGTCGTACAGGTGATCTTAATGCAGATATCAATATACGTGGAAACAGAGAAACAGCTATTAATTTCTATATGCAGTCTGGCTACAGCGACCTAGATATGGTATCACATCTAAATGGTATAGATTTTACTAAACCCGTTGAGGTTGTTAAATTTGGAAAAGGCCAATCGTTTTATCAATGGGATGCACCAACAACTTATAGAGGTGGACAATATTTTGCTATTATGGAAAACAGTACACCAAGTCAGTTAGGAATTAACCCTTCGAAAGTAGGGTTTGGGAGTGACACCGTATTCAATAGAATACAAACTCCTTTAATAACAAATCGAGCTGTCTATGGCTTGAAATCTACTGCCGCTCCCATTAAAGATACGTGGTCTGTTGGGCATCAGCCTTTCATGACTGCAGGTGGAGCCCCCCAGATCTTTACAACGGATCTTGATGCATTTAGCTTGAACTCTTGGAAATATTATGGCCAATAGATTTATGACACTTAATCAGCAGCAACTTTGGATAAATACTGCTATAGACCTTACAAGGGAGCGTTTAGGTAGTGACTCTCAAAATTCAGATTTATATAATTATATTCTAAATCAGTTAGAGTACATCGGTGAGTGTATTAGAGATAAATCATTATCGAGAGAAAGGCTTTCAGACGTTAATGTTGGACAGCTGGCGGTAAGAGAATTTGAATCGATTGACAGAGAGTATAGTAATTCTCTAAAAAAAGTATATTTTATTGTTCATTACATGAAGGAAGGTAATAAGGTTCCTTTATTGGATGAAAGTGGGAATATTGTTAAAGGTTAAAGGTTAAAGGTTAAAGGTTAAAGGTTAAAGTAAGCCTAGTTATAGCTGGGCTTCTATTCCAGCCCTATATATTTACTTCATCAGGTGGCTATCATTCAGTTAGGATTTGCCTGTAATTCTACTTATGCTAATAGTTTTATCGTTTTTATTGAAATTCCTGCATCTGGATTTGTGTATATGACATTTCTAGTTATGGCCTTTCATGCGGGTGCAATCTTATATATAGTGAATGCTTTATTCTATAACTTCATAAATGATGATTTGATGGAAGAACTATTTGTGTTTAGAGGTAGTATCAGTTATTTTATTTTGCTTATAGTGTTTATTAGCATCATTCTTACTTATTTTATGTGTTGCTATAAAATTAAATACGAAGAGATAGAGGCAAGAATTAAGCAAGGCAATTGGTTAGCTAAACGATCAGCGTATAAATTGATTTTATTGCCAGTATGTAGTGTGTCATTTTGCCTTGTTATACTTAACTTGCTTTATTGGTATGTACTAAACCTTAATGGTATCTTTGAGGTATAACGACTGATTGTTAATTGTTCTCACATTGAATGTGTTGTGAATATTGTAAAATATTCAGGAAATGAGGTGCTTGAAGCAAGCTGATCTTCGGTATTGGTCAACAGAAGCTACTCCACATAATGTAGCGGAAGAGGGCATTTAGCAATCAGATTCTTAGCATTTCCGTAACATCACACTTGTATTTTGACATCTGACCGATAGCCTTAAACTGTAAGTTTAGGTCACCGGAAGGCTTACGTTCATGTTTCTCAAATGGCAAGAATTTAATAATTCTCTAAAGTTTTAGATTTATTTAAGGCCAGCTAACCTGGATATTTATTACTTATAATTGTTCAAAGAATTACCGGTAAAAACATTCATAAATACTTGTGACATTAAACAATAATTTGAATGATTGTGATGCCTTATGAGTGGGTTTTCCTTTATAATGCTGTGTTAAATGATTATTAAACAATGGTTTATGTATTGAAAGATAAATGGATAACTATAACGGTTTTGAAAAAGATGAGTTGTTGTTCTTAGTTAATCTGAAATTTGATAAATGGTTTTCTGGGCGTGTGGTGGGAACTAGGGCTGCTAACGCATTTAAGTGAGTTTTGAATGATGTATAGCAGCTTTGTTACCAATTCAAGCTATATTCAACAACGTACTTGAGTGCATACTATATTAACGTTGGGTGCTATCTTTAAATGTACACTATAGGTTTCTAATAAGGTGAAGAACTTAAGCTCGGTATTAAGGTGGCTCATTTACATTCGAGAGTGCGTGTTTTTTGAAGCGCACCTGTTAGATATAAAGAGTGAGAGAGGTCCGGTAGTATTTCCTGCATTTATTGTAGGTGTCTTTGATGCGATGATTTCCTTCTTGGTGGTTCTTTGCGTAGAAAAGATGGTATTTCCTGAATCTGGTTTCACGGAAACCTACTTGTCAGGAGGGATGTTCAATCTTTCTGGATTTATATGGGTGTTTTTAATTTTTTTATTGACGTTATTTATTACAACGTTATTTTTGATGGGAATGAAATTATTCGTCGATTTAGTGGTTTTAGCAGAAAGAGGCTCAAGCTGGCTAAAGGGATTGCTTTTACATATTTTTGTTTTGCGTTTGCTGGAGGAGTTCTCGCTGGATTCTATTCATAGAAAGCAAAATAACAAGGCATCCACGTTGCATTAAAGAAAAAAAAGGACAACACCTAAAGGGTTGATAATCGAACCCGAGTGTGGATAGACGTTGGCGGGACAAAGAGCACGCAACAGCTGTTAACGGATGCGAATGGCAGTGCGCTAGGGAACTCGGTGGTGGGTGCTCATAAAGCGGCTGCTGAGAAGGCTAGGGCCGAGCAGATCAAATCCTTTGAGGGTGTAGGGCCGATATTTGACTGGCGCGATAAGTCAATGAAGTATGATTTTAGTGGCTATCAACCAATATTTGATTGGAGAGCAATAAATGATTCAAGAAGCCTTGTGAAGGCTACTGGGTCAGTTTATCGTGATATGTCAAACTATTCTCCAATTTTGGACTATACAAATTATCAGACTGAACAAATTAATAAATTGGATTGCGAATCAGTAACTGGTGTTATTATTTTTTCGAACTGTAAGTGGAAGCAATGGGAAAGTGAGTCTCCCTACCTAAGTGAGGTCGCGGGTAGAAACTCAGTATTGAGTACCGCTGTTGGCTTAGCGAATGACTTAGGGCCGTCAGGGTTTGCGTCGATGAGAGGTGTTTTCAGTGCTTCAAATAACAGTAAAGGCCTTTTTTCGGGGGGGAATCCGAGTGGTACGTCTGGCTTTTATCGGCTTTCAAATCCTAATCCTACATTGTCGACACCAGCGATAGGTGAACCTATATACGCTAAACCTTCTTTTGGGGAGGGCGTTAAAGCTGCTCGTTTCACTAATATGCTAAAAACATCAGCACGCTCAGGAGGTGTCACCGGTGCAGTATTGGCTCCAATAGGACGCGCAGTTGAATTCGGTTTGGAAGGAAAGAGCCTACAGTCCCAAGAGTTTGTTGTAAATGCATCACTTGATAGTGCAAAAGGAATGGCTGCTGGTTCAGTAGGAGCTTATGTAGGTACAGCTGTGGGCGCTGGAGTTGCAGCAGAATTCGCCGCCGCTGGTGCAGCAGCTGGTAGCGCAGTTGCTCCAGTTGTTGGTGCTGCAGTTGGTTTTCTTGTTGGTTGGGGGGCATCCTTGTTAATTGAGAATGGAGTATATAATACTTTGGAATTGAGAGATTGGAGATTTTGACGAAAAGAATACAGAATAACTATATTAGCATGATGCTCTTGGGTTTAGTCCAGAGTATCACGCTTATGTCATGTCTTCATGGAAATATTCATGTTGATGAGATTCTGAAAATTGAAAAGTATATGCTTTTCGTTTTGTTTATATATGTGTCAGGCCTACTGTTTGGAAGGCTGTTGAATAAGTTTTCTTATGAATTATTTGTGTGTTGGAGGATTGTTCTAACTACATCATATACAGGGATAGGATTGGTCATATGTTATTTTCTTATGAATGACTATCCTTTTATATATTATGTTTTATTTATTGTTCTTCCTATTGTTTTATCTTCAATTAATGGCTTTTGGTATCGTTGTAGAACTGAGAGAATGGTAATTGGGTATAAAAGAATAACAATAAGTAAATATTCGTCAGGGACATTATTAAATCGGGTTGTTGTTGTGCTTGCAGTACTAGGTGCAGTATATGCCAACTATGATCATGAAGGTGTTCTTGTCATTTTTGCGTGCTTGGTTTTGACGTTAACATTATCTTGGGCATATTTTTTCTTTTATTGGTATGAATTTTTGAATGAATGTAAGAAATAAGTTGACAATAATGGGTAATTAATAATGGTTTCAATAAATTTCACTTATATAAGTTCAACCATTTGGATGAATTTCCTATTTGTTGTCGCCTTTAATAAATTCTACCTCCTAGTCTGATATTTAAAGAACAGGCTTTCCAGAACCTTCCCTTCCGTCATCTGATGAATGGCCTTAAACTGTAAATTTAGGTCATCGGAAGATGTACGTTCATGCTCCTAAAATAGCAAAAATTCGGTAATGATACAAAGTGTCAGTGTTATCTTGGTCCTACAAAACTGAGCCAGTCATATTTGAAAAACTTTAAAATATCTTCTGAGAAGAAATATCTAAAATACTTGTGATATTAAACAATAATTTGAATGATTGTGATGCCTTATGAGTGGGTTTTCCTTTATAATACTGAATTAAATGGTAATTTAAACAATGGTTTACGTATTGAGGGATAAATGGATAACTATAACGATTTTGAAAAAGATGAGTTGCTGGCTTTAGCTAATCTTTATTTTGACAGACAGGACTATATTGTTTCACTGCGTATATTAAAACGACTAGTTTCTGAGGAAACTGCTCCAGTTGGCGCATTTTCAACATTGGGTAGAATATATGCAGTGCTCGGACTTTTTGAGCGTGCAATGGTTGCATTTGAAACTTACTTGGAATTTCGACCTGAAGCGATTCCAGAGCGTTTTGAAATGAGTCTTATCCACCGTCATATGGAAAATGATGATAAAGCGCTGAAAATCTGGGAAGAGATTCTAAAGGATAACGCAAATTTTGCACCGGTGTTATATGCTAAAGCTATGTATCTCAGAGATAATGAGCTTGAAGATGAGGCAATAGACTTGTTGACGCAGCTTATTGAAAATACACCTGCCGAAGATCGTCATGTGGAATTGGCAAATCAGCTTCTTTCTGAGATCTCGCTGTACTGTTAATTAACAAAAAGCAGTTGAACAAATGTTCGACTGCTTTTTTTATTCTTTCTCACGAAACGCTATAGCAACCCTTGTATGGATTGCGATAGCTTTTTTAGCTTATGGCTACAAATTCCGCGCTGATTTCCACATTGTTGCATTAATCTTTACGGTGCGATAAAAACTTTTCTCAAGGTGATCTCGTAGTTCATCGCATGTCTCCATATATAAATCCATAGGCATCATCTGCCGATCCGGATCTGTATGGCTTCCATGAATTGATGAACTCCAGGGTTTCATTTTTCCAACCCAGTGCAACACTTTGGATTCCCTTATCGACTGTGCCAGCTTTTGATGATCAACGTAATCTTCAAGAAACCAAATAGACAGTTCCGGCATTGCATTCAATGTTCGTGGAAGGGGAATCTGATTAGGGGATAAGTAGTTTAGGCAATCTTGATCTGCCATCGACCACTTATATTTGTTCTCGATATAACAGTTACAGATAGACTTATAGCCTTTGTCTATGGCTTTATTCAGTAGCTCTTTGGGGTTTACAACTAGAACCCCGGCATTAAAGTAGGTTCGGTTAATATGTCGTTGGTACCAATACAATGGCCGGTGCAGTGCGTATCTGGTATTGCCATCTACTGTTTTTAGCGCGTGATATTCGCCGATGCCTGCGATTGGTGCATCTTTAGTTAGGGTGACTGAATCAGCCTCATCAACAGCTCCGCGTACAAGGATATCGAGATCCATATAGAGAATATTCGTATCCCAATGTCTGCTTATCCAATCAAATGCGACCAGCCGCAATAAGGCGCCGTGCATGTGTGTTGAATCAAACTGATCGGATACACCTTCTAATGGATTGACTACCTGGCTTTCAACACCGTATTTATCTAAAAGAGCAGTGTCAAAGTCACCGGAATGGAACATTATGACCATACGAGAAGGGTTATGCTTTCTGAAAGAGTGAGCGAAAACCTGAAATTGGTCGGCATATGCGCTGTTACCGCATAGTACTACTGGCAGCATAAAACATCCTTACTCAATAATTTGTACATCGATAGCATTAAGGTTGCTCCCGTAAACATCGCTCGGGATATGATCAACTTCCAGAGCCTTTATGAGGTCTTTGAAAGAGGTTATTGCGCTGTCAGCAACCCATTTCGCCTCAACGTCCTTAAGGCTAGTCATTACAACATTCTTTAGAAATGTTCTAAATTTATCTGCGTATTTCATTCGCACACTACGCGGAAGGTTGTGAAGAGCCATGTCATGAGGTTTAACAACAGAGCATAGGTCAAATAGGTACATACTTCCGTTTAGTACCCGTTCTAGCCACCACTGGTAAATATCTTCAAGGTTATCAATGTTCATTGTCGATAATGTCACATGCACAGTAGCAAAATGCAGGAGATCGAGATTTTCGACACACCTGTCAATATTCCTTTCGAGGATACTGTGATCTAGGCCACGTCGAATTTTTTCATTCAGCTCGCGTGTGCCGTCTAGAGAAAAGACCATGCAGAGCCGTTTAGGGTACTTTAATACGATATCGTTCCAGAAACCGTTTTTGACAAGGTCATAGCTTCCGTTGGTAAGGATGGAAACAACAGCATTGGTATTTTCTAATATAGTAATTAGATCATCGTTGAGGTTTCGGTACATGAATGGTTCACCACCGTATACAACTACCGATTTGGGTTGGTGCAGCAAGATTTCAGATACCTGATCTACGGCTATAACCTTATCTACCTCGATGACACGATCTGGAAAAACCTTACCGTGCATGATGCTATGCTCTGTGTCGCAAGTATCGCAGGCCAAGTTACATTTATTGCCAAGGAAATACTGCATGACGTCGATTTCTCCCAGCATAGCACCGGTCTTGAAATCATACTTTTCAGGGTTGAACTCTCCCCCGTATTTCATTGCAGAGTTATATCCATAATGCAAGCAACTGTGACACTCATCCGGAAGTGTGTCCCTGGAAAACATTTTCTTCCTGAACTCACGCTGATACTTAGAATTCCACGGGTTTCCCGGTAGGTTTTGCGGTTTTAGGTGGCGATTGCAACAAGCTCTCCAGCCTTCAGTCTTCATATTCCACAAGGTAAATGGCTGGGCACAGAGTGGTTTGCGATGGGAGGGGGTTTTCATTGAAGACTTCCTTCTTGTTTCAATTGACAAACGATGTCATGGATCTCTGATGCAGGCGTATCCGAGTTAAGCGCATCAACTAAAAGCTCGGGCAGTCTGAATCGTCTCTCACCATCAAGTTTTGAATAATAGTTTGCCTTGACTAACACCGATCTAAGAAAGTCAGGATGGAGCCATTTATGTGCTCTCAATGCTGCGGTGGCATACTCGCCGTAAGGCGTGACTTTTGCGATAGTTGTCCCGTCATTAAGTTCCCATGGAAGATTATCGCGATCAAATACGACGGCCCCCTGGGCCTGGTAAGCCTTCTCACGCATCGAAGATAGGACAGGATCGCTGTCTTCAATGATTGTTAGCGGGTTAACAAAGTAAACATCGTTATTTCTAAAGCTATTCGTTGTTGGGAGTAATTTATTAAGAATGTCATCAATTATGGAGTCACCCTGGTTCTTAATTTGCTGCCTACGTTCTACCAAGTCGAATGTTCGCATTGCAGCGAGTTTGCGGCTTGTTTTGTCTACATCAAAAACCATGAGGTCTGACGAATAATAATTCGTACTGATTACTAGCCTGCGGAAGTGTTCGTCTATCATTTCTTCTTTGAGCTCATTGGTACGGTTTCTGCCATGGCAAAGGGCTGCATGATCAATCGCGTCGGTTTTCGCGATCATCATAAACGGCTTTAATGTTCTGACAGGTAAAACATTCAGTCCCATGAATACGGAGGTTGCACAAGCTGGAGATAGCGCTTCGTTCAAGGCTGCCATTCTTAGTAACTCCGAGCCATAAGTTCTGTTATCAGAACCTTTACACATACGTATTACACATGGAAGCTTGGGTAACTCAGCTATATTTACATCGCCATCAACAAAGATACTAATTGCTACCTGTTGAGAGAGGCCTTCATTAGCTATTAACTCTCCCATACGGACTAACCACACATATAATTGATTTTCATCTCCAGCCGCAACTGCAGTATGAAATGTTACTTTTACATCTAGAATCATGTAACGTCCTGTTTTAAACCTGAATCATCACAAGAGAATTGTCCAGTAGAGTGAATCACAGAGCTCTGCTAATAAGCATTGTTAGCTTTGCCTATGAGGTAATAATTCGCATAAGAAAAACAACAATAAGACGCAAGTTATTTTTAATCTAAGGCAAGAGATGATAATGACACTAAGGAGTTATCTTGTACCTAGCATTGCGTTGAAATAACAAAGTTACAACAAGGCATTTTTTGGGCGATGATAATATAGTAAGGTTAGTGTACATTTGTTGATGTAATCGACATTTTTTAAAAACTACTGTCAGTTTATCTGAGCAAACTCAGTATATGGTTTTATATAAGTTGGCTTAACCAATATTGGTGTAGCTATATAAGCGTCATTGAGTTCAATTGAAGTGATGGTTAATACTTATATAAACAATCATAATTTCCAGTTTTGGGTATTATGTCCTGTGTGATGAATGATAATGGAGTTAGTAGCACTATAATGTAATCGATATCATTGTAATTATTGATAATTAAGTTATTAAATAGGAGTGAAAAATGCGATGGTTTAATAAGAATTACATGAGTTGAGTAAATGGTATTTAAGAATAAGATTAGGCTGTGAAGGGATTTTTATTGCACCGAAGGTGATTTATGTCAAAAAAGTGAATACTTCATAAATAGCCCTTGCAAATGCGGCTTGCTTGAATAATAAAAAGTCCGTATCTTTCTCTTAATATATTAATAAATAATTATCTTGGTTAGTTTGCTAGGCTCTTATGGATGTTTCTGAACAATATAAAAGATACAAGAAGTATCTTGAGTTTGACGCTGAAAATACACAGTTACTCGCACAGACTATTGAGTTTGCTTTAAAGGCTAATGATTTTAATGGTGCCTGGGAGTTGGCTGTTAGGGCGATGCAGGAGCATTCGGAAGATCTTTCCTGTCGTTATCAAGCAATAACAACTGCAATAGCAACTCATAAGTATAACGAAGCCATTTCATGGCTTTCCGCTACTATCAGTACTGATCAACCTCCTGTTTGGGCATTATATAATTATGTATATTCGCTTTTACAGTTAGGTGACTATGATGGCGTTATTGGCTATGTTGATTCAATACAGGTACAGCTCGAAGAAATACCCCAAATAATGCTTCTCAAAGCGCGAGCACTTCACTTTAATGCTGAATATACAGCATGTGAAGAGGCGCTTGTTGCTTATCTTTCTTCCAATCCGGAAGATGCTGAGGCATTAGGCTGTTTGAGCTTGGTATTGCTTGATATGGGTACTATTGAGCAGGCAGAACTAACAGGCTTAAAAGCGTTAGAGCTAAATGCAAAACAGTTTGAATCCCTATTGACTATGGCAACGATTAAGCTGGCACAGCATGATCCGAAAAAAGCACTAGCTTATGCCGAGCAAGCCTTGTCTATTGCTCCTAACGCAGGCAGAGCTCTCACAATTAAAGGTCAATTGTTGTTGATTGAGAGCGATTATGAACAGGCCATGGTTGTTTTTGAAAAGGCGATAGAAACCATACCTTCCCATATCGGTACTTGGCACGGACTTGCTTGGTGTTATTTGCTGTCAGATCAGTATGATAAATCTGAGCGAGCTTTTGAAAATGCATTACAGCTCGATCATAACTTTGCCGAGTCTCATGGTGGACTTGCGTTGGTTTGTGCGATTCAGAATAAATTCGATGATGCTGACGAACATTTGGCAAGGGCACTACGGTTGAATCGTCGTTGCTTTACTGGTCTGTTTGCCAGGGCGATGATATTACGTAAACGTGGAAAAGATAAAGAAGCAGATAAGATTATTACAGCGATCCTCAAATCACCAGCAGCAGCTGGTGCACTTCCCCTTCGTGAGGTCGCCGGAAATCTTATTTCAAAGTTGAACGAGTCATTTGATGACAAGTGATACAGCAGTATTAATACTTTCGCAAATGTTGGTAAAGACAGCGATTATAGCAACACCAGTATTGATGGTGTGTTTAGTCGTAGGTTTGCTTGTTAGCTTAATTCAAGTTGCAACGCAAATACAGGAGATGACATTAACATTTGTTCCGAAGTTGCTAGCTGCCGGAGTTACAATATTATTAATTGGGCGTTGGATGCTTTTGTCTATTGTTGAGTTTTTGATTACACACATAGAGAAAATTGCTCAATTTTAATCGAATAAAGAAGGGATCATGGCTTTTTCTGAGTTTAATATTGCATTGGTGTTGTCTGCATCAAGATTTACACCTTTGATGATTTCTGGAGGATTGCCACCTTTCTCACGTGTGCCAAAATCAATTAGAATTATTCTTCTTATTGTTGTGGCTGGCGTTTTTGCAAGTACGGCGAAATTGACACAGATTCAAGAGACTGATGAGCGGCTAGTCTTTTATATCTTATCGGAAATTATGCTTGGCTTTGTTTTTGTTTTCAGTTTGGCTATGGTTTATGGGGCAATTGATTTTGTCGGAAAAACAATTGATGTCCATATGGGATTTGCTGCTGTTAACGTTTTTAACCCTTTTTCAGGTCAAACGGGGTCATTATTAGGCAATGCTTTGATGATGACATTAATAACATTGCTGGTGACACTAAATATTCATGTAGATCTTGTTAGGTTAATTGGTCTAAGTTTTGATTTTGTACCGTTAGGTGAGGTTAATATTGCCGTGGAACCTAAAAGGTTCTTAGCTCACCTTGCTGGTGTCTTTGTCATGACGGTAATGATGTTTATTCCCGTATTCTCAGCGTTATTCCTTGTCGATTTTGCTATTGGAATGGTGTCGAAATCGATGCCTCAAATGAATGTGTATTTTGTAACGTTACCGCTAAAAATCTTTTGCGGTGTGATTTTTATGGCACTGACAGTGCGAAGCTCTGCACCTGCGTTTGTTGATCTAGCGAAGCAGACTACTTCTTTTATAGAGAGACTATAAAATGGCAGAGCAAGAACAGAACAAGAATGAACAGCCAACTCCTTTTAAGCTAAGCGAAGCCAAGAAGAAAGGACAGGTCGCTAAAAGCACTGAGTTTACGAGCATACTCGGTTTAATGTTAATTCTTCCAATCGGATATGCTATTTCAGGTTGGTTAATTGATTCTGTTGCGCGGTCGTTTCGGATAGCGATGTTGGCAATTGGTAAAATTGGGACGTCAAATAATGAGGCAATGTTATCTTGGGTATGGAACTTCATGTCTGAGGGATACATTATTGTTTTTCCAATTTTGTTTCTGGCTATGATTGTGGGAATAATGTTGACAGTTGTTCAGATTGGTTTTATTTGGTCTGAAGAACCTATAAAACTGGATATCAAACGTATGAATCCAGTTACTAATCTTAAGAAGTTATTTTCAAAAAAAATCATATTTGAATCTATTAAAGTCCTAATAAAAATGGGAGCTGTAGCATTGCTGGCATGGTGGTTTGGTTTCGACCTTTATCAAGCGACCACTGATTTTCGCTACATTCACCCTGGCAATTATGCGAATGAACTTGCACAGCTCTTGCTTTTTACAGGACTGGTAGTAGGGCTGGTTCTGATGATCTTTGCTTTAGCTGACTTAGCTTTTGTTAAATGGTCTTTCCTTCAACAAATGAAAATGTCCATGCGTGAAATAAAGGATGAGCACAAAAAGCGAGAAGGTGATCCTGAAATTAAAGGTAAAAGGAGAAAGGCCCAACAAGAGCTACTAAAGCGTTTGTCAGGACTGGCGAAGGTCAAAGATGCAGATGTCATCATTACTAACCCAACGCACTATGCAGTGGCGCTGAAGTATAAGCCTGAAACAATGTTAGCACCTGAAATGCTGGTGAGTGGACGTGGTTTCTTTGCTGCCTTGATACGTAAACAGGGGAGAAGATACTCAGTCGTTGTTAAACGAAACCCACCCTTGGCTCGATTGCTCTACAAGCAATGCAAAATTGGTGGTCCTATTGCAGCAGAGAGCTTTGAAGCTGTTGCGGCGGTCTATAGAGAGTTGTGGCGTAATAGCACTCCGGAACAAGGTGCGGTGAAGTGATGGCTGTTCAAAGTGTGAACTCAAGGCTGGGAACTAAGAGTGACTTGCTTATTGTACTAGCGACAATTGGCATTATCTCTGTGCTTTTTACACCTCTGCCTCCAATGGCGCTGGATTTCTTGTCTATCTGTAATGTTGGGACAGCGCTGCTAATTTTGTTGCTGACATTTTACTCTGAGAAACCATTAAGCTTTTCAACATTTCCGTCAATATTATTAATCACAACACTATTTCGCCTGGCATTAAATATATCTGCAACGCGGTTAATATTAGATGATGCCAGTGCGGGTAAAGTAATTGGCGCAATTGGTGAACATGTTATCGGTGGTAATTATGTGGTTGGTGTCGTTGTCTTTGTTATTCTGATTGTTGTTCAGTATGTCGTTGTAACTGCCGGTGCTCAGCGTGTTGCTGAGGTTGCTGCACGCTTTACTCTAGATAGTATGCCGGGCAAGCAAATGAGTATTGATGCCGATTTGAATATTGGCGTGATTGATGAACAAGAAGCCAAGAGGAAGCGCGAAGAAATACAGCAAGAGGCTAACTTTTATGGCGCAATGGATGGTGCAACTAAGTTTGTAAAAGGTGATGCCATTGCGGGCATTATCATTATCTTCGTCGATATCATTGCGGGTCTCATGATGGGCGTTGGGCATCATGGTATGAGTTGGAATGAGGCCTTGCATACCTATACGCTGCTGACGGTGGGTGATGGCATTGTTACTCAGATACCTTCACTTATCATTGCAACGGCGACAGGTATTATTATTACACGTGCAGCTACTGACTCTAAATTGGGCTCAGAGGTGGTTGAGCAGATTACTGCCCATCCTGTTACCTTGTTGATATTAGCTGCCTGCATATTTTTCCTGATGTTTCTACCTGGTTTGCCTACAGGGGCATTGGCTCTTGCATTGCTGGCAGTTGTTGCTCTTTTGATTTATTCCTATCGAAGTGCGGGTAAATCGGGTGAGCAGGATAATCCAGAAGCGATAGAAGATGATGAGGAGTTACCCCGGTCAGGCAGTAAAGACGATATCTATAAACAACTGGAACTTCACCCTATTGAAGTACGGTTAGGGGTGGAGCTGCATGAGGTTCTTGAACAAGTAAAAGATGCACTTTACGAAAGGGTGCAAAACTTCCGTAAGCAGTATGCTCTTGATTCTGGCTTTGTTGTTCCATCAGTAAAAGTTATAGGTAGCCACTCGGGTGTTGATTCCGACGCATATGCTATTTACGTGTATGGGGTTAAATTAGGATCTGGTCAAATTAAAGTAGACCACCAATTAGCAATTGCGGGCGCTCAGACCAAAGTACAACTTGATGGTGAAAAGACGACAGAACCAACCTATGGGTTACCGGCTGTTTGGGTTCCTGAATCAGGGGTGCAGATGGCTCGTGCTGCCAATTACACTTTAGTGGATTGGCAAACAATGTTGATCACGCATTTAGGTGAAGTCATTCGTTCTAATGCGAATGAATTGCTGACGCGTAACGAAGTTGAAAAACTCCTTGAGAGAAATAAGGCCACTTGCGAAGGTTTGGTTGAAGAAATAGTACCAAGCATTATGTCACTAACGGATATACAGCGAGTATTTCAGTTATTACTGAAGGAAAATGTGCCTATCCGTAATATCGAGTTGATTCTTGAGGTGTTGGCTGATGCAGGTAAACGCATGAAAACACCTGAAGAGCTGGTTGAAGAAGTGCGCTTAAGGCTGGGGGCGTTCATCTGTCAATCTTTGATGAGTCGTAATGGCTTGTTAGAAGTGCTGACCTTAGAACCAAATTTAGAACGAGTACTTATAACGACGGTCAATCCACCAGAAAGGATGTCAGCATTTTCTATCGATCCATCGGGTAAAGAGCAACTGTTAAATGCGATTAGCTACAGTGCGCAAAAGATGATGTCTAAAAATCATATGCCCGTGATTATGTGTTCACCAGTGATTAGGCGTCGTCTTAAACAATTAACCGAAAGAGCTTTACCAAGGTTAGCAATTATTTCGATGACGGAAATCCCTACGTCATTGAGTGTCAATTCATTTGATGTCGTTAAAGCATCTGTGCAGTCAACAAATCTAGAGGCAAAGTATGGTTGATCCTATAAATATTGTTTCGAGCACTATGCAGCAAGACCTTCAGCGAATTGAAGTGGTGAGTAATAACGTTGCCAATGTAAATAGTGTTGGTTTTAAAGCACAAGCATTGCCAAATGTTCAAAACAATATTGGCGGTGTACCAGAGCACGAGAATAATACTTTATCGGTAAATGTAAGTGATGGCCGGTTAATACAAACGGGGCGAAGCTTAGACTTGGCCATACAAGGTCAGGGTTTCTTTGTTGTCGATAACAACGGAGAAAAGCTCCTGTCACGCAATGGTAGCTTTTCCGTGAATCGAGATGGGTACTTGGTAACTTCTGCAGGTAGTTACTTGGTACAAGGTACCAATGGCGCTGTATATATTGGTGATGAGGCATTCCAGGTGAAAAGTAACGGACAAATTATCAGTAATGGTCAGGAGTTGGACCGTCTTCAGGTTCATCAAGCATTTGGTGATTTACGTTCTGTTGGAAACGGCGCATATCAAGCCCAGGGTAGTGGGCAGATCGTAGAAGGCTATACTGTTGCACAGGGAGTCCTCGAAACGTCGAATGTCGACGTTGCATCAGAAATGATGCAGCTGATGTCAACTCAGAAACACTTTGGCTTAATACAGCGCTATTTCGTGGCCTATGACGGCTTGTTGAAAAGTGGAATTAATCAGATTGGAAAAGTGAATTAGGTACTATTGAAATGATAGATGCACTATATATTGCAGGATCTGGAATTCAAACACAGCAAACTTATGTTGATGTGATTTCAAATAACATCGCAAATGTAAATACAATTGGATATAAGCGCGAATCAGTTAGTTTTTCTGATATGGTTTCGGGGAGCCAATCAGCTAATGGGAGTAGTGTTAGTCAGTCTCCGATTGCTTTTGGTGGCAATGGGGCGACAATAAATGAGATTCGTCCAGTTTTCGAAGATGGCGATTTGCGTGCAACAGATTCTGAACTGGATCTTGCTATTTCTGGGCGTGGTTTTTTCGAGGTTGAACTTGAAAATGGAGAGCAGGCTTACACTCGTGTTGGTAAGTTAAGCATCAATACGGATGGTAAACTAGCAACAGCGACGGGTCAGATACTCTCTGCGAATATTACGGTTCCCCTAGACGCTAAATCTATCGAAATCAGTAGTACAGGCGAGGTTCATGTCAGTGTTCCAAATGAAACAAATAAGGTTTATATCGGCGAACTAGAATTAGCTAAATTTTCAAGTCCATCTGAGTTAGACCCCGCCGGTTATGGTTTGTATAAGGCGACTGATTCGAGTGGGCTTGCCTATTATGGTAAACCAGGTGAGGCTGGGTTTGGAGATATTCGCCAAGGGTTTGTTGAGGTTTCGAATGTTTCAATGGTCGCAGAAATGGTGAACTTGATGCTCGCTCAGCGTGCATATCAGTTGAACGCTCGTGTCGTTCAAACCGCAGATCAGTTGATGGAAACTGCTAATAATTTAACTCGGGGTTGATAAAGTGCGCTTGCTTGCTGCTATCTTTATTGTCTTTTCTTTTACCTCTATGGCAGGTGAAGTAAAACTTTCTTTTCGAGAGCCTGTGCTGCGAATCGACGAGCAAGCAAAACTTAAGGATTTACTTATTATTCGAGCAACTGACACCGAATTGAAGATGAAACTTGGTAAGTTACCATTGGTAAGTAATGCTGGTGAAATAAGTGACAAAGAATTAGTGACCTATATTAGAGAGAATATAGAAATCGAATTCGATATAAAGTGGCGCGGGGAAAGACACGCTGTTTTAAAGCAACTTAAAAAAGTGAGCTCGGAGTCAATTAAGACAGAGATGGAAGCGCCAGTTAACCAATGGGTGGAGGAAACTTTTGGTAGTGATGCGGGTGTGTTGTGGTTAGATTATCCAGACCCATTGGTGATTGAAACAAGCCAATCTTTGCTGGGATTTGAACTTGACCCTCGTGGCTCATCCCCAAGGCAAATCGTTGGGTATTTAAAAACTGGCAATGATAAGCAGGTGTTGGCAAAGCATAGAAGAAGAGTTTTAATTTCTATTAAAAAGCCGGTTTATGTCGCTACATGTTCGTTGAACAAAGGCACAGTATTAAATGACGAATGTTTTCAACGTCGTACTGAAATTATTGAAAATAAGTTATGTGTTGGCACTAACTCGAAGTTGTCATTATTACGGTTAACCTCGCCTCTTGAATCAGGACAAATACTATTGCAAGAGGCCGTTAAGACTATCTCTATGATTGAAGCGGGTGATCGGGTGCTGGCAACCTATTCACGTAACGCGATTATGATTGATTCATTTGCAATAGCAAAACAGTCAGGAAGTGAGGGTGACAGAATTCAAGTGCTAATTCCTTCGTCTGGTAGTGAATTACCAGCTGTTGTAACGCGAAAAGGAAGAGTGACTATAAATGGTAGTTAGGATTATATGTGCATGGATATTGTTGTTTGGATCATGTGCAGCCATCGCTGAGAACTTTTTTGATCAGGGCGGTTTTGTTTCTTTAGTTTCAGATAATAGGGCTCACAAGGTAGGTGATACTTTAACCGTCATTATTGTTGAGAGCACAAAGGCAGAGAGCAGAGCTGGAACAGGATCCGAGACAAGTATTGATGTGGCTGCGAATGTTATTACTACATCGGATAGAGAGAAGTTCGGCTTAGGCTATGACCGGGATAGTGCCGATGATGCCAATACGAAACGGGAAGGCAAATTTAAGGGGCAATTAGCTGTACGTGTCGACGGTATGGATGAGCATGGCATGCTGTACGTTACCGGTGAGCAATTACTTCTAATTAATGGTGAAGAACAACGCATTGCGTTGACTGGATACATTCGACCTATAGATGTAAGAGATGATAATACAGTTTTGTCGAGCCGAGTTACAGATGCCCGTATCGAATTTAACGGAAACGGTGTTGTAAACGATGGCCAGTCTCCTGGCATTTTCTCTCGTATATTCAGCTGGTTTGGGTTATGAGGATTAACATGAGCAGACATATAATCGCTGTTCTACTTCTTCTCTTTGGGGGAGTGTTTGATGCACATGCTTTCACTGGCATAAAAGTGGGAGCACTGACACGAGTTGAAGGAGTACGAGATAACGAACTGGTCGGTTATGGAATCGTTATCGGTCTGAGCGGGACGGGTGATAGCCGACGGAGTCAGGCGACATTGCAGTCGGTTGCTAACACTCTACAAAAGTTTGGGGTGTCTGTTTCGATGAATGAAATTAGTAGTCGAAATGTAGCTGCTGTTATGGTGACATCGACAATTCCAGCTTTTTCCGAGAAAGGGAATAGAATTGACGTCAATGTATCATCGATAGGCGATTCACGTAGCTTGGTTGGCGGAACATTATTATTGACGCCGTTGAAAGCGGTAAATGGAAAAGTCATTGCTGTCGCACAAGGTTCAGTATCTATTGGTGGTTATAGTTTTGATGCCTTCGGTAACAAGGTGCAAAAGAATCACCCTACCGCTGGAATTGTTCCAAAAGGTGCGGTGGTTGAATACTCGACAACAGATACAGTAATAAACCCTGATGGTAGCTTTAGTTTGTTGCTAAAAGAGCCAGATTTTAATTTAGCAAGCAAGATAGCGGATGCAATTAACTTCCGTGACCCTTCAGTGGCAGCAGAAGCATTACATGCGGGGAAAATACGTGTTTCTCTTGGGAAAAACATAGGTTCGGATGCATTTAGAAAAATTGGGCAAGTTCAGAATATTACTGTGGTTCCGGAAAAGACTGCGCGTATTGTAATTAACGAAAGAACAGGAACCATAGTCGCAGGTGGAGCTGTCCAGATTGATAATGTCACCATTACGCATGGTGATCTGAAAATCAGAATAGATACGGATTACCTTGTATCTCAGCCAGATTCTGTACAGCTTTATGACCGTTGGGGAGCACCTGTCGGTGGTGGGGCAAGCAATGAAAATATTCGTTCTATTGTAGTTCCTGATACCAATATCCAGGTTGATGACTCTGGCAATAAGGGTATCACTCTTGCCCAGGGAGCCAGAGTATCAGATTTAATTAGCGCACTTAATGACATGAAGCTCTCTACTCGAGACATAATTACCATTTTACAGTCCATAAGCCGTGCTGGTGCACTTCACGGTGAGCTAATAGTTCAATAAGGAAATTAAAGTGATTAATGAAGTTTCAACAAAATTATTAGTGCTCTCAATGGATATGGAAGCTTATAAGCAGCAGGTTGCTGCCGTCAATGTTGCAAATGTAAATACCAATGGATATTCAGCTCAATCTGTAAATTTCGACAGCGTGTTGCGACAAATTAGTACTAGTAGAGATAGAGCTCAGTTCGCAATGAATATTGACCTTTATAGAACGATGGACTTAGAGCAGTTGGCTGATGTTGAAAATAATGCTCAATCGCAGTCTGTCATGTTGGATGAGGAGATTTTGGCATCGACTCAGGCTTCGGGTAAATATCAGGCAATGGCTGAGTTATTGAATAGAAGGTTGGGGTTGATTCGTATGGGTATCAAGGGGCAATAATCATGGCACTGTCAGAAATAAAGGCCATTGCTGCACAAGGCTTAATTCAACAAAGGCTTATTGTTGAAGCTGCAGGTTTGAATATAGCGAATGCAAATCGAGTGGTTAATCAAGGAACAAACATTCCGTTATATCGTGTCGAAGTGGAAAGTAACTCTTTTGCTGATCTTATTTCTGGAAAAAATAACAACGGCCCTCAGATTGTATCGGCTAGTGCGCCTTTGAAATCCCACTTTTCACCGACGGATCCTAATGCTGACGCACAAGGTATGGTTTGGCGACCTGATATAAATACAACACAACAATTGATTGATGTTGTCAGTGCAAATCGTGCCTATGAGGCAAATTTGAGAATTTACAATGCTGCTTCTTCAATGGGCAAGAAAATTATGAAATTAGGCGGCAATTAGGAAGTAGGAAAGACATATGATTGATTCAATAGTACCAATTGCTAGTAAAGAGCTCTTTGATGTATCTGCGAGTGAATCTATATCACTCCCACAACCATCAGCAACGGATTTTGGCAATATGGTTCAAGACGGTCTTCAGAGCGTTAATGAGTCTATAGCTAAGGCTGATTCGATGACTGAGGCTTTTGCTCTGGGCGAGGCAGATATACAAGATGTGATGCTAGCAGTGGAAGAGGCAAACATGACAATGCAACTGGCAATAACCGTACGTAATAAGACAGTTGAAGGCCTGCAAGAGTTGTTGAGGATGCAATTGTAATGGAGGCATTAAATCAGGGCTGGAAAAATATTGCCTCACGTAAGCGAACACTAATCAGCGGTATTGCTGTCATTATGGTGGTTGGTGCATTTGCATTGGTATGGTGGTTGTACCAACCCAAATATGATGTGTTGTTTGCGAACTTGGAGCAAACTGACGCAGCTGAAATAACTCAGCGACTGAAAGCGATGGAAGTGCCATTTTCATTGGAAAATGACGGTACAACCATCAAGGTTGATGAGAATACACTCAATGAAACTCGCTTGGGCTTAGCCTCTGAACAATTGGCTTTAACCAAGCCAGTTGGTTATGAAATTTTTGATGATGCTGATTTTGGATTAACAGAGTTTGCTCAAAAAGTTAATTACCAAAGAGCTCTTGAAGGAGAACTGGCGAGGACGATAACTGCAAATAAATTATATAAACAAGCTAGAGTGCACTTATCTATTCCAGAAAAGCGTTCGTTTCAAAGAGAAGAGCTAAAAACGAAAGCTGCTGTGACGATTGTAACGGTTGATCAATCCCGACTGAATTTTCAGCAGGTAGCGGGCATACAGCGCTTAGTCTCGTCGGCAGTGCCAGAGTTAGATAAGGACAGCGTTACGGTATTAGATGGCGCTGGGCGTTCATATGATTTCTCCGACCCCGAATTAGACGTGACAGGCTCTGGAAATTTGCGCCTTGCTTATCAGGAAAAGATTGAATCCTATTTAGTTAGAAAAATTGAGCAAGTTTTGGATCCCGTCTTCGGCAAAGATAGTTTTCAGATTGGGGTCAATACGACGCTGGACTTTAATAAGATACGTTCTAAAAGGCAGGAGTTAACAACTATCGGCAATGATGATGCGGGATATGTTAAACGCCGTATTGAAAGACGGGATGAAACAAATGAACCAAAGATCAAGGATGTAAAAAATCTCTCTGTCGAAGAGGAGTTTGAGTTTGGTAAAGAGATGATTGAGACTGAAACAGCATCGGGTCAGCTAGCACGTCTAACCGTTGCTGTCGTCATTAATGGGAAAGTAGCAGAGAAAGACATACAGTCCGTGCATGAACTTATCTCAGCGACTGTTGGTATTGATCCTAAGAGAGGCGATTTACTTACAGTTAAAGCTATTCCGAGTTATCGAAAGACCTCGGGTAGCAATGAGGAAGCAATAGTTAAAAATGCAGAAACTATTGAACAGAGAAATATAGCAAAAGAACTTGTGAAAAGTGAAACAGATACTCAGAAGATTAAAGATATGGTGTCTGTCTTTTTCAAACCTAATTACGTTATTTTAGCTCTGGGTACATTATTCGTTGTATTTGTGTTGATAGCAGCAAAAGTAAAATCGCAATTAGGTTCTCCTAAAAAGTTGAGCAATAAAGAACGAGAAGAATTGCTTCAGGATGTTCAGGAATGGTTAAAAATTGAAAATATGACCAAGGAGACCGTTTCATGAGCCAGGTATTAAGGACAGTATCGGCAAAGTTATCAACGCTTCACAAGCGTGATGTTGCATGGCTAACAAAGCGATTGCCGAAAGAAGTTTCAAAAGAGCTTGCTGTTTACTCTAAAGAGTTTTCGCACCTTGTAAAAGGGGAGGGGCGTGAGTTCATCACAATGATTGATACTCAGTTCCAGACTTCATACCAAGAGGCACTAACCAAGAAGACCCGCTTCGATACTCTATGCAGTTCATTATCAAAACTGAATAACGGTGAGGCAAAAGAGCTTAATCAGCGGTTGCCGATGAGCGTGCGTAATGAGTTAAAGAATAGATATACATGGCCTTGGGTAGAGGGTAGCGATGATTCTCCCTCATCAGGGACATCAATTTATGTTCAGGAAAAACTATTTCAAATGTTGGTCAGTGGTAATTCTAAACCGGAGTGAAAATGGCCAAGGTAGTTAATTACGTTCGGCGAACAACTCGAAGTATGGCTGAAAGCCAGGCTGCATTAGACCCAGTCTCCGAGGTGGTAAGTACTGTCGATAGTATCGACGTAGAATACCTGAGAAGCGAAATCGAAATGGAATTGCAGGCATCGCACGCACAAAAGCAAGCGAGTCTGCTAGAGAAGCAGTTCAAAGAGGGTTATAGCAAAGGCTACCAAGAAGCTAAGAACGCGCTGCATGACCAAGCGTTAAAACGTTTGCATGAACAAACTAAGATTCTAGAGCAAACATCAAAGCTATTAACACTGGCTGTGAAAGAGATTAAAGACGAAAAGCAAATGCAGATAGAACAGGTAAAGGCTGATCTTATCGAAATTGTATTTGATGTCGTTGGAAAGTTGACTTGTGAAGACTTTATACAAGATACACGCAGGGTAGAACTATTGCTTTCTAATTTACTGGAACAGTACCAATCTGATCACAATGTAAAAATACAACTCAGTGAGTACGATATGTCATTGTTGATGAACGATGAAACACTGTTGGAAAAGCATCCAGAAGTCCATTTTTCTGCATGTAAAAGCGTTGAGACCGGTGGCGTTATTTTGAAGTCAAGCAAAGGCCAACTGGATTTAAGGCTGAGTACCAAGCTTGAGCAGTTTATGCAATTACTTTTAAAGCATGGGGAATCGAACTAGATGTTTTCAGCTTTGCAGGAAGAGCTTAATACGGTTTCGTTTGGCAAGAGATATGGCCAGATTAACCGCTATGTTGGGCTGGTTGCCGAAGCAACAGGTTTGGATGTGTTTGTTGGTGAAAGATGCCGGATCTGTTGTGAGGACTCTCCTGCAGGAATTGAAGCTGAAGTTATTGGGTTCAAAGAGGAAAACATCATTCTTATGCCTTTTGGCAGTGTTGATGGCATTACAGTGAACAGCCGTGTTATCGGTCTGGGAAGTAAATCTAATGTCAATGTAGGTCATTCGTTGATTGGCAGAATAATTGATGCTTTCGGTAATCCGCTTGATGATAAAGGGAAAATTGTCACCGATGCCCAGTACCCTTTGCGAAGAACAAAAGCGCATAATCCTCTTTCACGTCAGCGAATAACCGAAAGGTTTGATACCGGGGTTAAGGTAATAGACAACCTATTGCCTATTGGGGTAGGGCAAAGAATAGGTATCTTTGCGGGGAGTGGTGTAGGTAAAAGTACGTTGCTTGGTATGTGTGCAAACAGACGTAGTAAGCAGATTAATGTAATAGTTCTCGTGGGCGAGAGAGGACGCGAAGTAACAGATTTTATTGAAGATCGGCTAGGTAATGAAGGGCTTGCTCGTTCTGTTGTTATCGTTGCCACGTCAGACGAACCACCACTTGTTCGTAGCTATGCTGTCTTTTCTGCATTGGCTATCGCCGAGTACTTCTGTGACCAGGGTGAAGATGTGATGCTAATGCTGGATTCGATTACACGTTTTGCAATGGCACACCGCGAAATTGGTTTAGCAGCTGGTGAGCCTCCGACGGCGAAAGGGTATACGCCTTCGGTCTTTGGAATCCTTCCTGAAGTACTTGAGCGAACAGGTAACTTTAAGAATAAAGGATCAATAACGGCAATTTTCACTGTGCTCGTTGAAGGGGATGATATTGCCGAGCCTGTTACGGATACGATGCGTGGCATTTTGGATGGTCATATCATGCTTTCTCGTAGAATTGCAGCAAAAGGACGTTTTCCTGCCGTTGATATTGGCCTGAGTAATAGCCGTCTGTGGGAAGGGTTGGTCACGGCAGGTGAATATACGTTGATAACCAAAATTAAACGTATTCTTGCCGAAAAATCGGAAATAGAAGAGATGATTGAGATTGGCTCTTTTAAAGCAGGAACTGATTCAAAACAAGATAATGTGCTTCGAGTAGGCAAAAGGGTTGAATGTATCTTCAATCAACGGGCCAACGAACAATGTCTCAGAGAAAAGACCTATCAGGAATTGGAGAAAGCAGTTGAAAGTCTCGATACAGAAAAATGAAGTGAATAGGTTGCTATCTCTATATCAACGTGGGTCAAGATCTTGTGATTTAAGAGCGAGAGCTATCAGGGGTGAATCTAAGAAACTAGCATTAAAGCGTAAAGCGCTACTTCCCAAAATCTCACTGTTAGATCAGCATATTCTTGATGTGTTAAACAAAGTTAATGAAAGAAACGTCAGCCCGGATGTTCACTTTGAATACCTGAATTACCTGGATTACCTCGAAAATCAGAAAAAAGTGCATAAACGGTCGTTGTTACTATTAGATAACGAAGAAGAAAAGCTGGTTTCTAAGCTTAAAGCCGAGCTATTTCATAGAGAGCGGTTGAGAGAAAAAGCGTTAGAGGCAAAAGCGAAAAAGCTTCAACTAGAAGATGCTGAAACCATAGAGCCGTGGATTCAGCAAAGATTTTGCGGAGATGTTGCTTGATGACAGGAAGCATTGAAAATACGGTAATATTTGCCTGTCAAGAAGGGAGGCCATCTTTTGCGCAGGCAAGTCATTTGAACAATTTTTCTCAACTACTGCTTCAAGATGAAACGGAGAATTACTGTCAAGATTTGTCAGAGCCTATTGCTGTAACTGATGAATCTGTTGACCAGTTGGACGTGGAAAATTACCTGCAAGATTTACTGGAAAATAGCAAAAGAGTTATTGCTGTAAAGTCACTAGGACCAAGCCAGGAGATAGAGGAGGTCGAGGAGATCGAATCTGAAATCTTAGTGAGCCACTCTGATGAAAATTCAGTTACGTTAAGTTACCCATTTAAGTTAACAGCGCATGGAAAACTGGATTATCTCGAATCGAAAAGCGAACTCTTGAAAAGAGAAGGGAATGTATTCGCCTCTAAGATATCCCTCTCGGCCAAGGAAGAACTAAGTATACAAGTAGGAAATAACAGTAAAGACCATTTAGTCAACAGAAGTGTACTGACAAGAATTGAAAGCTCTCAGCAACAGCTATTTATGAAATTGACGCACGAGCCGTTAAACGCAAGCATCAAGGAAGCACAAGCTAATCCGAAAAGTATCCGCAAGTATGCAGAAGAACCCAAATTAAGTGTTTTGGCTGCTTTTGTGTCGAGAAACATTAGTTACATTCGCTCGAATGACGGACGTACAAAAGTTGTTCTGAGAGATTATAGAGCAGATGAAGTCTCTTTGTCTCTGCTGTATGGAAGAATAAGAAATCAGCTACAAGAACATCAAGAAGTTATTATTAACGGAAAAAGCCAGTCAGTAGATTATTAAGAGTTAGAGTGAGAAATGAACGTAGAAGCTATCGGTTCAAATTTAACGATAAACCAAACTAGTGGTCTTGATAATACATCTTTGTCACAAGAAGATTTTATTCGCTTGTTTATGGCACAACTTAATTTTCAGGACCCTCTAGAGCCTGTTGATAATGCAGAATTTCTTGCGCAGATGGCTCAGTTTACGTCTGTTGAACAAACTCGAATCATGAATGAGAAGATGGATAATTTGCTCATATTGGGAACAACAGAGCAGGCGACAGGCTTATTGGGAAAGACTGTTGAAATACAGTCCTTTGGAAATAATCAGCCAGGAGTCGTGAAAGCAGTTGAGTATACGAACAATGGCCCAAGCCTTACGATTGACACTGGAAGTAGTGAATATGTAAAGGGTGTGTCTATTTCAAATGTTCGCGTCATAACGACAAAATAAGGAGGATAAGATGTTTCAGTCATTTTACAATGGCCTTTCAGGCTTGATGAGTTTCTCAAAAGGGTTAGATCAAATCTCTAATAATGTTGCGAATATGAATACACCTGGGTTTAAGGCTAAGGATGTTTTTTATAAAAGCATAGGAAATGACAGCGGTACATCTGTTAGCGGTGATTTTCTGAGAGGCAAACAAGGTGATATCCGACAAACTGGAAATGCGACAGATCTTGCTATTAATGGCAATGGCTATTTTGTCCTGAGAGATGGTGCAAAAAAATATTATACTCGAGCGGGGCAGTTTACATTCAATGAAAATAACATTCTTGTAGATATGTCAACTGGTTATTCTGTCTCTGGAATCGATTCAAAAGGAAAACTGATTGATATAAATATTACTAATAAACGCTTTTTGCCACCAAAGCCGACAACAGAAATTGAGCTTAAGGGAAATATCTCAGCCGATGGTCAATCGCATATAATATCGAATGTAGCGGCTTTTAATGTACTGGGAGAAGACCTTAATTATAGTTTTGATTTTTCAGAACGTCATTCTATTTATAAAACAGAAAAAAATGCCGAAGGCGAAGATGTTCAAGTACCTACAGGGCATGTTGGATGGAAGGTTACAGTTAAGAATGAGAAGGGTGATGTTGTTACAACTGGTGAGATCAGATATGACGCTGAAGGGAAGGTTGTAGATGGTTATAATTCGATGAAAGTTGACGTACCGGGCACTTCCGATTCTGAGAAGTCATCCATATCCCTAAACTTTTCTGGAACCACAGGTTATGCTGCTGGTGAGTTTTCTGATATGTCGGCAGATGCAAAAGATGGTCATGCACTATCTGGATTGTCAAAAGTAGAGTTCAATAAAGAAGGAAGCTTGAAGCTCACTTACTCGAATGGTGATGACGAGACATTATATCAACTGGCACTAGCCAATGTGAATAATCCACAACAACTTAAGCAAGAAAGCGGCTCGTTATTTTCAGCATCTGATAGTCAAACGATAACACTTGGCCGAGCTTCTAGCGGAGAAATGGGCAAGATTGTTGGCAATAGTATTGAGCTGGCGAATGTGGATTTGGCTGAAGAATTCGCAGAGATGATGATAGTGCAACGCGGATATCAAAGCAGCTCGCAGGTATTGAATATCGCTAATGAAATGCTTGAAACACTATATAATTCAGGTCGCTAAGAATAAATTATATGAAATTGATCAGATTTGTTAGTCAGAGCGAGCTGTTTTTATTGCAAGATGTTTGCGCTAATGTTTATGACACTTGGCTTTCGCGTTGGAAATCACCTCGGAATATTAACGTTCCGTTAAGAGGGAGTCTTACTTATAACGAACCTGATTTTCAGAGTTGGTTAAGCTGTAAAATTGGCAGGGGTACTGCTTTTATATCTGTAACTGAAGCAAGGTTAATATCGCTAGCCGCGCTAATTCTAGGTGTAGATGAATCGATTGCTGAAAAAGAATTACAGAAAGATATTTTGCAAGAGCTACTCATTGATGCATATAAAGAGTTGCTTAACGATCTAAGTAATGTATTGGTATCTAAAGGTGTTAATGAGTTCTCGAGATGTGAAAGCCCATCATTCAGCGTCGGAAGCATTAACTATGGTGGCTATCAATTTCAAAATAATATTATCAACTTTGTACTTGATAGTAATTCTGTTTATCGAGAAGTCGAACAGCAGCATGACTTGGTTGCACGAAATCAATCTTTGCTACATGAAAAAATCGATGTAGAAGCATTTTTACCACCATCCAAAATATCCCTGCATGAACTACTAGATATAAAGAAAGGGAATGTTTTAGTCACCGATACAAAAGTTGGTTCCGAGATAGGAGTTTATGTTGAAGGACAAAAATTCCGAGTTGGAAATCTTGGAAAGACTGATGGGTTTCTAGCCTTGAAGATTAGTAAATAGGAATTATGATGAACGATTTTGTAGTAACAGACCTAATTATGGATGAGATTAAACCTCTCAATGAGCCTAAGAATCCTGTATGGAAAACGGATGTTATTAAGGATGTAGAAGTTGACATAGACATAAGATTAGGAGGAGCATCTGTAACTGTTAATGAACTATTCTCATGGAAAAAAGGAAGTGTTGTAACACTCGATAATCAGCTTAATCAACCTGTCGATATTTTGTTAAACCAAAAAGTCGTTGGAAAAGGTATGCTAGTTGCTTGTGGTGAACATTATGGTATAGAAATTACTGATGTCATCGAATAAAAATGTAGTTCTCGATAATAGTCAAGCAACATTAGATTCATTATCTTTTAAGCAAGAACAAGACGTAGATGTAGTACCGGTTCTCATGAGCTTGATGATCATTATTATATTGGTCATCACTGCTCTGCTAGTAGCAAAAAAAAGAGGTGTAAACTTAGTCAAAAAATACCTCCAGCGGACAGAATCAAGGTGGGAACTGATAGAAAAGAAAAGGTTAACACCGGATACAAGTATAATTGTTGTAAGAGAGCGAGATCGTGAAATAGTGATTGTTGAGTCTAAGAGTAATATCCAAGTTGTCGATAATCAACTAAAGGCTTCAGAGAGGATAAATGAAAGCATGCATTAATAGATTGACACTATTTAGCATTAGTATTGCTTTGCTGTCATTTTCAAATACTATAATTGCTGCTGAAGCGTCTAATATGGATGTAGAAGCGTTAACAGGCAGTGCATTCACTTTGCTTAATGAGGAGTGGCGCTCTCCTATCAAGTATTTGGTTATAGTTACGAGCCTGTCATTTATACCAGCTGCTGTAATAGCGTCAACATCATTTACCAGAATTATTATTGTCTTATCGATGCTAAGATCAGCGTTGGGACTGCAATCGTCTCCACCTAATGCTGTTATTGTTCTGCTTGCTTTGTTTCTGACTTTTTTTTCAATGTCACCAGTATTGTCAGAGATAAACGAATCAGCTTTGATTCCATACTTGAATGAAGAGCAATCATTGGAGTTATCAATTGATATAGGGGCAAGAGAGTTAAAGTCATTCATGGTGGTTAACACCGATGAAAGTGCTTTTTTATCATTGTTGGATGCTACGAAGGCAGAAATGCCAAGTAATTTGAGTGATCTGTCATATATGCATTTAGTACCAGCATTCATGTTAAGCGAGATCAAGACAGCATTTCAGATGGGATTCTTATTATTTATACCATTTATTCTTATTGACTTGATTGTTGCCAGCGTATTGATGGGGTTAGGTATGATCATGGTTCCTCCGATGACAATTTCGATGCCACTTAAAATCTTGGTTTTCGTTCTTGCTGATGGTTGGAATCTATTATCAAGCTCTCTACTGTTAAGTTTCGCTAATTAACTATGTTCGTTCATAACAAAGACGATGATGTTCAAAATAAAGATATTACAGATGTTGTTATTTTGTACTCGACATGGGTCCGTAGAATAGCGAAAAGTTTTTATGTTAAGTATTATGCACCTGGCGTAGAGCTAGGGGATTTCATTCAATATGCCTCTGTTGGACTAATTGAGTCTGCCAATCGGTTTAATAAATATGAACCCGTGCGTTTTACCAGTTTTGCTTATCTCAGAGTCAAAGGAACGATCCTTAATAACATATATAAGTTTTCGGATGCGGGACATTATATCTACAGTCAGTATCGTAGAGAAAAAGAGAGGTTGAGTAGTCTCAAGCGTAAGAAAAATATCAAAAATATAGATGACTATTCAACTTTAGTTATTGATCTTGCCTTTTCGGTACTACTGGAAGAACAAGCTGATGATTTATTTTTTGAGCAAGAGCTAGATGAAAATTACTCAGCATATCAAAAAGATGAAAATATGCAGCTAATGCGTGAGTTAATTGGCTTACTTCCATGTGATCAGAAAAAAATCATGATCATGCATTATTTTCAGTTTATATCATTTACTGATATTGCTGGTTTAATGAATGTTAGTAAAGCGAGAGTGTCACAACTTCATGCCAAAGCGATATCAGAGATGAAGAACAAAATGGAACACTCTAGTCTTTACGAATTTTAGCGGAGAATACGAACAGATGGCATTTGCAATTGTTTCGACGATAGCTGACGAGAAAGAGCAGGTTGATTATTTTATAAGATATCATTTATCTATAGGTTTCGAGCGTCTATATCTGTACTTCGATGAACCTGGTGATCCTGCTATCGATGTTGCGAGGAGTTATCCTCAGGTTGATGTAACAGTTTGTGATGTTAACTGGCGTAAACAGTGTATTGAATCATTGGCTTGCCGGAGTGACTCTGAATCAGGCTTATATGAAGACGAGGTAATGATTAGACAAGAGGCTAATGTTCATTTAACAATTGAACGCGCCCGTAAAGAAAAAGTTTCATGGCTTTTACACATCGATTCTGATGAACTGTTCTATACATCATCTGCTGATATTAAGACGCACTTTTCTGAACTAGACGTTAAAGGCATAAAGAACGTTATATATAAAAATAGTGAAGCGTTAATACATGCTAATGCGGCTGGCGAACCTTTTCAAAGCACTAAGTACTTTAAGCGAAACTTCTTTAAAAATAACAACTGGACTTATAGTGCTACACAGAGAAAATTACTTCGGTCGATGGGTTTAAAGGCTGAGTTTTATTTCCATTTTTATCAAAATGGAAAGTCAGCGGTAAAGTTGGATCAAGACGTAGATGTAGATGGAGTGCACTTTTTTAGTACTAAAGTGAAACCTATAGTCTGGGAACAAGGCTGCGAAAGAGTTCTCCATTTCCCTTGTCCTACATACTCAAGCTTTGAAAAAAAATACCGGAAGCTAGGTGACTTCTCCAATGATTGGCGGGGTGAACCTAGAGCTGGTGACTTCATTAGTCTCATACATTTACAGGCAAGAGATGCATTTTTAAGTGGTAAGCCTGGCGCTCTGAAGGACTTATATTTAAAGAAAGTGGCTGTTGATGATGCTGGTAATATCGAGAAACTGTTGAGTTGCGGATTGCTAGATTGTATCGAAAATCTTCATCTTAAAGTTAGGTCGAAAGCTGAGATTACTGACCGTATCTTGTCACGAAAAACGCCTTTGTATGAAAAATGCCTCGCGCTAATTGAAAAAGAACATCAAGCAGAGATATACAGCTTATCAACCTTAAGACATCAATTTTCGGTAATTTTTGAACGGCTTGATAAAGTGATTAGGCTTACTTATCCAGATGATAAAGTTTCTGATAATGTGATTCTAGCTAGTTTAAAACTTGTTGTTCAAGCCATAAATAGGCGTAACCCAAACTTCAGAAAGTTGGATGAAGAGCGAGTTTCTGCTGGAGATTGGCTGAGTACTAACGAAAGAGTTGGTGCTTGTTTTTATATTGATCGCTTTGCTGACAATATTGAAGGTCTTCGATCAAAGCTGAGCTACCTGAGAGACCTAGGAATTAATTATCTTTATCTGATGCCTCCTTTTGAGGGCCATCCAGATAAGAATGATGGCGGTTTTGCTATTACTAATTACAGATCCATCTCTAATATACTCGGAGGTAATGAAGAGTTCGAGCAGCTTGTTGTTATGCTGAAGGAATATGATATAGCACTATGTCTCGATTTTGTGCTGAATCATACAGCTACTAGTCATCCTTGGGCTGTAAAGGCGGCTGATAATGATCCTTACTATCAGGGTTTTTATTGGTTTTTTGAAACGGAATCAGAAGTGTCACAGTGGTTAACTGGCGTAGAAGACACTTTTCCAGAGCAAGGAAAAAACATCTCTTATAATTCAGAGCTTGAGCGATATGTTTGGACGACTTTCAATGACTATCAATGGGATTTGAATTATAGCAACCCCGATGTTTTTGTTGCGATGCTGGATAACTTACTTTATTTGATCAATCTTGGTGCCGATGTACTTCGCCTTGATGCGATACCACATATCTGGAAGGAGATTGATAGTAATTGCAAGAACCTCCCAGAGTGTCAGTTAATTGTCGAGGCCTATCAACTATGTGCTTCAATGTTATCACCGTCTGTAAAATTGATTTCTGAAGCTATTGTTGCACCTGAGCAGGTGAAAAGTTATGTTTCAAGCAATGGAACTTCATTTGCCTATCGACCTCTGCTATCTGCCTCGTTATGGCAATCGATCATGTCAACAGAGACAAGTGTGCTGCAACATCAATTAAGGAGGTGGAGTACTTTACCTCATCATTGTGATTGGATTAATTATGTCAATTGTCATGATGATGTACAGTGGGTATTCAGCAATAAATCACTAATTGAGCAAACTCCAGATATTGACATAAAACTTTTTTATAGAAGTCTGCTATCATTTTACGCTAGTGACTCCGGTAAGTCATTTCCTCGAGGTCTACTATTTCAAAAAAATAGAATATCAGGTACAACAGCTTCATTGGCCGGTTTAGAGAAAGCCATTGACAGTAATAATAAGGTTGGTATAGAAAAAAGTATAAATAGAATTCTTCTTATGCATTCAGTTATTCTTTCTATAGGAGGCTTACCCATTATTTATATCGGGGATGAAGTCGCAGAACTAAATGACTATTCCTATCGTGATAATGAAAATACCGCGTATGATTCTCGTTGGGTTCACAGAGCGAAAAGAAACTGGAAGGATATTAGTAATTCTCTATTATCACAAGGTTCAATTGCTGAGCGTGTGCATTGTGAAATCACAAAACTAGTTTTTGCTCGGAAAAGACTACCAGAGTTGTCGGGAAATAGGTTCAACTTTATTCCCTCTAAGGAAAAAAGCTTACTTATTTATACTCGAGAAGATGAAAGCTATCAATTTTTATTCATTGGCAACTTTTCTCCTTTAACCAAGAAGCTATCGTTACAAGGTGCTAACAGGAAAATTGAACTATATAAGTGGGAGAATGTTGTAGGAGAATCAGTTGAAGAAATGAAAATCCCAAGAGAAATTAAACCATACCAATACTTTTGGCTACGTCGTAAAAGTTATATTAATGGAGAGCTATAATGCAAGATGGCAACAACTTACTAGATAACGAAGAACTACTGGCATTGTCAAGAAACGCGCTTGAACGTGAAGATTATCATGATGCGCTTATAAAAATTAAGTATATTCTGAAGCGGAACGAGGTACCTGCTGGTGTTTATGCCTTGCTTGGTCGGACATATGCCGCTTTGGAGCTTCATGATAAAGCTGTTGCGGCGTTTAATGAGTTTCTTCATCATCGTCCTGAAGTTATTCCGGAAAGGTTTCACCTTGGTGTTGTTTATCGTGAAATGGGAGATAATGCCAAAGCACTTGCCGTTTGGGAGGAGGTATTGGAGAAAGCACCTAATTTCCCGCCAGCACTTTACAACAAAGCTTTATTTTTGCTAGATGACGGTAATGAAGATGAAGCAATTGAACTGTTCAACTATATTATTGAGAATGTTGAACCAGATGACAGTCATGTAGAAATGGCAAATCATATGTTATCTACTATCAGTTTGGCATCCTAGTATCAGCAAGGGGGCTTTAGCCCCCTAATAATTTGTTGATATATTCTGAAGAATCATTATCATCTGAAATTACTTTTGATATTCTGGTTGCTATTCTTTTGCAGGAGGCATCACTAAGCATATTTCCTAAAGGGTGTGATAGGAGAATTTTTTGATTAAGTAGTTGTATTGCTTCTTCAGGATTATTCTGGAATAAAAGCCTTAAGTTATCAATTTCGCACAAGCCTGAACCACGTTCTTGGTTAGTTTTGATGTTTGTTGTTGAATTTTTACTTGCTTTATTCTTTTTAGAGCTTCGGGAAGTGATATTTTTGCTTGAGGTAATCGTTGACGTTGAACGTGATACTCGTGTCATATACTTACCTTATTGTTTATAAGCGCCAAGTAAAAAATCACTACTTGATAAAATATCTGACTCATCAGAAATCGATGAAGCTTTGTTTGATAATTGCTCTGTATTTGACAAAGATTCTTCCGGCATATTTTTGAGAGCGTCAATTACTCCTTCCATATCACGACTTATAGGATTATTCTGCTCTAATTCAATACCTCGCTCTAATATTTCTATTGCTTTTTCTTTCTGATTTCGTTGTGAGTAAAGTAATCCTTCAGCAAAGCACTTAAGAAACTCAGGTGCATCTGAGCCGCAGATCATATCAAACTGCTCACAGCCTTCTGTTGAACTGTCTAGTGCAAGTAAAGATAGCCCAAGTTGGAAGCGTGCTATGAAGAAGTCGGGTTTCTCCTTGATGGTTTTTTCAAGATGCTCAACAGCTTCTTCAAACATACCTAATGTTGCATAGGTCGCACCAAGCAAAAATAGCGCATTATTATGGTTCGGCTCTCGTGAAACTAATTCTTTCAAATATGTTAAAGTAGCATCCGTTCTTTTTTGGTTTGCAGAATCTATTGCAAGGTGAAACAACTCTTTGTTGGTGAAATCTGAAAGCATTCTGTTGTGTCCTTACACACAATGTGATTTTATTTGACTAATAGTCGTATTTTACCCTGTCTGTTGACATACAAACCGTGCTTTAGCTACTGTTTTTGTTAATATTTTGACAAGTAACCCACTAATAGCAGTGTTTAAGCTTGATCCAAAGTTCTCTAATCAATCTGGTAGTTATTGATTACACTTCTATATTCAATTAAAGCTAGTTACGACATTGGGAAAAAATATCCAGTTCCGAATTGTATATTTCCGTTTCTACATCCATGATGCCCAACATCGAGTGAAAGATATTATCTTGCGAGTAACTGTTCTTCTCGGCAGCATGTTTAAGGCAGTCTGTATTAATTTTTTTACTCTTCGAAAAGCTACTTGAAAACCAAGCCATCATCGGTACCTGAGTTTGATGATCTGGCGCAAGGCTATACGGTGTCCCATGTAAGTACAAGCCATTTTCACCCAAGGACTCGCCATGATCAGAGATATAGAAAAGCGCTGTATTATATTTGTCTTCCAGCTGTTTTAGCTTGGCAATGGTTTGGCTTATTACGAAATCTGTATACAAAATAGTATTATCATAAGTATTGATAATCTCCTCCTGGCTACAGTTTTCGATATCACTGCGTGGGCAGTCTGGCGTGAAGAAGCGTTTATCCTCAGGGTAGCGCTGATAATAGGTTGGTCCGTGACTACCAATCAGGTGCAGGGTCAGCATACGGTTCCCTTTCATAGCAGAGACATCGTTATCAAAGTTCTCTAGTAGTGCCATGTCGTAGCAAGTGTTTCCATTACACAGATGATCCTGTTTGTTACGATCTATTTCTTGCTTTGGAATATGTTTGGCAACATCTTTGTCACCACCATCGTTTTCTTTCCATAGAAGTGAAATACCGGCGCGTTGCATGATATCTAGAAAGTTGTCCTGATTATATGCCCGTTGTTTGTCATAACTGCTTTGTGGCATGGCTGAGTACATACACGGAACAGAAACCGCTGTAGCGGTGCCGCATGAACTGACGTCCTGGAAGGAGATCATGCCCAAATCGCGGGTATAGAGGTTTGTCGGGCGCTCATAGTCATTGAGTTCATAGTTTTGAGCCCGGGCCGTTTCTCCCAGCACAAAAACAAAAAGCGTAGGCTTAGACTGTGCTGTTGCCAAAGCCGCATCGCTTTGTCTGGCATCCAGACCTATTTGTTGGTACTCGACAGGTTCCGCAAAATAGGTATTGTTGATGTATTTTGCAGCGCTATACATATAATGGGTCGGGATGATCATTTTCTTCAGGTAGCTGTTGTTTCGACCGACTGAGCTATAGTCTTTGTAAAAGAAAAAGGCGATGATGGCAATGATAAGTAGTGAGGCGGCCATTGAAGTAATTTTCATTACGATGAAACGGACTGCTCCTTTGTCACTTTTAATCTTAACTTTCCATAGGAATAGAGAAGGCAGTATACCCATTATCAGTGTCCAGAAAACGGAATAGTTACTAAGGTATGAGGTTGCTTCGCTGGTATCCGTTTCAAATATGTTTTCTATCATGCCGTAGTCAAAAATCACGCCGTAGTTGTACATAGCATAGCTGACCATACTGGATACAATGAGCAAGAGGGTAAAGAAAGGACGCGATAAGTAAGGCCAGCTAAATAAATTGAAGATAAAGTTAAAGGCCGCAAAAAAGAACACCGGAATTGAAATAATGAAGCCAACCTTTACGCTCTCTAACTTGCTTAAGATCGTGTTCAGCTCAGATAAAATTGGAAAGTTCACTATGAGTGAAAAGTAAAGTGCGAGAAATATTGGTAAGCTAACAAAGGTTATTTCTTTATAAGGTAAGAAATTTTTGATTTTATTCATGGTGTTATCAAATCGCATAGTTTGGATTTATAGTAAAATTACTGTCCAGATAAGAGCCGCTAATATGAGCGTGATAAGAACAGCCGATTTCAGACCCTGTAGAGAATAACCCGTTGCATGAATAATACGGGTTAATCCTTTTTCTCCTGGTTTCATAATCTCTTCAGTATTGTTAGGCAGCCCCGGACAAATAAGCTCAGTTACGAAGCGAGTTTAAGGACTGTATAGTGAATAAAACGTGAAAAATGCTGCTTGGACATCCTGTTAATCTGAATGCAATTAAAGTCGAATTGAGAGAAATATTAAATATGCGCTATGTAAGTCCCTGTCATGGAGCATACACAATGTATTTAAATGTATTATTGAACTTTGGCTTCTAGGCGAAATCTAATTGAAATTTTAGTCTGAGCTGAGCTTGTTTAACTTTGTTGTTAGTCTTTTATTAGTATGACGCTCCATATGATTATGAATCCACATGCTTATTATTTCCTTAACTATATTAAGTTTATTTACTGAGTTTTCATTATATTTAGCGGTTGTTTTGCCAAGTGGCGGGAAAATTTCCCGTTCTATTACTTCCATCACTGTTTGTATGCCATCACAATTTATATATTCACCGCTTGTTGTAAACCCGTTTTTATGGAGAAAAAGATGATGGAACAACAACGACAACAAGCACAGCTCGATTTTGTTAGCAGCGGACAAAACATTACTGTCGGTACTTTGGAAGGCCTGCCAATGGCTTTGGAGCAGCTTAAAGCGACGACGCCTCAGTCTGATTATGTGGTGGAAACGTTTAGTTCGGGTCTGACTGCAGTGGTATATCACCTGAGAATTGGCGGCACTGACTGGACATTAAAACAAAAGAGGGAAGAGAGTTTAGTCAAAAATGTTGACGGTAAGACTTCATTTTTAAATGAGGTTCAGCGAAGACGAGATATTACAAAGCTAAAGCAAAGTGATCCCGATAGCTTTAAGCACATCGTTGATACTCAATTTGCATCTTATCAAGATGGCATTATTCTTTCGCCGTGGATAGAGGGCGAGCGGTTACATTCGCTGTCTGACGATATCTTCCAGCAGATATTCTTAGCTATCGTCAACCTCGAACTGAATGGGTTATTTGAGTGGGATTTTTGCCCGGGAAACATCTTGCTAAACAATCAGGGAGAAATAAAATTATTTGACTTCGGTTATATGTATCAATTCGATCCTCTGCAGCACTTTAATAGCAACGGTAGAGCAACACCGCTATTTCATGGTATCGAACGATTTGAAACCCGTTTCTTGTTTGATTATTTTTTGAAGAACCCTTCAAACTTATCAGCAGAAGCGCTTTTTGATTTATACCGAGTCGAGAAACAATGTGCCCTGACGGCCTATCAGCACAAGTTGAAGCAACTGTTAGCGCTTGAGGCGGATCAGCCTGTGATTGACCACCTTGAAGGATTGACCTTGCGCTGGCAGCGTGCGCTGGATAATGACGAGGCCCTTCATGAGCTTTATTTCGTTGAAAGCTATCGATCGAGTTTGCTTGACTTGCTCGATGATCTTCATGGCAAGTCATGCAGTGTTTATACGCTTAAAAAAGCTGATTGGGTAATAGAGCTCGTTGAGCTTCACTTCGATCAGTTGAAGGCGAGTGATGCATTCTTTTTTGGTGACGAGGCACTGGAGAAGCACGAATTAGTGGCTAAATTTACCCGTCTACGCAACGATGCCGAAAAGTATCAGTTGGAAGAAGCGGTGAGCTAAAGGGCGTGCATGGGTATGAAGGTGATGGATCGGTTTTATCGGTCTATCATCGAGCTTTAGTCTATTACGGCTTGATTCTTACCATTACGTTTAGCTTCATACAGGGCTTTATCTGCGCGTGAGAGCAAATGTGTCACGGTATGGTCGTCATGTGTAAGTGCGGCAATACCCAAGCTGATGGTGAAGCCAAGCTGCGAGTTTGTGGTTGTGATGGCTTGTTTGGCGACATCTTTGCGCAATCGCTGTGCGATAAGCTCTGCTTGTTCGATGCTGGTATCCGGGAGCAATAATACAAATTCTTCTCCGCCCCAGCGTCCGATGTGATCGCTTTGACGAATGTTATTGCGGCAGGTAGCGGCGAACTGTTTCAACACTTCATCCCCAGTATGGTGTCCGTGCTGGTCGTTGATGGATTTGAAGTCATCGATGTCGATTAGAACACAGCATAACGGTAATGAAAGAGCCTTGTGGCTACGAAACTGCTGGTCAAGTATCTCGGTCATTGCACGACGGTTGATAAGTTCAGTAAGACCGTCATAGTTGGCTCGGTGCTCGAGTTGTTCACGGAGCCGGTGCTGTTTGGTGATATCCATTGTTGTTACTTGAACAACGCGTTCGCCATTCCAGGTGACGGGCCGTGACAGCAACCCCAACCATACAGCTGAGCCGTCGAGGCGGTAGCATTTTGCCTCGGTTTTTATCGCACTTTTTCGTCCGGATAACAGGGCTTGGTTATTACGATGAGCTTGGTCATGAAATGCGGGGTCGTACAGGGGAAGGATTGAACCGCTGGCGATTAGCGCTTGTTCGTCGCTAAAGCCCAGTGCTTGTGCGTAGGCCTGATTGCAAAACAGCGGTTTGAAATTTCGGTGGACAAGAATACCTTGTATCGAACCATCAACAAGTTCACGGTATCGTTGTTCGCTGGCTTGTAGTTTTTTTAGTGTATCGACATGATTGCTCAGATCAACAACTGTCGTTTGGATTGCTGACTCACCCTGCCAGTCAACAACATGATCGACAGTTAATACAACAAATTCATTGCCTTCGTTGTCGATATTTCGATAGGTTTTCAAGCCGGGTTTTTCTTCTCCTGACATGATAGCGCTATAGGTCTTGATAGCGTTAGCGCGCTGATGAGGAGCAATAAGGTGCAGCAAACTGTCGAGTGCAAGCATTTCCTCGCCAGTGTGGTAGCCGAAGAATTGCGCGTAAATATCATCGGCATATAAGGGGATAAAGTTTCTGTGGATCACCACGCCATAGTGGGAATCTATCAGAAATCGTTTGTCAAAAGTGGGAATAACGTTTACTCACCTATTGCTTTACTTAGATGTCAGGCTATTTCTAGCTCAACCTATAACATCAGAATCCCACTCATTGAAATAAACTTCAAGAGACAGAGGATGTGAATACCAATTATTTGAGCGTAGTCGTGAAAAATAGTAATTTTCGTCTGTTGTTCTGGATGATAGTGTATGAAAAACAATGTCTTTAATGTGTTGGCTTTTTTATGGTGTTTGATGCTGTGGAATTAATTGCTTAGTTATAGGTTGGTAATATTTGATAGGGCAGGAGTTAATAACAAGCAGTATTAAGAAATATATTATCGCTATGTATGAAAGAGGATAATACATCCTCTTTCAGGCGCTTAGCTAATAACGGAGGCATGATTAGAACTTATAATCGACCGACAAGATAATTTGTTGTGAGTAATCGATTGATGTGTCGTTCTCTTCGTAGTTTTGGTCTATGTAGCGATAAGTAAGATCAGTAGACCAGTTATTGTTTATTTCATAGATGGCACCTATCTGGCCGCCCCAGGCAAAATCTGTTGAACTGGTGTTCTGGATTTTGCTGTCGGCAAAACCCGCTGATAAACCAGCATAAATATCAACACGTTTTGATACTGGGTGAAGATAGTCGTACGAGGCGAGAAGCAGGTCTTGTGACGACTTGTCAATGTAACTATAGGTACCCATTAGGCGGTGATGATCATTGAGGATAGCACCACCACGTAACTGGTAAGTACCGTCTTCGCCATTTTGATCAAATCTGCCTTTGATGCTGTCTTCCTGATAACCGACACCTGCACCAACAAACCACTCGGTGCTCGCAGCGTATACTGGCGATGCAGCGACAGTGACCACAGTTAGGGTTGAGATAATCGATAATATCCTCATCAGTGAAGCTCCTAATTGAGCCGAGGCTCCAATCACAAAATTGAAGCCTTGAACCGGCTTCGAATGAACTATAATTATGGCCCCTAATTGCCCTTTTTACCGCTCCTGGCCTGACTGCGATCCTAAGTTACTGTTGGTTTTAGAAAGAAATGCCCACTCAAAAAATGTAATCACAATCTATACTTGAACTGTATTCGCTAATAGAGATCAGAGATAGGATAAATGTACGCTAAACATCGTTCATATACGCTTGCAGGGAGCACACACCATCATGCGCATCTTGCCGTTAGCCCGACCGGGATATTATCAGTTGAAATCGAGGAGGAGCATAAGAAGCTAGAAGCGGACTTTGACGATTTATGTTTTTCGACACACGGAAAGGTAACGGGTCTGGATTGTGTAGAGCATTGCAAGCCAACACATACACTATGGCATATTGATCTTACTCCCAGTGATGCCAGAGACTTGACTCAGTTAATCGATGCAGCCAAGGAAGAATATGAAATTATTATGCGAGATCTTTGTTAATCATTTACAAAGTTGAATGCGAAGAGTTTAATAACTCACTGAATATTAATCGTTTCATATAAAATCATCATACTTAGGTATGATGTTTTTTTATGTCTGGTGATATTAATATTTTTATCTGGTACCCACATGTTAACAAAATGAATATGATAGAACGTAATAAGAATCTTAGAAGTGGGCTAATTGATGACAATAGATAACGAACATCAGGATCATTCGGCATTAGTAGAGAAGTTTGTACGCGAATTGAAGTTGGCTTCTCAGTACGGCTCAATACTGGATTTAGCATGTGGTAGTGGTCGTAATGGTTTGTATCTGGCAAGAAAAGGGATCCCGGTTGTGTTTGCAGATCAAGATGAGGAGAAGCTTGCCCGAATCGATCAGATTATTTGCGAAGAGCAATTAGATGCCAAAACATGGCATGTCGATCTCGAGACAGGTCAGCCGCTTGCCGGAAAGAAGTTTGGTGCCATTGTTGTGTTTCGCTACCTCTATCGACCATTATTTCCAACCATAAAGACAAGCATAGTGCCTTCCGGATTGCTTATTTACGAAACCTTCAATATTGCGCAGAGAGCCTATGGTCGCCCCCGTAGTCCTGATTTTTTGCTCAATGATAACGAATTAGCCACTGAATTCGGGGCGTGGCAGATTTTGCACCAGTTTGAAGGTGTTGTCGCCCAACCCCAAAGTGCTATATCGCAACTTGTTGCTCGCCATTAATCAAGAAGATAAGTTAACCATTATCGCGAAACTGTTTGGCTATCCGGCCAAAGTACGCTTCCATATCTTTGATAGACGCCTCGGTGGTCGTTTCGATTTTGTGCCGTGCGGTATTGAAGTTATGGACGATGCTATTTCCTGTTGATTCCATGAAGTCCTCTGCATCCATTTTTGCCAGATGGCTTTGCAGTGCAGCATGATCGAGTTCTGTCTTCGCATGACGACTGGTCTTTTGCGCCAGCTTATCTACAGAGCTGCTGATGTGCTGCCATTTATCGTGGGCTTCCATGGCAGCTAAATGGGCCTGCAGTGTGGCTTCATCAGATTTTCCTGCAAGGTGATTGGATGCTTCCCCAAGTTTCTGGTTTACTTCAGAAAGCCGCTCCTTGGCGTGACTCCATAGCTGTTTGGTTTCACCAGACAGCTCGTCCGTTTTTTCGTCAATCGCTTGGGTTATTTCCCGGATTTTTTCGCGGGAGCTGTTAATTTTCTCACTCAGTTGTTTCTTCATGCTGATTCTTCCGCGGTTAGGTTTCACTAGGCCGCTTCAAGTATAGTCATTCAGGCTTTACATGTACTTCTAACTTAGGCTCGTAATATGGAAACATGTTCCGATTCAGGTATATCGTTCAACTGTTGACGGATACTCGATGGCTATCGAAAAGCCTTCTCTCATAAAGCTGTGTAATTAACCWAATGTCAAAAAAATGAAGATTTTTGTTAAATTTTGGTTTTTGGTTGATTTAGGCGATCAAATATAGAGATGAATAATATGGATAGTTGATAGGTCTGAAGTTTTACTATGTATTGGTGTTATGGTCTGAATATTTATGCTTGTATTTTTGGTTTTTATTTCTTTTTGCCAGTCGGCGTTTGAGTCCAAGATATTTTATTTGCTATAACCAAGCTTGTATCAGCTTGATACAAGCCAATTTACCAATAATAAAGGATACAAGGATGTCTATGCGCAAGTTATTCAGTGGTTTTGTCGCAGCTATGGCTTTGATGACAGCTTCAACAACGGTTTCCGCAGGGCCGATTCTCGATGATATTGCCAAGTCTGGCGAGCTTCGAGTGTGTTTTGATGCCGGTTATATGCCGTTTGAAATGAAAAGTAAAAATGGTTCCTATATCGGATTTGATATTGATATCGGTAAAATTATGGCACGTCAGATGGGCGTGAAATATGTTCCCGTTAATACGGCCTGGGACGGTATTATCCCAACGCTTCTTACTGGTAAATGTCACCTGATTAACGCCGGTATGACAATTAATGCCAAGCGTAACATGCGTGTGAATTTTGCAGACCCGTATATTGTCGTTGGGCAAAGTATTTTGCTAAATCCTGAGCTGGAAGGGAAAGTGACCAGTTATAGAGATTTGAACGACAGCAAATACACGATTGCAACCAAGCTGGGTACGACTGGTGAGCAAGCGATTAAGCGTATGATCAGCAAGGCTAAGCTGAATGTATTTGAAACACAGGCCGATGCCGTGCTGGAAGTGGCCAATGGTAAGGCAGATGCATTTATCTATGATATGCCGTTCAATGCAATCTATGCATCGCAAAATGCCGGTAAGGTTGTTCACCTTGAGAAGCCTTTTACCTTTGAACCTCTGGGATGGGCGATCGCACAAGGCGATATGGATATGTTGAACTTCCTGAATAACTTCCTGCGTCAGATCAAAGGCGACGGTAGCTACGATCGTATTTATGACAAATGGTTTAAGAACGATAAGTGGCTAAGCCAGGTTCAGTAATGCTTTTCTCGGAGCCGGGTTTGTTTGCCCGGCTACCGCCTTTGGCTTTTCAGACACGTTTCAATGCTCCTAATGGAAGATGTATATGCTTAGGAACTCGAGCCGGTGGCTTTGGCACGGCGTATTTGCGGTCATTCTGGCTGTCTTAGTTTTCGCCGTTTATCAGTCATCGCAAAAAATAAATTACAACTGGCAGTGGGAGCGGATCACACCGTTTCTTGTTGATACCAGCCCACAAGAAATTCGTGCGAGCGGCAGCGGTACGGCTGTTATCAATGCCGATAACAGTATTACAATTAATTTTGATTATGGTGATGAGCCGCAGCTGATCACCACTTATGACGAACGTCTGGTAGAAGACGGCGACTTGATTTTTGAAGGGGATCTCATCGCTCGTAGCGAGCAATGGACCATGGGGCCTTTGGTGGTTGGCCTCTGGGTGACCATTGAAATATCGGTCATTTCGTTGTTTTTTGCCATTATTCTTGGCTTGATTACCGGGCTGATGCGGATTTCACACAACCCGGTAACTAAAAACTTTGCCTATCTGTATGTTGAGGTGATCCGAGGCACTCCGCTGCTAGTACAGATATTTATTGTCTATTTTTTCCTCGGTACCATTTTTGATTTAGACCGCTTTGCAGCAGGTATTGTTGCGCTGTCTATCTTCACCGGTGCCTATATCGCCGAAATTATTCGCTCAGGTATCCAGTCTATTCCTCCGGGGCAAATGGAGGCAGCGCGTTCACTGGGGATGAGTTACCCCAAGGCCATGGTATATGTCATATTGCCTCAGGCGTTTAAGCGCACACTACCTCCGATGGCCGGGCAGTTGATCACACTGATTAAAGACTCGTCGCTAGTCTCGGTCATTTCCATTACGGATCTCACCAAAGCCGGTCGTGAAGTGATTAGCGGTAGTTTTGCCACATTCGAAGTATGGTTTGTTGTAGCCGGGTTATACCTGCTGTTAACCACTACCTTATCTTGGGGTGTTCAGCGTATTGAGAAGAGGTTGGCGACCAGTGACTAGGAATTATGATGGCGACGATATGATCGTTGCAACGAATGTAAACAAAATCTATCCGAACAAGTGTCATGCGCTGAAGGATGTCAGTGCCACGATTAAACGTGGTGAAGTGGTGGTGATAATCGGGCCATCTGGATCCGGAAAGTCTACGTTTCTCCGTACGCTGAATCAGCTTGAAGTGGCTTCGTCTGGAGACATATGGGTTGATGGTCTGGATATGTATGCTAAGGCGACCAATATCAATACGCTTCGTGAAAATGTCGGGATGGTGTTTCAGTCTTTTAATCTTTTTCCCCATAAGACAGTAAAAGGCAATGTGATGTTGGCACCGATAAAGGTATCGGGACGCGATCCTGCCGAGGTTGAAGTCGAGGCCGAACAGCTCCTGAAGCGGGTTGGTCTTGCTGAAAAAATGGATGTGTTTCCAAGTCACTTGTCAGGAGGACAGCAACAGCGGGTTGCGATAGCCAGGGCATTGGCAATGAAGCCTGATGTGATGCTCTTTGACGAGCCGACATCGGCACTCGACCCGGAAATGGTGGGAGAAGTACTGGATGTGATGAAAGATTTGGCCGCCGAAGGGATGACCATGGTAGTCGTTACCCATGAAATGGGGTTTGCGCGAGAAGTGGCCGATCGCGTGCTCTTTATGGAAGATGGAGAGCTGCTAGTCGGTGATACTCCGGAGCATATCTTTGATACGCCTAAGCACCCGAGGCTACAGCAGTTTTTATCTAAGATAATTTAGCGGGCCAAGTAACAGTCCTGCTGCGTTACACTGTGATGTTGTGCGGTATCATTTGTAGACAGCCTGTGTTCAGAGAAAGTTCGTAGTATTGGAACATATTATGTATTCACTCTCTGCATTGGACCTGCAAATGTATAACAATGAAAGGGTAAAACGACTCGTCCGGGAAATATCCGAAAGTGTGAAGAAAAAGCACTTAAAAAAGTCATAACAAAAAAGCCAACAGCAAGCTGTTGGCTTTTTTCTAAATTCGATATTTAGTTTGTTGCTATGCTGTTTCGCAAGCGAGGTTTGCTTGTTTGCTTCGCTCTTGCTGCATCTTCGCCAGGAAGTACACATTAACGCAAGCAATAAAACCATTCGTTACAACTACTGGCATCGCGTCAATCATGAAGCCGTAAGTGGTGAAAAGTACACAACCAACGAAGTTCAGAACACGTAGCCATACAATGTCTTTCATCATGAGTGAGATTGCTACCATCAAAGAAGATGCATAGCCCAATAGTTCAACTGTGTTAAATTCCATAATAGTTACCCTCTAGTTTTGCCAATCACCTCATCATGAGTCTGCAATCAATCGAAGATTGATTTAAAGGGGGAGATTCCTTGCCCCGAATGGTCTTGTATAAATTATGTTGTAATTATAACAACCATGAATGGACTGTTGAACCACTAAAATAAGGGAAAGGGATCGAAAGCGATTACGCAATCGTTTAATTTGTAGTTATATTACATTCATTAACACACATGTAATGCAATATTATGCGGGTGGTTTCTTATTGTTAAATATGCTCGCTATTGCACTGCTGCATCGAAAGTCACTTTGCAAGCTCTACAAAGTTGTAGACACCAAACAGGCAGATCAGCAATCCGCCGAGCAGTTGCAGATAAAATGGAAAGGTGAGGGTGTCAAAGTGATCTTTGAAGAATGAGCCAGAAATGGCCAAAATGCATTGAATCACCAAACTACCGGTAAAAATCGCCCCTGCAAGCTGAAGCGAAAATAGCAGATCAACGTGATCGGTGGCATGGCCGATAAAGGCAGAGAGGGCGATCACTGCGATCGGGTTGGCAAGTGTTAGATAGAAAGCTGCCCGGAAGCCAAGTTTACGGGCTGGCTGGCTGAAATTGGCCAGCAGCCTGGTATTTTGCAGCGCGCCGAACATCATGTAGAAACCGACAAAGATAAGTACCCAGGAAGAAAGCAAAATGATCTGATAGTGATATTCGGTAAAAGAGGTGATGATCCAGGTACCAACGATGAAGCCAATAAGGGCATAACAGTAGTCTGCCAGCGCGGCACCAATAGCGCTTCTCACTGCAACCGTATAACCGTGCTGGATACCGTTATTGAGAACCAGTATGGCGATAGGTCCTATGGAAAGGGATAAGATGAAGCCAAATATAAATGCTTTCATTACTTCCATAAGCTCTCCTTTCAACCTTTGAGAACTAGACTTTCAGGTGAGAAAAAATAACTGTTTTATATTAAGCATAGTCAGGGTGGCTAAAGGTGTGCCACATCTAATCGACTGTTTCTAAAGCGCATAATCTTGCAGTACCCAACGAGTGGGACATCAATTAAAACGGGGGAAGACTGGCGTTACAGAGAGAGAATAATGTTTAGTTATTCGATAACTGTGCATGGTTTGGTGGATTTAGATGTGTGGTGTTTTTTATTATTCTCAATAAATTCAGAAGGTTAAAACTTTACTCTCAGAGTTTTAACGGCTGTTTAAGCCCGCTATTTCAGTTGAAATAAGGGCTTAGCAGATATCCGGTTAGCCAGGTAGAAGAGAAGGGGGCTCAACTCTCGTCTGGAATAAGGTTGGCGGCTTTGATGCCGGAAATTGCACACATTTCGTCAAGCTCTGACAGATCACCGCTTATTCCGACTGCCCCAAGGAGTTGCTTGTCATCATTGCGGATCAGGACGCCACCGGGTACGGGCAGCATATTGCCTTCTGCCAGCACGTTGACTGCGGAAATAAAGGCTGGACGTTGCTTGGCATCGTCGGCCAGTTTCCTTGACGAGCAGCCTAAAGCGAGCGCTCCCCATGCTTTGGCAATGGCGATGTCGGGTCGCATCATACTGGAGCCATCTTGTCGCTGGAGGGAAATGAGCTTTCCGCCGTTATCAAGAACAGCAATAGTCAATGGTGCTGAGCCTTTAGTTGTTCCGGCACTGAATGCGCCTTTGGTAATGGTTAACGCCTCATTGAGTGTCAAGTTCATCGTATGTTCCTCCAATCATGATGTAAAAATAGAGCCTGTAAGGTGATGGCTGTCTGATGCGTCTGATCGGTGACAATAGCCGCGATGATTCAGTTACCGCGGCCAGTGTTAGGCGAGACAATGCTGGTGGTTAGTACTTACTCTACCAGTAAGGAATAGCTTGGTAGCGTCAGAAAGTTTGCAAAGTGACTCGCGGTCGAGATGTCATCAAACAGTGTTGCCGTTTCTTCAAAACGTCGTTGGGAGTAACTTTCTTCACCGATTTCGAATTTAATGGTGTCGAGCTCTTGTGATAGCCACTCTCGAAATAGAGCCGCTGTAAATACTTGACCGTCGTCGAGTGTTATCCCGTGGTGTATCCATTGCCAGATGCTTGCCCGGGAAATCTCGGCCGTCGCGGCATCTTCCATCAGGCCATAAATAGGCACACAGCCAACACCGCGGATCCATGCCTCGATATAATAGAGTGTGATGCGAATGTTCTTGCGTACGCCTTCTTCGTTACGTTTGCCTTCACAAGGGGTAAGCAGATCAGCGGCAGTAATGTCTGCTGCAGATGTTGGGAAATAATCCAGTTGATTTTGGCGATTGCCAAGGTGGTTGTCGAAAATCTCCATGGCGGTATGAACTAATCCCGGATGGGCAACCCAAGTACCGTCATGGCCATTTGTCGATTCACGTTGCTTGTCCTCGACAACCTTGGTTAGCACCTGAGCCATTTCGGTCGGATCTTTGCTCGGGATAAAGGCTGACATCCCCCCCATCGCAAGGGCACCTCGCTGGTGGCAGGTATTGATAAGTAGTTGGCTATAGGCATTTAGGAATGTCTTGTCCATAGTCACGTCGTGCCTGTCAGGCAGGATCTTGTCTTTATGGTTTTTCAGCGTTTTGATGTAGCTGAAAATATAGTCCCAGCGTCCGCAGTTCATGGCGACAATATGGTCGCGCATGGCATAGAGGATCTCATCCATCTGGAACACTGCCGGTAATGTTTCTATCAGTACGGTTGCACGAATGGTTCCTCGATCTCGGTTGAAGTAGTTTTCGGTAAAGGTAAACACATCACTCCACCATTGTGCTTCCTCCATACTTTCCAGTTTAGGGAGGTAGTAATAGACGCCAAGCCCTTTGTCAGAACGGGGCTGATAGTTATGGTAGAAGTACAGGGCGAAATCCATCAGAGAGCCTGGAATGGCTTTGCCATTTAATATTATGTGCAGTTCGGGCAGGTGAAGGCCACGCGGTCTGGCAATTAGCAGTGCCGGGTTGTTGTTGAGGCTGTAGCTTTTGTCTTTTTTCTCATCGTAATAGCTGATAGTCCCACGGTTGGCATCCCGTAGGTTGATCTGTCCCTGGATCATGTTTTCCCAAGACGGCGCGGTAGCATCCTCAAAGCAGCACATGAAGACCTTGGCACCAGAGTTCAGCGCATTGATCACCATCTTTCGCTCTACCGGGCCGGTTATTTCCAACCGTCTGTCTTGCAGCGGGGCCGGAATAGGGGCGATACGCCAACTTTTATCATTACGTATTGCTTGGGTGTCTTCTCTGAAGTCAGGTAGCAACCCATTGTCATAGCCTACTTGTTTTTCATCGCGCAAAGCCATCAAGGCATCAAGCCTGTCACCAAATGCCTCGACAAGTGATTGCAGGAAAGTCAGGGCGTCCGGGTTAAGAATGGTGCTGAACTCGTTCGCTGTGGTACTTCCTGTTATCTGGATACATGATGATTGTCGCTCCATGGTGCTATCCTGATTCATAGTCGTCTCCTTTAAACAATACTTCACATTGTTGTATACATAATTATTTGTGAATGTATCTATCTATATCTCAATTTGTAAAACAAGGCAAAAATTAATTTACATAATTGTTAATTCGTAATTGATGGTTTGTGTTTTAATGATGCTAGTTAACTTGTTGTTTCTTAATTAATAAGGTTTGCTGGTGTGTGTTTGCAGTAGGCTGTTTGTTTAAAAAATGTAAAAATACACTTGCTTAAATTCCTGATGAGTGGCAATAATACAATCAAGTTTTAAATTGTATACAATGTGGTTGGAGGCTGGCATGGCGAGAATGAAAGCAATAGAAGCAGCAGTAGAAGTGTTAAAACGAGAAGGCGTTGATCTGGTCTTTGGTGTTCCCGGCGCAGCGATCAATCCTATGTATGCAGCCCTAAAAAAATCAGGCGGGGTTAACCATGTTCTTGCCCGGCATGTCGAAGGGGCATCGCATATGGCAGAAGGCTATACCCGTACCAGTGACGGTAATATCGGGGTTTGTATCGGCACCTCAGGTCCGGCTGGTACCGATATGATCACTGGCTTGTATTCCGCCTCGGCCGATTCTATTCCTATTTTGTGTATCACCGGGCAGGCACCACGCGCACGTTTACATAAGGAAGACTTCCAGGCCGTCGATATCGAGACGATTGCCGAGCCGGTTACGAAATGGGCAATAACAGTGCTGGAGCCTGCACAGGTTCCGCGGGCTTTCCAGCAGGCATTTCATCTGATGCGATCCGGTCGCCCTGGGCCGGTACTGATTGACCTGCCGCTGGATGTACAGCTGGCGGAAATCGAATTTGATATCGATACCTATGAACCTCTCGAGGCGTATAAGCCAAAGGCAACCCGGGCACAGGTCGAGAAAGCTGTGAGCATGCTTAATGCCTCGGATAAACCATTGTTGGTAACTGGTGGCGGTGTTATCAACTCGGGTGCTTCAGCCTTGCTGCAGCAGTTTGCCGAAATTACCGGTGTGCCGGTTATTCCGACGCTGATGGGGTGGGGCGCGTTGCCGGACGATCACGAATTGATGGCAGGCATGGTGGGACTACAAACTGCCCACAAATACGGTAATGCCACCATGCTAGAGTCAGATTTTGTGTTCGGGATCGGCAACCGTTGGGCAAATCGCCATACCGGTTCGATAGATGTATACACCAAAGGGCGGAAATTCGTTCATATTGATATCGAGCCGACTCAGATTGGGCGTGTATTTTGTCCGGATTTGGGCATCGTTTCTGACGCCAAGGCTGCACTTGAGCTCTTGGTGGAAGTCGCCCGGGAAATGAAAGACAAGGGACTGCTTAAAGATCGCTCTGACTGGGTCGCGGAGTGCCAGCAGCGTAAGGCGACTATGCTGCGAAAGACACACTTTGATACCACTCCGGTTAAGCCGATGCGGGTTTATGAAGAGATGAACAAGGTGTTTGGTGAAGAAACCTGCTACGTCAGCACCATTGGTCTGTCACAGATTGCTGCTGCACAATTTCTGCATGTCTATAAACCGCGCCATTGGATCAATTGTGGCCAGGCAGGACCGCTGGGTTGGACAATTCCAGCCGCTTTGGGAGTAAGAGCAGCCGATCCTGAGCGCAAGATAGTGGCTATTTCCGGTGATTACGACTTTCAATTCATGATTGAAGAACTGGCCGTAGGCGCCCAGTTTAATCTTCCTTATATCCATGTATTGGTTAACAACTCCTATCTTGGTCTGATCCGTCAGGCCCAGCGCCAGTTCGATATCGATTATTGTGTTCAGCTGGCATTTGACAATCAGAATGCGCCGGAGCTGGAGGGGTATGGCGTTGATCATGTAGCCGTAGTTGAAGGATTAGGCTGCAAGGCGATCAGAGTGACCGACCCTAGCAAGATCTCAGAGGCCTTTATTACGGCACAAACTCTGATGGAGAAGCATCAGGTGCCAGTGGTGGTGGAAGTGATTCTTGAACGGGTTACCAATATTGCCATGGGTGTCGAAATTGACAGCATCAACGAGTTTGAAGCACTTGCAGAAGGTGTGGATGACGCGCCGACTGCCATTACATTCAATCAGTAACCGGTTTATCGATATTGAAAGGGGGCCAAGATGCCGAAACTAGCTGCAAATCTATCCATGCTGTTTAACGAACTGCCTTTCCTGGACCGTTTTGAGGCGGCAGCCAATGCCGGGTTCCATGGTGTGGAATATCTCTTTCCCTATGACTTTGATGCCAGTGAGATTAAACAGCGTCTCACCCAGCTTGGGCTGACCCAGGTTCTGTTTAACCTTCCGGCGGGTAACTGGGAAGAAGGTGACAGGGGGATTGCGGTTGACCCAAGCCGTGTAGAGGAATTTCGAGCTGGCGTGCCGGAAGCCGTTCGTTATGCAAAGGCGCTTAATTGTTCACAAGTCAATTGCCTCGCGGGCATTGTTCCGGCTGGGGTGAGCGAAGAGGTTGCCAATGATACCTTTGTTGCCAATCTCAAGTTTGCCGCTGAGGCTCTGGCAGCCGAAGGTATCAGCCTGGTGATTGAAGCAATTAATACCCGTGATATACCGGGCTTCTTTTTGAATAACACCAGCCAGGCGCTCGATGTGCTGGAACAGGTCGGTAGCAACAACCTCAAGCTGCAATACGACATCTACCATATGCAGATTATGGAGGGAGATATCGCGATCACCGTCAGTCGAGAATTCGAGCATATTCAGCATGTCCAGCTGGCAGATAACCCAGGCCGCCATGAACCGGGAACCGGTGAGATTAACTACGCGTATTTGTTCAAGCACTTGGATGAGCTTGGTTATCAGGGGTGGGTCGGCTGTGAGTACAAGCCTAAGACAACCACCGAAGCTGGTTTGCACTGGCTAAAAGACTTTAATCAAATCTAAGGAGAGAGTGATGAGTACGATTGCGTTTATTGGTACCGGGATCATGGGTAAGCCTATGGCCCTGAATTTACAGCAGGCCGGTCACCAACTGGTCTTCTCCGAGCATTTCAGTCAGACTCCGGCTGAGCTTATTGCCAGTGGCGGCGTTGCTTACGCCACCCCTAAAGAAGCGGCGGAAGCGGCAGAATACATCATCCTGATGGTCCCGAATACACCGCAGGTTGAAAGCGTTCTGTTTGACAATAATGGAGTCATCGAGGCACTTGAAGCTGGCAAGACCGTGATTGATATGAGTTCGATCTCGCCAATTGAAACCAAGTCGTTTGCGGCCAGAGTGAAAGAAACGGGAGCTCAGTACCTTGATGCACCGGTGTCAGGGGGCGAGGTCGGTGCGATAAATGGCGCCTTGACCATTATGGTGGGTGGTGATGAATCGGCTTTTGACGCAGCAAAACCCTTGTTTGAAATTATGGGGCAGAATATCACCCTGGTCGGTGACAATGGGGCCGGCCAAATTTGCAAGGTCGCCAACCAGATCATTGTTGCCCTAAATATCGAAGCGGTATCGGAAGCTCTGGTTTTCGCATCCAAGGCGGGTGCCGATCCGGCTCGCGTAAGGGAAGCCCTGATGGGTGGGTTTGCCAACTCGAAGATTCTGGAAGTGCACGGTGAAAGGATGATTAAAGGAACGTTTGATCCTGGCTTTAAGATTGCACTTCACCAAAAGGATCTCAATCTGGCGATTACCGGTGCAGAGGCATTGGGGGTGAGCCTGCCAAGTACGGTGATGGCGCAAAAGCTGTTTGATGAGTGCGTGAAACTGGGAGGAGAGGGTTGGGACCACTCCGCGATGATCCGGGCTATCGAGAAGCTGGCCGATCATGACATTCGGCAGTGAATAACACTGGTTACTGACACATAACTTTAGTCTCCTTTGTTATGTGTTCCCGGAGCTTGATGAGTACTCTAGATCATTGGTCGAATACGTCGAGACACAACTAAGTCACGGTCTTTCTGTTGGTGGTGTTTACACTTGTTTTGCTTCGGTTTTTTATTTGCCTAATAGGTACGACTGTCAGCCCATAACTGCAGGGCATTTGGGTGCTGACTGTATCCATTAGTGAATATATCCCTGGCCGTTTGGGAGAAAGGTGTTAATCGCTGAGCAGAGGAAAGCAGCCGTTATCAGCTTGTCGACCAAAACGGTAGGCGCGGATCCACGGTGTCCGAGCCCTTTGGAATAGTACGAGGTGTGTACTATTCCTTTTTTTGTTAAGGCTGCTGAACAAATCTACTTTTTCTTGAGCACATCCGAGAAAACCGCGTGAAGATCTTTTGTTATGGCTTCCTCGTCGAGGGCTAGCTTTGACTTGATATGTTCAAGGTGGGTTTTCATCAGGCTTATTGCCTTGGCTTTATCGCCAGACTCAATCGCATCTAGCAAGTCATTGTGCTCGTCAAACGAGCATTGACTGCGTGTACCGACTTCATACAGTGAAATAATCAGTGACGTCTGAGAGACAATACTGCGCTGGAAGGAGAGCAGAGGGGAGTTGTTCGCCATATCACCGAGCTGGATATGGAATTCACCAGACAGGCGGATCCCACGGCCAATATCGCCTTGTTCAAAAGCCTGATGCTCTTCTTCGACAAGCTGGCGCAAAGAGGCAATTTGCTCGCTGGTCGCATTATCAACCGCCAGCTCTGTGATTGCCAGTTCCAGTACTTCACGGGCTTTCAGTACCTGTTTGGCCTCTTCGACGCTGGGGGCCGCAACGATAGCCCCGCGGTTTGGGCGAATATTGACAATCTGTTCGACCGATAAGCGCAGCAGGGCGCGACGGATAATGGTGCGGCTGACACCAAAGATTTCGCCGAGGGCTTCTTCATTGAGTTTGGTATTGGGTGGAAGGCGTTGCTCAAGAATGGCATCAAAGATATGCCCGTAGACAACATCATCCTGGGTTTGGCCTGTTTGCGCCGCGGCTGTTTTTTTCAGCTCTGATTGTTTTTTCTCGGGCATGCTAACACTATGTCTCCTAAGGGCTCATTCAGTTAAAACAATAATTGCTACCGGCTGAGAGAGCGATTCTATTATTAGTTACATAGAGTATGAGATTGAAAAATTATTACCACCATTTATCTCTAGTTTTGTATACAAACGTGCGAAGCATTTATCAGAATAGTGAACAGTGAGGTGGTTTGGGTAAAAGCAAGAAAGAAAGCACTAGGGCTTTCTTTCTTGTTGGTACTAAGGAGCATACATCAGTGTTACTTGCTTTCGGTGTTATCGCGCTTAACCCTAAGAGGCTGATCTCCTATGGTAGTTTTGCCCGGACAAACTCGCTTAACCGGGCATTTGGGGCAACCCCAAATAGCGGCGTAGGGACACAATGCTATTTCCTTATTTTTTTTTGCCATGTTTACCTCTATCAGCTTGCTCACATTGACGGGCCGTTTACCGGCCTCTGAGTTCCGCGATAAGCAACCGCTGAGTCAGCTTATCTTGGATACTGGTTGGGTTTTCCAAACCAATTCGTTTCAACAATGGCTGTATGGTTTTATCTGGCTTCGGTGTTGTGATCGCGTTCAGTATGCACTTGATTTTGCCTTTCGGTGTCGCCGTTTTAGCTTTCAGGGCTTTTAACGCTTTACCCAGCTGAAGCTCCTCGGCCGTAAAGCTACAGCCAAACGGGAACGGGCCAAATATATTTTGCTGGGTAAACTTCTGGTAAAAGCCATGAATGGCCTCAGGCGTGTTGTTGCCAAACTCTACGGGGATTGTATAGTCTTTGGCAACTTTCCCTGCTGCTTTTGCCTGATCTAGCAATTGTTGCTGGAAGCGAGAGTCGGCGATTTTGATCAGCTCAGTGTATACAACGTGATCAGGTTTGCCGCGTAAATCTGCAATACCATATTCAGTAATGACAATATCCCTCAACTGACGTGGAATGGTGGTATGGCCATAGTTAAACATGATATTCGACTTCAACTTGCCATTTCGAACGCTACAGCTCCGAAGCTTCATTATAGAACGTGAATCCGGTAACTGGTGGGACTGGGCAACGAAGTTGTACTGACCACCGACACCACTGACAACCTGACCGTTTTCCAGTGCATCAGAGATCGCCGAGCCGTTCAGGGTGACCATCATTGCAGAGTTAATGAAGCGCGCATGCTTGCGTTGTGCCTGTTTTAGTTGCTGGCTGCCAATGAAGTGGTCATAGAGGTCATTGACATAGTTGACACTGGTCATGCAGAACTTCTTATGGTCTTCGTCACTTAAGTTATTGAGTGCTTCATAGAAGTCTTTCGGCCCGATGAAGAAAGCACCGTGCATCACGGCTCCGCCGCTAAGTTTGTCACCTAAGCAGAACTTGGTGATCCACTGCAATGCTTCGGCGTCACCTAAGTTGGCCTGCATGGTTTGATGCTGGGCCTGAAGCTGACCGTTGAAGAATTCGACAGAGTCACGGAAAACACCGATTCGTTTCAGGTAGCTCACATCTTTTGTCGTTAACTGCTGATGAATCGCGCCATGCTCAAGTAAAGTCAGCAAGGTAGAGACGCTAACGTCTGTCGTGATTTTTTTCTTGTTTAGTAAAGTCTGAACGGTGAGGTCTTCAAACACTTCCCGCTTAAGGATCCCTGCCTTATAGAGGTTCATGAAACCATCGACCATCAGCTCACTACAGCCATAGAGGCCTTCTTCGAAAATACCCCGATCACCGACGCTGCGGGTGACCGGGAACTTCTCGGCAACGTGCAGCTCGTCCACGATTTGGTTGTAGACAGCGTTGTTCTGGTGCCGAAGCAAGGTGCTGTAAATCAGTGCACTACTGAGTGAACCGATCCCAACCTGCAGTGTGCCGCCATCTTTTACCAGCGTGCTGGCGTAGAAGCCAATCATATGATCTTCAGGCGAAATACTGGCATGAGGCGCCGCGAACAGGGCGTAGTCCTTGTTGTCTGGCTTCAGGTTCTGATCGAGGACAAAATCAAAAACATTATCAGCCACCTCAGCATGGTTTTGCATGAAAGGCATGTTGGAATTGACTTCCGCTATCATCGCAACAGGTTTACCGCTTTCCTGCATTTCTTTGAGAACCGGCGCAAAATCGAGAGCCAAATCAGAGTTGCTGCACAGGCTATAGGTAGTAACGCCATCTATCGTGCGTTTGGCGACCAACTGACCAACGACATTGACCCCTTTGTCCAGCAAGTCGCGGACGGCGTGGGTATAGTTGGTACTGGTATAGTTTTGCTGTTGCGGGCTGTTGAGGAAGCTACCTGCTTTGAAGAAAAATTCACTGATAGTGATGTTGGATGGGACCTCACCTTTTCTTAGATCCATGATGTAGTCGATATCAGGGACACCTGCGAACTCGCGTTCGACAAAGGGTTCCAGAAAGTTTTTCTCCAGTTTGCTTTTACCAACAGGCTTTTCCAGCGTGATCCCGGTTTCTATACGCAGAGTAATACTTGGATCTGCCTTGGCACGTTGGTAAAGCGCATTGACGAAGGAGACAGGTTTACCTATTGCCAGCGGAGCACCAAGGACAATCTCCTTACCGACGACCTCAATGATGTGATCGACGAGCTTTTCGGCATCAGCGAATTCCGGTGCTGCTGGTTTGGCCTGTGAGGCCATATTGGTGGCAAGAGGGGTAACGTGGGTATCAACTAACTCTAATACTGACATTTTGCATTCCTTGTTCGATATTCTTATTGGAGACAGGCATTTTCTTATTATTATCGAATTGTATTCTTCGTGTTAAAACTAGAGTCGTCACTCTAGTTTTATAATTTGATGATAGTTGTATCTCAATAAATTGAACTTAGTCACAGTGAGCATATTTAGACTAAAAAAAACACAATTTGGTGGAGGATTCTAATTTTTGAGGTGAGCTATATTTGTTTTTATAAATCAATGATATATGAGCAAGATTTTTAGATTTACAGTAATCTGTGATCTTGCTATCAGTTCATAATCCAGATTAGAAAGAATGATCTAATTCTGATTGTTACGCTTTGGTTTGGTTATAAATTCGCTTGAAATACCCAACGAGATATTAATAGGGAAAGAGTTATGATTAATCCGATGAATATGATGGGGAATATTAAATCTGTGGCCAATATGGGTGAGAAGTCCCTGAAAAATGTCGTATTGGCAGGTTTGGGTGCATACAGTAAAGGTATCGAGCAGGCCGGCATGGCTCAGCACTTAGCGACCAAGCGTTTTAACGACTTGGTTGAAAAAGGCCAGGAGGTGGAAACGGAAACCCTTGAACGCGTTAAGGTGACTCAATCTGCCATTATGAAACGCTCGGAATCACAGTTTAATACCGCCTTAAATAAAACTTGTGGCCTGGATCGCAACCGACTGTCTGATTTTGAAGATAAAGTTGATCGACTGCAGCTTGCAGTGGAAAAGCTAGCGAAAGAAGTTAAATAGCAACAACCTGCGAGTGTTTTGATTCACCGATTATTGTTTGAGGCAAATTGGCCGCCAAGCAAGTTAGATAAGGAACATCATATGCCAAGTTTGTCTCTTCTTGACTTCAGCTTCATTGCCTTTGAAACGGCAAAGACACCAATGCACGTTACCGGATTAGTCATTCTAGAGCCGCCGGCAGAACATGCCGCGACATATGCCCAGGACTTATACAGTCATTTTCTGCAGCAGACAGAGACAGTTCCTCCGTTCAACTGGAAGCTAAACTGGTCGCTGGCAGGCAAACCTCGTTGGGATGTTATGCGCAATGTCAATTTGGAAGACCATTTGCGGATCACCATGCTGCCGTCACCGGGAACGGAACATCAGCTCCAGAAGGTTGTCGGTCGTTTACACAGCCAGGTATTGGACCGCAGCCGCCCAATGTGGGAACTGTGGGTCATCGGTGGACTTGAAAACAACCGTGTTGCCCTTGTGATGAAGATCCACCACTCAATGGCTGATGGCGTGCGTGCAAGCCGTATCTTTACCGATAGTTGTTCGGCCGATGTTGAGAATTCGTTCGAGAATAAACCGTTTTGGCAATGTGACTTGCGCAAGAGCCGGTCTCAGCGCCGTGAAGAAACGCATCTGACCGACATGGTGATGAAGACGGCAATGGCTGCATCGAAGCAGATATCACTGATCCCGTCTATGTTCCGATTGGGTAGCAAACTGGCATTAAAAGCGGTGAAACTTGCCGATTGTGATTTGAAAGTGCCGTTTACCGCACCCAAGACACCGTTCAACTTGAGTCCGAAGCGCAGCCGGGCTGTTAGCTTGGGTAACTTTTCTATTGGCCAGTTAAAGCATATCAGCCGGATCACCGGTGCATCGATGAATGACATCTTGTTTACCGTGAGTGATATCGCGCTGAACCGCTACCTTGTTGACCGTGCCATACCGCTAAGAAAGCCGTTGGTAGCGATGATGCCGATCAACCTGCGTGGTAAAGGTAGCGGAGGTGTTGAAGTCAAGGGTAACAAAATGTCGGTTGGGCATGTGGAACTGGGCAAGCCCCACCTGAGTGCTTTGGAAAGGCTAGAAGCGATCCAGCACGCGACGCTAGATCTGAAGAAAGAAGCTTTGAATATCTCACCGGATGCTTATGTAAACTATTCCTTGCTGGTCAATGGCGTTTCGCTGTTTAGTGGTAAGTTTGGCCTGAATAATTTTATTCCACCTGCGAGCAATCTGCTTATCTCTAACGTTCCCGGGGCGAAAGAAAAGCTCTATTTCATGGGCGCTAAAGTACAGGAGCAGTACCCGGTATCGCTCTTGATGCCAGGTCAGACGCTTAACATCACCTTCTTTAGTAATGCCGATACCATGTACTTCTCGTTAGTGGCTTGTAACCAGTCATTGCCTGGTTTTGAGGTGATAGCTGATTACATGGTTGAAGCGTTGGAAGATATTGAGGCAGAAGTGATGAATACTGCGGTATCAGCAGTTTCGGAGCAGCTTGAATTTCGCGAGGATGAAACGCTTGCGGTTGAGACGGCAGTAGAAGCGGCAAATTATTCATTAACGCCTGAAGATGAAGAGTTCGAGGTCCTTTTTGCCGAGAAACAGAAAAAAGTCGAAGAGCTTGAGAAGCAACTGGCGAAGCTGACGGAGATGCTGTCGGCTACTGTCGAAGTTGATCCTCAGGCGGCAGCGAAAAATCAGGATAGCCTGGAAGACTCAGAGAAGAAAGCAGCAAGCCTTCACTAGAATTAACCCCACTCACGTAAATAAAGGCCATATAACGCTATGTTATATGGCTTTTTTGATGGCCGAGAGAATGATGCGGTTTTGTGGTTGAGTCGAAATTAGCACATGCTCAACAACAGAGGTTCGTTTCTTGATGAATGGGCCGAACAAGTTCTTATCGTACGTAATATCATTTAGCTCAATCATTAAAATTATCTATTGAATTATTGTTTTTTCAATAGGTTAGGTTATGAATATAAGTAAGGTTGCGTTGGCGATTTCGGCTGCATTTATTATCTCTGGATGTGGTGGCGGTGACAGTGGTGAAAGTGGAAAAATTACGCCTAAGCCGCCGACTGTGCCGACACAAGTTGACAGTAAATCGCTGTCGGTAACAGTTATAGATGGATATCTGGAAGGTGCCACGGTTTGGTTGGATAAGAAAGAAAACCAGAACTTCATGCCAGATGGAGACGAACTGCTGGCGGTAACCAATAAACAGGGTGTAGTAGTCTTTAATGACATTGACCCTGAATCCTTAGACAAATATGTATTGGTAGCAAAAGCAACAGCGGGAAAGACCATTGATCAAGACAATGGCAAGACTGTTGCCAACTCGTTTTATCTCACGGCACCACTGGTAGTTGGTGAAAACGTACAATTGGGCACCTTCAAGCAATCTGCCACCTATTCAAGTGTTGTAACCCCTTTGACAACCTTGGTCGAAATGAAACTAAGGCAGTCAGGCTCCGCTGCCAGTGCGGCTTCTATAACTGAAGCCAGTAAACAGGTTGCCTCAGAGCTTGGCCTTAACGCCGATAATGCCCAAGTTGTACTGTCTGACTTTAAGAAACTCTCATCAGTAGAAGCTGCAAAAGTTGAACAGGCGGCTGTCTCACTGGTAGTTGCCGGGGCAATGCCAACAACGTTAGATGAACTGGCAGCACAGGCGGATATTGTATTGGGGCGCAGCGGTACGGTTACCAGCAGCGTGAAAGATGCTGGTAGCGATGAGATCGTTATTTATGATGCGGATGCTGCCGATAGTGTTAAGGTCGTGAAAAAAGCAGACAGTGATGGCGACGGTGTGATCGATGCACTAGATGCTTTCCCAGACGATGACACCGAGTGGTATGACTCTGATGGTGATAAGGTAGGCAACAATGCAGACACCGACGATGACGGTGATGGGCATGATGATGATAAAGATGCCTTCCCGTTAGAGCCTTCCGAGCACAAGGATGCAGATTCAGATGGCATTGGCAATAATGAAGATCCGAACGACGATAACGACAGCGTTTTAGATAATAAGGATGCCTTCCCGGAAGACCCTTCTGAAGACACAGATACCGATGCTGATGGCATTGGGAATAATAAAGATACCGATGATGACGGCGACGGGGTGGATGATGCCCATGACCGTTTCCCTCTGAATGGAAATGAATCGGCAGATACTGATAATGATGGTATCGGCAATAACAGTGACGACGATGATGATGGCGATGGCTACATAGATAGCCAGGATAATGAGCCGCTGAACAAACTTGTTATTCCTGAAACGTTCAATGCCTGCCTTGAAACTCTGCCTGATTACCCAGAAGGCACAACAGCACGCCCTGATGGCTCAAATAGCCTGTTATACACCATTTCAAAGCTAAAAAACGGCCAGACAGAGCGTAGTCAGTCAATACAAACAGAGAGTTATGTCGGTCAGCGCGTCGGATTGCCAGACGGTAACCTTGCGGGAAGAACTATTGATGTAACCCAGATTGTCACTCAAACACCGGGGGAACAAGCAGAGGCTTGGAATCCCGGCTTTGAATTATCTTACGTCGATGCTGATAACCAACAATATCTTGGCTATGAGGATGTATTCCGCCGTTGGTGGGGGATCAATCTTGCGACCAATGCGCCCAATGATATGACGTTGAAGGAAAAGACAACGAGTTGGGTGGACCGCATTGACCATCGTTCTCCTGAAGCCGCAATAAGGCATGAGAAAATTTCTTCTGTCTATGTCGGAAAAGAAATCATTGATACATTATTTGGACTTCGCGAAGTCTGTGTCGTACAGCATGATTCCGAGTTTACGTGGAATGATGCTGGCAAATATTCAGTTGAAAGCGCTAAGCGTTATCTGGATAAGGACCGGATAGTGGTTAGAGAGGAGAAAGATAACCTTGAATATAACCTTAATAACGAGGGGGAGCCAGAGAGAGAGCCAAGCTGGGGGTATACTGATTCTGTTAAAGTGCTGAACGGCATGATTTATAACGGGGTATTGTATGGCCAGGATCCTGTAACTAGCCATATTCCTGAAGATCAGCCTCTTACGATGGCACAGTGTTTGGCAGAGTTACCTGATGCTGGGTATGAACGGAATAAAAATGACAGCCTACTGTTCGATATGGACCGCTCTAGTCGCCAAGTAAATGCGAACAGTAAAGAGGTTGAGACAACAGAGCAGTATGGAACGTACGAACTCGTCTCGTTGGTAGATTCAGGGATATCTTGGCAAGGGTATGAAGGTTTAGTTGAAAGTTTGCTAAAAGGTACATTCACAAGTGGTTATGCGTTCAGTGAACGGTATTTCGAGCATGCTAATGGAATGATGGCGGGCTTTGAAGGCCGTGAGAATGGCACTGATAAAATCGCCTGGGGTCATAAGAACACCTTGAGTCAGCAGCGCTCAGTTGAGGGTTCTTATTTCATGCCGGAAGTTCATTATCATGAAGCAAGTTTGCTAAACCCGACAGAGCAAAAAGCCAGTTTTAAGCAGGTGCAGCATGTTGTGTTTGAGGGTGTAGAACAAGTTGTTGACTTCGCGTTAGATAAGACTGTTCCAGCATGTAAATATTATTCTCGCTTGGAAACCACCTTCTATCAGGCTGATGGCTCGCCGCTGTTGGATGAAGCTAATAATCCGGTTAAGGATTTTATCAATGAGACGGTATGGCGGGATAACAAAGGGATAATCAATCGTGATCGTAAGACTCAAAAATGGGATTACGAGCATTGGTATCGCAAGTCAGCAGTGAAGCAGTAATAGTTGCGTTCATGAAAAAAGGCCGCAAAAGCGGCCTTTATACTGTCATTATCCGAAGGAATTATGCGTAAGCTGCAGTCAGCTCAGTGACCTTATCAACATACTGCTGCATTGCAGTTTCAGCATCCATGCCTTTCAGGCCTTCCCATGCCTCGTACTTGGCAGCGCCTTTGAAATCAAACATACCAGGACGCTTACCGTGTACATCACCATCCGTTGCCTGCTTGTACAGAGAATACAGTGCTAGCAACTCTTCATTTGATGGGCGCTTGGTCAGTTTTTTAACGTCTAGTTGTGCTTGTTCAAAGTTTTCTTTTAGATCAGCCATGATTTTGTCCTTAAATAGTTGTTACCTAGCCACACCCTTGAGACGAGTGTTTGGTTGATTAAAGATGAATGCCTTTCAGCAGGGCAGAGAATGCAATGAGCTCTGCCGAAGAGGCTTTTTCGCTTCTTTGTTCTTTCCCTTGATCACTTTCTTTGGAGTCAGGGAACATTCGGAAACTGCTGTTCATGATGATTTCAGCCAGTTTCGGGAATAGTGCGTGAAGCAACGAACCAAAAATACCGAGGTTGGTCGCAATACGTTTTGGCTTGTCGATAATCGCAGTAGCCAGTAGATCGGCCGCTTCATCTGGTGTCAGTGTCGGAACCGACTTATAGATTTTGGTTGGTGCAATCATAGGTGTTGCAACCAGCGGCATGTTGATGGTGGTGAAGTTCACATTCAGGTCTGAGTACTCAGACGCTGCACAGCGGGTGAATGCGTCCAGCGCTGCCTTTGAAGCCACATAGGCAGAAAAGCGTGGTGCATTGGTCAACACCCCGATAGACGAGATATTGATAACATGGCCGCCACCCTGGGCTTCCATGCTTGGTAGCAGACCAAGGGTCAGCTTCAGTGAACCGAAGTAGTTCAACTGCATAGTTCGCTCGAAATCGTGGAAGCGATCGATTGAGTTAGCAATAGATCGACGAATAGAGCGTCCGGCGTTGTTGATGAGGATATCGACGCGGCCATGTGCTTCGAGTACATCCGCTACCAACTGCTCAACCTGATCGATAGCAGAAAGATCGCACTGGAAGGTGTGCGCAACGCCACCGCGTTTTTCGACTTCAAGCTTGGTGTTGGCCAGCTTTTCTTCATCACGGGCCACCAGAATCATTTCAGCGCCATTTTCAGCCAGTTTGAATGCTGTCGCTTGTCCGATCCCTGAGCTGGCACCGGTGATCATAATGATCTTGTTGCTGACGCGTGCGCTTAGGCTGCGATCGCCTGAGATCTCAGGATCAAGATGACGTTCCCAGTAGTCCCAGATAGCGGGTGCATACGTTGGCAGGCGAGGGCACTCGATACCAGAGCCTTTTAGCGCCTTCTGCGTTTCACGGCAATCGAACTCAGTCGGATAGGTGAAGAATTTGAGTACATCCGAAGGGATCCCTAAATCTCTCAGCGTCACGTCTGTGATTTGCTTGATGGTCGGCAGAGACAAAATGGCGCTCTTGACCTGGTTCGGCACCAGGCCAAATAATCTGGCATCAAGTCGAAGCGCCATACGCGGAGCGTGACCGGCCTCGGCAAAAATATTCATGATTTCGCCGGAGCGATAAGGTTTCGGATCGGTAAGATGGAAACACTGGCTGTCGAGCCCATCCTTATGAGCAATATGGTCCAGTGCGTTGACGACGTAGTCGACCGGCACAATGTTCAGGCTTCCGCCTTCAAGGCCAATTGTCGGTACCCATGCCGGCAGCACGGCGCGAATTCGCTGGATCATTTTGAATAGGTAGTACGGGCCGTCTACACGATCTGCAACACCTGTTTTGGAATCACCGATCACCATGCCCGGGCGGTAGATCCTAAACGGTATCTTGCACTGTTCGCGGACCGTCTTTTCAGCCAGATGCTTGGTTGAAAAGTAAGGATGTTCGAGGTGTTCGGCTTCCTCAAACATATCTTCCCGAAAGTGCCCCTCGTATAACCCGGCAGCCGCGATCGAACTAATGTGGTGGAAGCAGCCCGCATCCAATGCTTCGGCTGCTTCTACAGCGTTCTTAGTTCCTTCGATGTTCACTGCCTCTTGAGCCTCGGCAGTCGCATTGAGGTCATAAATTGCAGCAAGATGAAAAAAATGATGAATCTTTCCTTTTAATGCTGCAATTGTGCTCTTGGTTAATCCGAGTTGAGGCAGCGTCAGATCACCCATGATTGGCACAATACGATCAGCCGGAACATCCCATTCCGATATACAGGTTGTCAGTTTTTCCTGGGCCTTTTCATTCCGGCAAAGGATATAGATTGTTCCTTCGCGCTTGAGCAGTTTAGTGATGAGATTACGGCCTAAAAAACCCGTTCCACCTGTTAGAAAATATGCCATTCGCTCTCCTTAATTGATGGGCAATATTCWTTATTCCTTTAAGAAATATAACTTACACTGGTCTGAGTTGTTGTCTTTAGTTAATGGCGAATTTTATTAAACAGATCACCTTTTTATTTTGTAAATCGGCAAGTATTTCAATTTCATTAAGGAAATAAATCAAAAGCAGTTAAATTAATCTATGATTGAAGGTGTGAGAAATAATCAATATCAATGACTGGTTTTTTATAAATTGGCTGGCAAATCATCGCGATTAACTTGAGAGGGTATTATGTATGATTTCATAATTGTGGGGGCAGGATCAGCAGGGTGTGTACTTGCTAATAGGTTGTCTTCAGATCCGTCAATAAAGGTTTGCCTGGTTGAAGCCGGACCAAAAGATTCAAGTGTCATGGTTCATGTGCCGCTTGGCATCATTGGCATGATGCATTCTAAGAAAATGAACTGGCGTTACTACACCGAAGAGGAATCAAACCTCAACAATAGGCAGCTATTCTGGCCGCGGGGAAAAACCCTAGGTGGTAGCAGCGCTTCAAACGCGATGTGTTATATACGTGGACACGCCTGTGACTATGATGAATGGGCCTCGTTGGGCAATGAAGGATGGAGCTACAAGGAGGTATTGCCTTACTTTAAGAAGTCCCAGCACCAGGAGCGGGGTGGAGATACCTACCATGGCTCACACGGGCCTTTGAATGTGTCTGATTTGAGGATAAAGAATCCGCTGTCAGAGGCGTTTATCAAGGCAGCCAAACAGGCTGGGCATCGATATACCGAGGACTTTAACGGCGCTGAGCAGGAAGGGGTTGGTTACTATCAGGTGACTCAGAAAAACGGCCAGCGCTGCAGTACTGCTGTTGGTTATTTGAGACCGGCAGAGGAGAGAGATAACCTAACTGTAATCACAGAGGCTTTGACAACAAGAGTACTGTTTGAGGGAACCAAAGCGACGGGAATTGAATACCTTAAAGAGGGCCAGACACATACGCTTCATTGCAGCAAAGAGGTGTTGCTCAGTGGCGGGGCGATTAATAGCCCGCAACTGCTACTGCTTTCGGGGGTGGGAAACAAAAAGCAGTTAGATCAACATGATATTCCTGTTGTGTGCGATCTGCCCGGTGTGGGCGAGAATATGCAGGATCACCTTGATGTGCTGGCAGTAACCCGCGAAAAAACCTTTCACTCAGTCGGGTTTTCACCAGTTGCTCTAATGCGTTCGATAAAAGGCCTCTTTGATTATATCTTGTTTAGGAAAGGTAATTTCACCAGTAATATTGCAGAGGCGGGAGGCTTTGTGAAGAGCTCTCCAGAGCAGGCTGTGCCGGATGTACAGTTTCATTTCTCTCCCTGCTTTTTGGATAACCATGGCCTGAATTTGTGGCAAACGGTCAGGCATGGCTACTCGTTACATGCGTGTAATCTACGCCCGAAAAGCCGAGGAAGGCTGATGCTTCGGGATAGTGATCCGGCAACACCGCCAGTTATCCAAGCGAACTATCTCGACAATGAAGAAGACATTGCTGTGATGGTAAAAGGGATTAAGCTCTCTCGTGAAATCCTGAAACAGCCTGCTTTTGATCACTACCGAGGTGAAGAAGTATTCCCCGGTAAAGAGGTGCAGACAGACGAAGAGCTTGAAGCTTTTATCCGTCGTAAAGCCGAATCGATTTATCATCCTGTTGGTACGTGTAAGATGGGACAAGATGAAATGGCTGTTGTGGATCCCAGGTTAAAAGTCCGGGGCGTTTCGGGCTTGCGTGTGGTCGATGCTTCAATAATGCCGACATTAATTGGCGGTAATACTAATGCACCAACAATAATGATTGCTGAGAAAGCGGCGGATATGATCTTGGAAGATTATATAAAAAAGTCCCTCAATGAAGAGCTGATAGCCGCCGAGGTTTTATAATTATTTATCATCGTAATTTCAGGCTGTAAATATATAGCCTGAAATTATTTTTATTTAAATTGATAATTAGAGTGATTTTTCTAATTTTTATTGTCATACTTGTTTTGCAATTTTCTATGATTCTATTTTGAACCCTTCATATTATATTTAACTCCTGACAACCACTCTCTTCAATATTTAAAAATAAGCCCCTTCTTCTTGAGAAGTGCTTGATTTCAGTATTCAGCTAATCAATGATGGTTAGTAAATGTGGCTTAACAAAGGTTGAAGTATGATTTCTAGGAATAACCTAAGTCAGAAGTTTCAGGTGCTGATGGATGAGCTATCGTCAAAAGTGTCTGAAAACAGAGAGGTGGCGAAGGAAAAGCTTGGCGATTTCATAGAGCATGGCCTCCCGCCCGTTCAAAGTGACGCAGTCATTGCCACATTAAATGGCATTCTCGGTGATTATCTGGTTCAGCGAGACAGCCGTCTGAAGCAGGAAATGGCTATTCGTGATCAGCGCCAGACCCTGAGCCTTGAAACTGACATATTGAGTCAGCAGCTTTCCGACTGTAGTGAGCGCATTGTATTGTGTGTGCATGGCTGGTGTATGAATGATGTCCAGTGGAAGCGCAAGGATCACGATCATGGCCGAAGCTTGGCAAAATACGGATATACGCCGATTTATTTACGATATAACACCGGCTTGCATATCTCGACCAACGGCGAGGCATTCGCGTTAATGCTCGAACGACTTATTTCAGCCTGGCCGTGCCAGGTAAAGGAGCTGGTGATTATCGGCCATAGCATGGGCGGGCTGGTAACCCGAAGCGCGTGCTACTATGCCCAGCAACATGAACTTGACTGGCTATCGACTCTTCGCACTTTCATCACCCTTGGTACCCCGCATAATGGCGCTCCCTTGGCGCAGCTGGCCTGTTGGATAGATGGCAGACTTGCTGATGCTCCATACTTGAAGACACTTAATAAGTTGTCTGAAATTCGTAGTAGCGGGACGAAAGACTTGAGCCAGGGATTCGTTCGCCATGGGGATTGGGAGAGGGCAGGACAGGCTCCTCATTTGCCGGGACGTCCGTTATTACCAGAGGGAGTGGTTTGTTGTGCTATTGCGAGTTGCCTTGGCCAGAACCTCAAAGATGAGAATAATCTCAAGTTGGGTGATGGGCTGGTGCCGGTTTCAAGTGCTTTGGGTGAATCGACAGCTGATCAGCGAGCGCTGAACTATCTTGACGATAATAAGTGGGTAGGCGTCGGTATTAACCATCTGGACCTGTTAACGCACCCGCAGGTAACCGGAAAAGTAGAGCAGTGGGTACTGTCTAATAGCACAGATACTCGTGACGAGCTCCCCCCCAGTAGCTAACAGCAGCAGGCGCCTCTATGCTGGGGCGCTGCACCGCTTCCGCTGATACTTCCTTTCCTTATCTTTTTCCGTTTTTAGATGTGCCTATATATGGATGTTGTTATATATAGATAATCGTATATACTGACAGCGATTAAATTATTATAGAGATGATCATGAAGAAGAACATACTCTTTCTTTGTACCGGTAACTCTGCGCGTTCACAGCTGGCTGAGGCATTGATGCGTCACATGGCAGGAGAGCACTATCTGGTAATGAGTGCCGGTACGAAGCCGGAAGGCGTCGATCCGCGTGTCTATCAGGTGTTGGCTGAACAAGGGGTATGTGCAGATAATCTGCAAAGTCTTTCTGCGAGTGATGTTCATGATCAACACTTTGATATCGTGATTACCTTGTGTGACAAGGCCAGCAACGAATGTGCCTTGTTCGCAGACTCAGATGCTCTCATTCACTGGGATTTTAAAGATCCTAAGCCTGTGGCGGGGGTAGACAGCTTCCGAGAAACCTTCGAAGGGCTAAGAGATAGGATCGCGCTATTCCTCATGCTTAACGGCAAGGCGCAGGATAGTGTTGTTGGTCCGGTGGAGTTGTTCAAGATTATGAGCGACCCGCTTCGTCTGCGGATCCTGATGCTGATTGAGGACGAGCAGGCGCTCAGTGTTGGCGATCTGACCAAGGTACTGGATGTGAGTCAGCCGAAAGTGTCGCGGCATCTTGCCTTATTGCGTGACGGCGGGGTACTTAAAGATCAGCGTGAAGGGTTGTGGATCTTCTATCGCCTGGCCGATCATCTTCCGGTGTGGATACGGCACACACTAGCAACAGTACGAAACGGTAACCCGGGTATGATCAATCAGGAAAAACTAAAATTAAGTCAGATCACCGACAGGAAAAAGCCCGGATTTAGCCTAAAAGCCAACAACCAGGTTGGCGTTTGAAATATTTATTTAATTATATTAATTAACAGGAAAGAACTATGTCTAACGCGCATCCATTTTGGACATTACCGCTAGCAGGTGGTGCTAAATTGTTACTTACGCCATGTCCGGGTACCAAAGAGGCCAACCTGAAAGATTCATTGGCTCAGTTGAAAGACGCCGGGGCAACAGCGGTACTGACAGCTTTGGAGCCGGGTGATCTACCGGGTGAAGGACTGAGTCAGCTGGCAGAAGAGTGCAAGGCTCTGGGGCTGAAGTGGTTCCACTTACCTATCGAAGATGACTGTGCTCCTGGTGACGAATTTAATGCTAACTGGCCTGAGGCCAACAAAGCGGCTCAGTCTATGTTAGATGAGGGTGGGGCATTAGTTATTCACTGTATGGGCGGATCTGGCCGAACGGGGCTGATTGCTGCCCGTATTATGCTGGACCGTGGTGTAGAGCTTGAAAGTGCGATTGAGCAGATCCAGGCACTGCGCCCAGGGGCTTTCACACGTCAGCCACACATTGACTATATCCAGCAATATAAATAAATAGTCGACTAACGAGCTACAGTATCAATGAGCCTCACGTTTGTGGGGCTTTTTTATATCAGTTAATCAATGCCTTATCTTCCATGGTTCCTTAGTAAGATCTTTGCTTTGTAATGGCAGCGTAGGTTATGCGGTTTATTTCAAAAAGATCTAGCCAGATGAGCAAGAACTCGATACTATATCTGAAATTTCGTATATATGGTTTTTCGAATATTCGTTCACCATATAGTCAGCTTTTTAACTATATTGCTTGTAGCACTATCAAAAAGGACAGTAACAATGGCAATTAAAGTGGGTATCAATGGTTTTGGTCGTATCGGTCGTCTGGCACTACGTGCGGCTTACGACTGGGACGAAGTCGAGTTTGTTCAGATTAATGATGTCGCTGGCGATGCCCATACACTGGGTCACTTGCTTGAGTTCGATTCGGTGCAAGGTCGCTGGCATCATGCGGTGAATACCGATGGTGATGCGATTGTAATCGGTGATCACAGCATCCGTTGTACCAAAGAGCGTGATATTGATGCGGTAGACTGGTCTGGTTGTGATGTGGTTCTGGAAGCGACAGGTGTCCACCGTAAAACATCTTTCCTGCAGAAATACCTTGATCAGGGTGTAAAGCGTGTTGTCGTTTCTGCCCCGGTAAAAGAAGAAGGTGTGCTGAACGTTGTGGTAGGTGTTAACGATCACCTATTTGATGCTGAGAAGCATCGTATTGTAACGGCTGCATCTTGTACCACAAACTGTATTGCGCCTGTGGTAAAGGTTATCCATGAAAAACTGGGTATCGAGCAGTCTTCATTCACGACTATTCACGACTTGACTAACACCCAGACAATCCTTGATGCTCCGCACAAAGATCTGCGCCGTGCCCGCGCATGTGGTATGAGCCTGATCCCGACGACAACGGGTTCTGCTACTGCGATAGTTGAGATTTTCCCTGAGCTGAAAGGTAAAATTAACGGTCATGCAGTGCGTGTACCGTTGGCAAATGCATCACTGACGGACATCATCTTTGACGTGAGCCGTGATACTACAGCTGAAGAAGTAAATGCTCTTCTGAAAGAGGCGGCTGAAGGTGAATTGGCAGGTGTCCTTGGCTTTGAAGACCGCCCATTGGTATCAATCGACTATAAAGGTGATCAGCGCTCAACCGTCGTTGATGCGTTGTCGACCATGGTCGTTAATGACCGTATGGTTAAAGTTTACGCTTGGTATGATAACGAGATGGGCTACGCAACACGTACCTCTGAACTAATCCGCAAAGTTGGCCTGGCATAATTCGTTGCTGTTCCGTTAGTCAAATAGCCACACCGAAATAAGAGAACTGAGCATGTTAGCTGCTTTTTCAAATTTATCGAAAGATGTCCGTCAATACATGTTAGTGACGTTCAATTACTGGAATTTCACTGTCACGGATGGTGCCTTGAGAATGCTGGTGGTGTTGCATTTCCATCAGCTGGGGTATACCCCATTGCAAATCGCATCCTTGTTCTTGTTCTATGAGTTTTTTGGTGTGGTAACCAATTTAATTGGTGGTTGGCTGGGGGCTAAACTCGGTCTTAACCGTACCATGAATATTGGCTTGGCCATGCAGGTGGTGGCCTTGTTAATGCTGGCTGTACCGTCTGTTTATCTGACCGTACCTTGGGTCATGCTGGCACAGGCACTATCGGGTATTGCTAAAGATCTGAATAAGATGAGTGCCAAAAGCGCCATCAAAACCTTGGTTCCCGGAAATCAGCAGGGAGCATTGTATAAGTGGATAGCTATCCTGACAGGGTCAAAGAATGCCTTGAAAGGAGCCGGCTTCTTTGTCGGTGGTTTTCTATTGGCCACAATTGGCTTCAAAGGTGCCGTAATTGCAATGGCGGCAGTGCTGTTTGTGGTTCTGGCTATGAGCCTGCTCTGGCTTGAGAAAGACATGGGTAAGGCCAAGGCTAAGGTCAAATTTAGTCATATCTTTTCTAAGAGCAGCAGCATTAATATCTTGTCGGCCGCGCGGATGTTCCTGTTTGGTGCCCGGGATGTGTGGTTTGTTGTTGCTCTGCCAATTTACATGGGGCAGGTGTTTGGCTGGGATCACACCTTGGTTGGTGGCTTTTTGGCGCTATGGGTTATTGGTTATGGATTCGTGCAGGGGTTCGCGCCGCGGATCACCGGGAAGGCTCGGGGAGTCGTTCCTGACGGTAAAGCTGCACTAGGCTGGGCCGGGTTGCTATCAGTGATAACTGCGGCGGTTGCCTTTGGTGTCCAGACTGGTTGGCAGCCGGAGATTACCATTGTGGTTGGGCTGCTTATCTTTGGCGCTGTTTTTGCCGTTAACTCATCGTTGCACTCATACTTAATCGTGAGTTACGCCAAAGATGACGGAGTTTCGCTGGATGTCGGCTTCTATTATATGGCCAATGCGATGGGGCGCTTGATTGGCACTATCCTTTCAGGTTGGATATATCAAACCTCCGGCCTTGCGGCTTGCTTATGGGTATCGTTCGCGTTTCTTGCGATTACAACCCTGATATCAATACGCCTGCCTGCACACCCTAAAACTCAGGTTGCCAGTTAGCGACAGCAATGATGCTTTGGCTTTCACTGTTGGCGGTATAGTCAAAATCGGGTCATTCCCCACGGGAATGGCCCGAATGCTTTTGCTGTATATAGTGATGTTTATCAACATTTTTGGATAATCGCATAAGCAACTTGTAGAGTTTCCTTTAATAAAGATAACCCATGTTGTAAAGTTTCAGGCGTTTCGCATATATAACCAGGCCATATTCCTGGAGTTGCATTATAGTTCAGAGTGTTGCTAAACCAGTGATGAATAAAACAATCGAAAAATCGCTACAAAATTTGCATGGAAATCAGTTTTTTGACCAAATTACTCATCTCCTGTTTGAGCACCTTTCACCTAAGCATTGTTTTATTGGTTGCTTCGATGAATCACGCAAGTATGCGAAAACTCTTTCGTACCGTGAAGCCGGTAACCTAAAAGAGAACTTCACTTATCCGCTGGCAGGAACCCCCTGTCAAATCGTCAACGAAAAAAGTACTGCTTGTTACTACCCATCTGATGTGATTAACCAATTTCCTGATGATATCGCACTGCAGGAATTAGGGGCTGAGGCCTACTTGGGAATACCTGTTTTTTCTCAAAGTGAGGAAGCCGTTGGCATTATTGTTTGTTTATTCGAAGAACGGTATGAACACACAGCGGAAGTACAAAGTTGGTGCGACGATCTTAGTTATCATCTTGGTGTTGAATTAAAGTATTCGGCCTTGTTATCCAAGCAAGAGAAGTTGCAGTGGGAGCTGGAAGAAGGCCAGCGAGTCGGTAAAGTCGGGAGCTGGTTCTGGGATTTAACATCAGATACGATTTCTTGGAGCCATGAGGTATACCGTATTTATGGTCTTGAGGATATGTCGATCACACCAACGATCGATTTATTATCAGAGTTTATACATCCCGAAGACCGAGACTGGGTGATTAGTACGCTTACTGGTTCACTAGAGTCAGAATCGATTAACTATAGTCTTGTCCACAGAGCACAATTGGCAGACGGTACGATTAAGTATCTGCGTAAACGGGCTGATGTGACACGAGACAGCAAAGGCAAGCCACTTCTCATGCGCGGCACGGTACATGATGTTACCGATGTCTATCAAATCTCAGCTAAACTGACCAAAACCTCCCATAAGCTGAATACGACGTACAATTCAGTCGAAGAGGGAATTTGGGAGTATGATCTTGTTAGCGGTGAGTTTTTTACTTCGCCGAAGTTCTGGAGCATTCTTGAGAGAGAAAAACCGGCTGACGGCAGTGACTTTTCTGAATGGTTGGACTGTATCCACCCGGAAGATCGCATTGAGGGACTGAACTTTTTTCAGCGTTTTATCCAGCAAAACTTCACGAGTGTATTTCAGTTTGAGTTCCGCTTAAGCGACAGCCATTATGCCCAGCTTACTGATGGCAAAGAGCGTTGGTTGAAGCTGAAAGGGAGTGTGATTGCAAAGGATGTAAAAGGCAGCCCGATTCGGATTGCCGGTATTCAGCGAGACATAACTCATACTGTTGAAGCAAGACGACAGCTGAGCCGGGCCCAGGTTGTCTTTGATAATACGTCTGAATGTATCCTGATCACCGACAAGAACAACAATATCATTTCTGTTAACCGCGCATTTGAAGAAACAACAGGCTATCGGGAAAAAGAGCTGTTGGGCTTAACCCCTAGCGTATTGTCCTCTGGACTTCATGACAACGAGTATTACCAGTCGCTCTGGTTCAGCCTGAATACCAAGGGGCACTGGAAAGGGGAAGTGTGGAACAGGCGGAAAAACGGTGAAATGTACCCCGAAGAAATGTCAATTAACGTGATACGCGACAGTAACGATGAGATCATCAACTATGTTGCGGTATTTCGAGACATCAGTCATTGGAAGAAAGCCGAAGAGCAACTGACATTCTTTGCTTATTATGATCCCCTTACCGGTTTGGTTAACCGTCGCAGTTTTATTCATCGTGTTGAAAAGCTGATTAACTCGATCCATAAGAACAGCCACGTATTCTCTTTGCTATTTATTGATATGGATGACTTCAAGTCGATCAACGATTTATATGGCCATGACTTTGGAGATAGGGTACTGACCCGCATAGCCGAGCGACTGAAGAAGATCTTTCATGAGAAAGACAACATATGCCGCTATGGAGGCGATGAATTCTGTATTTTGTTGCCGAATATCTCGGCTGCAGGTGCCAAGGAGCGCGCCCAGGATATTGTCACCGCGATCTCCAAGCCGCTGTATATTGAAGGGATTGAAATCAATACCACGGTCAGTATCGGTATCTCGGCCTTCCCGGACAGTGGATTGACTCACCATGCCTTGCTCAAGAATGCCGACTATGCCATGTATAACATGAAGGGACAGGGGCGGAATGGTTTCTGTGAATATGACAGTGAGCTTCAGTCGGAGTATATCCAAAAGCTCAAGTTACGTGATCGCCTTAAAAAGGCCATTGCCGAGGAAGCACTGACTGTTCACTATCAGCCAATAGTGAATGCTCAAACCGGTGAGATAAATAAACTTGAGGCCTTAGTGCGTTGGTATGACGAAGTCGAAGGGCACATTTCGCCGGTAGAATTTATTCCCGTCGCTGAAAAGTACGGTCTGATTAAGCAGATTGGTGCTTTTGTCCTTCATCAGGCTTGCCGGGATCTGAAAAAGCTGCATGAGGCTGGCTTTAGTCACTTGAGTATTTCGGTCAACCGATCGGTGAAAGAATTCATTAACAGCAGTGATGAACCTCAGGTCTGGGAGGTGATTGAGCAATATGACTTGCCAGACAAATCAATTATCGTTGAAATTACTGAATCCACGGCCTCTAAAGAAAGTAGTGATATCCAGAGTTTGCTGGGCTATTTCAAGCAGCGGGATATTCAGGTTGCGCTGGACGATTTTGGTACAGGGTATTCCTCACTGAGTGCTGTGGTTGAACTGCGTCCGGATATCATCAAGATAGACAGGGGATTCATCAAAGAGCTTGGCTCAAGCCAAGATAGCCTGACATTGGTTTCTCTTATCATCGATCTTAGCCATAAACTTGGCATTAAAGTGGTTGCCGAAGGTGTTGAAACAGAAGCGCAGCTAGAGATATTGCGAGAATTAAAGTGTAAGTATGTCCAGGGCTTCTATTTTAGCAAGCCGGTCCCGCTGGAGTCATGTATTGCCTTTTTGGCATCCCGCTAACTTTATTTGCGTAAACAGAGGGGAGTCCCTACTATAGCGCCTCTGAAGTCGTTGTTAGCTAGGATGAAAGTATATGCAGGCAATTTGTTTTGACTTTGATGGCACCTTGGTAGACTCAGAAGTATTCCATGCCGACAACTGGTCAAATTATCTGGCGATAAACGGAATAGAAATGCCATCGGCACAGTTTCTTACTGAGTTTGCTGGCGTTACCTGGGATAAAGTCGCCGCCGCATTACAAACCCGCTTTTCTTTAGATCTGTCTATTGAGCAGATGCTTGTTCAAATGGAACAACGAACACGTGATGCGCTTATGAAAGGGACGATTCCGGCCAAGACAGGTGTCGATAACATGCTTCGCCAGTTACATGGCCAGTTGCCTTTGGCTGTTGTCACCGGAGCGCCAAGAGAATATGTCGAAGGAATTTTGCACCGCCACGGCTGGCTTGATCTGTTCGACTATGTCTTTTGTGGTGAAGATGTCGACAACAACAAGCCTGAACCAGATATCTATCACCATGCGTGTAATACATTGGGATACAGCTCCTCACAGGTAATCGCAATTGAGGATAGTTTTACTGGTGTTCAATCGGCCTACTACGCGGGTTTGAAGGTTGTGTTGGTGAATACTGAGCAGCACGATTGGCATATCAAGCCCGACTATCACTTCGAGACTATGACGCAGGCACATTTAGTTGTGGCTGACTTGATCCGCCGTCCTCGCGACGCTGCGGAAATAAAAGATGTTGTATACGCCTAGTGCCTACGATTACGCGTATAGTATAGAAAGCGAAACAAACAGGTTTAATTATGGAAAATGATGAAATCATGACTGGCGATATGCTGGTCGAAACCGTTGAAAACCAGTTGGCAGAGGGTAATCCGATTAAGGTCAAAGAGACCTTGATGCGCTTGATGATGACTGGTACGCCACGCGAAGAGGCTATTCAGATGATTGCCTGTGCATTATCTGTTGAGGTTTTTGACGTGGTCAAAAATGAAGGTAGCTTTGATCTGAAGCGCTATAGTGAAAACTTGAATGCTTTACCGGAGATGCCTTGGGAGTTTGAAGACTGAATAACAGTTCTTCACAATATTTTATATAAGCCGCTTTAGCGGCTTTTTTTATACCTGGAAAATTGTGCACTACCACACGGAAATATCACGTATTTGTTTATTTTTTGTGATCGCGTATTGTGTTTTGATCTGGTGTGTGCGCTTTTTTACATGTGTATATTTTGTCTGAAAAAAGCCATAATCCTGAATTTTATGCTTTATTGTCGATGATAAAACGTTGAATATAGCTGCTTTTTGCACGTGATTTCATACTTTCCTGCAGATATTACCACTGCTATGCGTTTTCAATTTGGCGAAAACAACTGGATGTTGGTAAAAAGCTGGTTTACTGGTCTACTTTCACTTAAAAATACGAACAAATATTGTGTGAGCTGGGTCAAAAACAGATTATTGTGCCACAACAGAACAAAATCCTAGATTCATTTGTTGTAAATAGGTTAAAAAACGGACGCACATTCCAAGAGTTTTTCATTATTGTGTATATAACTTTTAAACAAGGCAGCAAGGATACAAAGATGATTATTGGTGTACCTAAGGAAATTAAAGTTCATGAGTACCGTGTAGGTATGGTTCCAGCTTCAGTGAGCGAAGCGGTAGCACATGGTCATACTGTGTATGTTGAAACACAGGCAGGTACAGGTATCGGTTTCAGTGATCAAGATTTCATTGATGCCGGTGCTCAAATTCTTCCAACTGCGGAAGCTGTTTTTGCCGAATCAGAAATGATTGTCAAAGTTAAGGAGCCGCAAGCTGTAGAGCGTGCAATGCTTCGCGAAGGTCAAATTCTGTTTACTTACCTTCACCTTGCTCCGGATCCAGAGCAGACAACTGATCTTGTGAACAGCAAAGCAGTATGTATTGCTTATGAAACGGTTACTGATGACAAAGGTCGTCTGCCTCTACTGGCGCCAATGTCAGAAGTTGCAGGTCGCATGTCAATCCAGGCTGGTGCATTTGCCCTAGAGAAATCTAAAGGCGGCCGCGGCATGCTTCTAGCGGGCGTACCGGGTGTAGAGCCAGCTAAAGTCGTTGTCATTGGTGGCGGTGTTGTTGGTGCTAATGCGGCGCAAATGGCTGTTGGCCTGCGTGCAAACGTTGTTGTACTTGACCGTAACATTGACGTTCTACGTAACCTGGATGCGCAGTTTGGTGGCACAGTACAGTGCGTATACTCAACGAAAGATGCTATTGAAAAACACGTATTGGAAGCTGACCTTGTTGTTGGTGGTGTACTGGTTGCAGGTGCGGCTGCACCGAAACTGGTTACTGCTGAAATGATTAAGAAAATGAAGCCAGGTGCTGCGATTGTTGATGTTGCAATTGACCAGGGCGGCTGTGTAGAAACTTCTCACGCAACAACTCACAGTGACCCAACTTACATCGTCGATGATGTTGTTCACTACTGTGTTGCAAACATGCCGGGTGCCGTTGCTCGTACATCAACGTTCGCACTGAACAACGTGACACTGCCATACATCCTGAAACTAGCTGACAAAGGCTACAAAGCCGCGCTACAGGAAGATAAGCACCTAATGAACGGTCTAAACGTATACCGCGGCCAAATCACTTGTGATGAAGTTGCCGTTGCACTGGACCTGCCATACGTTCCAGCTGAAGAAGTTCTTGCTTAATTGCAACAGCTTTAACTAACAATATTTAAATCCCTGCTCAGGCAGGGATTTTTTTTGCCTCTCTTTTATATCACCCTACCCGCAGTAGAAAACACCACCAGAAGTCGTCTAGTATCATGAATAATGCGGATTGCTCTGCCTCTTGGGTATATCTGCCTGGTGCCGACTGTTAAAGGGGGGAGTTGGGGTATATGAATGCCGTTGCCTTAGTTGTTTTCGTTATTGTGCAAATTCTATTCATCCCTATGGCTTTGTTAGGAATGGTGCTGATCTGCTACAAGCAGATTTATATCAGTAAACAGCTGGGTGTACCGTCTACCGCTGTTGAAGTGATTAAAGGCCGTTGGCTGATGCATGTCTTTGGTTTGAGAGATGATCTGGTATCGAGTCAGCTCAGTTGTGTGCTTCCGAATAACTCAATACTCGGGTTATGGCTGGTTTTCCTGCCGAGCTATCTTCGCTATCGATTAAGCGGTAGCACCTATGGCTATCCTGTGATCCCGTCACCAGAACAAGAAGGGCTTTCCCATCTTGTTACCGCACGGACTTTATATATTGACTCACTGATAGATAAACATCGACGTAGTGTGGAGCAGTTTGTATGTATGGGCGCGGGTTTTGATACGCGGTGCTACAACATGTTTCAAGCTTCTGAGGTAGCCTGTTTTGAGCTAGACATGTTAAAGATTCAGCAGCTTAAGATCGAGAGCCTGAAGAAAGCTGGTATCGATATCAGCTCGGTGACATTTGTACCTGTAGATTTTTCTGATCTTGGGTGGTACGAAAAGCTCGAGGACGCTGGGTATGATCCCAACAAAAAGACATTGTTTTTGTGGGAAGGTGTCACTTTGTATCTTGATGAACCATCGGTTCGACAAACGCTGAAGATGATGAAGCAATTCTCCGCTAAGGGAAGTGTCCTAATTTGTGATATTTATGCTGAGCGCTTTGTAAAGGGAGAATATGTTTTCGGCATGAAGCTCCCTCAATTTATTTTGGGAACTAACAAAGGGAAAAACAGCTTTGGATTGCATCTGACGGCTGATAACAAATTAACGCTATCTGATTTCATGGCAAGCGAAGGTGCAGTAGTTCAAGATACTTTTCTAATGGGTGCCAAAACAGAAAAAGGTACATTTATGGCGGTTTTTGATGCGCTGTTGGAGTAGTGCAAATAATTGAATTGAATATTTTTGAATTTATTGCAAGTGGTGTTTAACTATTTGGTGTATAAATAAATCTACTCTTGATTTGGTCTTAAGTGTTTGTTTTCAATTCCTCATTTACTAGTTGTTATTGTATAAGTGGCTGTTAAATATATAGCAGCCACTTATTAGAGTGTTTTATTAAGCGTGAGCGTAAATAACACTTCCACCTTTAATCGTATCAATGATTTGTCGTGACAATCCTTTTGGTAGCGCAGGGCAGCCCCAGCTTCGCCCTAAATATCCATGTCGCTGAATAAAGGATTCCGTCGCGTAGTCAGCACCATGGACAACAATATAGCGCCTGCGTGCATTGTCGTTAACACCGTGTGTCATGCCATCAAGTCTTAACGAGTATCCGTTCCCACCGTAGTAGGTGGTGTCTGTTAGGAAGGTCCCCAAAGACGTTTGACGGGAATTTACAGTGTTTGAAAAACGTGTCGCCTCACGACCACCACTATTCACACCGTGTGATACGAATGTGTGGTAGACGAGCTTGTTCCTTTTCAGGTCAATAACAAAGAAGCGTTTCTCAGTAGAAGGCTTGCTGTAATCAATAATAGTCAGTAACTGTTTCTTTCTTCCCTTAGTATTATAGTAAGCCTTATAGCCCTCTTTAAATACTTGAAAATCAATAACTCCCTTTAAATTAGCTTCTTTATATACGTGCTTGATGACGACATCAGGACTATTAACATTACTATATGAGTTGCTGTGAGTACTACTGGCAGATACTTGCAGCGGCAAATAGCAAAAAACCAAGATGAACAGGTAAATCGCCTTCTTCATTGTTCTTATTAAACACTCTATTGTTTGATTTATGACTAAGATGGCGAGACTTTACCATAAAATAATAAAAAGTTTAGACTTGAATGATTGCTGTACCAGTGTGCTGGTGCGCAAAAAAATCCGGTTTAATTGATGCGTGAAGTGATGTTTGTTTTTAAATACATTACGTTAAAATGAGAATTTATTATTATCAGCAGTCAGTGTCAGGATTGTGCAAAATATCCTAAAGCTGAGACTGTTACATTTGAAATGATTTTATATTCTTGTTTTATAATGTAAAGACAGTGAGTAGGATACACAAAGAATGAATTATCCTTCTTTGAACTGTTTGTCTGTTTTTTGAGCACAATATCGCATTTATTTTGAGCTTTCATAGGGGCGTCAAATTCTTGTTAAGAGCTTGGTTGCACCTTGTGACGATATTTTGACGCTTGGTTTTGCAAGGTGTAGGCAGGTAAGTGGTCGAAAAGTAGACAATTCCATAGAAAAAGCGCGGGAAATATCCCGCGCCTGGTTGCTAGGTTAGCAAGTGCTTAAATTGTGCACACTGTCGACCATGTATTATCGCTACCGGGAACAGAATTTGTCCACCAGATCGCTTCGTACACAACGCCGTTGTGAATAATTTTGTCACCTTGGTTAGCGTGACTCGGGTTTCCTGCCCAGTCTGTTTGTGGCCAGTTAGGGTAGGTGTTGAGCCCGGTTGTTACACATTCGCCACCGCCATTGTCACCGCCACCTGTCGTGATATCACCGATAGGCAGGGCGGGTTGTTCGAACTTAAAGGCATAGTCTTTACCGTTTATATTCACGCTATAGTTTGCCGGTCCGGAAATCGGCAGGTAGTACACCATGTCCAGCTCGTACGTACCGCCTGCAGGTAGGCTCTTCCATGCTGGCAGGCTGAAGGCCACGCGATGCATAACGCCATCCAAACCACCAATATTATTGGCTCGGCTATGGCCGGAGGCTATTACTTTCAGGCCGCCGCCAGACTGGTCTTTTGCGTTATCAGGGGCTGAAACAGGAATATCGAACTGGAACTCGGTACCTCCCGGTATTTCCTGCCCGGTATTGTTGGTGAAGGTTAACTTCGGATTGATAGGGTAGTTTTGATCGCCAACTTTAAAGCCGCCCACTGCAACTGTGATATCAAGCGCTTCAGTCGCAATTGCGCCGGTGGCAATCTTATTGCCATACGGAGCCGCAGACTTAAACTTATCGTAGATAGCCTTGGTCATGGTGTTACCCATATGGTACTCACCATTGCCGGTCTTACAGGCATTTTCCGTAGCATCTACAGTAGTACGGTTACCGTTGGCATCAAGGACATAACAGTTATAGTCTCCGGCGAGTTCCCAGAACATAATGCCGCCGATTTCTTTGTTCATTACATAGTCAGCTTTGGCATTGATGGACTGTTCATCTTCAGTAGACAAGAATACTTTCTTCTCAGGGTTCCACAACCAAGGTGCGACCGCAACAGAATCATAATGACGGGTATAGTTACCGGTTAGCGGATGAGTTGCCGGAGTGAGTCCGTAAGCGGCAGTATATGAACCATAGACCCCTTGAGCGAGGTTCATAGCGTGCCACATAGGGTTGGAGCCAGCTCCCATTTCATTACCTGCGGCGCCCTTGTCGTGCCACAAGTTATCGATGCCCATTGCGCCATTACCGCAGTTATTCTTCTGTCCTTCACCGGTACCCGGCAGGCATTCTGCCTGATTTGGCAGCGGAGCTAATCCCCATAACCCGTTCTCACCACCATTTACCCCTTGCCAGCCACGGGTATAGTAAGGCACACCAATGTTGATTCGACCTGCTGGCATTGAGCCGCGGAAGTAGTGGTAGGCCCAGTCGGTATTGAGGTAGCCAATTCCACCGTATTGAGCCGTGTTGTACACGTCCCACATCGCCAGTTCCGAATCTTTACCGGTGTCAAAAAGTGCCGCATTGTGGCCGACATGCTCGTTCCATGCGCCATGCAGGTCATAAGACATGATGTTGACATAGTCGAGGTATTTGGTGACATCAAACGTCTCCATGCCACGGAGTAGGTAACCAGACGAAGGTGCTGCAATAGTCAGCATATAGTGAATGCCATCTTGCGCAGAGGCCTGATCAAGTTTCTGGCGAAGAACCTTCATCAACTCCTGATATGACGCCCAGAGGTACTGGCGGCGAGGTTCCATAAACGCTTTGTCATCCGGGTTACCGGCACCAGCCATTGATGTAGGGTATTCATAATCGATATCAAGGCCATCAAACTTGTACTTGCGCATCATGTCGACGGCAGAGTCAGCGAACTTTTGAATGCCCGCATGATTGATACTGCCATCGGCATTGGTGGTCATGGTATAGAAACCGCCGTCAGCAACACGTTTGCCGTCGGCTCCAAAGTGGCCGCCGGTTTCAGCCCAGCCGCCGATCGAAATCAGCGTCTTGACGTCATGTTTGGCTTTCGCTGTGGCCAGGGCACCAAAGTGACCTTTGAAGCCTAGTGCAGGATCTATTTCAACACCGTTCCACTCCATGCCGACCGCCGGGTTGGCCGGGTCATTGACATTACCGATGTTAACCTTGCCGTCAGAACCAATGCTAACGAAAGCGTAGTTAATGTGCGTCAACTGTTCCCAGGGAATATCTTTGACAAGGTAGGACGTTTGAGGATCACCACCGGCACGCCAGCTGGTAAAGTAGCCGATAACACGTCGTGGGTGATCAGCCCCCATCAGTTCACGGCCCTGATCATCATAGATCGTACAGTATGGTACGTTAATGCCTTCGGTCTGGTAGAGGCCGTCAGGACGGCAGTCCTTGGCCGTTGCGCCACCGTTGACGACAAGTTGGACTGTTGCTGAGTCTGAGGTTGCACCTAAGTTATCTGTTGCGCGGGCATGAATGTTAAGCGTACCAGCCTGAGCCGGGGTATAGGCCAGGGTGAATGGGGCGGTAGCTGAAGTGCCGACTAGCGCACCGTTGACGAAAAAGTCGACTTTGTCGACAGTACCGTCAGGATCGTTGGCCTGAGACGTCAAGGTGACGGCGGTGCCAAGGTTGACTGAGGTAGCGGAGAGCGTCAGGTCGACTGTCGGAGCGGTATTGCCTGTGTTGCCTTCCTGTACTGTAACAGACGTCGTGGATTCCGAAACGCCGCCCTGATTGTCAAATGCCTTGGCTTTAATGGTATGAGCGCCGGCTACTGCGGTCCAGTTTGCAGTGTAAGGAGCACTAGTGAGCGTTGCGAGAAGAGTTTGTCCGATATAGAACTCAACTTTGCTGATTGTGCCGTCTGAGTCAGAGGCATTGGCTGATACAGAAATGGTGTCTCCGGCTGTGAGGTTGGCAGAGCCGGAAGGTGATGTTAGTGATACTGTTGGTAAGACGTTCTCGTCGCCTACGCGACAGTTATCGACGAAGCTCCACTCTCCGGTATTGGCCGTTGGGTTATTGCCCCGGGTCCACCAGTTGGCCTTGTAAACTTTATTCGTCTCTTGTACCTGAGCTCCTCCGCTATAAGCAACGGCGCTATCCCAGTGGTCTACAGTGCTGCAATCCATTGCGGCGTGGGCGTTGAAAGCGAGCAGGCATGAAACGGTGAGAGCACTTAACCTGAAGGTATGCTTTAACACTTTTCCGTGTTTCAAATGAGTCATTTTTTCATCCTTAAGTCTTTGTTCTATTATCGGTAAAGTTAAATTTTCGGCGTGTTTATGCTTTAGTTTCGCCGTGAAATAACTATAGAAAAATAACCAAATAAGGAACCTGTTATTGTTGTCTTTTACATGTTAACTCGCAAAAAACTGCTGATAACATGTAATAAACGCTCTCTTGTTTCGTGTCATGAAGCAATTAATTTGTAGGATGATTAATTTGCTCGTAAAATAGCAGATGAAGTTACAGGTTAGATAATTACGATATTATCTAACCTGTAGTATTTTGAGGTAGACTGCTGTTCAAGTATTGCAACTTGTAGCATATAAATCAACTCGAATTTTGGCTGGATTACTGTGCGTTCGTATAAAAGTGATGGTATTCTTTCTGAGTAACTTAACGATGGAGTATTTTCTCTAGGTACGAGTCAGTATTAGAGAATAATAGAAATTAATGGAATTCTCTGCGGTTAGACAGCCGATATATAACGCAAGAAAAGCCAAGGTGGCATATCAAGTTAGTTTTATCAATAGGGAGCAGCTGAGTAATAAATGTATTCCTGCGGCAGTCTTCCAAGATAGGTCCGATCCCCGTAACCTCAATGAGCTTCTTGAGCGTGCGGGAATAGGTAACTATTCCGATAATAAAACGATGGTCATTTCTTTTGATCGTGAGACGCTGAAGGGGATTATTGACTATTTCTTCTCTTCGAGAAGCGTGGTGCTGGAGCTTTCTCCTGATGAGGTTTTTGATGCAGAGCTTCTTAAGCTAATTAGAGCCGCCAGGAAGAGCCAATATCATATTGTGTTGAACGAGAAGGCGCTGCTAAGCGGAAATGAAAAGTTTCTTAATTATGCCAGCCACATAAAAGTAAACGCAGCAGGTAAAAGCCAGGAAATAATACAGCTTCTGGTAAATAAGGCACAAAGGCACGGCGTCCGAATAATTATTGAAAACATTGCCTCCGATGAGGAATTTAATCAATACCGTACTTTAAGTGTGGACTTTTTCAAGGGTAATGTATTTGCTAAGCAAGATTTATTTGAGATTAGAGAAAATAAGTTGCAGGAAGGGTCATTACTGAATGTATTTCAGCATGTGATGACCGAAGATTATTGTTACCGGGAATTAACCGATATCCTTGCCTCTGATTCTAAGTTGACGCATAAGTTAATTTCGTTATTAAATTCAGTCATGTATGGACGAGAAGGTAATATTTACTCAATCAAGCAGGCTATTTGTTTTATTGGTGAAAATAAAATGCGTAAGTTCATTTCGTTACTGACGGCGCAGGAGCTTACGGATACTCGTCCTGAAGATATTTATAGCAAGGCGACCAGTCGTGCGCGTTTTTGTGAGTTGCTGGCTATTAAGATGGGCCGGAGAAGGGCTGTTGTTGATAGGGCTTTTTTAAGTGGTTTATTTTCAAACTTGCCGGATATCCTTGGCCTGGATATGGAAGAGGCTTTGGATATGCTTAAGATTCATGATGATATCAAGAAGGCATTGACAGGTAACGGCGGTGAGCTGCAGCAAGTGGTCGATATGGTTATTGCTTACGAATCTGCAGATTGGAATAAACTTGCCAAGCTGACGGAGGGAAGCCGCGTTTCATTCGATTTGGTCCCTCGGCTTTACAGGCAAATGCTCAGGGAAATGAAGAGCGACGCTTATTTGCTCAATTAAGGAATAAGCCGATGAAGAAAAGGCTCAGATCAACTGAGCCTTTTTTGATCGAGTAAGGTGCTAGAACAGTTAGATTATGACTGATTGATCCGCGCCTTAAAGCGCTCTCGAGTTGCTTCGTCAGCCTGGGAATACCAATAATTCAGCATACTTTCTGCAACGTTTTGGCCTTGTTGTGTGGCTTCAGCTGTTGGCTGGGTGCTGCCAGATGCCGGAAGGATGGCTGGTAGTGTGGTTGTTGCAATAGCCGATTTAAGCGCAGCAGGTTTGTCCGTAAGGTTATACTGTGCAATTTCCTTTTCAAAATCACGGCCGAACTGCAGGCCGTGCTTAATCAGCTTATCTTGTTGAGTCTCAACAGAGTTGCCTTGCTCATCCGTCAAAGTTATCGAAGGGCTACGGTTGAACCTCTGGGCGTCTTGCTCGGTACGTAGTTTTGGTAGCTTAAGCTGATAAGTGCCGTCCTGACCGGAGAATTTCATGATGACGACATCAGATTTAAACATCTGGTGCTCGCCGTTTTCACGGTAGCTGTCTTGATAGCGGAAGGCAATTTGGTTTTCACCGTTTTCGAGTGAAAGCGGATCGTTTCCAGACGTTTCAACGCCGTTAACTAAAACGAGTTCGGCGCTGTAGGGAAGTTCTAGTGTGACATTGGCGAGAGCAGAGAAACTTAGCCCACATGCAGCTAAGGCCAGAATGGCAGTACGAAATTTCATGTCAGTTCCTTGATGGTTCTATTATCACAGCAGTTTGGCGCTGATGGCCTGAATATAACCTGAATGCTGTAGCGTATAGCACAGAGATTAATGTATAACTGATAGAAATTTAAATAGGAAGTTGAAAAGTATATGGATATCACGCTTCTTGAAGTTGCCCTGCTGCTGGTTACAGGTTTTTTAGCAGGGATAATCAATACCCTGGCGGGCGGTGGTTCGAACCTGACACTGCCCGCATTGATGGTGATGGGAATGCCGGCAGAGGTTGCTAATGCCACGAACCGAGTCGGTGTAGCCATACAGGGGCTGACTGCTGTTGTCGGTTTCCGTAAGCACAATAAACTCGATACGTCGGATACGGGTCCCATTTTGGTTCCGACTATCATTGGAGGGCTGTTAGGAGCTGCTGCAGCCGCTTACGCACCATCCGGCTGGATAAAGCCCTTGTTGCTGGGCACAATGCTGGCGATGGCATTCATTATTCTCGTCAAGCCGTCAATTGTTGCACCGGAGCCGGGAACGCTAAGTCGAAAAGTTATGGAGACACCAAGCTCATGGTGGGGGCTGGGTCTTGCTGGTTTTTACGGGGGCTTTGTACAGGCCGGGGTAGGCTTTGTTCTGCTGGCAGCCTTGGCAGGTACGTTGCGTTACGACTTGGTCCGTGCCAATGCCCTGAAAATGCTTTGTACCTTGGTATTTACTGTTGTGGCGTTAGGGCTGTTTATCGCTGAAGATCTGGTCATGTGGGGACCAGGATTGATTCTGGCGTTCGGAACCATGTTCGGGGCAAACTTGGCGGTCAAGATGGCCATCAAAGCCAAGCCAGAAACCTTAAAGTGGTTTTTATTTATTATGACGCTCTGCGGCTGTATTGCTGCGACCTTGAGTGATTAAAAAGCCAGACCATATATAGTTGGTCTGGCTTAATTGCTAGGTTGTTATTTTTGCGTACGGCTATTTAACGTAGCACGCAAAGCCTTTCAGGTAGAAGCCTTCCGGATAGGCACTGTCCAGTGGATGGTCGGCTGCCTGGCTGAAGCGCTCAATAAACTGAACCTCGCGTTTGGCATCCAGTGCCGCATCGGCGATGATCTTCTGGAACAAATTATTGTCCATCAGGCCAGAGCACGAGTAAGTCAGCAGGGTACCGCCTGGCTTGAGGATTTGCATAGCCAGCATGTTGATATCTTTGTAGCCCCGGCATGCGCCAACCAGCTGAGATTTCGATTCTGCAAATTTCGGCGGATCCATGATAACTACATCGAACTCTTCACCGCGATCACGGTAGTCGCGCAGTAACTTGAACACGTCAGCATTAACAAACTCTGCATTCTCGACAGGAAGCTCGTTCATTTCTGCATTTAGGCGCGCGGTATCCAGTGCAGGTTGCGAGACATCAACGTTGACCACTTTGCTCGCACCACCCTTAAGGGCGTACAAGCCGAATCCGCCAGTGTAACAGAAGCAGTTCAGTACGCGTTTGCCGTCTACGTATTTGACAGCGCCTTGGCGGCTATCGCGTTGATCGAGGTAAAAGCCGGTCTTATGGCCACCAACAATATCGACGTTGATTTTGACGCCGTTTTCCTCGATGGTAACAAACTTTGGCGGCTCCTCGCCTGAGAGTACACCTGTACGCTGTTTCAGTCCTTCTTTCTTGCGTACTGAGACATCTGAACGTTCATAGACACTGCATTCCGGGTAGCAGATATTCAGCGCTTCAACCAGCGCCTCTTTCTGCGCTTCGGCACCTGCGCTTAATAGCTGGCACACCAAGAAGTCTTGATAGCGGTCGATGGTGATCCCCGGCATACCGTCAGACTCGGCGGCAATAAGGCGGTAGCCAGTCAGGCCGTCACGTTGAGCCAATATATCGCGTAGGCCTTGTGCGCTGTTTAGGCGGTTAACGAAGAAGTTAACATCTACAGCTTCGTTTTTATTGAATGTCCATACCCGAACACGGATCTGAGATTGTGGAGAATAAGCGCCACGAGCTAACCATTCGCCTTTATGGTCGAAGACTTCGACGGTTTCCCCAAGAGAAGGTTTACCTTCTATACGTTGAATACCGCGAGAAAAGACCCAAGGATGACGACGGCGAAGTGACTTTTCGCGGCCTTTAACCAGATAAATTGAAGCTGTCATGACATGCCCAGTAAGGAGTTCGGAATGGTCGCGTATTATGTTGTTCGCAAGGAGGAAAAGCAAATTTATCTTGTGGCCGGGATGGAAATGAATTTGCCTCTCTTTGCCTGGCTTGTGTTTGTTGTTTTGGGAGCTGAAAGAAACAGGGCGTGCACACTGGCACGCCCTTGGATTGTTACTGGTTAGAGTTAGGCTTTAAGGCCGCTCATTAATGATTCGAGGACTTCCGCCTGTTGGTTCAAATGTTCAATCTGATTGGCAGACTGAGTGATCACGTCGCAGATCTGATTTGACTGAGAGCGAACCTGCTCGACGCTGGTAGCGATATTGTCGGCGACAGCGCCTTGTTGCTCTGCGGCCGCTGCGATTTCAGTACTGCGGTCAGAAATCAGCTGGTTACGTTCGGTTATATGGTTGATCTCGCTATCAACCGAATCCATTAGCTGTTCGCTGCTGCTTGCGTTGGTCACTGTACTTTTCATCACTTCCATCAGCTGCTGGCTGTTTTGCTGCAGGGATTCAATCATTTGCTGAATTTCAACTGTTGCTCCCTGAGTTCGCCCGGCGAGTGTTCTGACTTCGTCGGCAACAACGGCAAAGCCACGTCCCTGTTCGCCGGCACGCGCAGCTTCAATAGCTGCGTTCAGGGCGAGTAGGTTGGTTTGCTCGGAAATACCATTGATAGTGGTGACGACATCATCAATTTTGGCCGCATTGCGATCAAGCTCAATAACTGCATCGGATGCCTGGCTGATCTCGGAGCTAAGTACTGAGATAGCCGTACGGGTTTGGTTAACCTGGGCTCGGCCCTGTTCCGAAACCTGCTGGGCTTCGCGGGTTTGCTCGGAAGTTTCATGGGCATGGGTAGCCACTTCGCGGATCGATGTTGCCATTTCTTCCGTTGCGCTGGCTAACGAATCCAAATGCTGTTGTTGGTCCGTAGACAGCGATTCACTTTCGTGGCTACGCTGGCGTAAGTCACTGCTGATTTGTTGCATTAGTGCAGTTGCTTGCTGGGTCGCCAGAACCAGTTTCTGTTCCCTCTCACTAACGCGGTCAATGGTGATGGCCAGGGTACTGAATTCATCCCGAACCTTGAAGAAATTCAGGCGGTTGGTTAAGTCGCCGTCAGCGAGTGCCTGTAGGGCTTTATTGGTGGTAAACATCGCACCACCAATGAAAGTCATGATGTAGTACACAGCAGCAAGAGCGACTACGAGTATAATGGCAGTGATACTAATTTGAGTTGTTGATAAGTAGCTGAGAAGGCCTGGAAGTTCATTTGCAGTGATTGAGTAGTTCATGCCCTGCACGACGGCAGATAGCTCGCCATTACCGATACGGGCACCGGTTTTCGCAAGCAAGACAGGTGCATCGGACAGGCTGACTTGGTACTCAGATAGCAGTGCCGCCGTTGAATTTAGCTGATTAGTCGTGATTTCAATACGTTGTTCATCGGCGGCATCAACTAAAATTGCACTGATACTTAGAATAGCAATGATTGGAAGTAGGAAGAGAAGATAAAATTTTTCCTGTATTGTTATATGAATTAGATACTTATCGATCCATCGAAAGGCTACTTCTTTCATTAGTGCATCCTATTTTTTTACGGGTGTTATATAGCGGCTTATTGATAAAGCACATATTAAGTTTTTATCGGGATAGTGCGAAAATTCTTGAGGTGATCCATGTCGCAAATTTGTGTAAAAGCAATGATCAAGGGAATGGTTCAGGGAGTTGGGTTCAGATTTCATACTGCGCATGAAGGTCTAAAGCACGGGCTTACTGGCTATGCGAAGAATCTACCCGACGGTAGTGTCGAGGTACTGGCCTGCGGCCACGAAGAGAAAGTGGGGCAACTGTTGCAATGGTTGAATACCGGTCCGAGATCATCAAGAGTGGACAGTGTCGAGACCGAAGAAGTTGAGTGGCGTCATATTGACGGCTTCGAGATTATGTAGAGTCAGAACCTAGAACCTAGAACGAGAAGATTCGTGTCTAGGAACCAGGTTCCAGTCACCGGGCTAGATAGCCTTAGATGCATTTTACCGGCTTGGGTAACCCTGCCAATTTAGTGGCTTGTTTGGCAGGCCCTTTTGGAAAAAGCTTGTAGAGGTAGCGTGAGCTGCCTTTTTCTTCGCCGTATTTTTTCGCCATTGCTTTTACTAGCATGCGAATAGCTGGAGAGGTGTTAAATTCCTTGTAGAAATCTCGTACAAAGTGAACAACTTCCCAGTGTGCTTCGCTAAGCTCAATGCCTTCCTCATCGGCAAGAAGAGGGACAAGCTCAACGGACCAGTCGTCAACATTTTTCAGATAGCCGTGAGCGTCGGTTTCGATTTGTTTACCTTCAAATTCAAGCATGATGCGCCTCGATATTTTGAACCGGGCAAGAATAGTGATTAAGGCGAGAGGCTGCAAGTAAAAGTCGTAACTGGTAAAGCTGAGATATGAAAAAAGCGCCTCGAAAGGCGCTTTTTGAAAAGAGTTAATCGTAATGATTAATCATCGCCACCCATAATACCCAAGATCTGAAGCAGGCTCAGGAATAGGTTATAGATAGAGACATACAGCGTTACTGTTGCTGAAATGTAGTTCGTTTCACCGCCACGGACAATGTTCTGTGTGGTCAGCAGGATAGCTGCAGACGAGAACAGAACAAACATGCCGCTAATAGCCAGTGAAAGCATTGGCATCTGTAGGAAGATGTTAGCAATAACAGCCACTACGATAGCCACGAAACCAGCAAGGATCATTCCGCCAAGGAAAGACAGATCACGCTTGGTAGTAAGTGCGTAAGCCGAACATGCCATAAAGGTCAATGCCGTACCGCCAAGTGCCGGAATAATGGCATGGCCCATACCTGCACCGATGTACATGTTCAGAATCGGACCTAGGGTATAACCCATGAAGCCTGTTAGAGCGAACGTAAAGACGATACCCAAACCGCTATCACGGTTCTTTTCTGTCAGGAACATCAGGCCGTAAAAGCCAACCAATGTAATGATCAGACCCGGGTGAGGTAGGTTCATTGCCATCGCGAAGCCTGCAACTACAGCTGACCACACTAGGGTTAGCGATAGTAGAAAGTATGTGTTGCGTAGAACTTTGTTGGTTGAAAGTACGCTTTCGTAAGCCGAGCCACGATTGACAATACGATCGTTCATAAAAAACTCCCTTCAGGGTTAGTTATGGAGATTGCTAATAAGACATATATTGGGGTATTCACTTATAAATGCAAGTCATTAGTACATAATCGAGTGAATACTATCAGCTATATGCTCTCTGTAAGTTGTTGACACAGATAATACTTAACAATTCATTATCTTGGTGCTCTAAGTTGTAAATTTATGTTTCAACTCCTAGTTGGCTCACAAAATTGAGAATTAATCCCGGGCTTGTTGGCGAGAATGACAACAGTTGATAGGTGAGGGGGGCTAACGCGCCGAAGAGGTACCGCTGATACCAAGGATGAGCCTGTGATAAAGCAATCAGGAGGATCGCTCCTCCTGATTGCGACGACAGAGGTTACCGGATAGGTGGGGCATACTGTATGCCGCCATCACGCCATAGCGCGTTGACATCACGTCGAACTTTAAGTGGAGAGCTCATACCGATAGTACGCTCGAAGCTTTCACTGTAGTTTCCGACTTGCTTGATCACCTGGAAGCTCCAGTCGTCATTTAAACCGAGCCCTTTGCCTTTCGGGCCATCGAGACCAATCAGGCGACGAATGTCCGGGTCATTGGAATTCTTCATATCATCGACACTGATTGATGAGACCCCTAAGTCTTCAGCATGGAGCATGGTATAGAGAGTCCACTTCACAATGTTGAACCATTGGTCGTCATCTTTACGTACTGCCGGTCCAAGTGGTTCTTTGGAAATAAGTTCGGGAAGCACGACGACAGAGTCAGGATCTTCCATACCTAAGCGATGGGCGTAGAGCGCAGACTGATCGGTCGTCATGACATCACAGCTACCTTCTTTAAACCCGCCAACAGTTTTCTCTTCGGTGTCAAAAACGACGGGGGTATATTTCATTTCACGGAAATTAAAATAGTCAGCCAGATTTAGTTCGGTGGTCGTACCGGACTGGACACATACCGATTTACCATCAAGCTCTGTGGCACTGGAAACGCCAAGGCTTTTTTTGACCATAAATCCTTGGCCGTCGTAATAATTCACACCGGCAAAATTGACTCCCAACGCCGTGTCTCGATGAAGGGTCCAGGTTGTGTTACGGACTAAAAGGTCAACTTCGCCAGACTGGAGTGCCGTAAAACGTTCCTTGGTAGTGAGTGGAATGTACTTTACCTTTGTTTTGTCACCAATGGTCGCTGCTGCAACCGCCTGGCAGAATTCGACATCTAACCCTTCCCATTCGCCGTTTTCATTTGGGTTAGAAAACCCTGGTAGTCCCGTGCTGACTCCGCACTGGAGGTATCCTTGTTTTTTTACTTTCTCCAAGGTGCCGCCGGGTTGCTCAGCTGAAGTCTTGTTAGCTGCCAGTTGTTTTTCGAGACTGAGAATTTTGTCTTCCAGTGCTTTCGTGTCTGTGTCGGTTGTTGCTGTGGTTGCGGGCTGTTCAGCTTGTTCAAGCTGTTTTTCGAGGGCTTGTACTTTTGCTTCCAGTGATTTGATCAGTTCTTTGTCCTGGGCATTGTTACTGTCGCAGCCGGAGAGTAATAGTGCCAGGGTCGTAATGGCCAGAGATAACTTTAGTGTTTGTTTCATAGTTTTGTCCCGTCGATCCAAATGAGGAGAAAACAAACCTCTTGATTTCATTTAAATTACTTATGCAATAAAACTATGTAATTCGTATCATTATTCAGTATAGGAATAGATTGTAATTCTTCTAGTTATCAACATATTTTCGGATCTTGAGGGTGATAATACATAGCGTCAGCTTGCCGCAATCACACAAGTTGTGTAGAGCAGTGCCAGTGGGCGGTATTCGTCACGCTGACCGTTACGCAGGTTTATAGATTCTATTTCACCAGAGTAGAGGCTAATTGTACTGCTCCAATAACTCGATTTGATCGGCCAGTTATTTCGTAACAAGAAATGCTGCCCGTGTGTTTGAAGTTCCTTAAGTTCTTCAGCTGTCGGGAGCCTTAGTCCGTAACGCTGGCACCATTTATTCGCAGCGGTATAGTTTACCTTTGACCAGTACTGGTTATGCTCACGCACAAACATCGGTGGCATATCTTGGGTAGAGTTGATGTTTCTTGGTACGTGATATTTTAAATTGTTAAAAGTAAATGAGTAGATAACAGAGTTTAATACCACTCTATTTTCAACTAAGGTTTTTTTGCTGTTGCTGTTGCTGTTGCTGTTGCTGTTGCTGTTGCTGTTGCTGCTTTTTGCGCTAGTTTTGGTTGTTTGCGGCTTAACTGGTGCTGGTGAGTATTTTACTTGGCCAGGCAAAGTGATCCGCGTGTTGGTCTGGCGGATGAAGGTATCTTTTAGCTGGTGGCGGGCGAGCTGTAGTTTAGCCCCTTGAGCCTGTGCATGGCTTTGAAATGGCCCTATCAGGCATCGCGATTTGCCATTATCCGGGACCAAATAGCTATTATTCTTAAACAGCTTATTTATTGTTGCCGTGGTTCTTGAATTGGGTAACGACTGACCATAATGGCATTGAATCCAAAAACTACTGTCTTTGTTTTTGGGGGCTCGCCCCCATAACCCCTTTCCGATATCGCACTGGGCATTCAGATATTGCCAGCCGGACTCGACCTTATCTACCCTGCAGTTTGCTGTGCTGGACTCAATTGCGTAACTATTCAATGAAAAGCAAGAAAGGGCGAGTATAAGCCAGTATGCAGGCCGTTGTATTTGCTGACAGATCATGGTGCTAATAACTCGAGGCTAAAGTATTACGTTTTCTATGAAATCATAGGAAATGTCATATTTAAGTGAAATATCTGATGAAAGTATAGAGATATGGTGTTTTTTTTTCGAATTTGAGTGATTGAGCCAATAACTTGTTTATCACAGGGAAGGCAAGCGAAGGAAAGCTGAACCTAACTTGCACGGGTGCTCGAAAAACAACCTGAGGTATTTGTAATCGTTATATTTTTAACCGTTTGGGCTTACTTTGAGCAGTTGCCATTTTTTTGCCAAAAAAGGCTTTACAGAAAAAACTGAAATCCGTATTATTCACCGCACTTACGGAGAGATGGCTGAGTGGTTGAAAGCACCGGTCTTGAAAACCGGCATACGTTTGTAGCGTATCTAGGGTTCAAATCCCTATCTCTCCGCCACATTCTAGAAATTGGGCACAAGCCGAGTTTCACACAGAATTGGAGCGGTAGTTCAGTTGGTTAGAATACCGGCCTGTCACGCCGGGGGTCGCGGGTTCGAGTCCCGTCCGCTCCGCCACTACACTAAAGGCTCAGTCGAAAGACTGGGCCTTTTTTGTATTCCCGCGACGAGAGTCCTTCGGCCTCTTGGTCGCGGCACTGGCCGTGCGCGTTGACTCCCGTCCGCTCCGCCACTGATTTAAGCCTGATGCGAAAGCGTCAGGCTTTTTTCGTTTTAATGCACCCGAAAGTACCGCGCAGCCTTGAAATATACATTGAAATGCAATGGTTAATCGTTTACACGTTTGTATATCTTAACCCTGAAGATATAGGGTGATTCATCAAGAATAGAGCGAATATCGAAGATATATTGCCAGTTTTTGGTTTGGGTTTTGTGTTTGATGTGTGGAAACGTTTACATCATCTGTGGGTTTGATCACGGAATTAGGGGCAATTTGGTTGATACACTCCTTGTCAGTTAGAGGTGGTTGGTTCTTTTCTGGTCGGTAAGTTTGCCGCCAACCAACCGGCAATCAAGATAGGGAGAAAAATAGTGAAGGTATTAGTCACTGGAGGGATGGGGTACATCGGCAGCCATACCTGTGTTCAGATGATAGAAGCCGGTTTAGAACCTGTGATTCTGGATAACCTTTGTAATAGTAAAGAAGCTGTTCTTGAACGCATTAATCAACTGACTGGCGTGACCCCCGTATTTTATAAAGGCGATATTCGTGACCGAGATATTCTAGATCAGATATTTAACGAGCAGAAAATTGACTCTGTTATCCATTTTGCAGGCCTGAAAGCTGTTGGTGAATCTGTCGAAAAACCGCTTGATTACTATGATAACAACGTACACGGCACTTTAATGCTAATGGATGCGATGAAGAATGCAGGCATCAATAGCCTGGTATTCAGTTCTTCGGCAACCGTTTATGGCGATCCGGCTGAAGTGCCAATCAACGAAAACACCCCAACAGGCAATGTAACTAATCCTTATGGCCGCAGTAAATATATGGTCGAGGAATGCCTGCGTGATATCCAGTCTGCAGCCCCTGAAATGAGCATCACCTTGCTGCGCTATTTCAATCCAGTTGGTGCACATCCATCGGGCATTATTGGTGAAGATCCACAAGGGATTCCTAACAATCTAATGCCGTTTATTGCTCAGGTAGCCGTTGGTCGTCGTGAGTTCCTCTCAGTATTTGGTAATGATTACCCAACACCAGACGGTACTGGTGTGCGGGATTATATCCACGTAATGGACTTGGCCGATGGTCACATTGCGGCACTGAATGCCGTGGGTCAAAAGGGCGGTCTTCACATTTACAACCTTGGAACAGGTAAGGGCAGTAGCGTACTTGAAATGGTCGATGCATTTAGTGAAGCGTGCGGTCATGAAATTGCTTACAAGCTCTGCCCGCGTCGTTCTGGTGATATCGCAGAATGCTGGGCCGATACATCAAAAGCCGCTCAAGAGATGGGCTGGAAAGCGCAGTTTGATGTGAAAGCGATGGCACAAGATACGTGGCGTTGGCAGTCAAATAACCCGAATGGTTACTAAAAGTTTCTAACCGGGAAGGTCTGATTCATCTCGTTACTTTCTCGGATTAATCCAAATTTAAACGCTCGATGCTGAGCAATTGAAAATTGAGAGCCCTATGTTAGAGAACACATTTGATCCGGTTGAACACCCGCACCGTCGCTATAACCCGCTAACTGATCAGTACGTCCTTGTTTCACCCCACCGTGCCAAACGACCTTGGCAAGGAGCGGATGAAACACCTGAAGTGGCGGATGATGCAAAATACGATAGTGGTTGTTTCCTTTGCCCTACCAATACTCGCGTGTCTGGCGACAAGAATCCGGACTACCTGGGTACATACGTTTTTAATAATGACCATGCAGCGCTAACGATCGATACGCCGGATGCGCCAGAGCCGAACAATCCATTATTCCGTTGTGAAAGTGCACGAGGCCTAAGCAGGGTGATTTGTTTTTCCCCCGATCACAGCAAGACACTGCCTGAACTGCCAGTGCCAGTGATCCGCAACGTTATCGATACCTGGAATGAACAAATTGAAGAGCTTGGCAAGGAATATATCTGGGTACAGGCTTTCGAAAACAAAGGTACGACCATGGGGTGTTCACAGCCTCACCCGCACGGCCAGATCTGGGCTAACAGTTTTCTTCCGAATGAAATAGCGCGTAAAGATGACAATCTAAAAGCTTATTACCAAAAGAATGGTAGCAACCTGCTTGTTGACTACGCCAAAGCAGAGATGGAAGACGGCTCTCGTACCGTTGTTGAAACCGAGCACTGGATTGCCGTTGTCCCTTACTGGGCTGCCTGGCCGTTCGAAACTATGCTGATGCCGAAGACACACATCCGTCGTATGAATGATCTGACTGGCGAGCAACGTGATGATCTGGCACTTGCGATCAAGAAGTTGACAAGCCGTTACGATAATCTGTTTAAGTGTTCATTTCCGTATTCCATGGGCTGGCATTATGCGCCTTTCTTCAAAGATGGTGATACCTCAACGGATCATTGGCAGCTTCACGCTCTGTTCTACCCGCCATTGCTACGCTCAGCGACTGTACGTAAATTTATGGTGGGTTATGAAATGCTGGCAGAAAGCCAGCGTGATCTGACGGCAGAACAAGCAGCAGACAAGCTACGCGCACTCAGCGATATCCATTTTCGTGAACAATAAGCAGAAATTAGTAGGAACAAGAAATGATCAATCTAAAATCACAAGCACTAATTGATGCCGTAAATACGTCTTTTTCTAGTGTGCTTGGCTATAGTGCGACACACATAATTCAAGCTCCGGGCCGTGTAAACCTGATTGGCGAGCATACCGATTACAACGACGGCTTCGTACTGCCATGTGCGATTGACTACCAGACCATGGTTGCTGCTGCGTGCCGTGATGACAACATCGTTCGCGTTGTTTCTGTCGATTACGCAAATGAAACGAAGGAATTTGACCTGACCAAGGAGATTACTTTCGACCAGGACTGTATGTGGATTAACTACATCAAGGGGGTGGTTAAGTGTCTGCGCGGTCGTGGTTATGAGTTTGGTGGCGCTGATATCTCTGTCAGCGGCAATGTACCACAGGGGGCGGGCCTCAGCTCTTCGGCTGCACTTGAAGTGGTCATCGGTCAGACCTTTAAAACACTATACAACCTCTCAATCTCTCAGCAGGATATCGCATTAAATGGCCAACAGGCCGAAAACGAGTTTGTTGGTTGTAACTGCGGCATCATGGATCAGTTAATTTCTGCGGAAGGTGAAGAAAACCATGCGTTACTTATTGACTGTCGCTCGCTAGAAACCAAAGCGGTTTCTATGCCTGATGATATGGCGGTGGTGATCATCAACTCTAACAAGAAGCGTGGCTTGGTCGATAGTGAATACAATACTCGACGCGAGCAGTGTGAAGAAGCTGCGCGTATTTTCGGAGTGAAAGCTCTGCGTGATGTGACTATCGAGCAGTTCAATGCCCGCTCTGCGGAGCTGGATAAAGTGGTCGCCAAACGTGCGCGTCACGTCATTACTGAAAACAACCGAACAGAAGAAGCCGCTATCGCATTAAGTATTGGCGACATGAAACGTATGGGAGAGCTGATGGCTGAGTCTCATGTCTCTATGCGCGATGATTTTGAAATCACAGTGCCTGAAATCGACTTTATTGTTGAAACTGTGAAAAAAGTGATTGGGGAGAAGGGCGGTGTACGCATGACCGGCGGAGGCTTCGGCGGCTGTGTGGTATCAGTGATGCCTCCAGCGTTAGTTAATGATGTAAAGGCGGTAATCGAGGCGTCCTACGAAGCAGAAACCGGACTAAAAGAAACGATCTATGTTTGCAAAGCTATGGTGGGTGCCGGTGTGGTTGATGCGCTAGAGACGGTAGCGGCTTAGGTCCAGTGAGGTGTTTTCCATGGTGGTAGAAAATTACTTAAAGGATACTATGACAGCGGAGGCGGCCTATGATGGTCGCCCGGCCCAAGTGTTCACTCTCAGTAATACAAAGGGAATGACTGTCACTTTTATGGACATCGGCGCAACCTGGTTGAGTTGTCAGGTGATGGTAGCGGGCAAGGCTAGGGAAGTGCTGTTGGGAGTGAGTACGATGTCACAACACCAGCAGCAACTGGCGTATTTAGGCGCTACGGTAGGCCGATATGCAAACCGTATAAAGGCAGGGAGGTTCAGCTACCAGGATCAGGAATATCAACTTAAGAACAATCAGGCTGGGAACTGCCTTCATGGTGGGCCAAACGGCTTCGATCAGCGTCGCTGGCATGCCGAGCAGTCTGGCGAGCAGGCTCTGTCGTTTTCATTGCATTCGCAAGATGGTGATCAAGGTTTTCCTGGCAACTTAGCTGCTCAGGTACGCTATGAGTTATCTGATGATAACGAGGTGACGGTTAGTTACACCGCTATGGTCGACAAGCCTTGCCCGGTTAATTTAACCAATCACGCCTATTTCAATCTAATGGGGGCAGAAGCAGGGCATGACTGCCTTGAACATCAACTACAGATAAATGCGGCTGACTACCTGCCAACGGATAATAAAGGGATCCCTCTCGGTGATCTTAAACCTGTTGCTGGTACGGGGTTTGATTTTACATTCAGTAAAACGATCGGCAGGGACTATCTGCTAGACGAGGATCAGAAACGGGCATCTGGCTATGATCATTCCTTCTTGCTTAACGATGCCTGTTATGGTGGTAAAGCAATAGCGGCAAGGGCTGTCTCTCCGGATGGGAAGCTTATGCTGGAAGTGACGACAACGAAGCCGGCCGTTCAGCTCTATATCGGTAGTTTTCTTGTTGGCTGTCCTAATCGCACCGGTGGCGAATATGCAAATTTAGCTGGTTTTGCACTTGAAACACAGTTTTTGCCTGATTCACCCAATCACCCGGAGTGGTCGCAGCCATCTTGTATATTGCTACCAGACCAAACTTACCGACATAGTACGGTTTATCGCCTGACGGCAGTATAAGCAGAACTCGGTGGATAAAAATGAAGAAGCCCCAACTGATGATGTCAGTTGGGGCTTTTTTCGTTTATCCGGTTTCGTTAACTCTGGTTAAGCGTGTTTTAACCCTCTGTTTGTGCCACAGATAGGCGACGGACCAGAGTAGGAACAAACATACGTGTTTCATTTTCGCTATTGCTGCTTTTCGCTAGTTTAAGGGAAAGCAGAGCGGCTTGTTCCGCCATGATCTGGATTGGATAGCGGACTGTTGTTAGTTTCGGGTGCAGGTATTTGGCGATCAGGCCATCATCAAACCCGATTAGTGACATTTGTTCAGGGGCTTTCACGCCGTTCTCGTCAAGCACCGACAGGGCACCAGCAGCCATATAGTCATTGTATGCGGCAACGGCAGTGATCGGTAGATTCTTGGCGAGTAAGTTTGTCATCGCACTTTCTCCACCTTGCTCGTCCGGACTTGCGTGCTCGATATAGCTGCTTGGACTGGTTAGACCGTGCGCATGAAGGGCATCAAGGTATCCGGCCTTACGTTGCTCGACGTCTTCAATGTCATGATTCGAGCAGACATAACCAATGTGTTTGTGGCCATGACGAATAAGATACTCGGTGGCTAGGTATGATCCCTTGTGATTATCGAGCGCAATACAGCGTTCAGCAATTTCAGGGATGTATCGGTTGATTAACACCATTCCCGGTACTTCATTGGCAAGAGCAATGAGCTCTTCGTTGCTCAACCCTTTACTGTGGATCACCAAAGATTCGCAGCGGCTGTTAATTAGCAGATCAATTGCTTCGCGCTCGGTTTCAGCATGGTGATAGCCATTGCCGATCAGAAGGTGTTTGCCGTTGTGACGGGCTACACTGTCAACGGCTTTGACGAGGGCACCAAAGAAGGGATCAGAGACATCACCAACCAAGACACCCATGGTGTTGGTTGATTGGCTCACCAAGGCCCTTGCATTGGCATTGGGGCGGTACCCCAGTTTACGCATGGCCTGACTGACAGCTTCGATAGCTGTCGGGCTTGCTTTAGGGGATTTATTGATGACCCGTGAAACAGTTGCAACTGAAACGCCTGCCTCTTTTGCTACATCTTTGATGGTTGCCATATTTACCTCTGTGTTGCCTGCGGCGCCATTAAACAATGGTTGTGAAAATAAGGCAAATCAAGATTACATAATTGAAGGATATGTACGTTTACCTCTTACGAATCATACCATAATGGGATGTATACGTTACCACAAAATGCGTGGTATCAGCGAGTGCGTCCAAGGGTGTGTGATTTTCGCTTACACTGTTTGATGAAGTTTTGTTCGGAGTGTTACAGGCTAGTGAGGCTGTTTTTAGAGGTTATGCTGCCAATTACAGTGGTGGGATTATGAAATGTGATCGAATCGATCTTTTTTAATAATGGATCTATCGGTAGGGTAAACGTTTCCACTAATGTCGTGTTGATCACGGATCATTCGAACAGCAGATATTAATCTTATACCTATTACGACGAGTGAGGATTGATACTCAGTAATAATAATAGCAGTCGAGAATAATCTCGACTTTTTATGACCAAGGTGTGTAAACGTTTCCACTTTAAGTCATGTTTAGATTAACCCAGTATATGAAGCAATTCTGAAAATAAGGAACCAACCATGGATTCAGTAATTCAGCTAATAGTGTTTATTGCACTGACTGCGCTGGTAGGGTATTTGACATACCGGAAGTGTGCCGAGGCAGGCCCGCGCGGCGACGGAACAAAAGATTACTTTCTGGCTGGCGGCGGCCTGTCTTGGGTATTTATCGCCGGTTCAATTACATTGACAAACCTAAGTACTGATCAGTTGGTCGGAATGAACGGTAACCAGATGGCCCTGCTGGCGATTTGGGAGCTATGCGGCTTTGTTGGCCTATTGATCCTGGCTAAAGTCTTTGTACCTATATATTACAAGTACAACTGTACGACTACGACAGAGTTACTCGAGCGCCGTTATAACAATAAGCATATTCGCGCGACCGTAGGTAGTTTATTTTTGCTTGGTAACATTTTCATCTACCTACCGGCAATGCTATACGGCGGTGCGTTGTTTATGCAGACCATGTTCAATGTTGAAATTGGTCTAATGCCTATCGCTATTATGTTCGCCGTTGTTGGCTCAGCATACGCGATTTTTGGTGGCTTGCGTGCTGTTGCGGTATCGGACACCTTCAGTGGTGTGGGCCTATTAATCATGGCTGTTCTGATTGTATTCCTGGCATTGAGTGCGATTAACTTTGACTTTTCCGGTATCCCGGCAGAGCGCCTGACACTGATTGGTGGTCCTGACTCACCTGTACCATGGCCAACACTGCTGACGGGTATGTTGTTTATCCAGATTTTTTACTGGAGTACAAACCAGACGATTACTCAGCGTGCAATGGCGGCCAAGAATGTTAAAGAAGCGCAGAAAGGGGTATTGGCGGCAGCGGTAATTCGTATTCTTATTGTTCCGGCGATTGTGGTAATTCCTGGTATCGTATCTTACAAACTTTATGGTCAAATTGGTGATGCCGCTTATGGTCGCATCGTGGGTGACCTGTTGCCGAGCTGGCTATCCGGTGCCTTCGCTGCAGTAATGGCTGCCGCGGTATTAACAAGCTTCAACTCAGTACTGAACTCTTCAGCTGCTCTTTATGTCTGTGACATTCACCAGAAATACTTCAATGAAACGCCGAACGTTAAGCGTCTGAGTACCATTGTTTCGATCAGCTTTGTGTTGCTGGCTGTATTCCTGGTTCCGGCTTTTGCTACCGCAGATAGTCTGATTAACCTACTGCAACAGCTTAATGGCCTGCTAAGTATGCCGATCCTGTCAGCATTCATTACTGGCTTGTTGTTCCGTAATGTCCGTGCTGAAGCGGTAATTATGTCGGTGGTATTTGGTACTGCGCTGTATGGCTTCTTTACTTTTGCCTGGACACCAATCCATTACATCCACTTGATGTTCGTTACGCTATGGGCATGTGTATTCTTTGCCTTGTCAGTGAACAAGCTAGTGTTCAAAAACAAAGCAGAGTTAGCATTTGGCTCAAAAAAGCAACTGGACGTTGCCACTGAAACAAATCAATAGTCAGATTTAGGCTACAGCTAATAAATCTATATTGAATAGGGCGCTTCTTCGGAAGTGCCCGGTTTTATCAAAATGAACCATGTTAGAGGTTGCTGTAATGAAAGGTCAGCTTGTTCACCTTCAAAGTAAAGTTACCAGTCTTGTTATCAAGCCCCATCCCATGCCTGAAATTCTCTATTGGGGTAAACGTATTCAAAATCTAGATCTGGGCATTATTCCTGTCACTGACCGCGCAGTTTCACAGGCTCGTTTAGATATTGATGTTCCCCTCACGCTTTGCCCTGAAAACGGAAGAGGGCTGTTTAGTTCTCCGGGGATTGAAGGGCATCGAAAAGGCCTGCAGTGGGCACCGGTATTTTCATTAACGGCTTTTGAGCAGGAAGAAAACACGGCCACTTTCCATTGCAAGGATGACAACGCGCAGCTAGCGCTGACGATTCAGGTTTCGCTTGACCCTGAGTCAGGGGTTATTGAAAAACAGATGTCGGTTACCAACCTCGGTGAGGAGGAGTACCAACTAGATAAGCTGGTGACGACACTGGCTTTGCCAAACCGGGTCAATGAATTATTAACGTTTCATGGCCGCTGGAGCCGTGAGTTCCAGACTCAGCGTGTTGCGTTGAGTCATGGTGGTTTTATTCAGGAAAACCGTCGTGGCCGCACATCCCATGAGTATTTCCCGGGCTTAATGGTCGGTCCGCAGGGGTTTTCTGAACAGCAAGGTGAAGTTTGGGGTTTCCATTTGGGTTGGAGCGGCAATCACCAGTTACGTGCAGATGTAAAAAGCGATGGTCGACGCTTCATTCAGGCCGGGGAGCTATTTTTCTCGGGCGAAATGACACTGTCTTGTGGTGAATCCTACACAACGCCGAGTTTGTATGCCTGTTATAGCCCACAGGGGTTAAACGGTATCAGTCAGGCTTTTCATCAATATGTTCGTACACAGGTTCTTTCTTTCCCAACCGATAAGGTGCGTCCGGTGCACTTAAATACCTGGGAGGGGATCTACTTTGAACATAATCCGGGTTACATCATGAATATGGCATCGGAAGCCGCCGAGATGGGCGTTGAGCGATTTATTATCGATGATGGGTGGTTTGTCGGTAGAGACCATGAACAGGCGGCCCTGGGCGACTGGTTCCTTGATGAGAAGAAATACCCTGATGGCCTGGAGCCGGTAATCGCACACGTTAACCAACTAGGAATGGAATTTGGCTTATGGGTAGAGCCAGAGATGGTGAATCCGGACTCTGATTTGTTCCGTTCTCACCCAGACTGGCTTTTGGCCATTGAGGGGTATGAACAACCGACTGGCCGATGGCAGTACGTACTGAATTTGCAAAATGAAGGCTGTTTTAATTACTTGTTAAGTTGCCTCGACGATTTGCTAACTCGCTACAATATTGGGTATTTCAAGTGGGACATGAACCGCGAGCTTGTTCAGCCGGCCCATGAAGGCAAAGCTGCTGTACATGGCCAGACCAAGGCTCTATACCGCTTGATTGACGAGCTGCGCTCTCGTCATCCTGAGGTCGAGATAGAATCTTGTTCCTCGGGTGGTGGGCGAATTGATTTCGAGGTACTCAAACGTACTCATCGTTTCTGGACGTCAGATTGCAATGATGCGCTGGAGCGTCAGAGCATTCAAAAAGGGATGGGGTACTTCTTCCCGCCTGAGGTGATGGGAGCGCACATTGGTCCGCGGGAAAGTCATACTACGCGCCGCTGTCACTCGATAAATTTACGTGGAGTAACGGCGCTTGGCGGTCATATGGGTGTAGAGCTTGATCCGGTAAAAGAGAGCGATGAGCAGAAACAAGGTTTTGCCCGCTACATTTCCTTGCACAAGCGTTATCGTCACTTGCTTCATTCGGGTACCAGCTTTCGTGTTGATAGTACGGATAATTCGCGCTTTGTGTATGGTGTTACCAATGAAAACGAATTGTTGGTGACGCTTTGCCAATTGGTGATGCCTGATTACTCAATCGCTGAACCTTTACGATTCGGTATGCTTGAACCGCAAAGGCAATACCGGGTTGAAGTAGTCGAAAGGTCTGAGGTTCATCATCAATTAATGAAAAAAGAACCGGACTGGATGAAAGCCCCTTTGGTAGTAAGCGGTGAACTATTGAACGAGGTGGGTTTGACTATGCCTGTGCTCGATCCTGAATCGGCTATGTTGTTGCACATTCAGGCATTGTAATAATAGGAGTTCGGCGGCCAATAAGGCCGCCGTGGGATAACAGAAATATGACATCACTTGCTCAAGTTCTTGCCCGTAGAGATTGGGAAAACCCGCAGTCAGTTCAGGTTAATCGTCTTCCTGCACATAGCCCTTTGCACGGCTTTTGTACTCAGGAAGAGGCACTGAATAAGAAATCGACACAGCGAAAATTATTAAACGGCGATTGGCAATTCCAGCTTTACGCTGCGCCCGATATGGTACCGGAGAGTTTTACTGACACCGCGTTTGATTGTGAAGGCTGGCACGCCCTTGCCGTACCCTCTAACTGGCAGTTGCAGGGCTTCGATAAGCCAATCTATGCCAACATTAAGTACCCATTTGAAGTTAACCCGCCTTTTGTGCCGGAGAATAACCCGACAGGGTGTTACCGGACATCTTTTGCTATCTCAGAGCAGCAGTTAACGCAGCAAAACCGTATTATTTTTGATGGCGTAAACTCTGCCTTTCATCTGTGGTGTAACGGTTATTGGGTAGGGTATTCACAGGATAGCCGGCTTCCTGCTGAGTTTGATTTATCTTCCTATCTGGTTGAGGGTGAGAATACGCTGGCGGTCATGGTATTGCGCTGGAGTGATGGCAGCTATCTTGAAGATCAGGATATGTGGTGGCTCAGCGGTATCTTCCGTGATGTGACCTTGTTGACTAAACCACACCATCATATAAACGATGTATTTATTACGCCGAGTCTTGATGCCTGCTATCGAGACGGCTGGTTAGACATCAAAACACGCTTCACCGGGCCGGCGAACTATCAGGTTCAGGTTCAGCTGTTTGATGCTCTGCAGGCTGTGTCCGAACCAATGATTGCAAGTGCGAATGATCGAGTGGTTGATGAAAAGGGCGGTTGGAGTGATGTGTGCTTCCACCGGTTGCCTGTGAGCGAGCCGAAGAAGTGGAGTGCTGAGGTTCCGAGTCTTTATCGCTGTGTGGTGAGCTTGTTAGATGTCAGTGGCAATGTGGTAGACATTGAAGCTTACGATGTAGGGTTTAGAGCTGTAGAAATACGAAACGGCCAGCTATGCCTGAACGGTAAGCCTCTACTGATCCGTGGGGTAAACCGTCATGAGCATCATCCAGAGCATGGTCATGTGGTGTCTGAAGCCGACATGGTCCGTGATATCAAACTGATGAAGCAATACAACTTCAATGCTGTGCGCACAGCCCATTACCCGAACCATCCGCGTTGGTATGAACTGTGTGACGAACTGGGGTTGTATGTCTGTGATGAGGCCAACATCGAAACCCATGGAATGTTCCCGATGGGGCGGCTGGCGTCAGATCCTGGCTGGACACATGCCTTTATGACACGACTGACCCAGATGATAGAGCGTGATAAAAACCATCCGTCAGTGATCATCTGGTCGTTGGGTAATGAATCAGGCCATGGCAGCACCCATAATGCCATGCACGCATGGGCCAAAGAATTTGATCCTTCTCGTCCGGTGCAATACGAAGGGGGCGGGGCCGATACCACTGCGACTGATATTATTTGCCCAATGTATTCCCGTGTTGACCAGAATCAGCCATTTGATGCAGTTCCTAAATGGGCCATTAAAAACTGGATTTCACGCCCGGATGAGGATCGTCCTTTAATCTTGTGTGAGTATGCCCACGCGATGGGAAACAGTCTGGGCAGCTTTGATAAATATTGGCAGGCATTTAGGGAGTTTCCTCGACTACAAGGTGGTTTCATTTGGGACTGGGTTGATCAGGGCATCAGCAAATGGGATGAACAAGGGCGTCACTATTGGGCCTATGGTGGAGACTTTGGTGATGAACAAAATGATCGTCAGTTTTGTATTAACGGATTGGTATTTCCCGACAGGACACCACACCCGGGTCTTGAAGAAGTAAAGCACGCACAACAGTTCTTCCAGTTCTCTCTTCTGTCTGAGAGTGAGTCGTCGGTTACTGTTGAGGTACAGAGTGAATGGCTATTCAGGGCAACAGACAATGAGTTGTTACGCTGGACGGTATTGGAAGATGGCCTGACTGTTAGAACAGGTACCCAGTTATTGGCAATTAGCCCGCAAGGCAAAAGCAACATTACAGTAGATACTGACTTTAGTCGTCAGATTGGTAAAACATACCACTTGAATCTGGATATCGAGACAATACATGATTGCAGTTGGGCTGACGCTGGCCACTGTATGGCAACGGCTCAGTTTTCGCTGGTAAACAAACAGTCGTTATTGGTACCAGAGTTAATGACAGGAAGCGCACCTGAGCTAAAGGCTAGCGATCAGCAGATCACTATTTCAGGTCGTGAATTCCAACTGGAATTTGATACCCAGACTGGTGTGCTAAGCAAATGGCTGGCAGAAGGAAAAGCGCCGTTGGCATTAGGATTGGCAGATAATTTTTATCGGGCACCGCTGGATAATGATATCGGCACCAGTGAAGCCGAGAACGTTGATCCGAATGCCTGGGTATCACGCTGGCAGGCGGCGGGGATTGGCGAGTGGCAAAGGGAGTGTTTGCAATGCCGGGCGGATCGCCTTTCTGACAATATTCAGGTCACTGCCGTGTTTGCTTATCGTCATGATGGAGAATTGATGGCCACATCGCATTGGCAGTACCGTATTAATGCTGATGGTGGCATTTTGCTTGATGTTGACGTTCAAGTTAGTGAATCTGTGCCGGAGTTGCCTCGTGTAGGTCTCGAATTTGCTGTACCTGTTTCTGCACAAACATCAACGGTAGACTGGTTCGGCCGAGGGCCGTTTGAAAACTATCCGGACCGTAAGTCAGCCGCTAGACTTGGACAGTATTCTCTATCGGCTGATGAGCTTCATACACCGTATATCTTCCCGTCAGAAAACGGTCTGCGCTGTGATACTCGCTGGCTGCGAGTGGGGGATATCAAGCTTGTTGGTGATTTCCAGTTTGCGGTGAGCCGTTACAGCCAAACGATGCTTGCAGAGGCTCGCCACACGAATGAACTTGAAGCTGGTTCCCTATTGTATGTTCGCGTGGATCACAAGCACATGGGGGTAGGGGGAGATGATTCCTGGAGCCCTAGTGTACATCCAGAATTTTTACTTCATCAACGTTGCTACAGTTATCAATTAAGACTAAATGTAATGAGTTAATATACTGAACAACGTTTGTATCTGAATCTGAAGTGCGTTTCTATGAGGTGTCAACTTATCTCAGGACGGGACATGCATAGGAAAAGCAAAGCCTGAGCAATATTGCCCAGGCTTTTTGGGGTTTGAAACCGCATTTTATCGAGTAACATTGATATTTACAGTTGCTACGTTTGATAGCGTGCCGTTCGTATCCATTACTTGGTATGTGAATGAATTATCAGTATCCCTAAATGCTCGGTAAGTAAATGTACCGTCACCGTTATCACTTAAAGAGCCATGACGAGAGTTTGGCTGGTTAACTATGACCACCTCGGTAGGATCGATAGGATGTGATCCAGCCTTATCATTAGCAAGGACATCGATGATAATTGGTCTCCGGAAAGAACCCGTAACATTATCATCGACGGCTTCTGCTGTTTGTGACGGTGTTGATGAATCGTCTGTATGGCCGCCATCGAGGAACGGCTGAACAGGAGGAAGTTTTTTGGCTGAACGACCATGAGCACCAATGGCTGGTAATTCCAACCATTTCTCTATTGCTCTACCTGAACCATCATTCTGCACGCTATTCTCGTCTCCTATTGCACCTGTCGGAACAAATAGTTGCGGACGGTCGAAGGGGGCTTTCTCCCAACGGACACGTTCATCTGTTAAGGATTTTAAGAAAGCTACAAGATCAGACTTTTCGTCTTCGGTCAGATCGAGTGAACGAATATCCGGGTCCAAGTTAGAGGTTGTGCTGTTGCCGTCAAAACCTGTTGAATCTGATGAATTATCACTGGTGTGGTTACCTCCCCGGTTATAAAAGTTGACCACTTGCTCTAATGAAGACATACCGCCGTTATGCATGTAAGGGCCTGTTAGCTCAACGTTACGCAAGCCTGGTACTTTAAATGCACCAAAGACAGCATCCCTTTCGGCTGGGTCGATAGGTTTTCCTGGATCAAACTCGAAGGTCGCCGGGTCAACTTCAAAGTTATCGGGTGCATTTTTACCTGCTGCTATATCTTTGGCCTGAATAGTAAATGACAGTGGGTTGCCCCATTGATCTATACCGCCAAGCCCGAGATCTTCTTTTGTTGGACGGACACCAATGTTGTAGAAGCCGTTATCATATATTGCAGCTTTACCGTCGCTCATCAGCATTCGTTCGACAAGTCCCTCTTCTTCTTCCTCAGCAATTAGGTGAGTGGCGGCTTTAGAAAACTCCGGACCGCTGTGGCAGTTTGCGCAGTTTCCTTTTCCAAGGAAAACTCCCATACCGCGTAATTCGGCAGCGGTTAGAGCGGATGCGTCGCCATCCATATATCGGTCAAACCGTGAGTCATCTGAAATGAGCGTACTCTCATACATTTGAATAGCTAATCCCCAGAAAAGACTGAAGTTATGTTCTATTTGACTGTAATCATCTACACGCTGTGAGCTCATCCAGTACTCGTTATTGAATGCATCCATGATCATTGTGCGATAACTTGATATCAGTCCGTTTGCCGGATAGGCACTCATAGAGCCTAGTTGGCTATCAGAGCGGTCGACTTGCTGTAGGCCGAGTGGCTTCAAATCAAGTAGCTTTCTGGCAACGTTTTGGAATGTTTTTCCATCACATGCCATTTCAAATGCACTTAGTACCGGTCCAACAGCTTGTGAGGCGGCACTTGAGTTAATTAGGTTGACAGTTTTGGGGGTGAGTTTGTTCGTTTTGGCATCATAATACCAAACGTGCGCATCTTTATTTCTGCGGCCGAAGGGGTCAATACCATTGAATGTGTTATTTGCCCGGCCATCCCAGAAGTTACGGAAGTTAAAAATAGCATTGATAACAGTTGGTGTATTTCTTGGCTCTACTTTACGCGTAGCAATGTGCGTTACGTTAAAGATGTCCGAGTCTGTCGTACACTTTTCCTTGCCGTCATTAAACTCTGGAGGGTAATCATTACCCGAAAGATCAATGAAAGTAGAAGCAAATACCCCTTGAGAAGAGGTTACATCGTTAGTATCAAAAAGAACATTTGAGTCCCGGTCGTCGGGGTTCTCGTATTTCCTGAAAGGGAAATCTGAGGCACTAAGGGTATAGTTAGGTCCGCCAGCGCCACCGGAGAGCGTTTCATCGAATATTTCTTTTAGTGTTTCATCGTTATGGTTCAAGCCAGGACTTAACTGATTTTTTACCCTATTGTCTGCACCTGCGCTAAAATGGCAGCTACCACAACTTTGACCTTGACTACCTACCTGCATGTCCCAGAAAAAAGCTTTACCTAGCTTTATTGCTGCTTTTTTATCTTTAATATACTCCTCTATTCCCGGAACTGATGCAGGCTGAATCCCTTTTAAAGAACTAATTGGAGAGGGTTCAACTTCTGCATAAACAAGGCTACTGGATAACCCTATTAAACACCCTGCTGTGACAATTGCATTTAAGCGCAATATTGGCTTGTTTGTTTTTTTATTCATAATTTACCTCTGGCATCCATTCATGAATAAGAAGTGTTACGAGAGCTAACGAGTCTCTCGTAATTTAATTATGTTCGGTTAAATTTTTCTCATTTATTAATTTTGTGAAAGATAAAATTAATTATAACCCCATATTTTATCCAGTTATGTGTTTATTGTATTGGTATGTGTGTCGTAAGTTAATGATTTTAAATGCTTTGATTGGTATATGGTTTGTTGAATATAAGGTTGAGCTTTAAATTCTATTTATAGTTTTCTGTTAGTGTTGAGTTTTTGCCTAATAATCATATTCTGTTTTTAACATAAAATGAACTAAGCCCGATGTTTCATCGGGCTTTTTATTAGCGTTAAGCATTACTGTGGTTTAGCGTGAAACTTTTATCTCAACCTTAGCAGGGCTGGAGAATAAGCCGTTTTTATCTTTAATTTGATAAGTAAAGCTCGTATCCATGTTCCGCATTGGGCGGTAGCTCACTTTACCGTCACCGTGATTTGTCAGCACACCGTAACGCATGTCAGGTGCTTCAACAATTTTCACAGAGGAGTAGTCTAGTGGTGCGCTACCCGCCTTATCATTTGCCATCAGGTTGATAGTGATCTGGTGAGGGTATTTGACTTCACCATAATCATCATAGGCTTCCGGCTCTTCACTGCTTTCTTCCAGGAACCCTTTTATTGGTGGAAGATTTTCTGCGTAGCGGCCTTCTTTACCGACACTTGGAATTTCTACCCATTGCACTTCTGCCTTGCCAGTACCGTCATCCTGCACACTGTATTCGTCACCTATGTGACCGACTGGAATGAATAGCTGTGGGCGGTCAAATGGAGCTTTCTCCCAACGTACACGCTCATCGGTCAATGACTTCAGGAAGGCCACCAGGGCTTTCTTGTGATCATCGTTAAGATGAGGTAGCGGACCTAGGTTAAACACAAGGTTGGAAGCCGTACCGTTATGACCTGAAGTATCTCCGATAGGGTTGTTAGGATCTTTCCGGCGGTTACCTCCGCGGAAGTAGAAGTCGATGACTTCCTCTAGTGTTGCCAGGCTACCATTGTGCATAAATGGACCGGTTAACTCGATGTTGTGCAGAAGCGGGATCTTAAACGCACCATCTATCGCTGTTCTTGCTGATGGGTCGACAGGTCCGCTGATAAGCTCGCCATCCGGAGTTTCACCGTTTTGCGCCTGGCGAGTAAATGACAATGGATAGCCAAAGTTACTCAGTCCACCAAGGCCGAGGTCATCAACTGTTGGTCTTACACCAATGTTCATGAATCCTCTATCGCGGACTGCCTGCGCAAATGTCGGACCTACAGGTCCTTGAGTGATAACGGCGTCTGTGTTTCCGGTTAGGTGCAGAGTTGCTTGGCTAAATGCCGGACCTCCGTGACAGCCGATACAGCGACCTGCATTGGGACCACCAAAGCTACTGAATATTTGCGCACCTTGCAGTTCGAGCGGGGTTAGATCTTCTCCTTTTTCAAACTTCGAATGGCCGAGTGAGACAAGAGTACTTTCGTACATCTGGATTGCCAGTCCCCAGAATAGCGAGAAGTTATGCTCGATCTGGGTATAGCCATCTTCGTCATGGCGCGGGCTCATCCAGAACTCTTCATGGAAGGCATCCCTGATAAGTGTACGGTAGTCAGTTTTCAACCCTTTGGCAGGGTAGGCACTCAAATAACCCAAGGCACTGTCGTTTGGATGTACTTCCTGCAATCCTAATGGTTTCAAGCGAAGCAATTTTTTCGCCATGGCCTTGAACGGTTTGCCGTCACAGGTCATTTCAAAGTTACTGCCTGGAGGTCCCACAGCCTGAGAGGCAAGGCTTGAGTTAATAAGGTGTGTTTTTTTAGGGACTGTTTTGCCATGCTTACGATCATAATAAAGGACATAGGCGTCTTCATTATGAGGTCCAAACGGGTCGACACCGTTAAATATGTTATTTGCCCGCCCATCCCAGAAGTTACGGAAGTTATAAACGGCATTAATAACAGTTGGTGTGTTTCGTGGCTCAACCCGTCGAGTATTGAGGTTATTAACGTGGAAGATATCCGTCAGGTTCTCACAACGCTCTTTGCCGTCTTCAAATTCAGACCCGTAGTGGTTACCTTCGAGGTCTTTAAACTTGGCAAAGGAAACACCTTGTGAAGAAACAACGTCATCAGTCTCGTAAACGACATTGGAATCCCTGTCTCTGTTATCTTCGAGTTGGTATAACGGATAATCATCTTTAGTTAACGTGTAGTTAGGTCCGCCCTTACCACCTGAAGGTAGCTCAGGGTAACCATCGTAGTTAAATTTGTCCTGGTTTTCGACTATGGTGCTGAGTACACCCGGGCTTATTTGGTTTTTGGCGCGAATGTCAGCCCCTGCCGAGAAGTGACAACTACCACAGCTCTGGCCTTGGCTACCCGTTTGCATATCCCAAAAGAACGCTTTCCCGAGTTTAATCGCAGCATCATAGTCTTTTATGTATTCTTCGATGCCGGGAACAGGGGGGAGGTTATCGGGAAGATAACTGCTTGGCTTTTCGGGGGATGCCGCCACGGCTTGTTGTATTGAAGCCGCGAGCAGACCCGTTGCTGCGATAAATACGCCTAGCCGGGCGCGTTTTCGCATATTAATATTTTCCATTGTTTGCTCCTGAAAAATCCCCAATGGGTTGCTTGAAGTGTTTATAGTTAGAGTAAATGTGTACTGCCATTTAATAATGATCGGAAACCAGATAACTGTTGTTATTAAATGTGGGAATTAATAGAGATGAAGTAAGGCTAGGAATTTAGAATTGGTGAATTTTTATCAGTGATGATTAAATAATTAAAAACAAAGACAATGTATTATTAATGAGTCATGGCTTTTATAAAACATTAATCTGAAAGGTAATTAAATGTAAGATGCTGTATTACTAATAAGAGGTTCATCAAAAAAATGATTTATATAAGTACTGAGTTGACTAAATTTGAGAAATAAAAAAGCCCGGCAGTGGATGTCGGGCTTTACTAACAGTTACTAAGATAAATGATGTTTATTATTATTTATGCTTTCACTAGCTTCTTTTCTAATACTTCTGGGTTAACTGGCTTGGTGATGAAAGATAGAATAACAGCAATAGCCATCATTACAGCACAAGTCGTGTATGCCATGGTATAAGTGCCAGTAGTATCGACAGCAATTGCTGCTACAACCGGGCCAATGAACCCACTGATGCCCCATGCCGTATATAGTACGCCGTAGTTTGCGCCGTAGTTTTTCAGGCCGTAAAAGTCCGCAATGATTGATGGGAAAACCGCAAGCAGGGTACCGTAACCGACACCGGCCAGCGCTGGTGTGAGTAGGGTAGTGTATAACCCCCCGTTCTAATGAATGGGGGGTTATCTAAGTAAGGGAAACGACAACTGCTGCTGCCATCTAGCCTGTTAGCAAACGTCTAATTGGTTAAGATGCTGTAGATTTTGTCCTTCAGTTGAGCCCGTTCCAGTTTGAGTTGGGAAAAATGTGTATCTTCAGTAGGGATGTTGTTTCCTTCTAGTCCTCGTATCCTATGGTCGAGTTTGTGGTATCTGTCTGACATAGCTTTGAAGTTTTCATCAGCCATTTTTAACTGCTGGATTTTGCCTTGTAGTTCAGGAAACTCAATGTAGAGTGCGTGATTTTCACCTAACATCTTAATACTCCATACTATTTGTGTGTGAAGCCCTGCTTTTTCTTTGGTTTTTTTATGATCATACCAACTTGCTAAAAGCCAGATGATATAAGAGTTTAGTTGCGCATAATTAACCAAATAAAGAATGATAATCCGTATTATTGGCGTGAATCACGAAAGTTTGTTGTTCTGTTTTTATTAATAATAGAACGAAAAATCGTTGATGCGACAGCGGAAGGAACAAAAAAGGCCAAGTGACATTGTCACTTGGCCTTTCTGTGATTTAGCGCAGATTTATTGGATGAAGCTGATATAAGTCTGCAGCACAATCAGGTTGGCAATATCAATGAAGAATGCACCAACGATTGGCACCACCATGAAAGCTTGTGGTGACGGGCCATTTCTGGATACCAAGGATCCCATGTTCATCACGGCTGTCGGTGTTGCACCCATACCAAAGCCACAGTGGCCTCCGGCGATGATCGCGGCGTCATAGCTCTTGCCCATCAGCCTGAAAGTGATGAAGTAGGCAAAAATAGCCAGTGTTACTGTTTGCACCGAGAGGATCAACAACATTGGCAATGCAAGCTCAAGCAGTTCCCAAAGCTGCAGGCTCATTAAAGCCATGGCCAGGAACAATGACAGGGAGATAGTTCCCAGCGCATCAACCGTTTCGTTGTTTACTTTGTAGAGCTTGGTGGTTTCGCATAGGTTGGTAATGAATACACCGATGAAGAGGGCGTAGACAAAATCTGGGATGCGAAGCCAGCTTATTCCGAATCCGTCGATAAACTCTTTAACGTGCGCGGCACCGGCAACGCATATAAGCAGGATAAAGAGAATTTCAATTGTATTTTTGGCCGTAATGCGATCTTCTTCGTGATCACTATAGGTAACCAGATCCGGGTGCTCGATATGGTGATGTTCACCGCCACCGAATTCGGACTTCAGCTTGTGCTTGTTGATCAGTCGCTGAGCGACCGGGCCGCCAATGATCCCGCCCATAATCAGGCCAAACGTTGCAGCCGCCATCGAGAGCTCAAGCGTATGCAGCCCGAAGCTGTCCGCGAACGTTTGTGACCATGCCGCCCCGGTACCGTGGCCGCCAGAAAGCGTAATAGAGCCAACAATGAGGCCGAGAAGGGGATCTAGGCCCAGCAGAGAGCTCAGGCTAACGCCGACAGCATTCTGGATAGTGATATAGAGGGTCGCAATACCGAGGAACAAGAATACGCGCGACCCACCTTTGGCTAGCAGTTTAAAGCTGGCTGCTAGTCCGACAGTCGCAAAAAACATCTGCATCAGAGTGTCTTTGATGCTTAACTTGAATGAAACATCAATACCTTGCTGATGAAGGATAGTAATAATTACAGCGACTATGAGGCCACCGACTATGGGTTCTGGAATATTATACTTTCTTAGAACCTTAACTTTGCTATTAATAAAGTAGCCAAGAAAAAGTACGATAATTGCAATGAGCAGAGATTCCAGCTCGTTAATTTGAATTAATGAGTTCATGATAATGTCTTTACATACTTTTTTAGGCGGCAATTTTAACCCTTAAAAAGCGCCCTGCCTATATTGCAATTGAATAGCAATTGGTGTAGAGGCTTGGTTGTTGATTTGTGTGTAATGTTGCTTTTTGTGGCTTGCTGGTTTTATATTTTGTGTGTGTTGTTTTGGTATTGTTTTTAATTGTGATTATGTTTGTGTTGTTGAAAGGGTGTTTGTAAATAATTGAATGAAATTTGATATTTCATGAACCACACGTGTGTGAACATATTAAAATATATAAATGTCTTTATATACAATGACTTAGATAAAAACTATCAACTTGATGCTCATTTTGATAAAAAAAAGCAGATGAACTGTTGATGTGAGTGTTTTGTTGATGGACGTGCTGGAAATATAAAAAAACGTATATTTACTTGCAAGTATGAAAAGTGTTCAGATGGCTTTATTTTTGGTCGGTTTTATTTTTGAAATTTTCAACGAAATATTTTCTTAGTATTCAATCTATCCTTGGCTCCACTAGTTTCTGTTTGTTTTTTGTACGGTTTTGCGGGTTGTATATTGTTCAATTAATAAAATTTACGCTTGGATACAAGTATTATGGTTGATGAATTAAAAGAGTAGAAGCATAAGGGAGATGAAATGCAAAGAAGAGCGCTAACTCGCTTAGGTATAACGATTGAATTGCTGATTAGCGCGATGATTTAAGCACGGTATATTTCGACTAAGAGCGTTTTTTAAGCTTCAGCTCTTTTCTAAGCTGCTTAATATAGTCAATGCGATTTGGGTTGGCTGGTGCTGCGTCAACTTTCAGTTGTTCAAGTGCCTGTGCCTCGCTTTCAGTCACACATCGTCCATTGACCCGAATATGGGGAGCCTTGGTATCTATGGTTGCTTGCTCAGAAGCATCTTCTTGTGCCTTTGCTATCGCTTCGCGGGCTACACTTTGGTTGGTTGGCTCCTGGACAGTATACTGACGGCGAAATGCCCCCTTGGCAGAAGGTTGAGCTTTTTGGTCACGCTGTTTAAGAAAGTTATCTAAGTGGTCACTAAAACTCATAAGATTACCTGTCAGGCTATTTGGTTTGACTTGGTTCGATAACATCGATTATATGCTTGAACGTGGGAAGCAACAAATGCTATTCGCCGATTATATACCCTGGCAAATCTGCTCGCTGATAAGCTGTGGATCTGGCAAGGTGAGGTACTGCTGCTCAAAGTCTTTTAGTGGCATTGGGGCGCCAAAGTAATAGCCCTGAAATTCTTCTACCCCAATGCTGGCTAGGAATTGCTCTTGCGCCTCAGTTTCTACACCCTCGGCAACAACAATCATCTCAAGGTTATGGGCAAGCTCAACGATAGAACGAGTGATCGTAATGTTATCCTTGTTTTTAGGTAGATCCTTAACGAACTCACGATCAACTTTCAGGATATGGACCGGGAAACGGCTGAGATAGGCTAACGATGAATAACCAGTACCAAAATCATCGATTGCGATCTTAACGCCAAGTGCCTCCAGTCCTCTTAATTTATCCAGTGCAGCTTTGACATCCGCCATGATCACGCTCTCGGTGATTTCAAGTTCTAGATATTGCGGGTCGCAGCCAGTTTCTTCTATAGCCTTGCTTACCGTCTCGACTATGTTGGAGTTCAGTAACTGGCGAGCAGAAATATTGAGGGCAAAATGAAGTAAATGGTTGTCTTCTTGCCACTGTTTTAGCTGACGGCATGCTCGTTGGATCAGGTCTTCTCCCACTTCGATAATGAGCCCGGAATATTCAAGAATAGGGATGATATCAAGTGGAGACTGTATATCGCCATTTTCGTCTTCCCAACGAAGTAGGGCTTCGATACCGCAGAGGTCGTGGGTGATCGCATTCACTTTGGGTTGGTAGTAGAACTGGTATCTAGGTGTGCCAATTGTTTTTCTTAGCTCAGATTCAAGCTGGATACGCTTGATACTGTCCAGTCCCATCTGCTGGGTAAAGAAGCAGAATTTGTTGCGGCTCTCTTCTTTGGCACGGTATAGGGCAATGTCAGCATTCTTGAACAAGGTCTCCACACTATCGCTGTCATCGGGGTACAAGCTAATACCCATACTGGCAGTAATAAACAGCTCTTTGTTGTCTATACAAAGAGGCTCGCTGATATGATGAATAATACGGTTTGCCATATTGACCAGATTCTCGGGCTCCACCTCTTGTTTGATGATGATGGCGAACTCGTCTCCACCTAATCGAGCGAGAAGATCATCGCCGCGTAGCGAATTGCTGATGCGCTTTGAAACCGCGAGGAGGACTTTGTCTCCGGTTTCATGGCTTAGCGAATCGTTGATTTTCTTAAAATGGTCAAGGTCGATGGCGAATAAAGCTATGCTGCTGTGGTTTGTTTTGGCATCTTCGATGGCTTTTTCCAGATATTGCTGGAGCAGCGTTCGGTTGGGTAGCTCGGTTAAGATATCGTAGTGAGCGAGTTTGTGCAGCTTACTCTCGAACAGTACGCGTTCAGTGATATCTTTCCCTGTTGAAATATAGTGGCTTATTTTTCCTCGGTTGTTAAGGATAGGGGAAATGGTCTTTTCTTCGTAGAGAATACCGTCGTCCTTCTGTCTTCGTGCGAGTACACGCTGGATTGTCTGGCCATCTTTTAATTGCTTCTGAACTTCTCTGACATCTTTCTCATCATTCAGTGTTCGCTTGAGAAGGTTGGATGACTGGGAACCAATGATATCTTCGGACTTCATGCCGGTGAATCTTTCAAAAGCTCGGTTAACGTATTCAATAATGCCGCGATGGTTGGTGATGATAATCGAATCATTGCTCTGCTCTAGGGCGCGAGACATGCTTTTAAGCTTTTCCTCGCGTTCAATCCAGTAGGTCACATCTCTGAAGTTCAACAGGATTTCACTGCTTGAGCTGTAGGTTGTCTCGGTTGCTACAAACTCTATGTGCCGGGTCTTCAGGTTTCTTAGTTGGATGCGTGTTTTTACCGGCCGTGGATTGTTTTTGGTTTTATTTTCGTGAACGTCGTCGACCAACTGCCTGATTTGTTCGCGGTTTTTGTGTCCGCTGATGAGTTTTAGAAGGCTCTTTCCCTTGGCAGACTGGTCATTGATATTAAGGATATGTGCTGCAGCTTTGTTGATAGTATTGATCGTCATGTCTTGATTGACTGTAATGAGCCCGTCAGGGGCATGTTCCAGTACGGTTGAATATTGAAGTGCAACATCCTCGATGTTCTGTTTTAGCCGCTTTTCATGACGAAGCATTTGCGAAAGATGCCAGGCCAGGACAATACAGCCCGAAACCAATGTCATGATCAAGAGTGAGAAAATAGTAAATTTCACAATTCGCTGTTGCGAAAATGCAAGCTCAAAAACCGCTTCATTCATGTTGATATGCGAAATGATCGTCCATGGTAGATCTGTACCATCAAAAGGAAGCGTGAAGAGTTCATCTCCTAAGAACCTGTCACCAGAGAAAAATCGGGTAAAGGTATAGAGATGATCCTGCTGGAGGATCTGCCCGCTTTCAGCTTTCTGGATTTGTTCCCACAGTTTAGAGTGAGCTTCGAAGAAATCTTGCCCGTTTGTTTTTTGCCGTGATGGCATGAATTGCCAGGCACTGTCTAATGTTGGGCCTAGCAACCAGCGTCCGTGGTTGTTGATAAGCCAATATTGTCCGCTGTTCCAGTTATATTGGTTATCCAGCTCAGTCAGATAATCGCGCCCGAGATAATTAAGTGCGATTAGCCAGCTTTCACCGTTGATAGTGAAGTGACTGATAAAGCGCAGCATAGGTTTGATGGGCGTTTCAACTTCACCATCTTCTATGTTCAAGTCAAACTGTGATGTATAGAAAGTGCCGGGATTGATCTTAAGTGACTCCTGTACATATGGCCGTAGGCTTTTATCTTGCAGCTGACTCTCCTGAACACGATATGCCTGGTCGTCTTTCATATTGATACGAATAACTTCTTGGCCTTGAGCATTAATCAGTCTTATTTGATCGTAATAGGCTCGAGTCTGAGTCATCCGCTTGAAGGTATTGGCAAGAATATCTTTCTTTTCGCTGCTACTGTGTGTGCTGATACTGACCTCATTGGCTTTTTGAGTCAGGTAGCGCAGATCATCAATAATGGGGGCGAAATGCAGTCGCGTGATATGCAGGGCCGACTGATGAAGATTGCGTTCTCTCTCCTGTATCCGTTGCTCTAGCTGGATCACATCACCATGATAGATATAGAAAGCAGCCGCTGCTGTTATTGATAATAACGGCAGTAGCAGTGCCAAAAAGCGGAGAAAAGCTAGCTTCATATATCATCCATGATGTCATTGAACACCTATCTGCTAACAGTATAGTGTAGCAATGAAAAAAGGCGCATATCGATGGCGGTAATTTATCGTCATGATCACATGAATGGTATGCAAGTCTGTGTGAATTGATTTCTGACAGCCAGGCAGGAGCTAAGGAAGAGGGGAAGGGATGCGTGCGGCCAGTTATAGATTTGACATGTTTAGTTTCCTAGATAGCAACTAGCCACGAGAAGTTATTATGAATTATACAGCATGTATGAAAATTATAAGAATTAATATGAAACTGCATGCTTTATTCTGCTTCTATATTTGATACAGGATTAAAGGTTCTGGAATAAATAAGTATATTGCCGGGAACTTTTCACCTATTTTTCACCCCAATAATGCCATTAAGGTATATTTATGACGTGTATTATAAAGGTGTGGTGTGAAAAATAAACAAACAGGGTTTATTCGCCTGATTTACGCAACGAAGTATTCGTGGCTAGGTCTGTGTGCTGCCTGGCATAGCGAGGCAGCATTTCGGCAAGAGCTTGTCGCTTTCTTTATTTTGTCTCCTGTCGCTTTATTACTCCCCGTAACTGGGCTGGAAAAGTTATTGCTAATAGGTTCAGTCGTCGCAGTTATCGTCGTTGAATTACTTAATTCTGCCATCGAGGCTGTTGTTGATCGTATTGGCCCAGAAAAACATGAACTTTCTGGCCAAGCGAAAGATATGGGCTCAGCTGCTGTGCTGCTTACACTTATTATGGCGATATTAACTTGGGTGTATATCGTTTTTTCAAACATGGTTATTTAACACCCGGTTAAATTACAGGATGTAACAATGGCAAATATAGTCAAAAAGCGGCTGGGTGTTATTTACCCAATCGCCGCCGCTTTTTTTATTTTTCTTTTTCTACTTTCTTTATCCCGTCTTGGTTTGAGCTTATGGCAAAGCGATCGGGTTTCGGACACAAATGGTTGGCTTAATATAATTATTAGCGGTATTCGGATAGATATTGCAACACTTAGCTATCTATTGATATTACCCGGATTATTAACATGCATATTTGCTGGTAAGGGCGTTATAGGCAGAGCATGGCTTTTTGTGCTGAGGTTATGGTTAGTCGCGGGGCTATGGCTATTGGTATACATGGAGCTGGCGACACCTTCATTTATCATGGAGTATGATGTCCGTCCTAACCGACTATTTGTTGAGTACTTGATTTACCCGAAAGAAGTGTTCGGCATGCTCTGGAGCGGCTATAAAGTTGAGCTGTTTATCGGCGCTGTTGTCAGCATGGCAACGGTATTATTTGGCTGGAAGCTGACTCGCCATCTGGTATCAGGCCTTGTTTTTCCTCGTTGGTACTGGCGTATCCCTTTAGGGTTTCTGGTTGTTGTACTGGGTGTTATGGGGGCAAGGTCAACTCTTGGCCACCGTCCGCTTAATCCTGCCATGGTTGCCTTTGCAACCGATCCGCTGGTGAATGATTTGGTTTTGAACTCGTCGTATTCAATGGTGTTTGCCGTGAAGCAGATGTCAGCGGAAGATAGCGCGAGCAAGTATTACGATGACATGGATCGTGACGATGTTGTTGAATTTGTCCGCCAGTCTACAGGCCGAGAAAGCAAAGCGTTTTTCTCCGATGACATCCCGACGATGTCCTACCATTCAGCAAGTTATAAAGGGAAGCCGAAAAACCTGGTTATTTTGCTACAGGAGAGCTTAGGGGCTCGGTATGTTGGCGGGTTGGGGGGCATGCCGCTTACACCGAACCTTGATGGCCTGATGCAAGAGGGTTGGAACTTTACCCGAATGTATTCAACAGGTACCCGTTCGATACGTGGAATTGAAGCGGTTATAACCGGTTTTTCGCCGACACCTTCACGTGCCGTGGTTAAACTTGGCAAGAGCCAGACGGATTTCTTTACGATTGCGGGTTTATTACGGAGCAAAGGTTATCATACCCAGTTTATATACGGTGGAGAGAGCCACTTTGATAATATGAAGAGCTTCTTTCTTGGTAACGGCTTTGAGGACATGCAGGACTTTCCGACCTTTGAGAATCCGACTTTTGTTGGTTCTTGGGGGGCGTCTGATGAAGACTTGTACCAAAAAGCTCATGAGCAGTTTACGAAGCTAGCGACTTCAGATAAGCCGTTCTTCAGCTTAGTGTTTACGTCTTCTAACCACAGTCCGTTCGAATATCCGGATGGCCGTATTACGCCGTACAACGAACCGAAACAAACGCGGGAAAATGCGGCGAAATATTCAGACTATGCATTAGGAGAGTTTTTCGAGCAGGCCAAAGAGTCTGACTATTGGAATGATACCGTTTTTGTTGTCGTCGCTGACCACGACTCACGCGCATACGGTAGCCAACTGGTGCCTATAGATAGTTTTCATATTCCAGCTGTCATCGTCGGTAAAGGTATTGAAGCCAAGCAGGATTCGCGTCTGGCCAGTCAGATTGACCTTCCTCCTACGCTGTTGTCTCTAATCGGTATTGATAGCTACAATCCGATGATTGGCCATGACTTGACTCAGGATATTGAGAGCAAGGACTTGCGGGCAATGATGCAGTTCTACAAGAACTTTGCCTGGATGGATGATAATAACAAAGTGGTCATTTTCCAGCCGGATAAAGGACCGAAAGGCTTTGAATACAATAAGGATACCTCTGATCTTATTGAGCAGGTGCAACCGCAAGAGATGGTGAAGATGGCGCATGCCAATGCCCTCTGGGGCAGCCTTGCCTATCAGAATGATTATTATAAGCCTCAGGCTGATAAATAAGCGTTAAGGCAGATAGCAAAGCAGAGTATTCTGCTTTGTTATCAACTCTTCAATTAATTGAGCGCAGCTTTCTAACTGGTTAGCTCTTGCAGTAAATCGCAGACGGCATTTCCGACCCCTTCTGCAGACTGAGGGTTTTGACCTGTTATAAGCCGACCGTCAGTAACGACATTGGCACTCCATGCTGGTTGCTCAATATATTTGGCACCGTTGATAATCAGTTCATCCTGAAGAGAAAATGGAACAACCTTGTTTAGCTGTACCGCCTCTTCCTCAGCATTGCTAAAAGCTGCTACCTGCTTGCCATCAATAAGCAGCGTATCGTCAGACAGTTTGATATTGAGCAAAGCGGCAGGTCCATGGCAAATGGCCGCGACTATTCCACCTTGTTCGTAAATGGTTGCCGCTTTGTCCTGCACGTCAGGATCATCGGGAAAATCCCACATGGTTCCATGACCACCAGCAAAGACAATGGCCTGATAATCAGTTGGGTCGATATCATCAAGCGAAGGGCTATTTTTCAATAGCATGGTTAACTCTGGCGTCGACATAAATCGTACATTCAGCTTGTCTTCTTCGTCCCAGCTACGCGGGTCGACAGGTGCTTCGCCGCCCTGGATCGAAACTATGTCGGCCTGAATTCCTCGATCGACAATGGCATAGTAGGGGTGGGTGAGTTCTGATAGCCAAAAACCGGTTTTCTCGTCTGTTTCACCCATCTGCGAGTGACTGGTCAATACAATTAATGCTTTCGCCATGTTCCAGTTTCCTCTTTCGTTGCTGCGATGCCTCATCGGCGCTATTAAAGAAGTGTATACCTAAAGTAGGTAACTACGAGTTGGTATCTCAGTTACCGTGAAAATATTTTAATGCTCAGATGGTTAGTGAATTTATGGTTCTATCTTGTGATGGAGTTGAAGCTCTTGCTGATGAGATGGATAGCTATATTATTGATTTAAAAAATGATATTACTGCTTCCTGTCGATGTTTGAGCCTAAAAGGAAAAGACTTTGTATATCGGTGAAATAGCCAAGCGGACTGGCGCCTCGCCAAAGGCCATCCGTTTGTACGAAAACATTGGGCTGCTTACCCATGTCCGCCGGGAAGGAAGCTATCGGGTCTACAATGCCGAGGATGTTGAGTTCGTCAAACTTATCAAACAGGCCCAACAGTTAGGGATTAGTTTATCGGAGTTACAGCAGCTGGTGGTGAGCCGCAACACGCTCGACTGGTATGCAGTAATGGAACTACTGGACCATAAGCAGCGTAAGGTTAATGCCGAAATCGAGGCGCTGAAGGAGATGAACAAACAGATATCTATGTATCGGACTGAAATTGAGGAGTGCCTTAAGGACACCTAATCGGCCTAATAGCGAATTGTAAAAAATTTATCGTTTATTACCACTGAGAGGCAAGTTTCTGCACAGGCAAAGAAGTGATAGCCACAAAGATTTGGGGCAAAAAAGCGCATTTGTGTTCAGACGTTGATGATTAATTATGCATATATGGCCAACGTTTTGTGAAATGACCCGAAGACTTACGATGCAAATGATAAGACAGAAAGTAGAAGCGTAAATGCGCTTGCTGCTAGTGGGAACTGCTGTCAAATTCCCTACCAAATTGATGTGTAAGGGAAATGATATGAAGTGGTTTATCCGGCTTAGTGCTGGTTTGGTTTGCATTTTAGTATTGCTGGTGGGAGTTGTTATGTTGTTACCACCTCCGGAGATACCTGAGCCCGAGGGTGAGCATAAAGTTGGAGTAACGGAGTTCGAAGTGCAAGATGGGGGGCGTTTTGTCCATGTGACAGCCTGGTATCCTGCAGTAAATAATGCAGATGGTGAACGGTTACCCTACATGCCAGCCTATTTAGCCGAAGCATTAGGTGAGCAACAGGGTTTTCCCGGAGAGCTGATGACGGATGAACGCCCTACAGAGTCGATTATTGATGCAGAGGTGTTGGCCGGACAACACCCTGTGCTGCTTTTTAACCACGGTTACGGCTCTTTTGCGCAACAAAACTTGACCAATGTGGAGCAGCTGGCCAGTTATGGCTTTGTGGTTCTGGCACTTGGCCATCCTGGCCATAGTCTGATTATGAAGCGTGTTAATGGTGATCTTGTGCCTCAGCAGCAGAGCGTTGCAATTAGTGCTAATGATTTTGATGTCGACATCGCAAACAGTATTTCGACACATATTGAGCGTATACGTCAGAGCCAATCGCTGGTTGAATGGCAGCAAAAAGCGCAACAATATGAGCAAGATATCATGAGTAAGGCGGTGAGTAATTTCCAACCGTGGCTGGAGAACAATCAGTTATTACTGGACGCACTGCCGAGTATTGCCAGTGGCACACAACAAACGCGGTTAACTGGACACCTTGATCTCGACAAACTAGCAGCTTTTGGTCATTCTTTCGGCGGTTCTATAGCATCACATTTGGCAATGAATGATGAGCGTGTGAAAGCGGGTGTTAACCTAGACGGTCAGCATTATTCCTTCTCGCTAAACCCAAATAATGATTCCCCGATTTGTTTCGTCTATACGACTGACACTCAGCTGCAAGGCGTGACTCATGATTATTCCTGGATGGATCAGCAGGTAGCAAAGGCGAATTCAGGAGGTGGTTGTGAGGCCGTGTTTACGGGGGCTGCGCACATGAATTTCAGCATTCTGAACCACCTCCCATATCTAAAATATGCAGGTATTCTTGGCAGCATTGACTCGAAAGTGATGCACAATGCCAGCAATGCTCTGCTGGTTCAATTCTTTGACCAGCATCTGAGGCAAGGTCCCGAGATGATAGCTCCTGCAGGTGTTGAGTTACGGATCTACTGAGGAAGTCACTGACTCTTAAAGACGGATAACGAGGCTCTGAAGGCGTTGAGTGAACGGATATCTCTATATCGTGCTGAAACTGAGTATTGCCTTCAGAGCCTTAAATCATCCATAAACCAATCGTAAAAAGCTTATTGACTCTTCCCCTAGGGACAAGGTTTATGCTGCCCTCAGTTATAGAGGAAGAGCGTTATGAGCCGAAAAATACTGGTAATCAATGGAAATCCGAAGGCAAGCAGTTTTTGCCATGAGTTAACTGAGCAATATGTTTTATCAAGCCAGAATAAGCATCAAGTGAAGGTGCTTTCTCTCAGTGAGTTGACGTTCGAGCTTGACTTGCACCATGGCTATGATGAAATCCAGCCCCTTGAAGCTGATCTGAGCGAATTTCAATCGCTACTGAAATGGGCCGAGCATGTGGTCTTTATTTTGCCGGTGTGGTGGGGAGGAATGCCTGCAAAGTTAAAAGGGCTGATAGACAGGACTTTTTTATCGGGTTTTGCCTTTAAATATCAAGAAGGCAAGATGACTCCAGACAAGCTTCTTAGCGGGCGAAGTGCCGATATTATTCTTACTATGGATACACCGCCTCTTTATTATCGTTGGATTCAGGGTAATCCGGTCTACAAACAACTTAAGAGAACAGTGTTGGAGTTCTGTGGCATCAAAGTCGGATCGCCAACCTATATTGGCCCGGTCATTAGTTCATCTGAGCAACAGCGAGAAAAATGGAGTAAGCAAGTTTTTGCTCTGGCGGCGAAGTTGTAGCTTTCAAAGGTAAAAAGCCCCGAACCACGGTTTCATATGTGGGGCGGGGCTTTATGTCACTTAACAGCTAAGGGCAGAGGCTTAGTGTATTTCGATTGGTCCGCCGAATGACGTCACAGGCGGTACCTCACCGGTGAACTTCTCGAAATCAACCAGACAAGTGTTGGCACTGGTTGCCTGAGCAAGCTCGGATGACGGGATATCCTGAGTCAGGGTGTTCGGATCGCCATAGGTACAAACCGCACCGATTTTCTCGTTAAGCGGACCATACCAGGCACCTTCTTCAATACGGATCACGCCGCGTGCATAGCTGTCGGTGAGTACAGCCCCCGCAAGTAGCTGGCCACGGTCATTAAATACGCGAACGATATCGCCATCTTTAATGCCTTTCTCCGCTGCATCTTTCGGGTTGATGTAAACCGGTTCACGACCTTTCACCGCATAAGTTGCACGGTACTCTTCTGACTCACACATCTGGGAGTGCAGACGTTTGTCAGGGTGACACGACTGCATCCAGAACGGGTGTTTTTCAGAGCCCGGGCCGCCGTGGGAGCGTTCACTTTTCTCGAACCACATTGGGTGGCCCTGACAGTGTTCGTAACCAAAACGGTCGATTTTACGGCTGGAGATCTCGATGAAGCCTGATGGCGTACCTAGTGCATTGATCTCTGGGTCCTCACGGAAATCAGCATGGCGAACCCATGGCTTACCTTCACCAAAATCAAGTACACCTTTTTCCCAGAACTCGTCAAACTCTGGCATGTCGAATGACGCTTTGTTTGCTTCACGACAATCGGCGTATAGCTTGCGTACCCATTCCATCTCGTCCATACCACGGGTGTATTCCTTATGGCGACCGAAACGGCGAGAGAGCTCAGTGAAAATCTCGAAATCAGTCTTAGACTGATACAGTGGATCAACCAGTTTGTGCATGGCAATCAGACCGCGACCACTGTATGAGCCGTAGACATCGATATCGTTACGTTCGAACTGCGTACAGGCCGGTAGTACGATATCTGAGAAGCGGCAGGTAGCCGTCCAGGCGAAGTCTACGGTGACAACCGTTTGCAGCTTCTGGAACGCTTGCTTCATGCGGTTGCGATCCTGATGGTGGTGCCAAGGGTTGTTGCCGCTGATCACCATCATTTTGTAGTCCGGCAGAATCACCTTAGAGCCGTTGTACTTGATCTCTTTACCAGGCTCTAGCAGGCAGTCAACCCAACGTGCAACCGGGATAGTACGGCTGTAGCCATTGAAATCATTGTTGTCCCATTTAGGCTTCTGGCCCTGGTCAACGTTACGCGGGAAACCGCCGGGAGCAGCGAAGCCTGTCGAAGGTACACCGATAGAGCTGTAGTGGTGGCCGTAGGAGACACCACCGCCAGGCAGACCAATCTGGCCCACCATTGCAGCAATAACAGCGCCCATCCAATATGGTTGCTCCCCATGCTCCTGACGTTGGATACACCAGCCAAACAGGATCTGGGTGCGGCCGTTTACCAGCATACGGGCAAATTCACGGATCTTGTCGGCGTCGACACCACAGATCTCAGCTGCCCATTCAGGCGTCTTCTCGATCTTGTCTTTGCTCGTCCCCATGAAGTAAGGCACAAAGTCATCAAAGCCCAGGCAGTAAGTTTTGATGAACTTTTTGTCGTATAGTTCTTCGGTGTACAGGGTGTGCGCCACTGCAAGCATGAATGCCACGTCAGTCTGCGGGTTAATGTACATGTGGTCGTTACCAAGGTAACGCTGAGTTTTGTTCTTAACCGGGTCAACTGAAAGAACGTTGATCTCGCCGTTGGCAACTTTCTCTTTTAGTTTGTCCAGGTAAGCATATGACTCGTGTGTTTCACAGTTCCAGCCAACCTGCAGGTTTTTAACCGGGTCAGTAGCCCAAAGAACGATGTTCTTACTGTGGTCAAGGATCTCCGACCAAGACGTACCCTGTGCATAGACTTCGGTTGAACCAAGTATATAAGGCAGGATCGTCTGTCCGGCACCAGTAGAGTAGTCACCCACTTTGGTAATGAAGTTACCATGCATACCGACAGCACGTTGCATGTGGCTGGTACAGCTGTGGAACTGACCTGTCTGGCGCCAGCCGGTTTGCCCGGCGTGAAGTGCCCAAGGACCATAATCCTTCTGAACTCGCTCTAGCTCGCGGTAGAAAAGATCCAGCGCCTCATCCCAGGTGACACGGATGAAGCGGTTGTTACCACGGGTTTCGCCACTGTATTTGTGCTTTTTCAGCCAGTCAAGGCGAACCATAGGGTAACGGACACGTGATGGGCTATAAATAATGCCCTTAATGCCGTTCATCATATCGGTTGGGTGCTTATCAAGCTCTAATGGTTTGACTTCCTGAACCTTTCCCGCATAGATGTGGGCACGGAAAGCCCCCCAGTGTGAGCCCGACATTTTCCATGTACCGGTGGTTTCCGCGGCAGTTGCCTTGGCTGAAGCCAGTAGGCTAGGGCCAATGACGGAGACGGCACTTGTGGTTGCCAGACCTTTAAGAAAACTTCTTCTGCTAACAGACATACTCAAAATACTCCATCAATCTCTTAGTGGTGGCCGTCAGAAAAATCTGATGAATGTTTTTGTAGATACTTCAGTACCAGCGCCTTGCTATCGGTATCGAAGTTAACGAATGCCATCATGCCGTTGAACATGCCAGGCCAGGTGTTGGCATCAAAGTGTGCCTCATCAGGTTGGGTATGACATACAGAACAGTTCGTTTGGTATGACTGTTTCGCCTGATCCCAGATTGGTTGTACATCATCCAGCAATGCTTCTTTCTTCATCCACAGCTTGGCGGTGACACGCTGCCAAGGCAGACCGGTTAGGTCGTCTTCTTTACGCTCGAACTTCTCGACGATCTGATCGTTGGTGGCCGATTCTTTAAGCAGCGAGGCAACGGCGATGTTCATACCGAAGTCTTCCTGGATAACACGGCCAAAGCCTTTATCTTTACGCCAGCCAGATACTTCAACCTGGATTGCATCGTTAGACTGGTCGATAACTTTGACAGATGACGCCGGGTTTAGCAGGCCAGCTTCTGTTGCCAGACTTTTTTCTTCGTAAAGCGGTAGGTGACGAACACTGATGTATTCTTCGCCAGTGTTGAACTTGGTGTTTGACGCAAGCTGCTCAAGCTGAGAGATCATGCCGCCAGAGCTGTCCATGTTCTTCGGAAGGTTGTGCGCGATACCTTTGTGGCAGTCGATACAGCTCTGGTCACGCTCTGCCGCCTGCTTCATCTGGATACGGGCAGTTGGACGCATGGTTTCAAAATTCATGCTGTCGTAGTTGTGACAGTTTTTACATTCAAGTGACTTGTTGGCAGAGAATCGATCCCATTCATGCTGGGCTAGGGTAATTCGGCGTTCTTCGAATTTTTCACGGGTGTCTAGATCACCAAAAAGTTGGGCGAACACTTCTTTACTAGCCTGCATTTTACGGGCGATTTTTGCTGTCCAGTCATGTGGAACGTGGCAGTCTGGGCAGGTTGCACGAACACCAGAATTGTTTTTCCAGTGAACGGTTTCCTGAAGTTCCTGGTAAACATTGTTTTCCATTGTGTGGCAGCTAATACAAAACTCTTCGGTATTTGTTGCTTCAAGTGCTGTATTAAATCCACCCCAAAAAATGATACCGGCTAAAAAGCCACCGAGGGTTAATACACCAAGACTGATATGGATACTTGGGCGAGACAATGTCTGCCAAGTTTTAGTTAATAGTGATTTCATATCGGGTTCTCTTATTGTTGATTCTGGTTAGTTTCTTGAAGGGTTAGCCGCCGTGACCAGGAGGACCCAGGAAGAAGACCTGCATCATCCATACGAAGAAGCCATATCCACCAACTGTCATAACGCTGAGAACAGGGAAGAGAACGACTGTGATTAAAAAGAAAGTGCGCCACTCAAGCTTTCGCTTGTCTTGGCTCGCTGTGCTTATGCCATTGTTCATAGAGCTACCTGTATATTATTTGTTTAACAAAAAACAAAGRATGAATTTTACAATTCTATTTTTAGGATGATCATAAAATATATTTGCAGCAATTCAATTAGCTTGGCGTTATTAATATATTTAATCGTTATGTTTTTTGATCCTCAACGGAAACATGAATAAGAATAAATTGGTTATGATTCTTTATATTTACTTATTAATAAATGTTAATAGGTAAATAAAATATAATTAGTCTGGGTGGTGTTTATTAATTGTTATTGAGGTGTGGGTTGTGTTGCTTGTGTGTTAATTCTTACTGATTATAAACGGGGTCTATCAGCTTATGATTATGCGTTAATGATATTAGCAATTTACGGGTTATTTCCGATCACCATAAAGAGAGGGGAGATGTGAATCAACTATGAATAAGTGTAAATGTGCATATCAAGATAAAGTGGGTGGTAGCTATGAAGTTAAATAGTAATAAATCTCATTTGGAACTTAATTTCCTAATTGTTTTGCTTTCAAATAAAAAGAAAACCAGCCGCATTTGCGACTGGTTTAATAATAAATTCCAGCGATGAGTTCTATTAACGAGCAGCTTCAAAAGCCAGTGCTTTCTTTTCAACTTGACGAAAGGCTATGGTCAGAAGACCGTTTACCGTCAGGTAAAAAAGTCCGGCAACACTAAATACCACAAGGGTGTCATAGGTTTGGGCATTAATACGCTGGGCATAACCCATGACGTCCATAATGGTGATTGTGCTTGCTAAGGATGTTCCCTTAAACAGCAGGATCACTTCGTTTGAATAGGCTGGAATAGCCCGTCGTATTGCGTAAGGCAAGAGCACACCTAAGGTAGCCTTTCTTCCCATACCCAATGCCTGGCAGGCATGCCATTGGCCGGGTGGAATGGCATTAAAAGCGCCCTTAAATAACTGAGTACTGTATGCTGCTGTATTTAACGCCAGTGCAAGCATTGCACAAAACCAGGGTTGGCTTAGCCAATCCCAGAAGATACTTTCACGAACTGCATCAAATTGTCCCGGCCCATAGTAGATGAGAAAGATCTGTACAAGCAGTGGTGTGCCGGTAAAAAGAGTGATCACACCGCGGCTGAGCCAATGAACAACAGGTGTACGCAGGATCAGCGTTAATGTCATTAACAGTGCTAGCAGACAGCCGACAAACAGAGAAACGGCGGTGAGTTCAATGCTGGTAATAAGGCCTTCAATTAATTGCCAAAGATGCTGTTGGTTCATGCCGTTGCTCCTTGTGCATTGCTCATTCCCTGCGCGCTAAACTTCTTGTCCATTACCTTTACTGCTTTTTGAGTGATCAGGGTGATCACCAGATAAATGGCCGCTGCACAGGCGTACCAGGTAAAACTCTCATGGGTAGCGGCGGCAGTTAACTGGGCTTGCTTCAGGAGATCTGTCACACCAATGAGTGATACCAGCGCGGTATCTTTGAGGAGAACCAGCCATTGGTTGGTTAGCCCCGGCAGAGCATGGCGGATAGCCTGAGGGAGCACTATCCGGATAAATGCCCGAAACTTGCTGATCCCCAGGGCACTGGCGGCTTCACGTTGTCCATTAGGAACCGCTTTTAATGCACCACGCAGTGTTTGCGCGGCATAGGCAGCAAATATCAGCGACAGGGCAATAACGCCGGACAGAAACGGACTGACTTCGACATAATCACCCGTCAGAATGAATAGAACTTGCGTCGAGCCAAAGAAAATGAATAGCACAACCAGTAATTCGGGCAGACCACGCAGAATAGTAACCAGTGCGGTTGTCGGCCACGAGATAAAGCGGTAGCGGGACATTTCGCCACCGGCAAAAAGTACCGCTAAAATAAGTCCTACCAATAAGCTGGCAAAAGCCAGCTGCAATGTCAGCCAGCCAGCTTCTGCCAGGGTAAGCGCATAACCTGATAACGCCATATTACTTACCGAAATACTTGTCGAAGATCACCTGGTATTTACCGTTCGCTTTCACTGTTTTCAACGCGGTGTTTAGTTTATCTACCAGCTCTTGGTTGTTCTTGTTTACGGCGATACCGAAACCGTTACCGAAATACTGTGCATTGGTGACCTGCTCTCCTACGTAGGCAAGCTTATTGTTCTTTTCAAACCACTCAGCAACGACAGCGGTGTCACCAAATACAGAATCAATACGGCCGTTTTGCATATCGATGAATGCATCTTGATAACTTGCATAAGGGACAGCAGTTACACCGTCCATTTGTTCCATCAGGTAGCTCTGGTGGGTTGAGCCGTTCTGGACACCAACACGTTTACCAACTAGTGCTTTCTGGCTGCTAACCTTGCCTTCAATAGCAACGAAAGCCGCAGAGTTCTCGTAGTAGGCGTTAGTAAAGTTGACCTGCTGCAAGCGCTGCTCGGTGATATCAATACCGGAAATGGCTGCATCATAACGACGGAATTTCAGCGCCGGGATCAGGCTGTCAAACGGCTGGTTATGGAAAGAACACGTTGCCTTGATCTCTTCACATAGCGCATTAGCCAGATCGACATCGAAGCCCTGAATCTGGTTGTTTTCATCAACATACTCGAAAGGGGCGTAAGTGGCTTCCATGGCAAACTTGATTTCTTCCTGAGCTGCTGATTGAAATGAAACCAGGCCAATTAGGGAAGCTAGTAGAACTTTTTTCATCGCGATACTCCGTGCGTAACTGTGCTCTGCATCGTTGGCAAGAATGATGCAGGAAATTTGTTAATAAAAATAAAGGGATAAATCAGTGTGTCAGGTATTCGGCAAATTCCGGTGTGGTCGGATTGATGAATGCCTCTTTGCTGCCGTGTTCGACGATTCGACCTTGTTCAAGGTACAAAACATGGCTGGCAATCTTTCGGGCAAAATCGACTTCATGTGTTACCACGACCTGAGTAATACCGGTTTCGCTTAATTGATTGATGATCTTGACGACCTGGTTGGTGATTTCCGGATCCAGTGCAGCTGTTGGTTCATCGAACAATAATACATCTGGCTTCATCATCAGGGCACGAGCGATCGCAACACGTTGTTGCTGACCTCCTGATAGCTGTAACGGCCAGGCATCAGCCTTGTCTTCAAGCTGAAGAGTCGAAAGGATTGCCAGCGCATCAGTTACTGCTGCTTCTTTGCTAATTCCTGCTACTTTGATCGGGGCTTCAATTAAGTTTTCCAGTACCGTCAGGTGAGGCCACAGATTGTATTGTTGAAAAACCATGCCAACCTTGCGGCGCAGTTTCAGTCCTTCTTTCTCTGCGACAGACGCACCGAAATTGAATTGCTCGCTGGCAATATGTAGTTCACCGCTGCTGGCTGTTTCAAGGAGATTCAGGATGCGCAGCAATGAGCTTTTACCGGCACCACTAGGGCCGAGCAATACCAGGGTATCGCCCTTGTCACAACTGAAGTTCACATCATGAAGAACCTGCGTGGGTCCGTAGAATTTATTGATATTGGTTACTTGAATACTCATGCTGACATACTGCATTAATTGTCACTGGTTTTTTATATTACCCAAAGTGGGATCTTATGCAAGAAAAATGTATAAATAATCTTCTGTGTTATACGATTGTTTATTAATTGTTCGATTGTTGGTGTTTTTATCTGATTAAACCAGTCTGTTGCGGGTAGCTTGTTAAACAATGGTGCGAAGGGAAAAAGGAAAGGCTAACTAGGGGTGAGATTTTAGTCATCTTTTGTCTTGTTGGAAAGGGAGCTGAGGCCAGATATAACAAGGCCACCCAGAGGTGGCCAAGAGAGGGGGAACTAATTTGAAATGGGGTTTTATGCAGTTTGCACGTTTTGAAGCGACTGTCTGCGGGCTTGTACAACCAACGCATAACCTGTCAGCGCGACAAATGCAGTCGCAAACATTGTCGAGGTGACAGTAAGCAACCCGTATGCGGAAAGTGCCGATACGATACCACTGGCTGCGAAACACACCATGGTTTGCAGGAAGTTTAGCAGCCCTGCAGCCGTTGCACTGCAGTTCTTAAAGTCTTCCAGTGCTTTACTGATAATGATTGGGTAGATAGCACCATTAGCCACGGCCAGCAGACAGAATGGGACTAAGATAGGCCAAATAGTTGTCGGCTCAGTGTTGACCGAAATCAGGAACATCACAGTAACGCTGGTAATGAACAGCTTCAGGATCCAAGGAAGAAGCTGCTGGCTGTCGAACTTGTTCAGCAATGTGCGGCAGCCATAACCGCCAATAATAAAGGCAACAGTCTGAGGTGCATAACTTAAGCCGATGTCAGAGCCTGAGTAGCCCATCTCTGACATGACAAACGGTGAGCCTGTCAGGTAGGCAAAGAAAGCCGCAGAACAGGCTGCAAAAATCATCATGTTACCAATGAATTTTTTTGAGCTAAGAATTTGCTGGTAATCGCGACGTAGCTGAACGCTGATCTTATCCTGTTTCTTTTCTAAATTGGCGCTTTCAGGTTCTTTTAGTGTCATAACAGACAAAACTGCCCCAAAACCGACTAGTGCGACGAATATGCTGCGCCAGCCAAATTGGTGTTCAAGTAACGCACCGGCGAGCGGAGCAAGAGCAGGAGATAATGCTACAAGAGGCATAATGGTTGCAAATACGCGTTCGGAGACTTTACCTTCGTAGCGATCCACTACTACGGCTTGCCAAATAACTGTTGCACTACAAGCACCTAGCGCCTGTGCAAAACGGGCAACCAGCAAGAACTCGACGTTCGGAGCGAAAGCACAAAGCACGGATGCGATACTGAATAAAATCATTCCTCCCATCAGAACTTTAATACGGCCGACACGATCGGAGAGTGGTCCGTAGATAAGTTGCCCTAAGGCCATGCCAAGTAAGAAAATACTTAATGACAATCCTATAAGTGACTGTGATGTATTGAAATCTGACCGCATTGTTTCAAAAGCAGGCAGGTACATGTCAGTTGCAAGGAAACCCAGCATACTTAGACATGCAAACCAGAATGTGGTGATTTTTGAAGGTTGTTTGTTCATAAAAGAAGACTTTATCTGTATTACATTTGCGGCCAGTTTAATCTTGCTTTGTTTCACTGTGAAACGGTAATATTTAAACACTGCTTTCAAAAATTTTGATTTGATATGTTTTCATACAATGATTTGCAAGTTATTGATGTTGTTGCCAGAAGAGGTAGTTTTTCGGCCGCTGCGGAAGAGTTGCATAAGGTTCCAAGTGCAATCAGTTACACGGTAAGGCTAATAGAAGAGCGTCTTGCTGTTGATTTATTTGTTAGGTTGCACCGACAAGTACAGCTGACGCCTGCCGGTGAGTACTTTGTTGAAGAGGCACGTGCTCTGCTAAAGCGGATGGAACAGATAAAATCGCAAACTCAGCGTGTTGCCAATGGTTGGTCCCAGAGTGTGTCGGTTGCCCTCGATACCGTTGTGAGGGAAAGCCGGGTAAATACCCTGGTGCGAGATTTCTACCGTGAGTTTCCCGACGTTGAGCTGCATCTGTCGATGGAAGTGTTCAACGGGGTATGGGATGCCTTGGCTGACGGTCGGGCGGATCTGGTCATTGGCGCAACGGCAGCAGTACCGGTTAGCGGTTCGTTTGACTATCGGGATATGGGGACGCTGTATTGGAAGTTTGTGGTTGCCCCCGAACACCCGCTGGCTGCCGCTGACTATGATATAGAGCCTGAAGAGCTAGTGAAATACCCGGCTATCTGTATTGAGGATACGGCAAGGGTGCTGCCGAAGCGTGTTACCTGGGTGATGGACAACCAGCGCCGACTTATGGTGCCAAATTGGTACAGTGCGATTCAGTGTCTGAAAGCTGGATTGGGTATCGGCGTTGTACCCGAACATATGGCCCTTCCGAGAGTTGAGGCCGGTGAGTTGGTTGAAAAGCAACTGGCAACAAAGCCTGCTGTGAGCCCGTGTTGCTTGGCCTGGAATAAAGAGAGCCGTAACCCGGCGATTGACTGGTTGTTAGAGTACCTGGGTGACAGCGAGCAGCTTCACCGTGAATGGATGCGCTGAACACATCGACTAGCTCGCCGATACGGCGAGCTAGTCAATATTATTTATCTGCTGACTCAGTCTGCTCACCGTCAGTTGACTCAGGCTGGGCTTCTAGTGTTTCGGCCGTTGCATCTTGCTGCTGTGCTTCTTCCGCTTCCATTTTGGCTCGCTCTGCCTTGGAGATGTAACGAGGCTTGTTGCTGCGGTGAAGCTTTGCGTTTGTCTTCTTCTTTCTTTTTTTTAACGCTTCGTTGATTTTTTTCTTTCGGTTCATCGTGTCGGTTCGCTTGTCAAAGTAAGGCGGTGATTGTAGCGGTATCCAGATCGAAGACAAGTGGAATCTCGGCTTTTATCTACAACGGATAGGTGAGTTTGCCCTTTAGGGCATACGTTAGCGTGGCGTGGTGGGTAATATCGATCGTTAAACGGGAACAAATCAGCCCCGGCGAAACGGGGCTGTATGTTATTTGATAAGGGCGTTGATACTATCTGGGAAGCGTATCTTTAAGCGTTTGGTAACCCGCCCAAATCCGAGTTCCGGTTGTGATCCAGCAGAGCGTGCCGAATATCCAGGCAATAACAGCAAAATGCTGGGGGAGGAGGCAGAACAGCACGAAACAACCAATGGTTTCGGTGCCTTCTGTCAGCCCGCCGATATAGTAAAGCGATTTCTGTTTATAAACCGGGCTTTCGATATTGCGTTTGCTGGCCATTATGGCAAAGGCGAGAAAGCTCGAACCGGTTCCGATGAAAGAAAAGATCAAGAATGCCCCGGCAACGGCATTGGCTTCAGGATTAGCAAGAACGAATCCGAACGGCACCATTGAATAAAACAGGAAATCAAAGGTGATATCCAAAAAACCGCCGCAATCGGAGATCCCCTGACGCCGGGCCACCGCCCCGTCGAGCCCGTCAAAGATCCGGTTGAGCAGGATAAATGCCAGCGCCCAATAGTATTCTTGCATCATTAAAGCAGGCAGCGCCATCAAGCCGAGAATAAATCCTGCAATGGTGATTTGGTTGGCTGTGATCCCCAGTTTGTCCGGCAGGGCAGAAAAGGTTTGTAGTGGCCATCGAATGACCTTGATGGCATAGCGGTCTAACATAGTGTTTCTCTTCAGTCCTGAGGTGTGTCGGTCCATGGCCAGCGCAGTACGCTGCCACCTTCGGGTATATCATCATCGTCATGGGTGACCATCAACGCAGGGATTTGTTGTTGTCTTATCTGGTTGAAGACAAAACTTCTGAACTCGCAGCGTAGGGCTTTGTCTAGCTTGCTAAACGGCTCATCAAGCAACACTGCATGTGGCTTGGATAATAACATACGCATTAAGCTAACACGGGCCCGCTGTCCGCCTGATATCTCCGTCGGCATCTTATTGGCCAGTTCAGGCAGGCCAATTTGTTGTAGCGTTTCCAACGCTCTTATCTTGCGCTCATTTCCCCGGATTGTTTTGGGTAGGCCGAAGGCCAGGTTTTCCCAGATGTTTAAATGTGGAAATAAGAGATCATCCTGGAACAAGATACCTATACGTCGCTGATCGGGGGCCATTTCGGCCATACTTTGCTCGTCAAGGGTAATCTTTCCATCGAGCAAGAATTCCGGGCTCAGGTGGCCGGCAATGGCACTGAGCAAGGTTGACTTGCCACAGCCACTGGGTCCCATCAGGGTGAGAATATTGCCCGGTTCAACAGAAAAGTTTATCGGCTGAAACAAGTGTTGCTCATTATTACTTATAGTGAGGTTTTCCACAGATAATGTCATCTGGGCGTTCTCTCCGTTGTTGCTGAGTTCGTCGGGTATAGCGGGCAGAGTAGCGACTTGCCGCGATAGCCATGGTAAAGAATAGGAAAGGTAATACTCCCTGCAGTAGGCCATATATTGCACTGACGCGGCGATCCTGCCCACTGGCAAGTGCTACCGCTTCAGTGGTGAGGGTAGAGATACGGCCGGCACCGAGCATCTGGGTCGGCAGGTATTGGGCAAGACTGACACTCACCCCGACAGCCAGGCCTAGCCAAATCGCCGGCAGTAACAGCGGGCGCTTTACACGCCACCAGGTTTGCCAGCTGTTTAGGCCCAAGCTTCGGGCCGATTGATCTAGGCGAATATCGTAATTACGCCATGGGCCATCTAATGCCAGATACAAGTATGGGAATACGAAAAACAGATGGCTCCATGCTACCCACAGCCAATACCACTGACCGGGAATAAAATAGGTGGTGATTTGAATACCAAACAGCAGTGACAACTGAGGAAGTACCATTGGCAGCGCAATAAGCCAGCTCGGTATTCCCCGTTGGAACTGTTGACGATACTCGAGACAGGCAATGGCCAAAACCAGGGCACAAAGGCTACTCACCAGCGCCAGACTGAGACTGTTGGCAGCAAGCTCGACTAGTGACAGAGACTCCTGCTGCCAGAAGCGAAGACTATACCGGCTTGGCAATAAGTCAGGAAACCGCCAGCGATGGGCAAAAGACCAGAGTACTAATACCGGAATCACCAGGATAGGTATCAGAACAAACGGCGCATAGCTTGGAAAGCGCAGCTTAGCACGGGGCAGGTGTAAGCGGCGGTGAGCCTCTGAGCTTAAGTGGCGAGGGCCGTCGATTTGCCATTGGCGGCAGTGCTGCAGCATTAGCCACTCTAGTAGACGGATTAACCCGAGAGCTAGCAGAGCCAGGCCCAATAATACCATAGCGCCTACTGCGGCTCGCGGAAGCAATGTCAATTCAGGTTCATTGAACCACTGCCACACCAGTACCGAGAAGGTAGGCGGTCTGGCTGGCCCTAAAATAAGTGCCACATCGACAACCGAAATACCGTACGCAGCGACCGCAAAAATCGGTAGTCGCATGCCCGGCAGCCACTGGGGCAAAATAACCTTTAGCCAGCTTTCCTTATGGCTATATCCCAATCCGGACGCAACAGCGGTCAGGCGGTTGACTTTAATTTGCTGAAGAACAGAAATGCTCATCAATAAAAGGAACGGGGTTTCCTTGATGGCAAGGGCCAGCAGGAGGCCAATGCCATACTCGTCTTTGATTAAGCTAAACCAGCCGTTGGTATCCAGGCCCATGGCCTCAAGCAAACGGAAGAACCAGCCTGCAGGGGCAAAAGTAAATGCAAAACCGATGGCAAAGGCCACATGAGGCATCGCCAGCATGGGAGATAGAGAATGTTCCACCCGTTGCCAGTGAGGGCTATTCCAGTATTGGCGAAGGATCAGAAAGCAAAACAGAACCGCCAGTCCTGTACTGCCAAGGCCTGTAAACAGTGTTAGCCAAAGGGACTGTGTTAGAGCCGGCCATTGGATAACTGCATCAAAAGCAGACAGATTAGGGGTGGTTAGCCCTAAAGGCGGAAGCCAGGAAAAGGCGGGAATTAAAATACCTAGTACCCCGGGTACAAATGGCAGCGCGCAGAGAGCAAGGGTGAAAAGGTATAGCAAACGAATCATAAACAACCTAATGAATGGGTATTGGCTCCGTTGTTTAAGGCCAATACCCATACAGTTTTAGCTACCGTAGCGTTTTTGCCACTCGAGTTCCAGCGCAGTCAGCCAGCTCGGGTGAGGCTCTGGTATAGATTTAAACAGTGAGAAGCCTTGTGCGCCTCCTTCGGCGAGTGCACTGTGCTTCAGAACAGACGGATCGCCCCAAATCGAGGAGTCAGCCTTGCGAGCCTGCGCTTCCGGACTCATTAGAAAGTTAATCGCGACCAGCGCCCCTTCTTTAGCCGAGGCATTCCAGGGAACGGCCAAAAAGTGAATATTTGACAATGCGCCTTGGTTGAAAGCATAGGTCTGGGCGGTCTCGACCAGGTTACCATGCTCAATGGCTGCACGTGCAGCATTAGGGTTAAAGGTAATTGCCAGTAACAGCTGCTTGTCATCCAGTAACTGGATGGTTTCGCTGGTACCGGACGGGAAGCGTTTTCCTTGCTGCCATGATACCGGATGAAGCTGATCCAGATATTGCCACAGCGGGGCAGTAACCTGATCAAACTTGGCTTTATCCTTCTTGCTGTCAAGTGGCTGGTATAGAGCCTCTCTGTTGTCAGTCAGTTCAATAAGGGCTGCCTTTAGGAAGCTACTGCCGTGAAACTCCGGCGGTTGCGGGTAACTGACCTTACCGGGAAAGGCCTTCGCCAGGCTCAGTAACTCGCTGAAGTTTTGGGGTGGATTGTTCAGTGTTTGCTTGTCATGAATGAAGACGAGCTGACCGACGCCCCAAGGCGCCTCAAGGCCGTTGGTTGGCTCGGTGAAATCTTCGTCGATCGGCAGAGACTTATCGACGTATTCCCAGTTCGGCAACTGCTTGGTAAACGGACCGTACAGAAGGCCGCTTTGCTTCATTGAGCGGAAGTTTTCACCATTGATCCAAACCATATCGACACTGCCGCCGCTGTTTTTGCCGGCGGTTTTTTCTGCCAATAGCCGCTGGGTTGTCTCGGCGATGTCGGCCACTTTGACATGCTTTAGCGTCACCCCGTATTGAGCCTGAAGCTGACGCCCGGCCCAGCGCAGATAGTCGTTGATTTCCTGGCTGCCTCCCCAGGCATTAAAATAAACTGTTTGTCCCTGGGCTTTTGCAACAGTTTGCTGCCATGTGTCACCAGCAGCCTCGGTAGAGGCTTGGGCCGGTGTCAGGCTGGTAGCAAGCGAAATGGCTGCACCCAACAGTAATTTCTTCATATGTTTAACTATCCCTTTCTTCTTTTAATACAGAATTGGCTGGTTCGGAATCTGGCTGTTTTTCGCTGCTCTCCTTGCGCATCCAGCCGTGGTATTTTTCGACCCATGCAAGCAGACCTTTAGGCGCGTTGGCTTGTTTCCAGACGCCAGCAGTATATTTGACCGCTTCGCTCATGGTTGGGTAGGGGTGTACGGTTCCCAGTATTTTGTTCAGCCCTAGCCCGTGACGCATCGCAAGTGTAAATTCGGCCAGTAGCTCGCCAGCATTATTTCCAACAACGGTCGCGCCAAGGATTTTATCCTTTCCTTTCGGCGTAATCACTTTAATAAAGCCATGATCTTCCCCATCTGTGATGGCACGGTCAAGATCGTCTATCCCATAAGTAACGACTTCATAATCAATACCTTGGGCTTCAGCCTCTTTTTCGTTTATTCCTACTCGGGCAACTTCCGGAGAGGTGTAGGTGGCCGCCGGCAAGACAGAGTAGTCCGCCTTGAATTTTTTGAACTGGCCGAACAGCCCGTTGACTGCGGCATACCATGCCTGGTGCGCTGCAGCATGGGTGAGCTGGAACGGACCGGCAACATCACCGACAGCATAGATGTTCGGGTATTCAGTTTGTAAGTACTCGTTTACCTGTACAGTACCACGCTCCGTTGTGGTAATGCCGAGTTCTTCAAGCCCGAACCCCTGAACATTGGCGATACGGCCGAGTGCCAGCATGACGGCATCGAACTCGACAACAACTTGCTTTTCATTGTTGAAATCAAGGTATGCCCGCTGAACTAGGCTTCCGTCTTCTCCGGTAACAGATTCAAAACGCATGGCCCGGTGGCCCAGCTTGATATCTACGCCGTCGTTATGCAGGCTCAGCCTGACAAGCTCAGCAGCATCGCTGTCCTCGCGGATCAAGAGCTGTTCAGCCATTTCAACCAAGGTAACGTTACTGCCCAAACGGCTGAAGCTCTGCGCAAGCTCACAGCCAATCGGTCCGCCACCGAGTACCAGCAGGCGCTTCGGTTGCGCCTTAAGCGACCAGATTGAGTCAGAGGTCAGATAGTTGACTGCATCAAGCCCAGGAATATTCGGCACCAGTGGGCGTGCGCCGGTAGCGATAACAATATTCCTTGTCGTAATACGTTCACCGTTAACTTCCACTTCCCACGGTGACAGGATCCTGGCATCGCCTTCAATGCAGTTGACGCCGAGCTTGGAGTAGCGCTCTACCGAATCATGGGGCTCAATTTTGGCAATAACGTTATGTACCCGTGCCATCACTTTTTCGAAGTCGACTTCGGGTTTAGCGGTCGAAATACCGAACTCGTTAGCTCGGGAGATTTCGGCCATGGTATGGGCGGCACGGATGATCGCTTTAGAAGGCACACAGCCGGTATTCAGGCAATCGCCTCCCATCTTATGTCGTTCGATAAGTGTCACTTTGGCCTTTACCGCCGCTGCAATATAGGAGCTGACCAACCCGCCAGCACCCGCACCGATAACGACCATATTTTGATCGAATTTCGAAGGACGTTGCCAGTTGGCATAGACACGGCGCTGGTTGATCAGGTTGATAACGAATTTGGCCACTAATGGGAAGATCCCGAGCAGCGCCAGCGAAATAAGTACTGGTGCTGAAATGATGCCGCTGAGCGAGTCGATTTCACCAAGCTGGGTACCTGCATTGATGTAAACCATGGTACCTGCCAGCATCCCGACCTGACTGACGAGATAGAACATACGGGTGCTGATCGGGGTTAGGCCCATTAGCAGGTTGACCACGAAAAACGGGAACACGGGGATCAGGCGCAGAGTAAAGAGGTAAATAGGACCGTCTTTGGCAATCCCGGCGTTAATTGGCGCCAGGCGGTGACCAAACTTGCTCTGAACCCAGTCGCGTAAAATGAAGCGGCTGAAAAGGAAAGCCAGTGTTGCGCCTATCGTACTGGCAAAGGAAACCAGCAGCAGGCTCCACCAGAATCCAAATAGAGCCGCGCCGAGCAGCGTCATAATAGCTGCCCCAGGTAGCGACAGGGCTGTAACAATAACGTACAGGACAAAATAGACCGCGCTTGATAGTAGCGGCTGCTGGGCAATGGTGTCTTGCAGTGCAATTTGCTGGGCCTTCGCTTGTTCAAGCGTAAAGTATTGTCCCAGATCGAGGGCAAACCATAGGCCAATAAGGCTGGCTAATGCTGCCAGTAACAGTAGTTTTTTTCTATCCATGACTTTACCTTTTATCGTCGTCCGAAGGAGAGGCAATTGGCTGTTCTGCCGGTTGTTGGATCTCGTTTGGCTGAATCGGTAGCGAACAGAATCCTTGTTTCGGTACATCAAGGGCCGTGTTAAATTTTGCAGACAGGTTCTGGAATGAAATCAAGGCGGTGAGTTCGACAATGGCATCATCGTCATACCATTGTTTCAGTTGTGCGATCATTTCTTCATCGACACGTTGGCCTGTGATGGTAATGGCTTCAACATAGGCGAGCACGGCACGCTCCTGTGGTTCGAAAAGATCACTAACCTGCCAGTTGGCGAGTGCTTTGATTTTTTCGACAGAGTCGCAACGTTCGGCTAGCTTCATGCCATTGGCATCAACGCAAAATTCGCAGTCATTGAGTTGCGATACACGCACGCAGACCAAAGAACGCGTAACTGGCGTAACAGGTGATGATTTTCGGTCCAGGTAGCCAAAAAAGCCAGCCACAAGCCAGAATAGAGTAGGGCGGCGTCCCCAAAGCAGAGCGGGGTTTAGTACATTACCGTAGTGGCGTTTCTGTAGCCAAAGCAATGGCTTGATAAGTAAAGAATAGTGTTGTTTGGCTGGAATACGCACATGAGCCCCTTAATAATGCCTGTCTGGTTATAACTTTATGCTACAACGAGTATATCAATCTGGTAGATGCAATGATCAAACAAAATACGAGATTGGTATGAGACAGAGACCGAATAAAGGGCAAATTAATTTCAAAAAACTAGGAAAAAATCTTTAATTTCGATTAGTTGAGTGAAATGTAAACGGTTTGGCTCTTTTGTTGTTTGGCCATACTCGGCACTTCAGGCTGTTGTAACAATATATAGCCGGATGCGATAAGCGGCATGACAGCCAAGGCCATTGTTTTGCCGATATGGTAGTTGCGATACCAGTATTTTCTGGAGCGTATTTTCAGCAATATGCCCCAAAGCAGCAATATGACATTAAAGCCAATCGTCAGCGACAGGGTGTCATCAAGTGCGTCTATTGGTGCCAGTTGTCGGGTAACCATAAACAAGGCAGCAGCGGGTGGAAATAAGCTAATGATCACCAAGGCACGCATAAGCTTGGGCCACTTGCAAAACTTGTCTTTGAACATCTGGTCTGCTTGTCCAGGAAAAGGCTTGGAACAGTGCATGACAACCTCCTGCTAGAATGACAGCCCAATTCTACTAATGACAATATTGATGAAAAGGATATTGATGCTTTTATGAACAGCTTTGTGAGAGGTATCAATATTTGACGTTATATGACAAAAAATTGTCATTAGGGGGAGCAAAAAAGTGGTAATAAAATAATTATGCATAAGTGGCTATGCGTATATTTTTATTTCTATTAGTTGGATATGCTGAAAATAGCAAATAAAAAAAGAGGTGCTTAGCACCTCTTTTTATAAATATCTATTAGGTTGTTTACGGTAATTCAGAAAGAAGTTCTGAACGACGCTGCTTAGTAATTACCGACCAATGCTGGCCGCTAACTGCACCCTCAAGGGCCCATAGCAACTCGATATTTACCGACTCTTGATGGGTTTGCTGCAATGCTTTATAGGCATTGAGCGCACCGGCTTCAAAGAGCTCTTCAACTGTCGTAATACCGGCCTTTTTCAGCATACGTTCGTTAGCTAAACGTAGGTTCGGTAAATCTTTTATACGACTAGGACCTGATTTGCTTTTGGTTTCTTTATCCTGTTTAGCGGCAGTAAAGGAACGCTTTGCTTGGCAAAGAATTTTTCCAGGTTCATCCCACCATTCCTGCGGAATAGCGTAATGCTTGGTCACAACAGGGAACCCGCGTTTTTTATAAACGTAAGGAGTTAAACCTGCCTGCTTAAATTCTTCTTCATTGTCGGCATTAGCTCGGAGGTGCAACTTATCGTTTACCACAAGTGCAAACATGGTTTCACCCGCGAATATACCAAAACCGCCAAACATCGAGCGAGATTTTACATTCTCGAAACAATTGAATAATCGTAGTGATTCTTTAAGTACTGGTTTGTCCATGCTTCTTCTCGGTGAAAAATATCTTGAGTCACCTAACAACAGAGCGAGGATTTCAGATTAGCAAATTTCACAAAAAAGTTATGTCAGGAAAATGTCAGGATTCATGACATCACTTATTGCTAGATCCATCGGCAACCCCGCTACCATAAGCAACTTAGTTATTGATAAACTAACCACTTTTAGGCCGGAAGCTTTGCGTCCCATCCTTTCGGATGGTTTGCCTTGTTCGTGACTTTTTAAGAATATCTCAGATAATATTTTTGAACTTGCTCCCATTCTGAAAAGTGTGATCTTGCTTCAAGTAATAGATCCCGGTTATGGGATGAGAGCAGCATAAATGCCTTAAAATATTTACAGCAAAAAAAGAGTTAATGACAAAAAAAAACCGATATCAGATATCGGTTTTTTTGAAGGGGCGGGAGATGCCATTTACGCGTTCAGGTCTTTTACTGATTTGCGTACAACAAGCTCCGGTGCCATCTCAAAGATACGTCGTTCGTGCTCTTTATCTTTAACGCGTTCCATCAGGATTTCAATCGCTGTTTTACCCAATCGACGCTTAGGCTGGTGGATTGTGGTAAGAGGTGGCGAGAAATAAGGAGCCAGATCGATGTTGTCGTAACCGATGATAGAGATATCATCAGGAACCCGTATACCCGCCTGCTCAAAGGTACTGATCAGCGCCATTGCCATAATATCATTGAAGCAGAAAATCGCTGTTGGGCGATCTTCCATGGCAATGAATTTGTTAGCGGCAATAACAGCAGATTCACACTCGAAGTCACCTTCAAGTAGCCAGTTTTCATTGACATCAAGCTTGGCTTCGTCCATTGCTTTATAGAAGCCCTTCAGACGCTCACGACATGTTGATTTATCCGGGTGGCCAGACAAGCAGCCAATGTGGGTATGACCGTGTTCAATGAAGTATTTTGTCGCAACATAACCACCGAGCTCGGCGTTGTCCTGGATTTTGTCTGTGTGCGGGCTTTCCGGACCCCAATCCATGATCACCATAGGCAGATCTTTCTTGCGCTCAAGTAGTTCGAGGAGTTTTTCGTCAAGATCAGAGCACATGACCAGCAGGCCATCAACACGCTTTTCTGCCAGCATGCGCAGGTAATCGCGTTGTTTTTCAAGGTTGCCTTCGGTATTACATAAGATCAGCGTATAGCCTTCACCATAGCAATACTCTTCCACACCATGTACAACCTCGGCAAAGAAAGGGTTAGTCGATTTGGTAACCAGCATACCGATAGTACGGGTAGTATTGCACTTGAGGCTTCGTGCAACAGCACTTGGTGCGTAATTTAATTCATCTACAGCCGCTAATACTTTTTTCTGTGTTGCTTCCGCAACAAAGCGTGTTTTGTTGATCACGTGAGATACTGTTGTCGTTGATACACCAGCCATACGTGCAACATCTTTAATCGTTGCCATATTTATTCTTCTAATAATTTAAGATCAGAGGTCAGAACCGACCGTTTCATAATCACTTGTAATCAATAGTACCAAACAGAGTAATTATCTGACTGCATTAGATAATTAGTCTGTTTGGTACAGCGTCTAAAACGCCAAAAAGCCGCTTCATTCACGAGCGGCTTTGTTCTCTTGCCTTACGGGGCGTTTCATTGTGTAATCGCTTGCGTTCACATTCTACTGAGTGTAGCGCACAGTGCAACGTTTCTGTATCCCAACCTTGAAATTCTTGATAGATATCAACAAACTCAATGCGATTTTACACCAATTAGATGCATATCCGATTCAGATAGCTTCCGAGTAGACTGTAGCTATACCAGAAGATATGACTACCGGATAATTATCTGTCGGATGTGCTGTGATGTGCACAGGCCAGCTGTAAACTCTGCTGATCGTTTCACTGGTTAGGGCTTGCCAGGGGGAGCCATCTGCCTGGATTCTCCCCTCATTGATGATGACCAGGCGATCAGCATACTGCGCAGCCAAATTGAGATCGTGGATAACAACAATAACTGCGGCTCCGGTGCGAGCCAACTCACGAGCTACCTGAAGTGTTCGGTGCTGATGGGCAAGATCAAGCGCCGAGGTGGGTTCGTCGAGCATTAGTATACATTGTTTACCCGCCTGACTGAGCTGGGTGAGTACACGTGCAAAATGTACCCGTTGCTTTTCCCCCCCTGAAAGGGTGGGGTAGAGCCGATCTTTTAGCGAGAGCACATCGACAACCTGCATCTTCTCCCGGGCAATTTGCTGGGTTTCAGCATTCGGGATTTGAAGGGGGATGCAGCCGAGCTCCACTACTTCTTGTGCAGTAAAAGCGAAAGTTAAATTACTGTGTTGTGGTAGGACACCCAGATGCTTGGCAAGATGTTCTGGTTTAAATTCAGCCCGCGGCTTGTCGAAGAATTCGATGTCTCCCCCTGCATCAACTTCGCCGCACAGGACTTTGAGTAGCGTACTCTTGCCCGCGCCATTTGGGCCCAATAGCGCCGTCAGCTCACCACTGGCAATTGTGATGTTGAAGTCATCCAGTAATGTTTTTCCGCCTAGGGACAGGTGCAAGCCCTTGGCTTCGATAGCAGCTTGAGGGTTATTCGGTGAAACCTTCATGACATTTTCCCCTTTTGTCTGATAAGGAGGAGAATAAAGAATGGTGCGCCGAGAATCGCGGAGATGATCCCGACAGGTAATTCAGCCGGAGTGGCGACAACTCTTGCCAGCATATCAGCAATAAGCAGGATCAGGGCACCGAGTAGCGCCGATAGCGGCAGCAGGGTTTTGTGGTTTGGCCCAGTAAGCATTCTGCAAAGGTGCGGAATGATGAGGCCGATAAATCCGATGACGCCGGTTAACGAGACGGTGACACCGACGCCGGCGGCACAGAGCAAAATAAGCAGCCGCTTTAGCCTCTGTACATTCACGCCCATATGCCTGGCTTCGCCTTCCCCTAACAGAAAGGCGTTTAGCGCATTGGCATGGCGGTCAAAAGCCAGAAGCAATACAGCAAGCGTGACAAAGGCGAGGGTAATGCCCGGCCAGGTGGCACCAGCCAGCGAGCCCATCGACCACAGTGATAAGTCACGGAGCGCCTGATCGTCGGCAAAGTAATTCATAAGTCCAAGCCCGGCTCCGGATAACGCACCAATAGCGACACCTGCCAACAGCATAATTGTCACAGAGGTGCCGCTTTTATCGGTACCAAGCCGATAAACCAGATAGGTACTGGCTGCGCCGCCAATAAAGGCGAACACCGGCACGGTTCCCATGGTGAGTAGCAGCGGAAATGATGTCGCTAGAGGTGCAAAGATAACAATGGCAAGTGCTGCGCCAAGGCTTGCCCCCCCTGAAACACCAATAATACCGGGGTCTGCCAGAGGGTTGCGGAAAAGCCCTTGCATAACTGCACCGCAGAGCGCAAGTATACTGCCGATCGCGATACAGAGCAGGGTGCGCGGAAGGCGGATTTTATGGATCACGATCTCAATATGTGTCGGGAGCTCTGTTTGCCATGGCAATAGTGCCTTGAGGCTTTCTGAAAAGCTGATCGCCATCGGCCCGACCACAATTGAGGTAACGATAGCAGCAGCGAGTAGCAAAAAGCCTAACGGGAAAACAACGCTGACAGGCATTCGTTGGAGCCGTAGTATTCTTGAGTGCATAAATAGCCGTAGAAAATTTCAGGATCAGTGGTTATAGAAAACGTTATTAAGGCGCTCAGCTTCGCTCAGGCTTTTTAGGCCCAGACCGCCAATAAGTGCCGTACCATCAATGGTGGCCAGTGCTTTGTTTTGACCTGCTGGTGTCGCTGCCAGTAGCGGCATCTTTTTAAGCAGTTCTTCGGCACTGCCAATACTGCTGAGTGTGCGTGAGCTAATCAGAATAATGTCAGGTTGCATTTCCACCATGGCTTCGGTCGAGATCGGTTTGTATGACTCTACCGCACTGGCTGCAGGATTGATTGCCCCGGCAAGTCGAATGACGGTATCAGCAGTGGTATTACGTCCGGCAACGTTAGCGGGACGTCCGTCATGGATCATCAGGAATAGAACTTTTTTGCGTTCATTTTGGTCTGCTAGATTTGCATTGATAGTTGCTACCTGCTGTTTTACGACAGCTTGCAGCTGGTTGGCTTCAGCTTTTTTGTCGGTTAACCGGGCGATTTCATCAATGCGAATCAATAGATCATCGACGGTTTCTCCTGAGTTAAGAATATCGACTTCAATACCGGCTTGCTGGATCAAATCCAAGGTTGTCTTGGGTCCCATTTCGTTTGAGCCTAAAAGCCGGGTCGGATTGAGTGCAATTAAACTTTCAGCTGACAACTGGCGGTGATAACCCAGAGTCGGTACAGAGCTGTCGACCATAGATTTGCTGGTAATGTCGACCGCAACAAGCTGCTCTTGTGCGTCCAGGGCATAGATGAGTTCAGTAATGGCAGCACCGGCACTGATGATTCGTTCATTGGCCCAGACCGAACAGGTTGCGAAAAGTAATGTAGTAGCCAGAGCGATACGCTTCATGAGTTGTCCTCTTCCATTAATAATTGGGTAGCTTTTATGTCATGCTGTTGAAGAAAGGCGAGTAACTTAAGCATGTTCTCAACTGAGCCTGCCTTGTCGGCGCCGATAACAACCGGTTTGTCCGGGTTGGTTTTGATCTCTTTTAGGAGCGCCTGCTGAAACGCCTCCCAGCTTTCTACTGGTTTTCCCTGTAAAGCCCAGAAAGGCGGCTGTGCTGTCAGGTTGATCGTGACAGGATCAGACTCTGTGGTTTGAAGCACTTTTGTTTCTGTTTGCGGCAGCTCAACCTCCAGAGACTCCAGTTTGACGCTGGCAGTGAGAAGCAGAAAGACCATGACGATAAAGATGATGTCCAGCAGCGGTGTCAGATCTGGGGTGAGATCATCCTCGAACTGGCTGGCATTGTTGGTACGGATCATTGCTGAACCTCGGCCTGGTTATGTTGCTTGAGTGTGTCAGGCTGGCCATTCGGAACAAGATTCAATCCTTCGAGCCACAGATTGCAATAATTGAGGGTATGTTCCAGCTTGGCTGTCACCTTGTCTGCCCAGAGCCCGAGGAGCTGGGCACCGGTAATTGCTGGCAAGGCAATGATCAGTCCCGCCGCTGTGGTCCGCATCGCAAGACCTAGGCCATCAGCAAGATCGTTAGGAGTAACAGAGCCAGTTGAAGCTGCAATGCCTTTGAACATTTCGATTAGTCCTAGCACAGTTCCCAATAGACCGAGAAGGGGACTAATAACTCCAATCAATGTCAGCAATCGTAAGCCAGAACGGAGTTGGGTCCGTTTTTGCTGCAGCCAGATCCCTGCCGCATCTTCGCGAAGTGGTTTGTTGAAGTGTCGGTGAGAGATAAGCATCGCAACGCCTTTATAGAGTAATGGGCGCTGATTGTTCAGGTTCTCTGCCATCTTGTTGAGAGATGAGTCGTTGTTACGATCCTGCTTGGCAAGCAAGGCCGTGATTTTGTTTCTTCCGACTCCGGTACACAGTAATACCTGAATACACCGCTCCAATAAGATCATCACTGTAAGTGCTGAACAGATAAGAAGCGGCCAGGTCATGAGACCAAATTGGTTTTGTAGCTGATAGATGTTGTCCATTGTTTAATCCAACTTAAAACGAACAGGAATTTGTACACGGTGTGCAATGGCTTGTCCGTCTACGGTATGAGAAGAGAATTGCCAACGCTTTATGGCATCAAGTGCCGCCTTATCAAGCACTTGGGTGCCTGAAGATTTTACGAGTAATTGTCTGACCTGTTTGCCATTTTTGTCGATCCATACTTCAATCATTACTTGTCCTTCTATACCTCGACGTTTCGCGATCTTGGGGTACTTGACAGGATTAGGGCGGGTTGCAAATGTTGGGCGGGTAACTAGCTTGGGAGAGCTATTTACACCTGCTGCTTGTTGAGATTTGCTCTCCGCTTTGGGTTCAGAAACCGGTTTAGGTTTTTCTGGTTTAGCTTCGGCTACTTTTTTGGGGGGCTCAGGCTTATCGATCTTATTCGCGATCTCTTTGACCGGGCGTTCTTTCGCCTTTTTCGGTACTGGCTTGGTTATCTTGGGCTTAGGATCAGACTTAGGCGGCTGTGGTTTCTTTTCGACCTCAGTTTTTTTCTTTTTGACCAGCTTTTTTACTTTCGTTTCTTTCACTATCGGTTTGGGGTCGGCTACCGGTGTTGGTTGTTTAATGGCTTCTTGAACCACCTCCTTTACTGCTGGCGGCTGAGAAGCTGGTTTGGGAGCAGATATAAGATTCAGTGATACTCGAGTCGACTCAGTACCGATGGGCATAGCCATCACAATCTTGTTGGGTACTGCTGACAGAAGGGCGCTGTGGATAATGATCGATGTTGCGCCTGCAATTACGTATCGTTTAGTGTTCACTGATTTATCTCCAACTCACAATTTCAATTACCTGCTGGCTAGCCTAAAACTTAATTAAATAAATCCGGTGAATAAGTCTCTGATTTAAATATATAAATCACTAATAATAGAATTATCAAAAACTAGTTTTGGGTGAGAATGTTCCTCATTATCCATAAAGATTAAATAATATCAATTATCATTTGCAATCTCATTTTCGCGAATTTATGATGCTTGCAAATAAGATTGGTTATCATTTGGGCGCAATAAATCGCTTCTAGGTATGCGGGTTGTTTTGCGCCTGGCTGGTACAAAAAATAAAGAAAGCAATCAGAAAGCTGCTCAACAATAATCATCATGAATAAGTCTATTAATGACTGTCTTGATAACTGGTAGAGATATTTGGTGAGGAGGAGCTGACAATAGTTAGCTCGTATTACCTATGAATATAGAACGACAAATTAATCCTGAAGATCTAGATATTGAAATAACAGGTAACAACACGCCGGATCCTCTGCGTTTTGCTTTTTCCAGCAAACGTTCGGCACATGCAGGCGGAATGAGTGCCATGGTTGCTGAAGAGGAACGGCAACCGCTGCTCTTAACCGCTCTGAACAATGAAGTGGCAGCAGAGCAAAATGGAAAGCGCTGTCTATATGTTCACATTCCGTTTTGTCGAGTCCGGTGCACCTATTGTAATTTTTTCCAGTATGCATCGAGCCAGTCTTTAATTGATGAGTATTTTGAAGCCTTAATGGCTGAACTGAAGTTGAAGGCGCAGATGCCTTGGACGCAGTCGGCACCGTTTCATGCGGTCTATATTGGCGGCGGAACTCCAACCGATATAACGCCCGCGCAGGTTAACCGCTTGGGCAAGATGATACGACAGCATTTTCCGCTCACCACAGATTGCGAACTCACGCTTGAAGGCCGTATTAATCGCTTTGATGACAGTATGTTTGATGCAGCGTTAGACGGGGGATTTAATCGCTTTTCCTTCGGAGTACAGAGTTTTGATACGCAAGTACGGAGAAAGGCAAAGCGACTTGATGACCGCGATGTTGTGCTCAAGCGTATACAGGAATTAAGCGCGACCAACGCGGCACCGATTGTGATTGATCTACTGTATGGTCTTCCATATCAGGATATTGATATTTGGCAACAAGACCTCAACGATTTTCTAGATAGCGGTGCCCATGGTGTCGACTTGTATCAGTTGATCGAGATGGGCGGAACACCGATGAAAGGCATGGTAGAGCAAGGTCGCCTGCCAGAGCCTGCCGATACCCCGACGAAAGCAACGATGTTCGAAAATGGTGTGAACTTTATGGCCAAGCATCACCTTCGTCGCTTAAGTGTCAACCACTGGGCACGCGATAATAGAGAGCGGAGCATCTATAACAGCTTGGCGAAAACATCGGCCGAAGTACTGCCGTTGGGTGCCGGCGCTGGTGGTAACGTGGGTGGCTTTGGTCTTATGCAGCAACGGAGTTTGGATGCCTACATTGCTGCTGTGAAAGCGGAGCAGATCCCGGTAGCCATGATGACGCGTGTTGCCTCTCAGGCTGCGCTGCATTCTGAAGTCAAAGCGAGCTTTGATCGGGGATTTTTGTCTGCTGCTGAATTGAGTAACAAGTTTGGCTGGGACATTTTCCATTATTGCCGACCGCTGTTTGCTATCTGGCAGAGCAACGGATTGGTAAACCTTGAAGGTGACTATTTGTCACTCACATTGGCTGGCGAATTCTGGTCGGTCTCGTTGGCACAAGCGATGATAGAAGTACTGCAAAAGTATCCACTGCAGAAAGCCGCCTAATATTTAGCTATATAAATAAGTTATCAAAGGTGTTCTGAATACGGCATCGTGAGTTAGCTTAGAAATGACATTATCTGGAGAGAAACTGTGTACGAGAATAAGTCTTTTGAAGCAATGAAGTCCCAAGTCGCTGAACTACTGACATCCGATCCCAAGCTGCATGCTATGGCGATTGCTGACACACTTGGTGTCACTGAAGGCGAAGTCGTCATGGCATTTCCTGACGAACTGGTGGTTCCTGTTCCGGGAGAGAACGCTAAAGCCATTCTTGAAGATTTACCAATCTGGGGGCCAGTAACGGCTATTGTGCATTCAATGGGCTCTATTTTTGAGGTGAAAGCACCGTTTCCGAAAGGCAAGGAAGCGCGTGGATATTACAACTTAATGGGGAAACCAGGTGAGTTACACGGTCACTTACGCTTGGATCTTGTCACAGATATTGCGCTGGTCAGTAAACCGTTTATGGGGCAGGAAAGCTATTTTATCGGCTTTTTTGCCAAAGGCGGTGAGTGTGTCTTTAAAGTGTATCTGGGCCGTGACAAGCAACGTCAGCTATTTCCGGATCAAATCGAAAAATTCAAACAATTAAAACAACAATACCTTGGAGAAAAGTAAAGATGAATCAAGTAAAGCAAGAACGCCTTCAAAATCGACTTGGCCCTGAAATCAAAGAGTTTCGAGAATCATGCCTGACACTGCAATTGGCAACTGTAGATGTTGAAGGTAAGCCCAACGTAAGCTATGCGCCGTTTGCCCTGTTGGAAGATGGCTACTATGTGTTGATCAGTCAAATTGCCAAACATGCCCGTAACCTGCTTGAAAATCCGCAGGTGTCATTGATGATGATTGAAGATGAAGGGACATCAAAGACTATCTATGCACGCAAGCGACTGACCTTTGAGGCAAATGTTGTTGTCGTCGAACGAAACAGTGAGCGCTGGCTTGCTGCTGTAGCCGAGTTGAAAGCACGCTTTGGTGAGATAGTTGATGGTCTGAGCGGGTTGGAAGACTTTACCTTGTTCCGTCTTGAACCTACTCAGGGATTGTTTGTGAAGGGATTTGGCCAGGCGTTTCAAGTGAGCGGTGACGATCTGGTTGATTTTGTCCACTTGCAGGAAGGCCATAAACGAATCAAGGACGGTAGCGAGATCACGACACCAAACGAAGAGCTATAGTTAGCAAGAACTAATTAAAAAAAATTAATAACAAGGGCCTGGGTGGTTAGTCAAGCAGCATGTTGCTGTCTGGAAGCCGATAGGCCTTTGTTCGTTTAGGTTGTTATTACGGACTCTAACGGAATCGCTTGATCCGGATCATCGTAATACGAGGGCTCGCTTGCTGAGCGAAAAAAACGTGTGATAATTATTCTATTGATGACACAAACCCGAGTTTCATTTATGTCCAGTGATACTAAAAGCGGTGTGCGCTTTGCGTATATCGCCAGTTTTCTAACCCCTTTGACTTTTATGATATCAGGCATTGTTGCTGTTATTTATTCGGCTTATAAGCTGAATAAGGGCACCGATGAGCTGACATACAGCCATTATTACACCATCATCCGTACCTTCTTCTTATTCTTCACTTTCTTTGTGGTATTGGGTGTAACGGCTGCTACGACCAGCGGTATGGTTGCAGGTGCTGAATACTGGGTGCAGAGTGATTTTCTCGATAAGCTACTAAGCGCTATTCCGGTTGTTGGGCTTGTGATTGCTGCATTGGCAATCGTCAAATGGTTCGTCAAGCATATTCAGGGGATGAAACTGCTGAGCCAGAATAAAGCGATAGAGCTATAAGCAACATTGTATGAAACACTGAAACCGGAATGAATTATCGTTCCGGTTTTTTTATGTCCCTACCATTGTCGCGGAAGTGATCACCTACTTGCCGGAGTCGGGCTATATTTTCATTGATATCCCCGTAAAGGTGGGAGGAGGTAGCTTATGGCAAGTGTGTCTGTTGGTCTCGATAAGGAGAGAGCACGCCAAGTTTCCCGTCAATTGGATCGCAATAAACGCAAGAATATGCACGAGGGGATCGCTCCCTGGTGTGACTGCTGTGTTTGCGAAGCCGAGCCGTATTGGGCCGAAGTGGCAGAAGAAATGGGAATCAATCTAAGTGATTATGAAGATGATTGTTCATAGCTTGATCAATGAGAGGACTCACCGCAATAGGTTTATTGCGGTGAGGAGCTGTTGTCACACGGTCAGTTCCAGACGATTGCCTTCCGGGTCTAGAATGACACTTTCATAGTAACCATCACCGGTCCAGCGCGGACCGTCCAGGAGCTTGAAACCGTCAGTGGTAAATCTCTCAGTCATTTGATTCACTTTTTCTTCAGAGCCCAGAGAAAAAGCAATATGCGCCAGTCCGGTGAACTGAATATAAGGATCAGCAGGTAGCACCTGAAAAGAGTCCATATTCATCAGCTCAATGCGTGGCCCGTCTGGCAGCGTCAAAAAATATGATGAAAACTTCTTTTCCGGGTTTTTATATATATCACTGCACTTGGCGTCAAAATAACGCTGGTAAAACAGTTTCATGGTTTCAAGGCAATTACACCAAATCGCGACATGTTCAATCTTCATTTCCGCTCCTGATTATCCTGGGCATCCCAGTCGTAAAGTGACAGCAGTGAGGACATATAAAGAATGGCTTCTTGCTCAAGAACACTATGCGCGGTATTCAACCGTGAACGATAGTACTCAGCTAATGCTGTACCGCCTGCTTTCTGATGAATGATACTTTTGATGCTGGCTAACATATCTTCGTCCTCCACTGTTTTGGAGGCTTTATTATTCATTCAAATAAGGAACAAAAACACAGATGATAAATTTCAGGTTTCTTCCTGTTATTGGTGTTTTTTCTAGTTTAATATAGAGGAAAGGGCGTGAGTCATTAAAATGAGGAAGCGATAATGATGGATTGGAGCTGGTTTTGTTGAAGGATAAATTACTGCTTTACTATACACGCACGGCTAAGCTCGGGGTGAAAAAGGAGATCCTAATTACCCTTCATGATGTGGCGGAAGCTATGTTTACCAGCCCCCGGCACAGCAGAACGTTACTGAAGGAAATGCACACTGTCGGTTGGCTGGAGTGGGTGCCAAAGGTGGGGCGTAACCAACGCTCTTTACTTCATCTTAAATACAGTCCTGATGAACTGAGAGCCGATCTTGCCAAGCAACATATCTCAACTGGAAAGTATGAAAAAGCACTGGCACTTATCGATAATGACCAAGTGCTCTTTGGCCAGTTGTTGCAGACGACCTCAGGTGCCTCTCGACGTGAGGGGCTGCTGCATATTCAACTTACCTACCGTCGTTCGTTTTCACCTATACTGCCTCATATAGCGCAGAGAAACAGTGAGCGTTTTTTTCTGCGTCAGGTATATAGCTGTCTGACTTCCTGTGATGAGAACGGGAATCTCACCCCCCAGCTAGCCCATCACTGGACCTATGATGAAGAGACATGTCGATGGCGTTTTTTCTTGCGTCCGCAGCTGTCGTTTCATGACGGTAGTCAGATTAATGCGGAAAAAGTTGCCGAGCTGTTTATACAGCTCAAAGCATTGCCGGAATATCATAAAGAGCTGGCTCATATGGACAGTGTTTCTGCGATTAGTCCTCATTGCGTCGAGTTCGCTTTAAATCAGCCAGATCCTGGCTTTGCTGGGTTAGTCTCTGATGTCAGGTATTCGATCCAGCCAGCTACGCAGCTTGAACAGGCAGCCATGATAGTGGGAAGCGGTGCATTTCAGGTCCAGGAACACTCTAGCAAGCGATTACATCTGCAGGCATTCGACAATTATTATGAATGCCGAGCACTGACTGATTCTGTCACGGTCTGGCAAGTGGCTTCGGAGCATGCCAGTTCATTTGGTAAAACCTTACTTCAGGCTGATATTGCTCAAGAAAGCCACTCCAGTTGCTCGCATTATGTCTCTGTTTCCGGAAAGGGAGAGGGGAATGAAAACAGCCAGCAGACCAGAATTGAAGACGGATGTCTGCTGATGCTGTTTAACCATCAGTCAAGGCTCCAGTTGATGCAGAGAAAGTATCTCGATCAGCTTCTGGCTAGCGATGAGCTGGTGGTGAGGTTGCGTCACCTGAACGCACAGATAGAGGCGGTCCCGGCTAACAACCTATTACCAAGTTGGACCACAATTTATAGGCCCAAAACCCTTCAACAGTTGCTTCCGGAAACACTAACGATTGCTATTTTTGATCATCAGGCCTTGATTGGCTGCTCGACAGCCATTTCCGAAATTCTTGAACTGGCTGGGGTAGAGTGCCAGGTTCGGGTTTATTCGTTCGATGACTTTCATGAGAAGGCGCGGAAAGGGGAGTTAGGCGAAGATCTTATCCTGACCAGCTTGAACCTGGATGACAACCGTCCTACCTCGGCATTTCGCTGGATGCTTTCTAACTCCGTTCTCCATCAATGTCTGTCGCCAGATGATAGCCGTTGGTTAGCGACAGCGTTGATCAACATTCGTCAGAAGAGAGCGTTGAATGAATACCTCCACGAGTTGGATGCCATAGCCACCATGATGATAAATGAGCACTGGTTATTGCCATTGTTTCACCACCGCCAGACTCTGCGCTTCGAGGGCATATTAAAGGGAGTGTCTATGACCGCTTGGGGCTGGCCTTCAATTAAGGATGTATGGTCAGAAGATTAAAGTATTGAGAAATAAACGGTTGATTTTGAATGTTAGCTATTTTAATTTGAAACTACTATGACGATGATGACTGCGCTTACTCACCCTCTATGTTGTTGCTGTAAAGACTTAATTTACGGCCGCTTTCGTGTAGCTATCACCTAACGAATATATCGCACTATCTCCCAGGCCGTTGATGTTTACATCCGCGGCCTTTTTGTATTTATAAGGAAATGAACGATGACACAAACGACACTGCAGTTTTATAACACGCTGAGCCGGCAACTGACGCCGTTTGATTCGATAGAACCGCTCAAGGTTGGTCTTTATGCGTGTGGTCCAACCGTTTATGACTACGCCCATGTCGGTAACTTACGTACCTATTTGTTCGTGGATATTCTAAAGCGCGTGTTACAACTGAACGGCTATAAAGTTAACCATGTAATGAACATCACCGATGTTGGCCATCTCGTGTCAGATGCTGACAGCGGTGAAGATAAAATGGAAAAAGGGGCTCGAACCCAGCACAAGTCGGCGTGGGAGATTGCCACCTTATTTGAAAGCGCCTTTTTTACCGACTTGGAGCGGCTTAACATCCTAAAACCTTCTATTACCTGCAGGGCAACAGAGCATATTCAGGAGCAAATATCTTTTATTCAGTCACTTGAAGAGAAGGACTACACCTATCAAACCAGTGACGGCATCTATTTCGATACAGAAAAATTGTCGGATTATGGCAAGCTTGCTCGGCTAGACAAGAAAGGGTTGGAAGCGGGCATACGCGTTGACATGGCAGAGAAAAGGCTTCCGACGGATTTTGCCTTATGGAAGTTCAGTGGCGGGCAGAAGCGGCAAATGGAGTGGCCAAGTCCATGGGGGATTGGTTTTCCTGGCTGGCATATTGAATGTTCAGCGATGGCCGAGAAATACCTTGGAGAAACGTTCGATATCCATATCGGTGGTGAAGATCATATTCCGGTCCATCACACCAATGAAATCGCCCAGTGCCAGGCCAAAAATGGCAAGGTGCAGGCAAATTATTGGATGCACGGTTACTTCTTGAATATTAACAATGAGAAGATCTCCAAGTCCGGGGTATCTCTGCGCCTGGAGAGTCTGATAGAACAAGGCTATGAGCCTCTGGCCTATCGTTACCTAACGCTGACTAGCCATTATCGTAGCCACTTGAGTTTTTCATGGGAAGGGTTGGCGGGTGCCCAAAAGGCACTCCGTCGTTTAAGAGATAAGATTGCCGATATGCCTGCTGGTGGCAATGTGGATGACGAGTTCAAAGCGGAATTTCTAGGGTATATCAACCGTGATTTAAATATGCCGCAGGCACTTGCCCTGGTTTGGAAAGTGATAGAGAGTCAAATCGAGCCGGCAGATAAAAAGTCAACGCTGCTCTATTTCGATCAAATTTTCGGTCTGGATCTTGGTAAGGTCGTGCGGGTGACTATCCCGGATGAGGTGCAGCGGCTTGCTGAGCAGCGACAGAGTATGAAGCAACAAGGCCGATATGATGAGGCAGATAGTATTCGAGACCAGATTCTGGCTTACGGCTATCAAGTTAACGATAGTGCGGATCAGTCGTTTACCATCACGCCGCGTTAGTGTTTGATTGGCCATAGGTATTGGAAACGAAGGCAACCTGTCAGAACAAGGGATTAAAACTGACAGGTTGCATCGTTAATTACCGGAGCAGAGTGTGTTGCATTACTGAATGGCTTTTACGAGTGTGTTGAGTTCTTCGACAAGCTGTTCTGTTTTCGGATCTTGCGCTTTCATGGCTACCAACATGTCTTCCTGTAGTTGATCTTGCTTGGCCATTAATTCTTTATCATCAAGAATAGCCTGGCGCTGTTCGGCCATTTTTTGCTTGGCTGCGGCGAACTCCTGGATAAGTTCACTGCGATCTTCTTCGCTGAGCGAAGTGTCTCTTACCTGTTCCTGGATTTCCTGGGCCTTGGTAATGAACTCTTCTGGCTCATAGCCAATTTCATCGGCTTTTTTCTTAAAGTCATGCTCAAGCTGTTTGGCCTGTTCGGCAAGCTCTGGGTTTTCCTGTAGGGTTTGCTGCCTGATACTGGTGAGATCACGCTGTATGGCGTTAATTCTGTTGACCGTCTCTTTTTGAGCTGCCGGTGAGTCAGCTGATACATTGCTGGCATTTACTTGCGGGGCCAGCAGCACCATGGATAAAAGTACCAGAGGCAAAGACATTTTAATAAACCAGCTCTTCATGACAGGGGATGGTTTCGTAATCGTATTAATATTATGCATTACTGATATCTCTTTGTTGTCTGTATGTCCTTAATTTAACGGAGCGCAAAGTGAGAAATGTCAGTTAAATGTCATGAAAGCTGTGCGTTAGCTGAACGGGAGGCGGGAAGCCGCGTGAAGTGAAACAGGCAGAAAAAAGCCGGCAATCCATCTGCCGGCAACATGAGATAGTGATTTCAGCCTTGGTGATGGGCTGATTGGATTATTGTTCTTCTCCCGCCAGGAAAGCGGTATCTAATTTACAGAATGCCAACAGCAGATTGACTGCAGCAGCATAAAAACCAAATTTATCTCGAGCGCTACATGCTTGGGCAAAGGCTGGTAACCAGTTCAGCAACATGGTTTCAAGGAATTTATGCTGTGCCTGCATGACATCTTCGGCTTTTTGCTCGTCTTCCTGCTGGTTGGCCAGAATGATCAGGTTGCCCATGAAGTCTAACTCGACGGCAATATGGTCGGCGGGTTCGTTGAACTCCTTACGCTGGGCAATATTGTAGTCAGCCATCAGCTTGTTCATATCCTGCGCTGGTTTGTCATTCAGCAGGCCACTTTCGCCAACATACATCGAAGCGTAGGGCAGGGCACCATTTTTAGGTGTACTCAGGAACAAGCCACAGAAATCTGCTGCCAGCTCAAGTTGCGCATCTTCTCGGGATTCTAGCTTTTTCAAAGCATCACGAAATGCTTCGACAGGTTGTTTCAGCTCCGGTGTCATACCAAGGCCTGACAAGAATGTGCACATCTCTCCGCCATGATATTCAGTGATATCTTCTTGTGTGAGTTCACGAGATAGAAGAGAAGACATCCACCAGTAAATTTCTGCACGTTGTTCGTTGAAAGCAATAAACTCTTGCATGGGTACTCCAGAGTAAAGCGTTCCGGCTTATAAGGTTTAAATTGTGATCCTGCCGGTTTGCATAAAACATATTCAGATAGAACATTAACTTACTGAATGATTATATGTGAATAGGCTCTTTATAGGTATAAAAGGTAATAAAAACGGGGCTATTCCCGTAAACATAATAGGCACCGGGGGCAATTAGCCCCCGGCAGCCAAAGTCAGCTTACGCCAGGTCCATAGCCGGGAATAACGGGTTAATGTCCGTTACTTCTTCCGGGCCGTTGAAGCCGGTGACAGCCGGTACCTTACCGGTATATTTTTCAATATCGACCAGCGCAGAGGCTGCCGATGTTGCCTGCGCCAGTTTCGATGAACCCACATCCTGAGTCAGAACGTTTGGATCACCGTAAGTACAGATTGTACCCGGCTTGCCACCTTCCAGTGGGCTGTACCAGGCGCCTTCGTGAATACGGCAAACGCCAGACTTGTAGTCATCGGTAACAACTGCACCGGCAAGCACCTGGCCGCGGTCGTTAAATACGCGAACAATATCCCCGGACTTAATACCGCGTGCTTTTGCATCTACTGTGTTGATGTAGATAGGCTCACGATCCGCGACAGAATAGGTTGCGCGGTGATCGGTTGATGAACATAGCTGCGAGTGCAGGCGATGTTTAGGGTGCGTGCTCTGTAAGTTGATCGGGAACTTGTTAGAACGCGGGCCGCCGTGGCTTCGCTCGTTCTTTTCAAACCACATTGGGTGGCCCTGACAGTCGTCATAGCCCATATCCGCAATAGTTTTACAGTAGATTTCGATCAGGCCAGATGCTGTACCTAGTGGCTCAAGATCCGGTTCCTTACGGAAAGACTCGTGGCGAACCCACTCTTTACCTGCTGGGAATTCGACAAAACCTTCGCCTTCCCAGAACTTCTTGAAGTTTGGCATACGCACGCCAAGGCCGCGGCCCTGCAGGCGAGCGCCGTTGTAGATGTGCTCGATCCATTCCATTTGCGTTTTACCGCCAGTGAACGCTTCTTCGCGGTCGTAGCGACGGCATAGCTCACGGAAGATATCGAAGTCATCTTTGGCTTCGAACATAGGGTCAACAACTTTAGGCAGGGCAATGACACCTGCGTTAGAGTGGTTACCGTACTGTTCGATGTCGTTACGCTCGTGCGTTGTTGTTGCTGGCAGAACGATATCGGCAAAACGACAAGTCGCCGTCCACTGGTGATCAACAGACACAACTGTTTCAAGTTTGCGCCACACCTTGATCATCTTGTTGCGATCCTGGTGGTGGTGGAACGGGTTGTTACCACAGAAGACCGCCATCTTCATTTCAGGGTACTTCACATCGTGGCCGTTCCACTGAATGGTTTTGCCTGGATTTTCAATACAGTCAACGAAACGCGCGACAGGGATGTAGGTCGAGAAGCCTTTGAACGAACCGTTGTGGATAGGGTCAACGCCAGTTACACCGCTAAAGCCTGACATCAGCGGACCGTTTGAGGTCGTCGAACCGGCATCGTTGTAGTGCCAGCCAAAGCCGAAACCACCGCCAGGCAGACCAATCTGACCAAGCATGGCAGCAATAACAACCAGCATCCACGCGTACTGCTCACCGTGCTGCATTCGCTGCAGGCACCAGCCGCCGATGATCTGCGTGCGGCCAGAAGCCATCTGGCGAGCTAGGGCGCGAATCTCGTCAGCCTTGATACCACAGATTTTTTCTGCCCATTCCGGTGTTTTCTCGACACCGTCTTTCTCGCCTGTCAGATACGGAACGAACTTGTCGAAACCTGTCGTGTAGTCTGCGATAAAGTCTTTGTTGTACAGGTTCTCGCTGTAAAGGGTATGAGCGATAGCCAGCATTAGCGGAACATCAGTCTGCGGGTTAACAGGCACCTGCTCACCACCGACAAGTTTCTGAGTATCAGAACGAACTGGATCAATGTAGATCACCTTGATCTCGTTGTTCTTCACTTTCTCGGCAAGCTGATGGTAGTAGGCATACGGACTGTGATCCGGTACCAGCCAGCCAACCTGCAGGTTTTTAACCGGATCTGAGCCCCAGATAACGATGGTATCAGAGTGCTCTAGAACCAGCGGCCATGAAGTCTGCTGTTCGTAAACTTCCATCGCACCGGCAACGTATGGCAGGACAACCTGAGCAGCACCGGTTGAGTAGTCACCCATTTTACCCAGGTAAGTACCGTGAAGACCGATAGCGCGGCTCATCATGGTACCGGCAGAGTGCAGTTTACCGACTGACTGCCAACCTGTGTGGCCAGCGTATAGTGCGCTAGGACCGTAGGAATTCTGAACGCGCTCCATTTCGTGATAGAAGAAGTCAAGCGCCTGAGACCATGGCACGCGCACGAAACGGTTATCACCGCGCTGAGTCGTATCAGACTTGTAGCCGTGTTTTAGCCAGTCGATACGCACCATTGGGTACTTAACACGTGCCGGGTTATATACAACCTCGCGGACGCCGTTGATCATGGTCGTCGGGTGCTTGTCTTTCTCGAACGGAACAGTATCAACCCAGACGCCATTTTCTACTTTTGCACGGAATGCACCCCAGTGAGAGCCTGAAAGCACGTCTCCGGTGAATGTAGCTTTAGTGTCAGTTGCAGCCATTGCTTTGCGTGGAGCAAGCAGGCTTGTGCCAACCACAGTGGCAGCACTTGCTGCAACCATACCGGACAGGAAGCGACGGCGAGAAACGCCTTTACTTAGAATTTGAGTCGCCATAGTTAAATCCTTAAATTAAAATTCTTTTTCGAAAGGCGGTGGGCATCGTGTTACCCACCGCGCATCAGGAATTAGTGCGCGCCAGCGCCGCCGGTGTCTTTACCGTGGTTCTGTAGGTACTTCAGCAGAGTACGCTCTTCGGTTTTACTAAGACGGTAATAGGCACTCATCGCATTCAGGCCAGAGATCCAGCCGTTAGCCGTGAAGTGTGCCGGGTCTGGAGCTGCATGGCAGGCATTGCATGTTGAGCCGTACATGTCTTCTGCGTAGTTCCAGATTGGCTGGATGTTGTCGATCATGTCTTCAGCTGTGATCCAGGCTTCCACCGATACGTGCTGCCATTCAATGTCAGTAGCGCTGTCAGTTTGCTCTTCAATCAGCTGCTGAGTGGCTTTAACATCGCCGCGAATGGTGGCCTTGAAGACGCGCTTGCCCATGTATTCGGTCATTACGCGGCCCTTGCCAGATTTTTCAAGCCAGCCGTCAACCTTGATTTTCAGCATGTTGTCCTGGCGTTCAAGTACTGTCACTTCCGATGCAGGAAGCAGTTTACCTTCGGCTTTGCCGTTAGCATCGGCAGAAGCGTACAGGTCTTTCTCACCCAGCGAGTACAATGTCTCGGATGCGCCACCTTGTGCGTTTGCTGTCGCCTGAAGCTCCTGGAAGTCTTTCTGGAAACCGCCTGCCATGTTTGGCAGTTCGTGGGCGATACCTTTGTGACACTCAATACAGTTCATGTCGGCAGCAGCGGCTTTTTTCATTTCCATTGCTGCTTTTGCCGATTGTTTGCTGTGATCCATATCGTCGTAAGAGTGACAGCTCTTACAGGTTTTGGATTTCTGTCCACTCATTCGATCCCATACCGCCTGGGCCATTTCGAGACGGTGGTCTTCGAATTGCTCCGGTGTATCAATCTTACCTGTCACGAAGTGGTGGTAGAGATCTTTGGCTGCTTCGAGCTTGCGGAATACTTTGCCCGGGAAGTCTTTCGGTTGGTGGCAGTCAACACAGATTGCCTGGACACCAGAAGCATTTTTGAAGTGAACGGTTTCTTTGTATTCGTCGTAGTTCTGCTGCATGGTGTGGCAAGAGGTACAGAATTCGATAGTCGAAGTGACTTGAAAGCCCTTGTGGACAACAAAAGTGCCCGCAAGTGTAATACCGATACCGACTAAAACCAGTGCAAGAATTGGATACTTGCTGCTTGGTTTAATCAACTTTTGCCAAAGTTTTTTCATAGTGGAAGATTCCATAAAAGAATGAGTGTCTGCCGTAAATAACGGTGACGTATAATTTTTTATGGTTTAATCTTAATTCCGCGATATGAATAAGGATATGGGTGGCGGTTAACAGGATAGTCGGCTTTATGACAAATTGTTAATAACCGCGTATTGTGCTACCGTTTTAAAGACTGCCGAAATAAATAAAGAGATAAAAATGAGTCATCACGTACTTGTTGTAGAAGATGAGATTGTTACCCGCACTAAGCTTGTCGGGTATTTTGAAAATGAAGGTTACAAAGTAAGCCAGGCCGAGAGTGGTGATCAAATGCGTGAGATCATGGCTAGCGAAAAAATAGATTTGGTGATGCTTGATATTAACTTGCCAGGTGAAGATGGCCTGTTATTAACCCGTGAGCTGAGAAGCCGTTCAGAAGTCGGTATTATTTTAGTTACCGGACGTACCGACAGTATTGATCGTATCGTCGGTTTAGAGATGGGTGCCGATGATTACGTTACTAAGCCTTTTGAACTGCGTGAGTTGCTGGTGCGAGTGAAAAACTTGTTGTGGCGCATATCTTTAGTAGAAAAAGCGCGCGACGAAACCATGGTTGAAATGCAGGAAGACAGCATCATTCGTTTTGGTGACTGGCAGTTCGATATCAACAAACGAGCACTGACCCATAACGGTGTTCCGGTTAAACTCACCAAGGCTGAATACGAGCTATTGGTTGCATTTTCGTCTCACCCAAATGTCGTTCTTAGCCGCGAACGTATTTTGAATATGCTCAGTCATCGCGTCGAGGCACCTAATGATCGCACCATTGATGTACTGATTAGACGAATGCGATCCAAGATGGAAATCGACCCGAAAAATCCACAAATCTTTGTCACAGTCCACGGTGAAGGTTATATGTTTGCCGGTGACTAAATCAGTCATGATTGTCGAATGAATATTCAAATTATTATTCCGGCAGGCTGAAACAATTTGAAATATAAAAGCCGATATACACTGTATATCGGCTTTTTTATTGGCTTGATAAAGGTACTTTTATTGATCTTGGTCAATGGTTGTTAATTGTTATTAACAAACAGGTTGTGAACTAATTGTGGTTTTATTGAAAGTGTTGATGTCACAACGGTTTAAATTTTAAAAATCAATATGCAAGTCGTGTGTTTTTTAAATAAATTTATATGTTACACATAGAAACAAATGTCGAGTTTTTCACTTATTGGACTGTTAGCCGTTTATATTGCGAGTTGCGAAACGTTGTCGACAGATTGGGTTGGGCGAATTTTAGCCAGTCGGGTGGTTAAATAGTGGGCGTTCGGCATTGATAAAAAATAGCCAGGCATTATTTCCTGGCTATTATATATCTCTCATTTTAGCAATTTCGGCAGCCGTTATTGTTTATCTAAAATTGTCTTAGTCAGTGAGACAATTTTTGGAAAACTAAACTCGCTTTCAGCGGCAAGCGCCTGTTGCTCGCAAAGCACATCGTTCAAAATTTTATCTGTAGTCAGCGGGTTGGCGAGGACAACTCGAAGTACCGTCGTGATCTTCCTTTCCCACTTCGCTGGGGTCAGGCGAGTACGCGAGACAAATGACTTACCTGATTCACGCTGTTTTTTCTGAATGAACTTCGTCAGGTCGTTCAGTGCGTCCAGTAGTTCTTCTCTTTGCGCCGGCGTGGCGATCTTAAGCGCGCGCTGGGTGGCTTCAGGAACATAACGGTAGGTCAGCAGACACAACTCGGGTTCTGAAATTAGCTCGAAGTCAGGATGCGACTCGATGAGTTGGGCAAAGTACTTGGCCTTTTCGATGCTGTTGTTTATCAGCATCTCATAGCCTGGACGACTAATGATGTTCATGCTGGCAAACAACAGCATTGCCATTCCGCTTCGAGAACCTTCCAGGGTATGGCTACCAAGGTCTTTTGAACCTTTACGCAGGATATACTCGGCATGGTGTTCGATGGCGGTCATCAGCGCAGGGTTCTTGAATATGACCATACCAGCGCCCATAGGGACATAAAGCTGTTTATGGGCGTCAATCGTTACCGAATCAGCGCGCTCAATGCCTTTGAGAAGCGGTCGGTACTTGTTTGACATCAGGGTCGCACCACCCCAGGCGGCATCGACATGGAAATGGCAACCGTGTTGCTCGGCGATATCAGCAAGTTGCTCAAGCGGATCGATATTGCCTGTTTCTGTCGTACCGGCGACGCCGACGATGGCAAAGGGCTTGATGTTACGCGCTTTGAGTGAGTCGAGTGTTTTGTTTAGCTCATCGAGGCAAACCCGGTTATTGTCATCGGTCTTGATTGAGACGACGCTCTCACGGCCGATACCCAGGACATCAGCGGCCTTTTTCAATGAATAGTGGCCACGCTCTGATACCAACACCGCCAGATCATCATAACCGTAGTGTTTCATTGCTCGGAAAAGACCTTCCTGAGCAACTCCGCGAAATTCCCCGTCAGGCTTGAGGGTATTGTTGCGTGCAACCCAAAGGGCTGTGATATTGGCAACAGTTCCGCCTGAACAAAATGCACCGAGAGAGTGGTTGGCGCTATGCATCCACTGTTGGTAGAAAGCCTCTTCCTCATTAAAGATCAGGTTATGAAGCATACCCAGCACCTGGCGTTCCAGTGGGGTAAATGCTTTGGAGGTCTCAATTTTTACCAGATTCTGATTCAGCCCGATCATAATCTTAGACAGCGGCATCAAAAAGTACGGTAGCGCCGATGTCATATGACCAATAAAACTTGGGGCAGAGGTATGTACCGACTGTGCCACGAGCTTGTCGAGTAGAAAATGGGTATGCTCAGAGACGAAAGATGGATTCTCCGGTATATCAGCCGATAAGAAGTCTTTCTCGATTTCTGCAAGTGGCTTTTCACGGGCCGCAATGTGCGTCTGCAAAAACGCATTGAGGTTTTCCGATATCTCTTTCTCAATTCGACCTAATGTCGAATCGGGTGCCTCCGGCACGGTAAATATGCGATGCAGCGACTCTTCGGAAGCATCGGCTTGTCTATTATCAACTGCCATATTTAGCTGTTACTTAAGGTGAAAGTTGGCAAATTGTTGCTAATTTAATGCAATTTGCCATGCTTGTCCCGAAAAAAATGATCTCAGCTCTCTGTTCAACTTATCAGTAATAAGAGAGTTAGGGGTAAAAATCGGCCTTAAATGACCAATTTTGGGTTTGCATCAGAACTTATAATTGATACCTGCACTAATCAGCAAGGCGTCTTCGTCATAGAAGTTGATGTTGGAGTTACTCTCATTATAACCTGCCAGAGAGACGAGCCCCCAATTCTCCCAACCAAATGGTTCCTGGTATTCGTAGGCAAGAAATACACCCCAGCGATTGTCTTTCTGTCGTTCATTGAAAATGGGGTTAGTTTCATCGAAATCAGCCAAGTCATAGCTGAAAGTCAAAGCCAGGCTCGAACTTGGTAGCATTTGAATGATACCGATCTCAGCGCCGTATGTGTCATTGGCCATGGCATCGCCATCGGCTGCAAGACGCGTGTAGCTGACAGCAGTACGGAAAATCTGTTCCCGGCTGATTGGTTTGAGGTAGCTAAGCTGAGTAAACAGGATGTCTCCTTCACGCTCTAGCAGTGCCTGTTGCTCCGAGGTTAGAGTTTGTTGGCCGCTCTTCTCTGAGTCAATCTCCTGCTTGCCGCCTGAGAGCTCGACAGAAAAGTTAGAGCCGAGAATACGATCATACTGCAGACGTACGCCTTTTATCGTACTGTCGGTTTCGGTGCGTGGGCTGTTGGTGACAAAAGGGTCTTCCCACGTATCACTTGAGAGCAGGCCGGGCACATAGCTAATACTGATTTGCCCGTTATCAGGAATACGTTGGCGATATCCTAGCTCGACATGAAAACGTCCCAGTGCAACATCGGACCGGCTGGTACCAAAGTAGATTTGCCTGTCCGCCTGCGCCATGGTGTAGCTAATTGTTCCAAGCGGGCTAACGAAGCTATCACTCTGTGACTCACCGTTGTTGTCCAGATCTGCCGTGACATTATTGTCCGTATTAAATTGCGATGTGGTATTGGTGTAGCCTGCCAGTATCGAAATGTCACCACCAAAACCGGGTGACCATTGTGGCGGTCCTTGATTGGCTAAGACTGATGTTGAGACAAAACCGGCAACGAGGCAGAGTTTTATAGGCTTCATTTATTGCTCCTTGCAAAGCCATAAGATATTTAAGGTTATGACTTTATTAATAAAAAGTCACTTATACGCCAATCTAGAATACGCTATGTCATTGAAAGGTCAAATCACAAATTTGCTACTAGGAATCGTATGCTACGATATTTTCAAAAGGCGATGAGAGTATCACCGGGAAGAGGACAAACTCCCGGTGATTTGCGCAGAGGGTTACTTACATTCAATGGCAGCAATGGTCGTCATTTTTTCATTGTAAGCATTTAGCGGTTTGTCGATGTTGCCCGGATGAGTCAGCAAATCAGCAAATGCACTGCGTAGCTCATAGTTTTTTGGGTGTGGCTTGCTTTGACGATCATCGAAAGATTTCTTGGCAAAACGGCCGAGTTCATTATCTTGTTGGGCAAGGTTCTTAACATCTTGCTGGGTTAGTTTTAGCCAGCCTTCGATGGGTTGTTCCAGATCCAGCTGCTGTTTGTCGTTCTCCAGATACCAGTCAACGGCTTCTCTGTTTAATTCAAAATGGTGTTTGCGACCTTCCAGGAACCATTTACCGACCTCTTCAAGGTTTTGATCTTTCTTCACGGCCAGTTCAACCAGGCTCTGATACCACGATAGGGAAGCATCGACATACTGATGGTACTTGTCACTTTCACAACTGGTAGATGCCGCTAGCACAGACGACGGGAGTAGAGCGAGAGAGAGTAAAATAGCAGGTAGCTTCATTGCCTTTCCTTGAGTGCGACTTTGTTAATTATATTTGCTTGTGGGTGCAATTGTAACGATATGATAGAGATAAGGAAAAGGATTCTTTACGGGAATGAATCACAGCTAGCAAAGTTTTTGTCTCGGATCTGTACTGAGATGTTTAACAATAAGCGGCGGTTAAAGGGTAGGGTAGTCAGGTAAATATAAGAGGCTCCGAAGAGCCTCTATAAAATTTGTATCAAGCGAATACTGTTACTGGTTTTGTTTTCTCATGGCTACAGAGATGCAATATGCTGCTCCGCCCCATGTGGTGCCCAAACCAAATAACATCATGATGATTGCACCGAATGTCATAGTTATGCCTCCTGATGAGATTGTGGTTTAGATGCCAGGTTGATAATGACCGCAACAACAAACATTGCTGCCACCAGTCCCCAGCCCAGTACTAGTAGATCAGACATCGCATAGCCGCCATATCCGTCGTTGAATGTGTTGACAAGGTTCGTTGCCAAAATAACCGCCAGCATTGCAGGGCTCAGGAAGCGGATACATACCTCGAACCATTTGCCGATGCTAAACTCGGAGATGTTGTTCACATAGCTTCGAACATCGGCAACCTTGAACAGCCAACCAATAACCGCTAGTTCAATCAGACAACTTGTTAGCAGTGCTACGTTGTTGATGAAGTAATCGACCAAGTCTAGTAGCAGTAAGCCACCGTTGGTAGCGAAAGCCATTGATACTACGAAGCCGGTACCACAGACAATAGAAGCGGCTTTTTTGCGTGACCAGTTCAGTTTGTCAATGATGGCAGAGGTGACAGCCTCGATAATCGAGATATGAGAGCTCAAGCCTGCAACAACCAGCGCCAGGAAGAACAGTGGACCAAGGATATACGGAGCCGGTAACAGGTTGATAGCTGCCGGAATGGTGACAAATGCCAGACCAACCCCTGCTGAGACCACTTCAGTTAGCGGTTTCGCCTGCTCTTGTGCCATGTAACCAAGTACACCGAAAATCAGAACACCTGCAGTGATAGAGAAGCCACAGTTGATTAAAACTGTCATGAAGGCATTGTTGTTGATATCTGATTTTTCAGGCAGATAGCTAGAGTATGCAATCATGATGGCAAACCCGACACTCAGGGTGAAGAAGATTTGGCCGTAGGCTGCAGACCAGACCTTGGCATCCAGGATCTTGCTAAAGTCAGGCTGGAATAGATAGTTAAGACCATCTAGAGCACCAGGCAAAAAGACGATACGGGTAATCAAGCCGATAACCATCAAGAAGAGCAACGGCATCATGATCTTGCTTGCACGCTCGATACCGCCTTTTACACCGGTAAAGATGGCTGCAAATGTAATTGCCCACGCAATTGCCATAGGAATTGCAATGTGGATCTGTAGGCTACCCAGCTTGCTCGGTGAGTTGTCACCCAGCTTTAGATATTCGCCGAAGAAGAAGGCATTGGTATCGCTTCCCCAGCTCTGGTTGAAGGAAAAGCTTAGGTAAGAAATTGCCCAACCGATAACCGCAACGTAATAAACAGCGATAATCGCGGCAATAAACACCTGGAACCATCCAAGCCACTCTAGCTTGCCGCCCATTTTAGAAAAGGCACGGGGTGCAGCACCACGAAGCTTATGACCAAGACTGAATTCCATAATCATAAATGGAATACCGGCAGTTAACATGGCGAAAAGGTAAGGAATAAAAAATGCGCCGCCGCCGTTCTCGTATGCCATATAGGGGAAACGCCAAATGTTCCCAAGGCCGATAGCAGACCCTACTGCTGCAAGGATAAACCCTGCACGAGAGCCCCATTGTTCGCGTTTCATAAACATCTCCTTATGTACTGCAATACTCTATGAAACAAGTAAATTAAAGTGAATTATTCTAGATTTTTACTTCCTGAAACGTGGGATCTGGATTGAAAGACCACGTTAATAACTTGAGATTAACCATAGAAAATATGTAAAGCAATAGACTGTAGGTTTGTTAACTGCGTGATACCTTAGTGTTAACTTTTGTTCAAACTGCGATGCGCCGCGCAAAGATTACTGCACTATCATAGGTAGGCAGAGGAAATAACTGCATTTAGAAGGTTGGGTAGGGTGAAATATTATTTTTCCTGGCTGCCGATATTGACTGATAAATCATCAAAATACAGCGCTTACAGGTTGTCTGGTTCTATAAGGCCAGATAATCCGGCCTTTAGAACAAATACTCAGAAAGAAATAGTAACACCAACATTTGTTTGAAGCTGGCTAAGCCATTCCGAATCAATACTGATTAGGCAGGTTTGCGACCCCGTAGGCAGCTGGCAGATAGCAGAAGTATCACCGTCTATAAGGTTGGCAAGCCACCGGGCCTCAAAAACAAGTCGTGTGTTGTTGTTGATGTGGTATTCGAGGCCACCCAGGAGGCCAGCAGAGAACAGCAGATCGTCCTTTGACCATTCGGCATCAACGATAGTCGCGCCGAGGCTGGCGCCGAAGAAAGAGTCCCAGTGAGTCAATGCGTCAAAGCGAAGGCTGCTTTGAAGGTGTACATATGTAAATGAACCGTCACCCTCGATATCTCTGTATTCATTAGGCTGGTGGCTGACGAATAATCCGACACGCCCGAGATCCATATCGGTTTCAATTGCGATTGCAGCGTGGGGATCACTTTCAGGCCGGATCTCGATACCGTTTTCGTCAGTGATCTGGTTTGAGAAGCTATAGCCGATATAGGGAGTAAGGTAAATGGTATTTTCAGCGAAAGCTGAGTTTGAAACGAAGGATGCAAATACTGCGCCAATGAGAGTTGCAATTATTGATAGCTTCATTTTTTGACTCTATTCCTCTGATTCAACATATAACTTATTGTGACAGTAATCTGAAAATGATGCTTTTTAATTAGTCATAAGCTTGAACTCACCCTAAACTAGAGTTAAAACTATGTTAAAACATTATAGATAATGGGGATATAATTATGGATACTGACCTAAAGCTAGCGCTTTGTACTGTTGCAGTAGTGATGACAGTGTTGTTGAGCTTCGGCATTGTCTCAATTACTGCGTAACAGGTTAATAAATTAGCTATTTTAAGAGTGATATTCCGTTTCGGTTAAACTAAGGATAGTACACTGTCGACAGTAAATTCTCGTATTCTTTGATGTGGGGAGATTATGGTGAATCATCTGCCGTTTAGTTTAAGTGATTCCGATCTACAACTTGTTAACACTTTTTCCTCGCAGCTTTCGGGAGCCAGGAAGAAAAGGATTGCCTTAGTCGTTCAGGGAGGTGGGCAGCGGGGTATATTTACCGCTGGGGTCTTTGACGCCTTTCTGGAAGCTGAGTTTGACCCGTTTGAACTTTATGTCGGCACTTCTGCTGGTGCGTTGAATCTTTCCTCGTTTATAAGCCGTCAACACAAGTTTGGCTATCAGTTTATTGTCGATTACACCACTGACAATGAGTTCTTCAACTTATATAAATATCTGAGTAAGCAAAAGCCGATGAATCTGGACTGGGCATTGGAAACAGTTGCGCCTGGTGGTTCGTTGCAGCTTGATGTAAAGACCGCCCGGCAAGTACTCAGCCATCGACTCGCGTTGGCTTGTGCAACGCGCAAAGATACGCTTCAGGATATCTACCTGCCAATGTTCAAAAGTGACTGGTGTGAAGTGCTGCGTGCATCTTGTGCCATTCCGGTTATCTATAATCAGCCTGTAAATTTACGTGATCTTGAATGGGTAGATGGTGGGGTAAGTGCGGCTGTACCCGTCAAAGAGGCTTGGCAACGGGGCGCTGATTTGGTGGTGGTGGTCCGGACTGAGCCGGTACAGCTGCCGGAGGGAGAGACTAGTCCCTTTAATGATTGGCGGGAAAAGATTGAAACTGTGCTGCCTGATTATATTGACAGGCTTAGCCTGAACCAGTCGATTGATCGGGTCAAAGCTATCAGAAGTGATCTTACCCAGCGGCTTGAACAGTGGAAGTTGTGGAATGACAAACCGGATGATGATCCAGGCAATGAATCGATTGAAGCCGGCGATGACAGCAGCCAAATCATTACACCTCGAAACAGTAATTGGCGATTATTGTCAGCAGACAATATAGAGCGATTCTTATCAATTACCGGAAAAGGTAAAAGTGCAGAAATCATAGAGATGCTTAACCGTTACTACCGCTCTTATGATGAACTTAATGGTTTTTTGCTTAATCCGCCAGATGGCCTGAAAGTTATCCAGATAGCCCCGGAAAAAGCATTACGCAGCCGGGCATTATTGAGTGATAAAGACGACCTTGAAGTCGACTACCGAGAAGGTAAGGTGGTGGGACGGTATTTTGTTGATCATTTTGCCGACATACTCAATGAAACGACGACCTTGACCCCCAAGCACAAATGCTGAGCGGATTCATGCTTTATACTAATCTGGATAAGTAGTTGTTCAGATAGTTGCGCAGGAAAAATTACTTAGAACAAGGCATGAATTGCAGCTAACTAGTTACTCTAATTACAAAATTCATAACGCAGTTAAAAGTGATTTTAACCAGCAAGAATGATCAAATACTTATGTAGATTGGTATTAGTTCGATCAAAAAAGGAACGCCGTGGCGTTCCTTTTTTGTTGTTCAGCAAGGTTGCAATTAAGCAAGAACCTTCTGTAGCCACGGCCAACCCTGCTTCTTGCGGCTTAGCGTGTTTTCCATCATCAGCATGCCGTTGTCAGCGAACTGATCAAGCGTTGCATTCCACTCGCCCTTGTAAAGCAGACGTGTAGTGCTGGTGGTGATGTCAGTCAGCATAAGGGCAGCCATTGCCAGGCCATCTTCGTCGCAGCGACGCTGAAGATCAGCTTCAAGATCGCTGATCATGCTGTCTACTTGCTCAAGAGTCGCAAGTTCAATCTGACCTACAACGACGTTACGGTCGTTGAATGGGTAAGCTTTAAGATCTTTTTCTACCAACTCGGCAGCAGAAAGGCCCGCGATGTCAGTTTTAGCGATCAGCAGATCTTTGATGAATGCATCTAGATCTTGTACATCTGCAAGTTGAGCCAGTTCAGCTACCGCATCCTTGTCTTTTTGAGTACAAGTTGGAGATGCAAAGCCTACTGTGTCACTCAGGATTGCTGACATCATAAGGATAGCCAGTGGGCGAGTGATTTCAGTGTTTTCCATCTTGAACAGGTTGAACATGATGGTACAAGTACAACCAACAGGCCAGATCCAAGCTTCAAGCGGGTTTGTTGTCATCACGTCACCCAGACGGTGGTGGTCAACAATCCCCAGGATTTCTGCGTCAGCAATATCGTCAGGTGCCTGTGCCAGATCGGTGTAGTCAACAAGCCAAACTTTTTCACCCGCAACACCGGTACACATTTCTGGTTGTTCAACACCAGCTTGTTCCAGAATGTGCTGAGTTTCGCGGTTTAGTTCACCTTGACGAACCGCTTTTGCTTCCAAACCACGTGCTTTAAGAAGCTCTGCGCCTACTAGTGCTGAACAGATGCTGTCGCTATCAGGGTTTTTGTGCCCTACTACTTGAATCATGTTGTTTCCTTCACTGCGTCGACTGCAGCACCGGAGGCTGCAAGACTGAATTAAAAAATCTGCCTGAGAGCTGGGCTCAAGATCAGGACAGAAAAAGTAAACCGTGCAATTTTAGAGCTTTTACAAGAAATAACAATTGAAGTTGTGTAAAAAAGATGTGGCTGCTTATTTCCGCACCTAATTTACCCCGTTATCGATATGTATGGGGTCTATCTGCGCCGGTCTACCAACAAAGTGTCTCAGCCTGTGTTGGATGAAGCGATTGTGACACTGCATAGTCAGGATGTTCAGTTGGGGTAAATATTTATTTTTCCTTGGTATTTTGATAGCTTAGCGGCTAACAAATGTAGAAAGAAGTTATTGCCGTGAATGCCAAAAAAGCACTGAAAAAACTGAAGAAGAAAGTAGAGAAAGTGCCCAACCGTTCGGCAGAGCAGCTAAAGCAGCTTGGCAAGGCAGCAGCGTCCGTCGCCGGGGTTGATGAGGAAGTCAGGCGAGAGGTAAAAGATATTTCGCAGCAGGCGATGCTCAATGCTGTCTCTGAGCTAGCAACCCCGTTAAATCCGGTTTTGTCATGGTTTCGTGAAGGCGGCGAGCTTCAATTCTCTGCATCTTCCTCGCCCTCATTCCGTTCCGCGATAAAATTGCCGAGCTCTTCGAATGCGAAGCAATCATTGGTACGCGTTCCGCTTAAATCACCGGCTTGCAAGCGCTGCCCGGCACTCAATAACGGTATCTGTAAGTGTGCAGCAAAGAAGTTTAATATTCGTGTTTAGCGTCTTTATCCGCAAATTTCTACAGGCTCATTATTACCCGACTGACTGACGGGCCAACCAGGCGTTTTAGCGCCATTACCGCCATCCCCCTTGCAAAGGTCTTTGTCCCATTTGTTACTGCGTTTTCAATAAACGTGGGTCTGCTTGAAGCACGGGTCCAGCCATGACTATCTAATATCTCGAGCAAGCTCTCGCAATCTAGTTCTTTGTCGTCGAAGCTAATCGCAACCGAACCGGCATAGCGCTTATGCTTGATTGCACCTATGGCATCAATTTGTTGTAAATCAGCAATTAGTTCTTTGACGGCTTTTGGGTTTTGGCGAATGAAGTCTGAGCGCACCCGTAAACGTTGATTTGTTTTGTGAATATACGTGTTCATAAAAAGTGCCAATCAAGATGATTATGTAGATAGAAATCATTTTCATTCGCAACATTATCACTCCAATTGACGGAGCGCAAAGAAAAAGCGAATAAATAACTTCAGGCTAACCTTAAGTGATTGAATTTATAGTTTTATATATATAATCCGCTTATGAAAAAACATATAGATACAGCTTTGAAGCTAAGACGCTGGGTGACAGTTGGGCACCATATTCCTGGACGAGTGAGACTGAAGTACAAGCTGGGCATCTTGGCCCACCTTGCCACATTCAACAGTTCAGAGATTGAACGTGCACTGCAGAATATACCGGCGTTTAAAAATTACAAACTGAATAATGCGACTGGCAGTTTGCTCATTGAGTATGACGCTTCCATCGTCAAGCCACACTTGATAGACGCATTGTTTTCACAATCCGAACAAGATGCAGAGCGAGCTTGTTATGCACTTGGTGCTTGTTTAGAAATAGACGGAGCGAATCATGAGTAATGAAGAGAACCAGGGGCAGCCTGACAACCCTTATGGCCAATACGGTGAGCCGCCGGAGTGGGCCCAGCAAGTGCCACCACCGGGTTATTACGGTTATCCGCCCCATATGATGCACCCGTACTACCACGGACATCCAGGAATGATGCATCCCCATGCTCATCCTCATGGAAATGTACATCCGGGTCACATGCATCCTGGCCAAATGCATCCAGGGATGGTACCGCCCCCACAAGCAGGACATGTGCATCCTGGCTACATGAATCCAGGCCAGATGCATCCGGGAATGGCTCCACCGCCTCATGCCGGTTATATGCACCCGGGAATGGTACCACCTCAGACCGAGCAACAAGCGTCAGAGGAAAACGATCCAATGTTCGAGCAGGCCCAGGCAATGCTCGAAGGTGCCCTCGGTGAAGAAGCCGGGATGTTTAAGCAGATATTAGGAACTATGGGTATGAATGATAAAGAGTTTTGGAAAGGCGCAATGGTTGGTGCCGCAGCTGCACTAATCCTAAGCAACGAAAATGTCCGTAAGGGCCTGATGGGAATGGTATCTAACGCTGGCGATATGCTGAAAAGCGGTGGTGCATCGGTAAAAGATACCGCAACCCAGACAGCTTCTTCCGTTAAGGAGAATGTATCTACAGGCGGAGAAATTTTCCGCGATACTTATGAAGCGGGCAAAGAAGGTTTCAGAGAGTCAGTTGAGCGTCATAGCCACGAAAAGGCATCTGCCCAAGGAACTGATTATGATGATGAATTTCCTGCGCACGACGATTTTGAAAAGTAAAAATCTATGAGCAATTCATCTGACAAACTAAACCCAGCAAGTCGAGCCATGTTGGTCGGTGCCATTCTTGGTGGCACGGCGTCCGCGGCCAATCAGTGGAAGGCGCATCAGTCCGGTGAGATCGATACCAATCAGCTGGTATCGACTGTCGCCAAAGATTCGCTCAAAACTGGCCTGGCAAGTGGGGCGACGACATACATCGCTGAAAAAATGGCAGGCAGACCGGTACTTTCAATGCTTACTGTACTCAGTGCAGGGGCAGCCGGTTTGTACATGATGGAACAATATGCGGAAAAGAAACAAAATGAGCAATAATAACCCATACAATCCTTACTATGGCTACCCGTACTACGGTGGTCAACAACAGCCTGCTACTGAGCCAACATATAAGAAGCAAAACACCAAGACTCACTTCGTTATGGGTGTGGCTGCTGGTGCCGCGGTTGCGTACCTGCTTACCAACAAGAAATTTCAGCAAGGTGTCGCTGCGACAGGTGAGAAGGCATGGTCAGCGGTTCGTGGTGAAGTCGAAGAGCTAAAAGAGCGCCTGGAAGATACACAGGCCGAGCTTGAATACTACCGCAATCTTCACAAGGGTGAGGAATGATTGGACTGCAAGTTCGACATCATCTTCCTGGGCGGATCCGATTCAAAGTTCCTGCGCTAAAAGCGTATCGGGATATCGGTGACTGGATCAAGCAAAGCCTGATGGCCATTCAGGGGGTGCGCGAGGTTCGGGTTAACGAGCATGCCTGCTCGGTGGTTATTTCGTATGAGACGCAGCTACTGGACTGCAAAACCATCAAGGCGCGTCTATCGGCGCTAGATCTCAATGAAGCAGAAGCTGCCGATTCTGAGCATGAATACACCCGCGGTGATGTGGCGATGAATGTTATCGGCACACTGTCTGCTGCAATGCTACCCAAACGTTGGGGCGCACTTGCTACTGCGAGCTTGATTGCACCAACGTTATTTGAAGGGATCGACGAGCTTAGAAATAAGCGTGTTTCAGTCGAAGTCCTTGACGCGGTTGCTGTTGGTTTGTCCGCCTGGCGGGGTGATTACCGTACCGCAATGATGACCCAGAGCCTGATCAGCCTGGGTGAATACATGGAGCAGCGTACCAGCCGAAGCAGCGATCAGCTGCTGGCAGAGTTAATGAGGCCACAGGAATGTCTGGTGTGGCGCATTGATACCGATGGTAAGACGCAGTGTAACTCCTCCGAGCTGGTGGCCGGCGATTTGATTGAATTGATGCCCGGCAACGCAATTCCGATTGACGGTACGATTGAATCCGGCGCTGCACTGATCAATCAGTCGACGCTAACGGGTGAAAGCGTACCTGTCCGTCGTGAGCCTGATGCCGTGGTGTATTCAGGGACGACTGTCCATGAAGGCTCGATCAAGGTACGGGTAGAGAAAGTCGGCAGTGAAGCAACCACAGCTAAAATTGCCAAGCTGATTTATGAATCGCTGAGCGAGAAAAGTGAGATCCAACAGGTGACTCAGGACATGGCGGATCGCCGTGTCAAAATCACTCTGGGGATCGGTGCCGCTGTGTTTGCGCTGACTCAGGACGTCAATCGTCTTGCCTCGGTCTTTTTGGTCGATTATTCCTGCGCGCTAAAACTCAGTACGCCAGTTACTTTTAAGTCGATAATGTATCGGGCTGCGCAGAACGGTATTCTGCTTAAGGGCGGCAGTGCCATCGAGAAGCTAGTGAAAGTGGATACCTGTGTCTTTGATAAGACCGGAACATTGACTTACGGCGATATGGAAGTGACCGATGTGGTCCCGCTCTGCAGTGATAATAGCGCCAGGGATCTGCTGGCCATCGCGGCATCGGTAGAAGAGCACAGTAGTCACCCGTTATCCCAGGCTGTGGTAAATGCGGCGAAGCATAATGAGTTGCCGCATATTGATCATGGTGAAGTAGAGTACGTAATTGCCCATGGCCTTCGCAGCACGCTCAATGAGCACTGTCTGGTGATGGGAAGCCGCCATTTCCTGGAAGTACATGAAGAAGTTGATTTTACACCGTTCGAAGCAACTATTCGTGATCTTGAGGAACAAGGGCGCCACCTGATCTATATCTCGCATCAGCATAAGTTGATAGGCCTGATTGGCCTCCGAGATCATTTACGTGACGATGTAACGCAGACGCTTCAGGTGCTTCGTGATTCGGGAATACGCGAGCTCGTTATGATATCCGGGGATCGTGCCTTCAAGGCGCAGATGCTGGGGGATGAGCTTAAGCTGGACAAGGTCTACGCTGAGGCTACTCCGTCGAGCAAATCGAAAATTGTCGAGGAGCTGCGCCAATCCGGTCGTACCGTGATGTTTGTTGGTGACGGTGTCAATGATGCTCCGGCGCTGACGAAAGCCGATGTCGGTGTGGCGATGTGCAAAGGCACAGAACTGGCCAGACAGGCCGCGGATGTTGTACTGCTGAGAGACGAGCTATACGGTGTTGCCGAGTCAAGACAACTGGCACAGGTTGCTATGTCGTTAGTTAACAGCAATATTAAGCTGGCAGAATACGTTAACAGCGGCATTATGTTAGCTGCTGCGTTGGGTATGCTTAGCCCGACGGCGAGTGCCTTGTTACATAACGGGACAACCTTGGCTATTTTGGCGCGCTCAGTGGCAGCCAAAAATGCTTAGGTAGGCGCTTTTACCACGGATTATTAGATGAATGCCCGGCAAACGCCGGGCATTGTCGTTTAAGCCGTCGATAATTTATTCCCTGTTTTCAATAGCTAGTATTCTTGCTATACAATCAGGCACATAGAAATAAAATAGAACATATGAATAAAAGGGGAAAAGAGTGGAGTCAGCTTTTTATGTCGACAATATGTTATGCCGCCAGCATCAGTTTGCTTTGCCGCTTGACTATGCCAACAAGGATGGAGAAACGATAACGGTCTTTGCTCGTGAAGTCGTTTTGAAAGAGAGCCGTGATGCGACACTGCCATGGCTTGTTTATTTGCAGGGCGGCCCAGGTTTTCCGTCTCCTCGTCCCGATGCCAACAGTGGTTGGCTAAAGCGTGCATTACAGCAATATCGGGTGCTGCTGCTGGATCAGCGTGGAACAGGCAACAGCCAGGTTATCAGCGCACAAACTCTGGTCGGTCAATCAGTCAGTGATCAGGTTGAGTATTTGTCTCAGTTTAGGGCTGACAATATTGTCCGCGATGCTGAAGCCATTCGTGAGCAGCTGGGTATCGAACAATGGGCCTTGCTGGGGCAAAGTTTCGGCGGCTTCTGTACCTTGCATTATTTGTCTTGTTATCCCGATAGCCTGTCGAGAGCCTATATTACCGGCGGGATCCCGTCATTGACGCGTCATGCCGATGAGGTGTATCGCGCAACATACAAACGGGTGCTGGATAAGAATAAGGCGTTTTTCGATGCGTTTCCCCAAGCCCAGCAAATGTGTAATCGGATTGCTGATCATCTACTTGCCAATGATGTACGGTTACCCAACGGCCAGATATTTACGGTTGAGCAATTTCAGTTAATCGGTATCAATCTAGGCCGAAGTGGAGTAAATGCGGCAATGTATTACTTGCTGGAAGAAGCCTTTGTCGAGGTCGATGGGGCTCTTCAGTTAAGTTATAGTTTCCTTAATGCAATGCTGGCAGAGCAGTCTTATCTGACTAATCCAATTTACGCAATTTTGCATGAGGCGATTTATTGTCAGAACACAGCCTCACAGTGGTCGGCCCACCGAGTACGTTCCGAGTACCCGCAGTGTCAGTATGAATCGGGTAAGGATTTGTGCTTTACCGGTGAAATGGTCTACCCGTGGATGTTTGATCAACTGGAAACATTAAAACCGCTCAAAGCTGCTGCGGATCAACTCGCCGATAAATCAGACTGGCCGGTGCTATACGATCAGGAGCAGTTGTCACGTAATACGGTTCCTGTTGCGGCTGCGGTGTACGTCGAAGATATGTACGTAGAGTTTGACTATAGCCGAGAGACGTTAGCCCAGCTGGGCAAGGCGAAGGCATGGATGACCAATGAATACGAGCATAATGGTTTGCGATCTGACGGTGAACGTATTCTGGACAGGCTTATTTTGCTTGCTGATGAGCTAGAACAGCGCGGCAATGCGCAGTGATATAATAAGTAACCAATAGTTACAAATGCTGCCGCATTTGTCTAACTGGCTTTTTTGATATTAAAGTTGTATATATATTGCAACTTTAATGTCTGGGATAGAAAAATGAAAAACTCAGCAGGTACTTTCAGTCTTGTTGGCCTACTGCTCCCGGTAGTGCTTAGTTTCTGGTTATTGGCTGCACATTTTTTGCGAATGGGGAACTTATATGTGTTTGCCGCTCTGGTGTCCTTTCCGTTGCTATTAGTTGTCAAGAGCGCCTTTGTTGCACGCTTAATGCAAGTTAGCCTGGTTGTGGCTTCATTAACATGGATGCAAATCACGTATCAGATGTTGATGACCAGAATGATGATGGGTGATGACTGGCAACGAATGACCATCATTATGGGAGTGGTGATCTGCTTTACGCTTCTTTCTTCCTGTCTGTTTTTACATGCCAGGCTTGAACGTCACTACGGGCTAAATTAACTCCTTTTTCAGTTGTTGCCACATCATGCATAATGAGAAGCACCCGTAAATGTTATAATATAACATTTAACTTCTCGGTAACGGCCATACTAATAGTGTCGCTATGATTACTGCTGTGACAAGAAGTGCTGTTTTAGTGTAATTATTTTAGATATCATCTAAGCAATAAAGAGGAATGCTCAAATTCCATACAAGTACTTTAATATCAGAGTATTATGGTAGTTGGGTATAAAGTAAGGTTATCTGCTTTTATGGGGTATAGGTATAATACCCATGCCCGATACGGTTCGGTGATAGCGAACTATTTGTGGCTTTTATTCCCGTAATGGCAATTCAGAAGTACTTAGGAACAACATGGTTAATGTACGGGCGCGAGTGCCTTTCAAAGTCGGCTTGAACAGTGATATCGAAGCCGATCTACTTTCTTTTAACGGACTTGAGTCAGGTAAAGAACATGTTGCCCTGATTTTTCAGGACGCTGATAAACAATCTTCACCTCCGCTGGTTCGAATGCATTCCGAGTGCCTGACGGGCGACGTTTTCCACTCTTCGCGCTGTGATTGTGGTGAACAGCTAGACGAAACACTGAACAAAATGGGCGAGCAGGGTGGCGTATTGCTGTACCTGCGTCAGGAAGGGCGCGGTATTGGTTTGTACAATAAAATTGATGCTTACGAGCTGCAAAGCCAGGGCATGAATACTTATGAAGCCAACAATCACCTTGGTTTTGGTGATGACTTGCGTGACTTCACCGAAGCGGCACTGATGCTTAAGGCGTTGGATATTACCGATATTCGCCTGATCACTAATAATCCGAAGAAAATTAATGAGCTCGAAGCTCTGGGTATTACTATCTCAGAAGTGGTCGGTACCAAGGCCCATGTAAAAGACGGTAATGAGAGCTACCTGAGAACAAAAGCCAGCCGTGGTAAGCACCGCTTTAACTTCGACTGATTAGAGTCTTCTTTGTCTCTTGATCACTTCTGTGATCAAGAGATCTTTCATTCTTCGTTTTATTTCCCTCGTAAATCAAACACATCTGCCTTGCTCAAGGTGAATTACTTTATCCGCCAACTTCTGCGTTTGTTGCGCGGAATGCGAAACCATTACTATCGTATATTGGGCGGCTAGCTGACGGATCAGTGCTTCAATTTGATCTGTCGTATCAGGGTCTAGCGATGCTGTTGGCTCATCAAGCAGTAACATTTCAGGCTCGAGGGCAAGAGTGCGAGCTAGACATAGGCGCTGCTGTTGTCCTCCGGACAACGTATTTGCCGGCCTCGAAAGTCGATCTTTTACATCATCCCAAAGAGCGGCTTGTTGCAGTGCCGAAATTGCCTGGGCATGAGCGTGCTCCCCTGAAACGTGATTGACAACCTTTAGTGGCAACAACAAATTATCAATGACAGTTCCTGGCAACAATTGAGGGTGCTGGAAGACCATACCAACTTTTCGGCGTAGATTTGGTAGCTGGTGTGTTTTCAGCGCATTTACAGCCAGGGATTCTCCGTCTAGCGACAGCGTGATCTGGCCTTTGGTATAGCTATTATTGAAGCAGTCATTCAGGCGGTTTAGTGCTCTTAGCAGGGTTGTTTTTCCAGAACCTGATGTTCCTGTCAGTACATGGATTTGGTTTTTTTTCAGACTAATACTGAGATTAGAAATGATTGGCTGTTTGTCAAAGTAGATGCTGAGGTCAGTTATTTTTCCAGCCATTGAAGGGGGTAGAGTCAAGTTCATGTTATTGCCGCCGTGAAGTGGTACGAATCAAAAAACTAGCAACAGAAAAAATGGTGGCAGTAAGGCACAGTAGTGTGAGAGCCGCACCAAAGGCCATTTGTAGTTCGGTGTCACTTTGGTACTGAGCACTGTAATAAAAAATAGTAAAGGGCAGTGCTTCATAGCGATCGAATATGCCTCCGGGTAAGCCTGCATTTGCGACTACGCCTGTTAGCATTATCACGGCTGTATCTTCAGCGGCTCTACCTGCGGCAAGCATAATGCCACCAGATATTCCCTTGGCTGCTTGTGGGAGCAATACCGAGCGTAAAGCTTGCCAATGTGTCATTCCGAGTGACAGGGCGGTAAGTTCGAGCGAAGGAGGAAGTGCAAGTAAAGCCGTGCGGGTAGCGACAGCCAAATAGGGAATGATAAGGATTGCCAGGCTTAATGCTGACAGGACTAAGCAGGTGTTAGCAGAAGGGATCAACCAATTTCGCAGAAACAGGATTAATGTAAAACCGAACAAGCCCATCAAAATGGAAGGGATACCGGCCAGGATATCAATGCCAAAAGCTAATACCCGGCTGAATCGAGTTGCCGGACTTATCGCGAGCCATATCCCTGTCGCGACTCCTGGGAGCAAAGCAAGTGATAGTGCGAAGGTGACAACTGTCAGTGTTCCTACGCAGGCAGGCCATATGCCGTCCCATATAGGTTCAATGCCGAAGATACCCTTCAGTGGGTCGGTATCACCAAAAAAGAGAGTGAGATCAAAGGCCGATGTGCCGCGGGTAACGATAAATCCAAGCAATATAGTTAGGCAGATAAGTAATCCAACCGTAGAGCACAAACACCATAGATGGAACAGACGTGCCTTCATAGCTGCTCCTTGGTAGCGGTTTTATTGTGTGAAAGTTCTAACCTTCTGATCAATACAGTGACTGCTGTGCTGATTAAGAGCAACAGTAACCCTGCCGCAAACAGAGAGTTATAGGCAGAGCTGCCGTTTTCGGTCGCCAAGACCAATCCGATATGGGCGGTTAAGGTTCGTATGGAATCGAGTACATTGCCTGTTAGTTGCGGGGCATTACCTGCCAGCATCAGTGGCAGAAGTGTATCGCCAATGGCTCGGCTGAAACCAAGCAAAGCAGCTGCGGCCATCGCCTTCGTAGAGTTGGGTAAGATGATAAACCATATGGTTTGGATATCAGTAAACCCCAAGGCCGTGGCATTTAGGCGCAGCTGTTCCGCCATCGGGCGGCAATGAGACTCAAGCATCAGGATCATCACAGGCAAGATAAGCAGTGTAACAATTGCTGCCGTTGCCAACAGGCAATATCCCGAGCCGTATCGGAAAGTCTCCCTTAACAGCGGAACGAGTAAGAATACTGCGGCAAGGCCATAGACGACGGTGGGGATCCCTGTCATCAATCTCACTATTCTTCGTACCCATACAGAGACGGTTTTATAACGCTCAAGCAGGCAGAAGCTAGTGATGCCAATGGCTAACGGAAAGGCCAGAATAAGGGCCAGAATGGCAACCATTCCTGATCCCAGCACCATTGGTAAGATACCATATTGCCCTTGTTCGGGTTGCCAGCTAAGGGAAAGAACCGAATCTCCGGCATTGAAAAATACTGGCAGGGCAAAAAAGCCTAAGAAACCAAACAGCATGATCATCAGAACGGCTACCGTGATGGCAAGCATCAAGAGTACCCGTTCTGTTGTTATTGTTTCTTTCATCGAAGCTTAACTGCGAACCGGGATATAGCCAGCAGCCTGAATGTACGATTCGCCCTGAGGGCTGAATATGTAATCGATAAACGCCTTGGTGAGACCTTGTGGTTCACCTTTGGTGTTCATATACAGCTTTCGAACGATCGGATATTTGCCAGATGCACAGGCTTCGTTACTTGGGTGGATGTTGTCTAGATCGGGGGCTTTAACTGTCTGGTCGATATAGCCAACGCTCGTATAGCCAATTGCTGCCGGATCACGGGCGATAGCTGTTTTCATTGCACCGTTTGAAGGGACAACATTGGCATGGCTGACCAGTGGGATATTGTTAAGTAGTTTTTTCGAAAAAACAGCACGGGTACCACTGGCCTCGTCACGGGTAAAGACGTTAATCGCGCGGTCTTCGCCCCCGAGTTGTTTCCAGTTGCTGATTTTGCCCGAGAAGATATCAATGACTTGTTGGGTGCTTAAGCCTTCGACTGGGTTAACTGGGTTGATAATTGCAGCTACACCATCAATCGCAAAGGGGAGGGAGATGAGTCCGTGCTTAGCTTCGCTGGGTTTTAGCGGACGTCCTGTGTTGCCAATATCGACGAGCCCTTTTGCGACTTGCTGGGCTCCGACCCCGGAACCTCCACCGGCTATGGTGATTTTTATATCACGGTTTGCCTTCATGATGGATTTTGCTGCTTGTTTCATGACTGGAATGTGTGCTGTACCGCCAGCAATATTGACCGTTCCGGAAAGGCCATCAAACTTGTCGAGCTCCGTTGCCTGAGAGTGAGAGGCGAAAACGAATGCACTACAGAGTAGCAGTCTAATAACACTAGATTTAAACCACATAATATCTCCATTTATTTTTATCAGTTACATCAGTGACATGGCTGTACAATTAGCGAACAGCTTAATGGTGTGTATTGGCTTGATAAACCAGAGTTATTATGGGTGAAGGTTCATAATGTCTATTGATTTAAATCATGATTTCCATTTAGAGACATGGTGGTCAATAGACACTTTGAGAAAAATCCTCAAGAAACTTGAGGATTATAGCCTTAAAACAATAGCCGCTAAGCAATTACCTTGAGAGCAATATATGGAGCTGCGAAGTGTTATCAGCGTTCGCCTAACACTTCAAAGTCATCGTAAGCTAATTTTGCGGTGCCATCTGGTTGTATGACCCAATGCTCTTCATGTACAACGCCGAAGGCCTTGTTCATTGTCCACTCAGAGCGAAGAATGAAGCAATTGCTGTCTTTTTTCTCCCATGTTGTGTTTTGATATTCAACCTGCTGATAGCCTGAATCTATGATGTGTTGCCAGAAGCCACGAATTTCTTCTGTACCAGTGAATGTGCCAAACGGGCGAGCATGCATAACGGCATCTGCGGTGTACTGCGCGGCGCATCCAGCTGCATCTTGTTGATTGAAAGACTTTTTCCATAGTTCAATGCCAGTCTTGAATGTTTCCGGAGCCTGAGTTGTCATCGTCTTTTCCTGCTTTGCTTCATATTTAGTCGATGATTAAAGCTTAAATTAGATATTGGCGGAGAAAAACAGAGTAATATGTAAATACTGTTTGATAAAACTGAACAATACTATGAACTACCTTCGCCATATGTCTGTGTTTGCCAAAGTGGTAGAGCGGGGCTCGATAAGCGCTGCTGCCGAAGATTTGAGCCTGTCGAAGTCGGTGATCAGCCAGCACTTAAAAGTGCTTGAGCAAGAACTGGGTATTACGCTGTTGAACAGAACGACACGCAGACAAACGCTGACCGCTGCCGGGGCCGTTTTTTACGAGAAGTGCCAGCAGATGAATCAACTGGCCCAGGAAGCGTGGGAAGGGGCAAGAGAAAGCCAGCTTACACCGACAGGTTCAATAACCATTACGGCGCCGCATGCCTTGATGGGGAGTATTGTGGCCCCGGCCATCGGTGAGCTTGTGTCGGTTTACCCGGCTATTATTCCACACCTTGTCGCAGACGACGGCCGGGTTGATATTATTGAGCACGGTATCGATCTTGCGATAAGGGTCGGCGAATCAGCATCAAGCAGTTATCGTCAGCGTCGAATCGGTCAGTTCAGGGATGTGCTGTGTGGTTCCCCGCAATATATCGCTCAGTTCAGTGATACCCTCGATTTTTGCGAAGATCTGTCCGAGAAAATGGCTGACTGCAATTATGTTGCTAATGTCTGGCAGGGCAAATATGTCGTACATCATCTTTATCACCAGTCACAGCCAGAGCCTGTGACCTTGATGATGCACCCAACCCGGTTTGCAGATTCATTGCCGACAACGCTGGCATTGATTGAAGCGGGTGCCGGGCTGGGGATTATTCCCGAGTTTATATTTAGCGAACGAGAGCAGGCGGGCTGTCTGGAAGAAGCGATTCAGGGGACTTATCTTGTACCTACTCCTGTTTATGCGACGCACGCTTTTAATAGCACGGTACCATTACTGGTAAGACTGTGTATTGATGCTATTGAATCCAGGTTATCCACACCAGCATAGGTTTAACATCGCACCATACTTGCTGTTTATATAATCCCATTGAAGAATATGGATGAATTATCCATTATTTTTTCTAATCCATTTCATAATAATGTTTCGTGCGAGTAGCACGGTAATTTCTTGCCTGATAGTGATTTCCCAATTACTATCACCGCTCATAAAAACAGAGCTTGAATCTAATAATTTTTCTTAATGAGTTAATTGTTTGGAAAGGATTTATTGCTTGGTTTTTTATCCTGCATCTTGGCGGTTTTTCTTAATATACGACAAGTATTCAATATTTTATTCTGTGATGAGGGACAGGTTGTGGCTCAGCAATCTTCTTCTGCCAAAATGGCAAAATTGTTATTTTTAATAATCATTATGACCGCGGTTGGTCAGATGACGCAGACGATGTATGTGCCATCTATTCCGGCAATGTCTGATTTTTTTGCTGTTAAGTCCTCTTATCTGCAAGCTGTTATGGCGGCATATTTGATCCCTTACGGCCTGTCACAGTTTTTCTACGGGCCGCTATCGGACAGGGTTGGTCGTCGGCCGGTGATTATCATCGGGATGAGTATATTCCTTGTGGGTACGCTGGCTGCCTTGTTTGCATCATCGTTTGAGCTGTTTTTGCTTGCCAGCTTTGTTCAGGGGCTGGGGACGGGCTGTAGTGGTGCTATGTCGCGGACTGTGACGCGAGACTGTTATGATGGTGCAGATTTGCATCGGGCCAATAGCCTGGTAAGTATGGGCGTTATTTTCTCGCCATTGATCGCGCCAGTGCTGGGGGGATATTTGTCTTCGGCACTTGGCTGGCAGGCCAGCTATACCTTCCTGCTGATATTTGGTGCCCTGGTGACTCTGGCAATGATGTTCATGTTTACCGAGACATTACCGGTAGAAAATCGTCGCGCTGAACGTGTACTGGTGAGCTATCGATATGTGCTGGGCAACCGCCGCTTCCAGGGGTATGTATTGTGTCTGATTGCGACTTTTGCCGGGATTGCAGTATTTGAAGCGGCTGCGGGCGTATTGCTTGGCAGCGTGCTGAAACTGGATCCGAAGACAGTAAGCTGGCTGTTTGTATTGCCTCTGCCTGGTTATTTGGCTGGCTCTTGGTTGTCATCGGCACTGGTTAAACAGCTCGGAAATACTCGGGTTATGTACTTGGGAATGCTTGCCATTGTTGCTGGTGCGCTGGCTATTTTGATCCCGGGTATGGCGGGGCTGGTTACTGTCAGTTCATTGATTGGCGGTGCTTTTGTTTACTTTATTGGTGCAGGTATCTTATTCCCTGCAGCAACAACTGCAGCGATTGAGCCTTTTCCGCATCATGCTGGCACAGCCGGAGCCGTATTGGGTGGGCTTCAAAATCTGGGCGCGGGATTGGCAACTCTGGCAGCATCATTGATGCGAGCAGAAGACCAGTATAGCCTGGGCGCGGTGATGACAGTAATGGCAGTATTGGTTGTGCTAAGCCTGTTGTGGGTTCGCCGCAGCCAGCAACACGATACACCTGTTCTGGCGTAAGAGACGGCAGGCATAGCGGATAAGAAACCGCGGATAAATAAAAGGCGGAACGTATGTTCCGCCTTTTATATATGGGGTGTCGTGAGATTAATCTCGTTTCCAAAGAATATGGCAGAACTTGTTTTCCGGATCGCGGCTAACGAGCATGCGAGCAAACACATCATCCAGCTCGTCGTTTTCTTCATTGACTAGGCCGATGCGAACCTCGGCGAAAACTTCTTTATCGACATCGAAACCGACATGGCCTGCCCAGTCGTCTTTTGTCTCGACGATCTCAGCTGCGCCGCGATCTTCAAATTGTGCGGTGAATAGAATAACGTCAGCAGGCTCCAGGCTGTCGGCAGCCATTTCAAGGAAAATGTCGTAAGCCGCGTCAATAACGTCGTCGTAAGAAATCAGGTTTGAAGTTTCCATGAACTACATAAATCTCTGGTATTGATTGAGGCACTATTATACCCACTAAGCTCAAGCTTGGCGATAAAGTCCTCGAACGGCATCGGCCGATCGAAGTAATACCCTTGGCAGAACTCGATCCCTAGTTGTGCAACATGCGATGCTTGTTCTGCAGTCTCGACGCCTTCGGCAACCAGAGAGCACTGAAGCTTATGCCCCATTTCAACGATGTTGCCAAGAATAGAGTGGGTGACGGCATCTGTGACAGAAGACGCAACAAAGGTGCGATCTATCTTCAAAGTGTCGAAACTGAGCATTTGTAGCGTCGATAACCCGGCGTAACCGGTACCAAAATCATCTAGTGCCCAGCGTACTCCTACGTTACGAAGATTTTCCATGCCTGCCAGTAGTGCACCAATGTCGACATTGGCGAAGGTTTCACGTTCGGTAAACTCTAGCGTTATGTCATGCTGCAACGAAGGGTGCTGTTTTATCATGGTTATCAATGAGTCAACGTATTTCTTGTTGGCAATCATAGATGCCGTTACATTTATTGATAGATAAAATGTTGGCGAAATTTCATTAATTACCATCTTCTCGTAAGCGGCTTTTTCAAGAAGCTGAAGTGTGATTTGTTGAATTTGACCTGACTGCTCTGCCGCGGGAATAAACTCGGCAGGCGAGATGATAATACCGTGAGGATGCAGCCATCGAACCAGTAGCTCAGCGCCTTGCCACTCACCGGTTTGAGCGTTAACGATAGGTTGGTAAAATGCAAAAAACTCTTTTCTATTAATACCACCCTGAATATCACTGCGTAATGAGTATCGCCAGTTGAAATATGCATAACTGAGTAATGTGATGATTACAGATAGGCTTATTATTACTAAAATCGCATAGGGAAGTTGATTAAGGTAAACACCGACAAGCATATCATTGGTGTAACCAGTCACCACCGAGTAGGGGTATTTGTTAGAATTGGCCGAGATAGAGTACAAAATAGGACTCGATAGATTCTGCTCGCAGTGATATGACGTCTCGTTGAGGTCATCCAACATACAGCCATACAAAAATCTTTTATCTGTCAGTTGCTTAAGCCAGAATCTCATGTATTTGATATCAAATAGAACTTTATACCAACCCGCATTGACTGGAAGTATGAAAAAAACGCCGTCAATATGTCTTCGCTGACTGAATGAGCGGTAAATTACCTGCTGGCTGTTATTGGTAATGTGATTCAGTTGTAAGGGGGTTAATAGTTGTTGGGTATCGATGTTTCTGTCACCGCACAGAATATTACCACTTTCAATGTAGGTGATTTCTTGTAATACACTGGAGTTAAACACCATCTCTTCAAGCTTATCTCGGCTCTCTTCACTGCATGGCAGATATATATTACTGAGTGAGTTTAGTTGGTTATCAACATTTTCCAAAACCTTGTCCATAGTATCGATCAGGTAGGCGACAGTTTCCTCTGAGCGATTATTGGCTTGATATTTTACCCATGCGACATTAAAAAAAACACCGATAATAGCAGTAAAAAATAGCAGCTTAATGATGTGGGTTTTCTTCATTATGGTAGGTAATAGCTAAGTAAAGGTTTAAATGAAGGGTGAGAGGATATATGAGTTTTGTTGGATTGAATATAAGAATTAAAGATTTATTAATATAACTTGAATTAAGTCATTTTATTGGCGTGTATATTCTATTTGTGCCGATTATATGTCACATGAAGCCCAGTAAACCATACATATTAACGCTCTCAAATGATGCTTAAGAATTGTTTTGTACTTGTGTAATGAGTTAGATTATTCGATCTGTAAAGCTATGATTTGATAGAATGTCATCTGCAGGTGTTGACTCCTGCGGAAGAAAGATTGAATACGACAGATCCTTGAAGGAAAAATGTGTGGCGAGAGCTCTACCTGTAATTGATGGCGATACGCCTTTTCAACATTTCTATACGCCAGTATTACTGGACGCAGTAAAGCAGTTCAAGGCTGGATTAGGCGAGCCGCTACATAGTATTTACGCGTTCGGCAGTGTTGCCCGTCGAGAAGCCATCGCCGGAAAATCAGATCTCAACCTGACAATCATTGTTAAGCGCCCTCTGAATGCGTCAGAACAGTCGGTGCTGAGCACTATCCGCTTGCGACTTGCTTCCCGGCATGCTGTTATCCCTGCTGTTGATTTGAAAGTAGTTGAGATCAGTGAAGTTCTGTCTATAGAGTCAATATTTACCTGGGGTTTCTGGCTAAAACATTGCTGTATCTGCTTATATGGTGATGATTTGTCCACGCGTTTTGGACTTTTTGAAGCTAGCTGGGATATTGCCAAATCGCTGAACGGAGATATTGGCGATGAGCTGAGCAGCTATCGCAAGAAAATAATGGCGACCAAGGTTGTTCAGAATTATTTGGACTACTGTGAATATATCAGTAAGAAAATGCTGTGGAGCTGCTTTTCTTTGGTGATGCACCGGGAGCAAAATCTTGCGCTGTCTATAGAACAATGTGCCGAGGCTTTTATTAAATATTATCCCGAGAAAGAGTTGGAAGTAGAACGCTTGTTTATTTTAGCCAGTCGCCAGCAGGTACCCAAGAAGGCCTCGTTGTTTATGATGGACTCTTTTGGTGGGTGGATAGTCTCTGAATTTGATCGTATCGATCGTAAAATTGGTTAACCTTTCATGAGGAAGGCTCGCGCTGCCTCGTAATCTAATTTGTTGTGCTTGAGGTATTTTTGCAAACTCATTCAACGGGCTTTGTACTAACAAGGCAAAGTCGAGACGTACGTGGCCAAACAGAGATCGTGCTATGGGTCAAAACCGAACAGGGGCCTTGTCGTCTCATTGTCCAAGGTGACAAACCTGTCTGTTTTGTGACTAGCCATGATCAGCCCAATGCGGAAACTATTCTTCGTGCTGGAAATATGTCGGTCAGCTGGCGTCAACTGCCGTTAAAAAGCTTTCAGCACAAACCAATGTACGCCTGTTATGCCCAGACGGTTCGCGATAGCTTGCAATTGACGACGTTGCTGCGCTCTGAAGGCATTGAGGTGTTTGAGGCCGATATCCGATTGGCTGATCGCTTTTTGATGGAGCGTTTCATTCGTGGCGGCATTGCGTTTAGCGGCCACAGCCAGCAGAAAGCAGGCTACCTTGAGTATCAGCAGGTAAAAGCGAAAGCAGCTGACTATATTCCCAAGCTCTCCGCGGTTTCTCTGGATATAGAGTGCTCTGAGAAGGGCGTATTGTATTCGGTAGGCTTACATAGTGAGCAGGATAGCCGTGTGATTATGATCGGTGCATCAGTTGAGGACGAAGCAGAAAACAGCTGGGTGCAATGGGTGGATTCTGAAAAAGATCTGCTGCTTGCCCTGGAATCTTGGTTTATCCAGTTCGATCCCGATATTGTTATTGGCTGGAATGTGATTGATTTTGATTTTCGGCTTCTGCTCAAACGTGCTGAATGGAACAAGCTCAGCCTGCGGATAGGAAGGGGGAAACAGCCCCCACATTGGCGCCAGTCGAACCAAAACCCCAACCAAGGTTTCATTACCATCCCGGGTCGGGTGGTGTTAGACGGTATTGATACGCTGAAAACGGCCACGTTTAATTTCCGTTCCTGGTCGCTGGAGTCTGTCTCGCAGGAATTGCTGGGCGAAGGAAAGCAGATACATAATGTGCATGATCGCATGGACGAAATTAATCAGATGTTTCGCCATGACAAGCTTTCCCTTGCCCGATATAACCTGCAGGACTGTAAGCTGGTCTCGCGAATATTTCAGCATACGCACTTATTGGATTTTGCGGTGGAGCGAAGTCGGTTGACGGGTGTCGAGCTTGACCGCATCGGTGGCTCTGTTGCTGCCTTTACCAACCTTTATCTTCCTCAACTACACCGTGCCGGTTATGTAGCGCCTAGCCTGGATAGCGAAAACTGGATTGCCAGTCCTGGCGGCTATGTCATGGATTCCAAGCCAGGTTTATACAATTCGGTACTAGTGCTGGATTTTAAATCCCTGTATCCATCTATTATCCGCTCATTCCGTATTGATCCTATGGGGCTGGTGGAAGGTCTTCAGCTTGAAGAAGGCAAGGGTGATGGGCAGGCGGTTGCTGGTTTTCGTGGCGGGCGCTTCCATCGTGAGAAACACTTTCTGCCCAAAATGATCGAGGACCTCTGGCAGGCGCGTGATCAGGCCAAACGTGACGGTGAGAAGGCATTCTCTCAGGCGATTAAGATCATAATGAATTCGTTTTACGGGGTGCTGGGATCGTCTGGATGCCGTTTCTTTGATCATCGGCTGGCATCATCAATCACCATGCGTGGCCATGAAGTATTGTCGTGCACCAAAGACATGATTGAAGAGAAGGGCTATACCGTTATCTATGGGGATACGGATTCCGTTTTTGTTCATTTAGGAAAAAGCCATACGCAAGAAGAAGCCGATTCTGTTGGCCGACAGTTGGTTATTGATATTAACGCAGCCTGGGAGCAGCGACTGCGGGATGAGTATAACCTTGATTGCTATCTTGAGCTTGAGTACGAAACCCATTATCAGAAGTTCTTGATGCCGACGATCAGAGGGGCCGAAACAGGGTCGAAAAAACGCTACGCCGGGCTGGTGGTTGAGAACGGTAAGGAGAAAATGGTGTTCAAAGGGCTGGAAACCGTGCGTACTGACTGGACACCACTGGCTCAAGAGTTTCAGCAAACGCTTTACGATATGGTCTTCCACGATCAGGATGCTGATGAATATGTCCGGGACTATGCCAATAAGACACTGGACGGTGAGCACGATCACTTGCTGGTGTATCGCAAACGGCTGCGACGAAACTTAAACGAATACCAAAAGAATATCCCGCCGCAGGTGCGAGCAGCCCGTATGGCTGATGAGATGAATGCCAAATTAGGTCGTCCTCTGCAGTATCAAAATAAGGGGGTGATTGAGTATGTGTTTACCATTGCGGGGGCTGAACCGCACGAGTTCAGGCAGAGCCCTATTGATTACAATCATTACCTTGAGAAGCAGTTAAAACCGGTTGCTGACGGGATCTTACCGTTTATAGGCAAGCACTTTGATGACATTACCGCGCCGCAGATGGGGCTGTTTTAATTTGTCCCTTGATGAAATCACAATACAATGACAAAAAAACGCGCTAGAAAGCGCGTTTTTTTGGATCGGATAAGATCAGGCTTGATCAGTTGAAGAACTCAACGTTATTCACGGTTGATTTAACGGCATGGATAGGATCAAAGTTGATAGCGCCACGATTCGGTGTACAGATTTTAAATACATTCCCGCAATCGAAAATAGCCAACACAACTTCATCGGTACGAAAGACCGCTGGTAATGTTTTGCCGATCTCGCAAGTGCAGCTGTTGCCTTCGTGTTCCCACTCGAGCTTGAACACACGCTGGGCTTGAGCTGGCGCAGAGACATGATTGGCAATTGATGAAAAAACAGACTCGGCCTGGGCTGGGCTAGACGCCGATGGTACAAAAAAATCCATGGTTCCCTCCTGATATACGTAGCAAAGAGAAATAGTCAGTCTACGTTAATAAATATTCAAGCTATCGGTCCTGATAACCCGGAAACAGTAACAGAATAGGGGAACACTTGGCAACATACTTGAATAATCAAGCATAATAAATTGTCTGACATATACCCATTATGCCTGCTGACTTCATCTATTGATCAGAAAGCGTTAACCTGACTGGCAGCCCAGTTTCTCACTCTGCGAAACAAGATTGGACGTGGTGTTGGCTTCTGCATATTATCAATTAAGGTATTAGATGCGGGGAGGGTAGGATGGAGCAACTTGAGTTTTTCTCAATCCCTAGCCCATGTGTCGGGGTATGCCAGGTAAATGAACGCGGGTATTGCAAGGGTTGTATGCGGAGCCGGGATGAGCGCTTTAACTGGCAGAAGATGACGGCAGATCAACAACGTAATACTTTGCGGCTATGCCGACAGCGCTATATAAGGGTGATGCGCAGAAGCAAAGCAGACAATCAGCAATTATCGCCTGAGCAGAATTTAAGTCCGCAGCAGTCATTATTCGACGAGTAAGGCCAAACAACCTAACCCACAGATGTAAAAAAAGCGCCATAAAGGCGCTTTTTTAGAAGAGTATGAACTCGCAATTAGATGCGGATGAAGTCCATGTGCTCAACTTTTGGCTTGTACGCGTGACGCTGGATGTCTTGTGGCTTAACCTTAACTTCTGCGCCGTCGATCACTAGAGTGATACCTTCGTAGAACTCAGGCTTGTCCATCTGGTTGATAACTACGCTGTGCTCTAGAGCGATTGCAATCGGAGCTGCTTCGCCACCGTAAACGATTGCTGGGAACTGCTCTGCGTGACGTAGACGGCGGCTCGCACCTTTACCTAGGTCTGTACGTACTACTGCTTCAAATTTCATCTTAAATACTCTTTAAGTTAACTAAATCGGACTACATGAGTAATGCGACCTTACTCAATGTCCTAAATCGAGCGCGGATACTAACATTGGAATGTGCATCCAGCAAGATAAATCCGTGAAAAGTCGTTTAAATATCTATATTAGCAGCTGCCTGTGCATTCCTTCCCCGTTTTAGCCGTTAATTGCCCAGTATCGAGTGAGATATCCATATTGGTGTTGATATCTATCTGACATATAACTAGCTAAAATAATTTAAGAAATTGCAAGCGTATTTTTACACCCAAAGACGCCAAAAGGCCGAAAACGCGAACTAGATCACATTGATAATGATAGTAATTCTCATTATTGTTTGTAACAATCCGTCCCGTCTTCTAATTGATAATACTATCTATAAGCAGGGACTATGAATTACAAGCTTAATATCATTGCCAGTTCAGTTGTGCTGGCTCTTTCTCCATCACTTCAGGCACAAGAAGAAATATCCATTTTTGATGAAGTTGTTGTTTCGGGTACACGCTCGGAGCAAAGTATTAAAAATGTGCCGGCAAGTGTTTCTAAAGTGACGTCTGAAGAAATAGAACAGAATCTGGCAACTGATGTAAAGCAGGCTTTGAAGTATGAGCCAGGAGTGACGGTGAATGGCCGTGGCCGTTTTGGCATGGAAGACTTTACGATACGTGGTATGAGCGGTAGCCGGGTTAAGGTGATGGTTGATGGTGTAGAGCAACCTTCTTCCTATAACCCGGGCGCTGATGTGATGCGCAAAAACTCAAATACGTTCGAAGTGGATACACTGACGGCGATTGAAGTGAATAAAGGCCCTTCCTCGAGCCTATACGGTAGCGATGCGCTTGGTGGTACTGTGCTATTGAGAACCAAGAATCCGGAAGACCTTCTGGAAGCGGGCGATGATACTCATGTTGGCGTAAAAACAGGTTATGCCAGCGCCAACGATGAATACAAAGCGACGGTAGAGGTGGCAAACAGAACCGGTGACCTTGAGTCATTGCTGATCTACACTTATCGCGATGGTCATGAAACGCAAGCTCACGGTGACGGTGCTGACATTGAAGGCCCGGATCGTGGTGCTGCTGATCCATTCAATATTGCTTCACACAATGTGCTGGGCAAGATTTTCTATCAAATCAATGATGAGCACCGTGTTGGCTTTACCGGTGAATACTACACCCGAAGTGCTGATGGTCGTATTCTGTCTCGTGAAGGTTACGATGGCGGTGGCGGTTTCATGCCTGGCTTTGTTTATACAAATGTACGTGCCGATGATAAAGACGAGCGCGTAAGGCTAGGAGTTGAGCACGAATGGTTGGCAGGTAATGTGGCTTTTGATTCGTTGGAGTGGAAACTGAACTGGAGCCACAGTGAATCAGAGCATGACAGTTATGATCACACTGGCCGATATCAAAATCGTAAGCGTGCAAGATCGGGTACCGATGAGAGTGTTCAGTTCGATGTGCAGCTACAAAAAGAAATTCAGCTGGCCGCGAGTCGTCATGAGCTGACTTACGGTGTTGCGGCATCTGATAACTCTTTCGAATTGGAATACACGGATCACTTCCTGGATGACGGGACGTCTAAACCAGGTACGACGGAAGTGCCAAAATCTGATTCTGAAAAGCGCGCTATTTTCGCCCAGGATCAGATGTTCTTCATGAATGATAAACTGGTAGTGACAGCTGGTCTTCGTTATGACGATTATAAAGCGACTCCGGAAGCTTCATCTGGCTTAGAAGAGCATAACAGCGATTCGCTTACTTCACGTTTGGGTGCGGTATACCATTGGAACAACAATTTCAGTACTTATGCCCAATATAGTGAAGGGTTCCGAGCGCCTACCATTCATGAGCTTTATTACGATAAAGACAATACATCTCACGGCTACAAGATTGTCTCAAACCCTAATCTTAAGCCAGAAGAGAGCAAGTCTTACGAGGTTGGTCTTCGCGCAAGTAACGGTGTCGGCGCTCTGGAACTGTCTGCGTTCTACAACGACTACACCAACTTTATTAAAGAAACAACGACGGAGGAAGGCGGCATCGATGTTACAACCAATGAGAATATCGATGAAGCTGAAATCTATGGTGCCGAATTCAAAGGTAGCTTGTGGTTAGATGAAGCGTTGGGTGCACCGATGGGTTCATATGCGCGTCTATCTCTAGCCTATCTTGACGGTGAAGATAAAAAATCCGGCGAAACGCTTAACACGATTGCCCCGTTTACAACGGTTGTTGGCTTAGGGTACGACGCACCAAGCGAGATGTGGGGGAGCGAGCTGAGCGTGACTATGGTTGCTGCTAAGTCTGCCGATGACTGGGAAGCGCCTGAAGAAGGTAGCGATCCGAATGTGGAAGCGCCAAGCTACACTGTGGTAGATCTGACGGCATACTACCGTCCTGCGAATGATTTGACGTTACGTGCAGGACTGTTCAATGCCTTTGACGAGAAGTACTGGCAATATCAGGATCTTGAAGGCGTTACAGCGTCAACTCAGGGTGTCGATAGCCGCACTCAGCCTGGCCGTAACTGGGGTATCACGCTGGACTACAATTTCTAGTTGAGTGTTGTTCCTAGCAAAATAAGAAAGACCGCCAAGTGCGGTCTTTCTTGTATATAGATAATATCGCCATTGTTTGATGATTGCTTATTAGCTTTTTTGGTACTGGTCCAGATCGAACAGCTTATCCCGGATTGCCCAGAAACGACCGCTTTTTCGGGCTATAATAATTTCCGGCGGGCGTAGACGGTGTTCATTATTGGCCACTTTGGTCGGAGCCGTATCTGTAAAAGGGCGATGGCGATCTACCAGATGCGGGTTGATAAACTTCTTCAGGAAGCTATCTTTCTGGGTTTTGGTCGCCAAGGGCCAGACTTCACTGATTTCGGAGCCTTCGTCACTGGTGTAAATCACCTTGAGTTGGGGTTTGTCGAACTTGTTTTTCCCCGGTTCCAGGCGTAGATCAGTACACTTCATGATCATGGCGTCTTTGAGCTTCAGCGCATCGCGGAGCTTTTTGTCGGGATCAACCATCACGGCATTGCATAGGTGGCAGCGTCGGGCAGCGATATCATTGTCTGCGCCGCACTCCTTGCAATATTTGGCCCTGAAGCGATATCCGCATTCCTCGCGCTCGCCATCATCGTCTTCAAAGTAGCCCTGACAGCGACGGCCATAGTGCTCGATAAGAAAACCGGCAGGATCGAGTTTTCCCCAGAAGCTATTTTTAAAGCCGCAGGCCGGGCAGGGAACCATGATCACTTCACTATCGCTGTTAGGTTTGGGATCGCCAACTTCTGGCTGATAAAGGTCGTAGCAGTTTCCGGCATATTCCAGAATCAGACAGTCTTTTTTTCCTTCAAACAAACGCAGGCCACGTCCGACAATTTGTTGGTAAAGGCTGATCGATTCTGTCGGTCTTAAGATAGCAATCAGGTCGACATGGGGGGCGTCAAACCCGGTTGTCAGCACCGAGACATTCACTAGGTATTTGATTTCTTGCCGCTTGAACGCTTCGATGATCCGGTCTCGTTCGTCGAGCGGAGTATCACCAATCACCAAAGCGGCATTTTCACTGGCAAGGTAACCCATGATTTCCTGAGCATGGTTCACTGTCGAGGCAAAAATCATCACGCCACGGCGATCCTTGGCGTAGTCGATAACCTGCTCGATGATCATAGGTGTTGCACGGGATGACTTTTCGATCACACTATCTAAATCGGCTTCACGGTAGTTGCCGTTAGCTGAAGGCTTGAGGCTTGAGAAGTCATAGCCCATAACCGCCATATCCATAACCTTGGGCTCGGTAAGAAAGTTCTCATCCAGCAGATAACGGATAGGTAGCTCGAAAATGCAGTCTCGGAAGAAGCGATCCTGCTCGGTACGGACCTGGCCGCGGGTGTGGTATTTGTAGATCCACCCCATGCCGAGGCGGTAGGGGGTTGCCGTTAGGCCAAGGATCTTGATCCCCGGATTAATCGCCTGCAGGTGGCTGATCACTCTCCGGTAGGCGCTGTTCTCATCATCGGGCACTCGGTGGCACTCATCAATAACCAGCAGGGAGAACTCATTGGCAAATTGATCAAGACTGTTCACCATCGACTGGACCGAAGCGAAGACAACCTGGCGATCCGTTTCCTTTCGTCCTAGCCCGGCCGAGAAAATAGAGGCCTTCAGGCCATAGCTTTCGTATTTGCTGTGGTTCTGCTCGACCAGCTCTTTGACGTGGGTCAGAACCAGTACACGGCCGCGGGCTATACGGGCAAGTTCGGCAACCACAAGGCTTTTTCCCGCGCCGGTCGGCAAGGCAAGTACCGCCGGGGTACTGTGTTTGCGAAAATAATGTATCGTCGCTTTGACGCTGTCTTGCTGATAGGGGCGGAGGGTATACATATTCACTACTACTGATGGAGATCAACGGATGAGCCAGTTTGCTCTCGAGGGAGAGAGTGTACCTGAAAGCTGTAGCCAATGGCGATAGGGGGAAACTGTTGATATGTATCGGCCCACCATTAAGTGAGCCGGGATAGGGAGGATAGGTATAGCGTGTGTAACAACGACATATTGAGAGGCTAAATCGTTTTGTTCAGAGCTACATTCAGAGCGTTGCTCAATTTTATAGCGTTAAGACGCAATGTTCAGCGGCATCTCTTCCTGTTTGATCACCTTGGTCATCATGCAAAACTGTCGACGAGGAACAAAGCCGTGTTTTTCATAGAAGCTTCTTGCTCCGGCATTACCGATGTTCACTTCGAGCGACAGGGCATGTACACCCGCTTCGGTCACGTGTTGCTCGATTTGTGGGATCAGTGCAGTTCCTATACCTTGCTGTCTCCATTCTGGCTTGAGATAGAACTGATCGATGAGACCAATGCGGCCCCCATATTCGAGGCTGAAGCTATAACTGACGATGATGTGGCCAGCGATCAGTTTCTCGCCTTCTTGTTCGACTTCGATAAACCAGGCCTGACCTAGCTCCGGGTTACTGATTAACTGGTGAACCGCTTGACTCGTCTGTTCGGCTTTTTGAGGGAGGACTTCATATTCAAAGAGTTCCTCAACGAGTTTAAGTAGCATATCTGTTGATGACAAACTTGGCGCAACAAGTGAGATGTTCATAGTACGACCTTTGTTGTTAGGTTTTTTCATCAAATCCGTTCTGATGATACTGTATGTTTATACGTAACCTATGTGTAACATGTTCATAATTAAAGACCACGAAAAGCCAGAAATGTTCTATTTTTTGTAGCTTAGTTTGTGTTTGATTGAAAAGCTGGATCTTTCTCTCAGTTGCGGAAATTCTTCGTAAAAAAGATTGCAGATTGCCATGCACCTGTGTCTATGTCCGCTTCGATAAAATTGGTATGATACGCGTTTTTGCACCATGCGGAGCCAGTAATGAGGCTTGATAAATTCCTAAGTACCACTTTGGGTATTACCCGTAAAGAAGCCGGTAAACTATTAAAAAACAAACAAATTGAAGTGAACGGCGAGACCGTGAAAAACGGTTCGTTGAAAGTAACCGATGACTGCGACGTCGAGTTTAACGGCCGTTCTCTGAGCTTCAGCGGGCCAAGGTACTTCATGCTTAACAAGCCACAGGGCTTTGTATGCTCCCATGTCGATGATTACAACCCGACGGTGTTTGTGCTGTTGGACGAGGTCAGCCCGGAGAAGCTGCATGTGGCAGGGCGTTTGGATGGTGATACCACCGGATTGGTATTGTTGACTGATGACGGTCAATGGTCACACCGTATTACGTCTCCTCGCCACGAGTGCGAGAAAGTGTATTACGTTGAACTGGCAGATCCGCTACCGGAAGAGACGATTCAGACATTTGCCGAAGGGGTACAGCTGCGCGGCGAGAAAGAGCTTACTCGTCCGGCCAAATTGGAGATCTTAAGTGAGCGTGAAGCGCTAATCACCATTTCGGAAGGAAAGTACCACCAGGTGAAGCGAATGTTTGCGTCGGTGGGTAACAAGGTTGTCGGCTTGCACCGTGAGCAGGTGGGTAATATTGAGCTAGACGAAGAGCTGGAGCCGGGCGAGTACCGTCCGCTGACAGACGAAGAGATAGCCTACTTTCTGAAGTAACAGAGACAGAAAGAGCGACAGACAAGGGCGGTATATCCGTCCTTTTTTGTGCCTGTTAGGGCAATTATATCGTTGGGTAAAACAGAAATAGATAATTTCCCGCCAGGAAAGAAAATTCGTCGTACAATATCCGGCTACCTGTTCGAACCTCCAGTATTGAGAATTTATGACGACACAAGACAGTCAGAAGCTGAGCTTGCAATTGATCCTTATTTTGGGTGCCATTGCTGCGCTAACCCCGCTGGCAATAGACATGTACCTTCCTGCTATGCCAAGTATTGCAAGAGATTTGGCTGTTTCCCCAAGTGCTGTACAAACAACCTTAACAGCCTATACCGCCGGCTTTGCCATCGGACAGCTATTACACGGCCCTCTGGCCGATAGTTACGGGCGTAAGCCAATTCTGATTATTGGCGTGGTGCTTTTTGCCATTGCAGCCTGCGTCAGTGCAATGAGCCAGGGTATCGTCGAGCTAACTTGGGTACGTGCGGCTCAAGGCTTCGCTGGTGCCTCGGCGGCGGTCATCATTCAGGCTCTGGTGAGGGATATGTTCGAACGTGAGGAGTTTGCCCGTACCATGTCATTTATCACCCTGGTGATGACAATTGCTCCGCTTGCGGCCCCGATGATTGGTGGTTATCTGTCGATTTGGTTTGGCTGGCGTTCTATCTTCTGGGTACTGGCCCTGTTTGCCGTTATCGTCATTGTGGCTGTACTGGGTAAAATTCCGGAAACGCTACCTGTTGAAAAGCGACTGCCTTTTCATCTTGGCTCGACTTTGAGAAATTATGCCCGCATGCTCACCACACCTACTGCGGTTGGTTTAATTTTCAGCAGCGGTTTTTCTTTCGCCGGAATGTTTACGTTTCTGACCGTTGGCTCCTTTGTCTACATTGATTTGTATCATGTCAGCACTGAAAACTTCGGTCTACTGTTTGGTTTGAATGTTGTGTGTTTGATCCTGATGACCAGCATTAACGGTCGGCTGGTGAAAAAGATGGGATCGCACTGGATGCTGCGTTTTGGCCTGATTATTCAGCTAATTGCCGGTATCGGCCTAGTGTGTGGTCAACTTTTTGAATTCGGCTTGTGGGGCGTCGTTGTTCCCGTCATGCTTTTTGTCGGTACCATTTCTATTATCGGTAGTAACACGATGGCCTGTCTGCTGGCCAAGTATCCACATATGGCGGGCACGGCATCTTCGCTGGCAGGGACGATGCGATTCGGTACCGGAACCGTTGTTGGCGGGATGGTTGCGATGATGCCAGATGCAACAGTTTGGCCAATGGCATTGACCATGGCGACATGTGCAGTATTATCTGCGGGTTTTTATTGGTTTATGTCCCGAGACGCTTAAGGCACCACATGGCAAACTTTTATCAAGAAATTTATAAACTGGTCTCTGATGGGCTTCAGGAACTGGCCGATTCCCAGCAGGCGGGTAAAACGCCTCATAACCCGGTCAGTGAGACTCACTTCCTGAGTGCCTGGGTCACCAAGGCAATCAAACAGCAGCGTTATGATCACTGTTTGGCCAAAACATTGCTGGCTTGGCAGCAGCAGGCCCGTAGTATGGGGAAAAATGCCCAGCTGAAGCAGCAGTTTGAGCATATTTATCAGACCTTTTCAGGTATTCCTCGTGATGAGGACGTTGCCAGAGCGACGACAAGCGAGCAGCTTGAATCTCTTTATGAGTTATTGGAAGACGCTGACTGGCTCGTGACGACAGAATATGAAGTAAACCGGAAAGTGACGCATCATACCGATGGTCAGGCTTCGCTGGTGGTATGTTCGAAGCAGTTCAAAGAAGGGATTTCTGAGCAGGGTGAGGTGATTAAGCCAATATCGCTCTATGTTCGTGGTGATGCACAGTTCTTTGTCGATACCGCCTATAAAGCGGGACTACTGATGTATAAAGTCACCGACTATAAGTCGAAAGTGAAGTATCACGGTGAATATATTATTTACCCGCACAACGGCGGTACACACCTGCCTGAGTTGCCGACAGCTTCTTGAGTCTTCATAAGTACTGATTAGTACACGTTTTGATATTTTGGCAGGCAATACTCGATTTGAGCTTGTATCTCGCCTGCCTTTTCTAACATATTTTTGCCCCTTAGTGAGTTTCGACCTTTTTTAGATTGATTAAAATATCTAATGGATGTGCCACTACAAATATCATTTCTGATTAATTCAACCAGGTAGAAAGTAAGTTGCATCAGAAGAGTTTGTTTTGATCACACATTATTAATCGAGGTTCGTATTATCATCTTCACCAAGTAATCACATTTCCCAAGGTACTGAAATGAATAGAGTGTTTGCAGAGATCCAACAGCTATGCAAAGACATAGTGTCAACAACATTGACGCTATTTAAGGTGATGATCCCTATGATTATTCTGGTCGAAATCGCAGATAAGTTAGGTGGGGTAGAACTTCTTAGTGAGCTGTTAGAGCCGTTGATGAGTATATTAGGGCTACCTAGCTCGATGGCTCTTGTATGGGCAACCACCATGTTGACCAACTTGTATGCTGGCATACTAGTCTTAGTTAATACCGATGTTGCATTGAGTGTTGCTCAAGTAACTGTCCTTGGCAGCCTATTACTTGTCTGCCATGGCCTTCCCATTGAAGGGATGATCTCTAAGCGAGCTGGCGTGCCAATGTGGACAACGTTAGCAGTGAGAATTGGCGGCGGTTTATTATTTGCGTGGCTACAAGCTATCTACTACGCACATACAGAACAAAGCCAAGAGCTTGCTCAGATCCTGTGGAGCAATGATACAGCGGGTTATGCCAATTACTATGAATGGACGTTAGGTCAGATTGAAAATCTCTTTGCCATCTTTTGTGTGATATCTGCTCTTATCGTGATGCTGAGACTGTTAAAGCTCTTTAGAATCGAGCATCTAATGTCGTTGTTGATGGTGCCTTTTTTGAAGGTACTAAGAGTCAGTCGGGAGGCGGCTAACTTGGCTGTTATCGGCATCACATTGGGTCTTTCCTATGGTGGTGGTTTGATTATCAATGAATCCCAAAAAGGGCGCCTCACGAAACATGATGCGGTAATCACAGTGTTACTTCTGAACTTGGTTCATAGCGTATTTGAAGATACCGCTTTGATTATGTTACTTGGCGCTGACCTAAACATGATTCTGTGGGCTAGGATAGTTTTCTCAATTGTTGCGATGGCAGTTATCTCTCAGATCTATCTAACGGTGGTCGCCAAAAAAAGCACAAAAGTTTATCAATAAATGCCAGCATTAGGAGCAACGCAACCCGCTAATTTCTCTGTCTCTTGAAATTCGCAACGAGGTTTTGTCCAACTGCGAGTCAGCTTAGTTGCTGCTGACATTGTGTTTGCGCACCAGCTATCAGCTTTAAATAGCACTACAGAGCGCCTAGGATTTTAGCTGGCTGATGCATCAACTAATACCAATTTGGATAGCAACTGGCTATGGTGTGAGTAGACCCTGTCGGTAGTAATGATTTACAAAAGAGGATAAAAAAACAGCTAAAGAAAAACACCGAGAAGCTATACAATACTCGAGTTGCGAGGTCGCAGCATGGGATACTCATTCACAGAAAACCTCAAAGTAGCCACATATGTCTAAAGATTTTAATTTCACCACAGAATACACTCTCGACAAGGCCTTTTTTGCAGAGTGTTATGATCAAACTAGTCGTCCTGCTGAATTTCCCAAAGCCTATTTAAAAGGAATACTTTTTCTTCTTTTTGGGGTGGTTTTAGTAAAATTTGAGCTACTACCCAGCGGTTACGTTGGTTGGTTCTTTATTGTTTTGAGTATTATTGAGGTGCTTAGTGTTTATTTTAAGAGAACCTGGTGGTTATGGCGACAAACACTTAGCATGAGCTCTGGAAGCAAAGTGGTATTTCATGTCGACTCTAACGGTGTAAGTTATAAAAGCGGTAAAAACACCCGTAACATCGCCTGGAGTGAAATCGACCAACTTCAACAAAGCGATTTAGGTTTTATCCTTCATATGGGTAAACAGCGCCAATATGTCAGTAAATCTTGCTTAAATGATGAAGTGATCGCGTTCATGGTAGAGCAGCACGCAGTATCAAAAATGAACTAACGTCAATGCACGCAAAATAGAGGTAATGAAACGAATACGTCAGGTCTTTCACTTTGCTTTTGATTAGAATGGTTGAGCTTCTAGCTAGGGGTGAAGTATCACGGTGAATATATTATTTACCCGCACAACGGCGGTACGCACCTTTCTGAATTGCCAACGGCTTATAAAGTACAGCTAAATATGTGCTTACTTTTAAACGGTCTGATATTTTGGCAGGCAAAGAGATACTGGAACTGAGTACCTCTTGCCTGCTTTTTATAATTTGTTTATGCCCATAACCTCTCATTTTTGTCAAAAACGGGACTCCAAACCCGATATTATCTCCTGCATCGTTATACAATTTAGCTGAAAGGCGTAACTCAGAACTGGACAGAAGCGAGCCAGTCTATTTGGTCGAGATATACCTGATAGAAAGCTTTCCATGTTCCAAATAGCAAAACGGCATCGCTTCTTTAAGCATATTTATCCTTACGCTGTGTTTGTATTAGTCTTAGAACTGAATTTATATATTAAGGCGCTTTCACCTTGGTATTGATGATGCTGTGAGTAAAGTTTAAAGGTTGTGTAGATGAGAAGTTTAGGATTAAAAAAGGTACTGATTTTATCAGTTGTTCTTCTAGTTGGATTGTCCGTTTCTATTTCTAGCTATGTACTTTTTTTGCAAGAAAAACAGGGCTTAACCAATGATATTATTAAGAATGGTCAAGATTATGTTAAGGGGCAAAGTCTTGCTATCGAAAGTCTTATTAATGAAAAAGTGAATGGGCTGAGTGGGCTCGCCAAATTGTATAAAAATCAAGACTTTCAAGGTAGTAGTGATGAAATTATTCAACAAGCAAAAATTTTAGCTGCAACCTTTAATACTGGAAGTGCCGCGATTTCATTTGAAGATGGTCGATCGTTCTGGAATGTTGAGGCAGAAGATTATCCTGATCACTTGTATACAGGTGATGTTAGAAAATTAAGCTGGTATATAGAAGGACGCCAAGCGCCAGGGGTTACTGTCTCGGAGCCTTACCTATACGGAAGTACGTATTGGATAACTATTATTGAAAAAATTAACAATGGTGCTTTTTCCACGGATATGGAGTTGGGGTTTCTAAATGAAATCGTCAAAAGGGCCAATAATCTGCCGGGTACCACGGCTGTCATTTTAAATAGCGACACGACTATCCTGGCAAGTTCGTCACCAGATTTGGAACTAGGGAAGAAAGCGACCTCTTACCAGTGGTTTTCAACGTTGGCTAATAAAGCGGTGGATCAAGATAGTACAACGGAGACCTACCACGTTAATGGGGAAGAGAAGATATTTTTCTCACAGAGAATAAAGGCTGGAGACAAAAATTGGTATTTTTGTATTGGTATAAATGAATCGGTTGCGTTTGCTAAATTGGATGCTTCAGCTACTTCAGCAATAGTTATCACATCTCTAGCAGTTATCATCAGCATGCTACTTACTTTTGGTATCCTAAATATACTTTATCGCCCCATTATCGCCTTAAAACAGACAATTCTTGACTTATCCAGTGGTAATGGCGATCTCACTCAGCGCATTGAAGTTCGTACTGATGATGATTTGGGTCAAATATCTCAAGGTATTAATCAATTCATTGAAAACCTGCAAGGTATGATGCTGGAGATAAAAAGTACAACGGTAGAGTTGCAATCTCATACTGAGCGCATGCGAGAGCAATCTAAAAAAAATGATGAGAATTTAAATTCACATTTAGCCGAAACTGAGCAAGTCGTTACTGCAATCGAAGAAATGAATTCAACAGCGGATGCGATGGCAACAGATGCGTCTAATACTGCTGAAATTACGCAAAGAGCCAATGAGGTTGGTAGTACTTCACGTATTATTGCCGAACAATCAAAGAAAACCATTTCTGACCTTATCACTGATGTTGATAGTGCCGTTGACAATGTTGCTCAAATGAGTGAAAAAACAGAAAACATTAATGGCATTTTAGAGGTAATAAATAGCATTGCTGAACAAACAAACCTGTTAGCTTTAAATGCTGCAATTGAAGCGGCGCGCGCAGGCGAACAAGGCAGAGGTTTTGCGGTTGTTGCTGACGAAGTACGTAGCTTGGCAAGCCGTACTAAAGACAGTACAGAAGAGGTCGAATCCGCGCTAGAGTCTCTACTTCAAGGCACTCAAGATGTCGTAAAATCAATGGATAACACAAAATCTCGTTGTCAAGAGACGATTTCTAGCTCGAGTGAGGTCGAAGAAAGCTTAGGTTCTATGAGCGATTTCGTGAATGATATTCATGATTTAAGCTCGCAGATCGCAACTGCCGCTGAAGAACAAAGCTGCGTAACTCAAGAACTGACCCGGAACATGACAGAAATAAACAATATCGTTCGTGAATTAGAAGAGAATGGTAAGAGCGCTCTTCAAGAGGCTGATGATATTGCCAATTTAAATAAACAGCTTTCAGCTATTGTGGGACGTTTTAAATTGTGATGAAGTAAACTTAATTGGTTACCCGTACTATTATTTATATATCAAAGCCTTGACGGAAGTTGAGGCTTTATTTTAGGTCAACACTCCGGCTCGTCAGGCAAAAATACCTATACCCAAACTACCTCAAGAGGCTATTTCAGCGAGAATTACTTGGCTACTAGGCTAGGCACCGATTAGCAAATCTAGTGTTTCTACATTAATAATCGGTAACAACGCATAGAAGCCCCTATCTACTTAAAAGAACAGGAGCTCGCCCTTTGGGAGATAGCCAGTTGGTTCGGCATTCCGACGCCCATTTCTGTGTCAAATAACGTTGAAAGGACGACCATTCCTACCCTTATTTTTCTTGAACTGAACACGCTGAACTCACTCTGAATCCTGCATCTTGAGGTAGTTTGTGCTCCTTCAGTCAATGCCGATAAGTCAAGGGGTAGTTAATCGGTAAAAAAATTCTGGCAAACTTTGGGGAAGAAATGTTTGAACGAGTTTATTCGAATAAAGCGGCAGTTTAATTGGCGGTTTGATCTCGAAAACCTGCTGGAAGAGCTAATTTATGCAAGTATCCGTACAGCGCCGATGCCCCAGCGTTTACTTAGACTGGCTGAGGCTCGGTGTGGTAATCAAGAAAAATTAAGCTTTAGGTAGGATTGTTTCTACTTCGCTATGTGGACGAGGGATAACATGAATACTTACAAGTTCACCTACATTTTTAGCAGCAATTGCGCCTGCATCTGTTGCTGCTTTTACAGCGCCAACATCACCACGTACCATAACAGTAACTAAGCCGCTGCCAACTTGTTCACGTCCAACAAGTTCGACGTTTGCAGCTTTTACCATAGCATCAGCAGCTTCTATCGCGCCAACCAAACCTTTAGTTTCAACCATTCCTAGGGCATTTAAAGACATGTTATTCTCACTTTTTGTTTAATTAGTTGATATTAAGACATTTTTTTTAGTTCGTTAATGATCATTTTAGTGATCATATCTACATCTACTGACCCTTCTGTAGATGTTACGTCAGTATCATTAGTGGGTGCATTGTTACTATAGGATAGGGATAGTTCCTCCGTATCATAAGCTACACGACGAATATCAAAAAGGTGCTCTGGTGTAACGTTGTCAGAAGTAGAACTTCCGCCTATCGCGCCACAGCCCAATGTAAACGACGGGAACAGATTCGTAGACAGGCCAACAGCTCCGTGCGTTGAAGGTGTATTGACCAACATGCGTGATACCGGCTTTTTCAGGCCAAACGCACARATAACAGACTCGTCCTTAGAATGGATAGCTAAAGAGTGGCCTACACCCCCGTTATGRAGCAGTTTAATCGACAGTTCACAGGCTTCATTCCAACCTTCTACCGTGTAGTAGCCGATTAAAGCGGTCAGCTTCTCTTTCGAGAACGGGTATGCAGGACCAACACCAGACTCTTCTCCGATAAGAAGTCGAGTATCAGATGGAACCGTAATTCCGGCTAAGTCAGCAATATACTTCGCGTCTCTGCCTACAATAGCGGGGTTCATAGAGCCATTAGGGCGTTCCATGACTCTCTTCACGTTATCAAGCTCTGAACCTTGAAGRAAATATCCGCCTTGCGCTTTAAGCGTTGCTCTCACCTGAGCATCAATCACCTTATCGGTAATAATGGCTTGTTCAGAGGCACARATTGTCCCGTTGTCAAACGTCTTACTCGCCATTATTTTGGTTACAGCGTCATTGATATCCGCTGTGCGCTCGATATAAACAGGAACATTACCAGCACCCACTCCAAGAGCTGGAGTTCCGGAGCTGTATGCAGCTTTCACCATACCAGGGCCACCGGTTGCCAGAATAAGGTCCACTTTTCGCATCAGCTCACCGCTGCCTTCAATCGTTGGGATATTCATGACGCTAACCATGTCTTCGCTTACACCACAAGAACGAAGAGTCTCACGGATAAGAGTGACGGTTTTCCCAATACATTTGCTTGCACTCGGGTGTGGTGTAAATACGATGGCATTGCCTGACTTTAAGGAAATCAAGGATTTATAAATTGTTGTAGAAGTCGGGTTGGTTGAAGGAACAATGCCCGCGATAACACCGGTAGGAACAGCGATTTCGATGATTTTCTTAGCGATATCGTTGTTAATCACCCCGATAGTTTTCATATCTTTAATGGCTTGGTACAGTTTTTCACTCGCCAATCGGTTTTTAGTGGTTTTATCTTCTACCTTACCAAACCCGGTTTCCTCTACAGCCAGTTGAGCGAGTTCGGTCGCCTGTTTAGTCGCTGCTTCTGCAATGGCTTTAACAATACTATCTACACGCTCTTGGCTTAGCTGAGCAAATTCATTTTGAGCGGAGCGAGCGGAGTGAACTAAAGCTCTCGCCTCTTGAATTGATAATAGATCTTTATCTACCATTATTTACGCCTCATAATTATTATGCGTTAAAGTTAATGTCGTTTAAGCCATATACTTTTTGGGCTTCTTTAAGGAAAAGGGTATCCTTTCTCTTAAGGGGAAGGTCAACAATATCATTCAAATAATGACGCATATGTCAGATTCAGTGTGTCACTACACGTTTAGCGGGTATCATAATTTCCGTCACATATTTGTCGCTATCTTTAGTCGTCCAATAATCTATAACGTATCGTTCATAGCATTCGTCTGCTAGCGAATAGTTATTTAATTTTGCCCAGGTTGCTATTTTTTCATAGGTTTTTTTTATAGTAGAGTGACTTCCTATGTGGTAGCACCTAGCCATAGGCTGAGCGCCTATGAAAATGGTTTTCTCTGATGGGCAAGGAGTGGCTGTTTTTTGTAAAATACAAGTCTCTTTTGCTCCTCCTGTAACACGCGCTTGGTGAGATTTGAACTGTAATATCACAGGGCCTACAATATTAGCTTTCATCTTTTCGACATAATCTGTAAACTCGATATTAATGACTGAAGCGCGAATGTTTTCATCAAAGCTTTGTTTTAAATATAGATAGTCATCACCTGAGAAAAATTGTAATGAAACATCTGTATTTTGATTCTCTTGAACACTTTTAGCTTCTAGTATCAGATTATACCAATCGTTTACTGAGTTATACCTAACCTCTAAGCCTTTCTGCTCTTCAAAGAGTTCGGACATTTTACGCTTGAATACCTCTTGCATGATATTATCAATATTATAATCGCTACAAGAAATTAGTTGATTCATTTCATCGAGTGTAAATCCCATTTGTTTATAGTACTTTATAATGGGAATAAGAAATAGGCTATCATCAGTATAATAACGATAGTTATTAGAATTAAATCTTTTTGGTTTAATTAGTCCGATTTTATCATAATAACGAAGTGCTTTAGTTGAGATATTACACAATTTGCTGACATCGCTAATTGAATATTTGTTCAAACTAAATTTCTCCAAATTGTTTGTTATTATAAAGAGTTGAGAGTGTTATAGAACAGAACACTCTCAACTTATTCTTGTTAATCAATGATATAACGATTTATGGTTTTAGCACCTTCATCATGTGCTCTAAAATACAAAATCAATTCATCTTCTTTTGACATTTTGCTTCCGGCACTTTCGAGTAAACCGTTGGCTTCCGCAGTTAGTAAAGCCTCTAAAATAGCGTTTTTAGTAAAGGCTTTAAACGACCCATACATTGGACTAAGCGTGTCCATTACTTCAACTGTGCTGGCCTTTTCAACTGTAGTGAAATATTTTAGTATCGCATAATTTAACGGTTTCATTGGTTATTATCCTTTTTGAATAAGTCCATTGGGTTCATAGCAATTACAAAAATACCAAAAACCATTATTATCGCTGCAACCCATGCAATCGGAGCCATTGTCCAACCCGCAATACCAAAGGCTATGCCCAGAACTAGCCAACAACATAAAGGTCCCCAGAAAGAAAACGTACCGTTACAAGCCATGCCTAACGGAGCACCACACATTGCATTTCCTTTATACCAGAACATAAATGCACCATATGCCGCTAAGCCCGCTATTATGAAATATGGCATTGATTGAGAGTCAGCTAACGCTTGGAAAACCATGGCAGTTCCATTTTCACCGGCAATAAACCCAAATATTGGAACCAGAAGAATCAAGTTAGTTAACCCTGAAGTAACTTGACGTATAGTGATACCGATTTCTGGATCAATCATAGAAGTGCCGTAACCCGCTACACAACCTTCGATACCCCAAAATAGAGCGGCAAGGAAGCCAAAGAAGATACCTAACATTACGGTTGGAGAAGCGTCTGCATCTAGACCAGCAGTTCCGCCAATAAGAACACTAGCAAAAAAGCAGATTGCAATGCCTAGCATCATGCGAGCTGTTAGTTCTTGCTTGAAAATGACACGAGCTAAAACGGCACCAATGGCAGGGCATAGGGCACTAATAGGCACAACAATGGATCCGGCCATCTGTAAACCGACTACATAGGCTGTACTTGCCAAGGGGCCACCGATAATAGCTGATCCTATCATTATGGCTCCGGGTCTAGTTCTTATTGAGCGAGTAAAGTCACCTAGGCGACCACGTACGCCAGCAATGCCCAGTGCCCATATTGCACTAGATGAGTCAGTCAAAGCAGCTCCAATGGCGGCAAGAAGATATGTTGTTGCGAATAGAGAGAGGCCGGAGCCTTCGCCATACCAAACACTCCAGATACCCATAGACATCGCTAGGGTCATGAAGGCCGTATAAAATCCGTATGAAAGCCCTGAAAACAGAGCGGTAGAAATTCCTTTGCGGCGAAAGTCACGTCGTAATTTTTGTTCTGCGCTATCGGAGGTAGGTGTGCTGATAGCACTATCTAAATCTAAAACTGTTGTTTTTTCCATGTATTAAATGCCCTTATAGATACTTTATTTATTGGTGTATTAGTATGTGGCTGTAGACATGAATGGCTGAATATTCTCCATAATTTAAGATGCTCTTATTCTTAATATAATAGTATCGCTCATCTCATATTTACCCTTCTTTCGTTAACTAAAAATTTACTTTATATTAACAAGAGGGGTTGTTTCATAATTAAAAAAAAGAACCTAATGTAATTGATAACTTATATATTAACTATCGCGACGATATACCCATTAAATGGAATATCAATTGATAGTGTTTTCCTTTGTGATATTTATCACGATAAATATTCCTTCGAAGAATGTGAGATCAGCATTACATTTTAGCGACGTATACAATTGCAAATAATCGTAATGTGCGTGAGTTCAAATTATTCAATTCCGTTTTCCTAAATAACATTGACCTTCCCCTTAAGGGGAAGATTAGGATTCTGTATTTGGAACTAACTCATTTAACGAAATGATTAAAGTGAGGTGTAGTAAAATGGGAGAATTCATTCGGTATCAGGGTGAAGAAGCGTTAGGTCTTATTGAAACATTGGGAATGGTTCCTGCTATTTTCGGTGCTGATGCCATGCTCAAAGCCGCAAATGTAAAGCTCGTAGCGTATGAAAATATAGGTTCTACACTGGTCACTGTCATGGTTAAAGGTGACGTAGCAGCAATTACAGCATCAGTAGAGGCTGGTACTACAGCGGCAAAAAGCATTGGAGAATTAACCGCATCTAATTCAATGCCGCGCCCGATTAAAGCGATTGGGGATATTGTTTCAGTTCACGGTTTGCCTGTAGAGGGACCACAAAACGAATTAGGTGAAAGCCCAGCAGCAATGGGATTTATCGAAACATTCGGCATTGTGTTTATTCTAGAAGCAGCAGATGCAATGATTAAGGCAGCAGATGTAGAGCTTGTTGGATATGAAAATGTTGCATCGGGATATATTTCAGTACTCGTGCGGGGGGATGTTTCCGCTTGTATGGCTGCTGTAGAAGCTGGGGTTCGTGCTGTTGAAAATATGGGAGCAAAAGTTTATAGCTCAATAGTAATTCCTTCTCCGCATCCAGATTTACTGAAAATTACACAAATATATAACATTGATAATTTATTACCTTAAATTATCAGTGTTAATTGTTATTTGAATGCCATCCATAAGTAAGTCAGGAAGTACTTTTTTGATGACTATTTTAATTTCACATAAGAAAAATTATTAAAGCCTGTTTGTTATATGCAAGGGATAGGTGTCCCAGTATCGATTATCGCTAGCTATTTTCAAAGTATTGAGAGAAAAGGGTATGAAGAAAGAAGATGTAATTAATATTATCAAAAATGCTGGCATTGTTGGTGGCGGTGGTGCTGGATTACCTACTCATATAAAGGCTGATACTAATGTAGATACGATATTAGTAAATGGAGCGTCTTGTGAACCGCTTCTTATGAGTGACCCTTACCTTATTGAAACTGCAGGAAAAGAAATGCTGAAAGGCGTTGAAGTCATGATGAATGCCACTGGGGCTAATCGTGGCATTGTATGCTTAAAGGCGAAACATAAGGCTGCATTGAAATCCTTACGAACAGTGGTTGAGGAATTTGGTGACTCACGCATTGAAATATTTGAGTTAGAGAACTTTTATCCAATCGGTGATGAGCATGTATTAGTCCATGAAGTTCTTGATAGAACGATTCCTCAAGGTGGGTTACCACTCCATGTTGGGGCTGTCGTAAGTAACGTTGAAACATTTTATAACATAGGGCTAGCTCTTGAGAACATACCTGTAACTGATCGCTATCTTACTGTTTTTGGAGCGGTAAAAACACCGATGGTTGTTCGCGCATCGGTAGGAACAAAAGCGTCGGAGATTATTGAATATGCAGGCGGCGCGACAATCGATGATTATGTTGTCGTTGATGGTGGTCCAATGATGGGGCGTGTGTTGTCAGACATAAACAGCCCGATAACTAAAACGACAAGTGGTATTCTGGTACTTCCTCCAGAACATACTGTGGTAGCAAGAAAAATTATGCCTCCTCAGCAAGTACGTAAATTGACAACATCAATGTGTTGCCAATGCACACAATGTACTGAACTTTGCCCTCGCTTCTTATTAGGGCATGACATACAACCCCACAAACTTACCAAGCTTGGAACGGAAGATATTCTGAATAATAAAGAGGCTCATAAGGCATTACTTTGCTCAGAGTGTGGCGTGTGTGAAAAATTTGCTTGCCCGATGGGGCTTTCTCCACGTGAACTAAATGCACAAATCAAAGCGAAATTGAGAGAAGGTGGTGTTCGTTTGGAGACGACGGGAGAGTCACAAGAAGCTCATCCATTCAGACAAAGTCGTCGAATTCCTACTCAGCGTCTTATTCAGCGTCTTGATCTCGAGAAGTATGATGTTAGTACATCTTATGGAGGCGAGATTGTTCCTGAACAGGTATTTATCCCATTGTCCCAGCATATTGGTGCTCCTGCTAATTGCATCGTAAAAATTGGCGATAGCGTAGAAAAGGGACAGTGTATTGGCGAGATCCCAGACGGTAGCATGAGCGCAAGAATACATTCGAGCATCTCTGGTGTGGTGTCTGCCATAGCAAACAATGTAATAACAATTAGAAGTTAATAGGTGAATTTTATGCGATTGCAAACAATAGGTTGTGTTGAACTCAACAGTGTAGCCGTAGGTATTCAAGTAGCAGACGCGATGATCAAAGCCGCTAGTGTGGAGCTAGTTATGGCCAAAACAACCTGTCCTGGTCGTTATCTGATTGTTATTGCGGGGGACACTTCGGCAGTGACGAGTAGTGTTGAATCGGGCTGTATGATTGGTTCTTCGATGGTAGTCGATCGATTCATAATACCTCGGGTACATCACTCAGTAGCGTCTGCTCTTCAAGGTGTTCCTGAAGCGAATGATATGGCTGCTCTTGGTGTCATTGAAGTGTACACCTGTGCAGGGTGTATCTTAGCTGCTGACGCAGCAGCAAAAGCCGCAAATGTTCAGGTTCTGGATATTCGTTTCGCGGCAGGGTTAGCGGGTAAAGCATTTGTTATTTTGTCTGGTGATGTGTCTTCAGTACAGGCGGCGGTAGAAGCGGGTGTGACAGGTGTTGGTGAGTCCGGACCAGTATTGAGTCATGTGGTTATTCCAGCCCCTAGCCAGGAACTGCATAAATATATTGTTTAATAACTTCTGAGCTCCAGAAAGGTACATCTTCATGTATGAAGAAATGAAACAACGTATAATTCAGGAGCATGTTCCAGGTAAACAAATTACCCTGGCTCATGTTATTTCTAATCCTCAACCTGAACTTTTCAATGTGTTAGATCTCGGTAAAGAGAAAGGTAATGCTATTGGGATTATGAATATTACACCATGTGAAGGTGTAATTATTGCTGCTGATGTTGCAACGAAAACTGTGGCAGTAAATATTGTTTTTTTGGAACGTTCAGATGGCTCTCTTATGATAACAGGCGATGTATCTAGTGTTGAGACAGCTATTCAAGAAGTGATCAGTTATTTTACCGAAAAGTTAAATTATGATTGTGTTTCTATGACGCAAATGTAAGTCAGCTTAATGTTTCGTAACACCGTTTTTAAAAAGTAAAATTAGACCTGTTTCACTTAACACTTTTCTCTATTTAAAAGGGGGATATATTGACCTTCCCCTAAAGAGGAAAGGTAGGCTGGTATTTAAAGCAAGAATAAAACAAAGTAAATCTGCAACTAGGCGGTGCTAATCATGATAATGGATAAGGATTTAGTTTCCATACAAGAATCAAGGGTTCTTATGGAAAATGCAGCTAGTGCACAAAAAGAGTTAGCGTTATTTTCTCAAGAAAAACTTGATGCCATTGTCGAGGCTATGGTTGGTAGTGTTTCAAAGCAAGTTGAAAGCTTAGCAAAGCTCTCTTTCGAAGAGACAGGTTATGGGCGTTGGCAGGATAAAGTTCAAAAAAACCTGTTTGTTACTCAGCAGGTTTTAACACATTTACGCTCACTAAAATGCGTTGGCGTTATCTCGAAAGATGAAGAACAGCGCACATTGGATATAGGTATACCTTTTGGTGTTTTAGTCGGGTTATCTCCGGTAACCAGTCCGGTCTCAACGACCATCTATAAGGCACTTATTGCCATAAAATCAGGTAATAGCATTGTTTTTTCTCCTCACCCGCACGCAACTAAATGTATAAAAGCTGCTCTTGATTGCATGATCGAGGCTGCTGAAAAAAGTGGTTTGCCAAACGGATCGCTATCCTACATGGATACAGTGACAAAAGAAGGGACAAAAGAGTTATTAAACCACCCTGATACCGCTCTGATTTTGCTTTCAGGTGTTCCTGGTATGGCTGAGTTAGGGCGCCGCTCAGGAAAGCCCGTCATATATAGTGGAACCGGAAATGGCCCTGCCTTTATCGAACGAAGTGCTGATGTTCGCCAAGCAGTTCAAGATATTGTTTTTAGTAAGGTTTTCGACAATGGAATATCTCCTTCAGCAGAGCACTCGATTATAGTTGATGAATGCATTGAGCCTCAAGTACGCTCACTAATGCAAGAGCAAGGTGTCTATTTCATGATGGAAGAAGAGTCATGCGCACTTGCAGAACTACTATTTTCAGAGACTGGAAAGCATAGACTAGGGATGGTCGGTGTTTCAGCCAAACAGTTGGCTAAAAGAGCCAATTTCTCTGTTCCTGACAGCGTTCGCCTTTTAGTTGCAGAGCGCAAATATGTCACTAAAGACGACCCTTATTCTAAAGAACTTCTAGCACCTGTACTTGCTTACTATGTTGAAGATGATTGGATGCACGCGTGCGAAAAATGTATCGAATTACTACTTCATGTACGCAATGCGCATACGCTAACTATCCATTCTAATGATGAAGAAGTTATCTCACTTTTTGCTCTAAGAAAACCGGTGGGGAGATTATTAGTTAATACACCAGCCTCCTTTGGTGGGATCGGTTTAACTACAAACTTGACGCCTTCAATGTCACTTGCAAATAGAACTTATGGGCTAGGGATGACGGCAGATAATATATCTCCAAGTAATTTAACCTATATAAGAAAAGTTGGCTATGGTGTGAGACAGGTCGATAATTTTCTCTTTAAGCAAGAATCAAAACCTCAATGTGAGGAAGGTTCTATTGATTCTGTCCAGAAAGTAATTCAGGAAGCGCTTAGAGCGATACAAAATAGTTAAATAGTATAAAAACATAGATTAGATATTTGACGTTAAACAATAACCTAGTAATAAGGTGAAAGATTATGGATCTTGCGGGTTTTGCCAATAAACTTGAAGAAGCAACTAAAAATTTATCAGAAGATGATCGTAATTCGTTAAAGCAAATTTTCCAGAATGTATCGAAAGAAGTGTTTTCTCAACCAGCTTCCGAGTCAAAGGTAATGCCAGTTGGTACAACAATTCCTGATGGCCCTACAGAAAGACATGTCAAACTAAAAGAAAAATTCTTAAAACATGTCCCGTCTATCAGTATTAACCGTGCACGTATTATTACTGATGTATACAAAGAAAATATCGGTATGCCACCGGCTCTTTTACGCAGTAAAAGCTTTCTTCGCAACTGTGAAACCGCACCTCTGATCATTCAGGATAATGAACTGATTGTTGGTGCGCCTTGTGGGACTCCCCGTACAGGCTGTTTTTCTCCTGATGTTTCCTGGCGCTGGCTGCGTGACGAAATAGATACCATAGGCACTCGTCCTCAAGATCCATTCTATTTGTCAGAAGAAGACAAAAAAGAGCTGCTAGAGAATATTTTCCCGTACTGGGCAGAGCGCTCTGTTGATGAGCATTGTGAAGGCTTATACCGTGAAGCGGGATTGTGGGAGCTATCAGGTGAGTCTTACGTGTCTGACTGCTCTTATCACGCAACCAGTGGTGGTGGTGACTCAAACCCTGGTTATGACGTGATTGTCATGAAAAAAGGCATGTTAGATATCCAACGTGAAGCGCAAGAGAAGTTGGATGCACTCGATTACCAAAACCCGGATGACGTAGAAAAAATCTACTTTTACAAATCGGTTATCGAGACCGCAGAGGGGGTGATGGTTTACGCGAAGCGTCTCTCTGATTATGCCGCCCAACTCGCAGAGAAAGAAACTGATCCACGCCGTAAACAAGAGTTGCAAAGAATTGCTGAAGTGAATGCCCGTGTTCCGGCTCACCGTCCGGAAACGTTCTGGGAAGCGATCCAGGCGGTTTGGACCATTGAATCTCTTTTAGTAGTAGAAGAAAACCAGACCGGTATGTCCATTGGCCGAGTCGACCAGTATATGTATGACCTGTTCATGGCCGACCTGAAATCAGGGCGTATGACAGAATATGAAGCTTTTGATCTTGCCGGTTGTATGCTGATTAAAATGTCAGAGATGATGTGGTTAACCAGTGAAGGTGCATCGAAGTTTTTCGCGGGTTATCAACCTTTTGTCAACATGTGTGTCGGAGGGATCACTCGTGAAGGACGCGATGCAACCAATGAGCTGACTTATCTGTTGATGGATGCGGTACGCCATGTTCGAATTTATCAGCCGACGCTGGCGACTCGAGTTAACAATAAGTCTCCTCAAAAATACCTGCGTAAGATTGTGGATGTTATTCGCTCAGGTATGGGCTTCCCAGCCGTACACTTTGATGATGCACACATTAAGATGATGCTCGCGAAAGGTGTCTCAATGGAAGATGCGCGAGACTACTGTCTGATGGGGTGTGTAGAGCCACAAAAATCCGGTCGTCTTTATCAGTGGACGTCAACGGGGTACACCCAATGGCCAATCTGTATTGAATTAGTGTTGAACGGCGGTGTGCCACTTTGGTATGGCAAGCAGGTTTGCCCGGATCTGGGCCCGCTAAGCCAGTACGACACCTATGAAAAATTCGATAATGCCGTTAAAGAGCAAATTAAATACATCACTAAATGGACCAGTGTTGCGACAGTGATCTCGCAAAAGGTTCATCGTGATCATGCTCCTAAACCACTCATGTCAATGTTGTATGAAGGCACTATGGAATCGGGGCGTGATGTCTCTGCTGGTGGTGCCATGTATAACTTTGGTCCCGGTGTTGTATGGAGTGGCTTGGCGACTTATACCGACTCAATGGCAGCCATTAAGAAACTCGTGTTTGATGAGAAGAAGTACACATTGGAACAACTGAACGAAGCCTTGAAAGCGGACTTTGTCGGATACGAGCAGATTAAGGCCGATTGCTTGGCTGCGCCAAAATACGGCAACGATGATGATTATGCGGATGATATCGCCACCGACCTGGTGTACTTCACCGAAACAGAGCATCGTAAGTTTAAGACACTTTACTCTGTACTGAGTCACGGAACGCTATCGATTTCCAACAACACGCCTTTTGGTCAACTACTTGGTGCTTCAGCGAATGGTCGTGACGCCTGGTCGCCACTGTCAGATGGTATTAGCCCGACTCAGGGAGCGGATTTCAAGGGCCCAACTGCCATCATCAAGTCAGTATCCAAGATGGAAAATGACTACATGAATATCGGTATGGTGCATAACTTCAAACTGATGTCAGGGCTGCTTGATACGCGCGAGGGAGAGGATGGGATTATCACCCTAATCAGAACCGCGAGCATGCTTGGCAACGGCGAGATGCAGTTTAACTATCTGGACAATGACGTATTGCTTGAAGCCCAAAAGCACCCTGAAAAATACCGTGATTTAGTGGTACGCGTGGCGGGATACAGTGCTTTCTTCGTGGAGCTGTGTAAAGACGTACAAGATGAAATCATCAGTCGAACAGTACTGAAAGACTTTTGAACCACTGCGACTCCTGCCGTAGAGGCAGGAGTTAATTTAGGAAGTAGTTGCGCCATGATAGAAAGAAAAGCACGTATTTTTAATATTCAAAAATACAATATGTATGATGGTCCGGGCATACGCACACTCATCTTTTTTAAAGGTTGCCCTCTGCGCTGCGAGTGGTGCTCTAATCCGGAAAGTCAAAAATATCATCATCAAATCCTATATAAAGATGAATTGTGCACACAATGTCGTATGTGTGTAGAGGTTTGTCCGACGGATACCCACTACCTGGATCCTGTCACCTTTGAACATAAAGTATCAGATGACAATTGTATTGGCTGTGGAATGTGTGTTGATGCTTGTCCTACTAATGCATTAGCCATGATAGGTGAAGATAAAAGCATCACAGAGCTACTTGATATCATTGAAGAAGATAGACACTTCTATCACACAGGTGGCGGTGTCACTTTGGGTGGCGGAGAGGTTCTGGCGCAGCCGGAAGCTGCGATTAATTTACTCGCCATGTGCAAATACTCAGGTATTAACACGGCAATAGAGACGTGTGGTTATGCTAAAAGGGAAGTGATCGAGAAAGTGGCAGAGCATACAGATCTATTTCTGTATGACATCAAACACATGATCTCAGATGAGCATTATCGATATACTGGCGTCCACAATGAGTTGATATTGGATAACTTGAAGTGGCTTCTTGATAACAAACAAAATGTAAAGATTCGATTTCCACTGATTAAGGGTGTAAATGATAGTGAAGAGAACCTGCGCCTATTAGTAGAGCTTATATCGCCTTATAAAGATTTTAAAAACTTTAAAGGAATAGATTTATTGCCTTACCACAAAATGGGGGTGCATAAATATGCTCAGCTGGGTCGTAAATACGCTTTCGATGATTATTCTAGGTTTACACAAGAAGAATTAGTAAAAGTAGAGAGCTATTTGAAAGAGAGGGCTATCCCTGTGTCGATTATCGCTCACTAATTATTATGTAAGCCTTAAAGGAAAGTATGATGAATGCTATCGGAATGATTGAAACAAAAGGGTTATTAGCAGCAGTTGAAGGTGCTGACTCTATGCTCAAATCTGCTGATGTCTCTTTGATAAATAAGAGTTCTGCTACTGGTGGTCTGATAACGATTACTGTGACAGGAGAAGTTTCTGCTGTGCAAACGGCTGTCGAGGTCGCGGCAGATGCAATTTGCCGTCTTGGTCAGAACTTATTGATTTCAAAACACGTTATTGCGAGACCAAGCTCAGCGTTAGAAACGATCATTCCGATTATTCCGTCAGTAACACAGAAAAAAAATGTAGAAGATATTGAACAAGAAAATGTTGAACAAGAGTCTTCATCTGTAGCGGAAACACAGGATGATGCTGAGCCATCTATTGCAGAAAAAATAGATGCAACTGACGATGCGCCTGAACTTGAGTCTGTCGAAGAAACGCCGCCTATTTATAATGAGCCTAAATTACAAAGGATGAAGCTAGCTAATTTGCGAAAGATAGTTAGCGAACTGCCTGAAACAAATATAAAAGTAGATTTAAAAAAGGCGACTAAAAAAGTACTAATTAAGGTTATTTGTGATAGCCAAAATAAAAAAGGGCATAAATAATGGTAGATAAAGATCTATTATCAATTCAAGAGGCGAGAGCTTTAGTTCACTCCGCTCGCTCCGCTCAAAATGAATTTGCTCAGCTAAGCCAAGAGCGTGTAGATAGTATTGTTAAAGCCATTGCAGAAGCAGCGACTAAACAGGCGACCGAACTCGCTCAACTGGCTGTAG
>NZ_JAKJSH010000071.1:0-662 GCF_050336885.1 Photobacterium kasasachensis
GGTACTTAGATGTTTCAGTTCCCCCGGTTCGCCTCGCAACGCTATGTATTCACGCTGCGATACCTGCTTGTGCAGGTGGGTTTCCCCATTCGGAAATCCCAGACTCAAGTGGCTCTTACTGCCTAATCTGGGCTTAACGCAAGTTAGTACGTCCTTCATCGCCTCTGACTGCCAAGGCATCCACCGTGTACGCTTAGTCACTTAACCATACAACCCCAAGAGGTTTCGTATGTTCAAACAACCAAGGTTTACGTCTCTGATAAGGAGACATTGGTTTTTCGCCGGACTCTTACACAAGACACTTGAATGTGTATTGCTTGAGAACTCGTTCTTCATTAAGAAGAACATTTTAATTGAATCTAACGATTCAATTTACTAGTCAGCTTTCCAGATTGTTAAAGAGCATGTGTTTATCAAGAGATAACCACTTTTTAAACACACTCACTTCTTTTTCAAGAAATGCGCTTAAAGAGTGGTGGAGCTAAGCAGGATCGAACTGCTGACCTCCTGCGTGCAAGGCAGGCGCTCTCCCAGCTGAGCTATAGCCCCAACGTTACCGAAAGACTCTTCACTCACTTCCTCTGGGAGAAGAAGTGGTGGGTCTGAGTGGACTTGAACCACCGACCTCACCCTTATCAGGGGTGCGCTCTAACCACCTGAGC
>NZ_JAKJSH010000072.1:0-621 GCF_050336885.1 Photobacterium kasasachensis
GCTCCACCCCGCGTCCGTATTTTTCACCGTTCAAAGTACCGTGAGAACTTATCAAATTGGAGCGACACACGAGGTTCGAACTCGTGACCTCAACCTTGGCAAGGTTGCGCTCTACCAGCTGAGCTAGTGTCGCTTTGGTTGCGGGGGCCGGATTTGAACCRACGACCTTCGGGTTATGAGCCCGACGAGCTACCAAGCTGCTCCACCCCGCGTCCGTATTTTTCACCGTTCAAAGTACCGTGAGAACTTATCAAATTGGAGCGACACACGAGGTTCGAACTCGTGACCTCAACCTTGGCAAGGTTGCGCTCTACCAGCTGAGCTAGTGTCGCATTGGTTGCGGGGGCCGGATTTGAACCGACGACCTTCGGGTTATGAGCCCGACGAGCTACCAAGCTGCTCCACCCCGCGTCCGTATTTTCACCGTTCAAAGTACCGTGAGAACTTATCAAATTGGAGCGACACACGAGGTTCGAACTCGTGACCTCAACCTTGGCAAGGTTGCGCTCTACCAGCTGAGCTAGTGTCGCATATTCTCATAAGAGAATTGGTTGCGGGGGCCGGATTTGAACCGACGACCTTCGGGTTATGAGCCCGACGAGCTACCAAGCTGCTCCACCC
>NZ_JAKJSH010000013.1:0-224151 GCF_050336885.1 Photobacterium kasasachensis
AGGCTAGGCACCGATTAGAAAATCTAGTGGCTCTAAATTAATAATCGGTAACAACGCATAGAAGCCAAGTAAACTCGCCCTTTGGGAGTGAGCCAGCGCGCCCATTTCTGTGTCAAATAACGTTGAAAGGGAATACCATTCCTACCGTCATTTTCCTTGAACTGAGCACGCTGGTCTCACTCTGAATCCTGCATCTTGAGGTAGCTTGGGTATAATACTACTTACTTGGCTTTGGCGACCTGTAGGTCGCCATTCTTTTACCTTAGTACCAATTTCCAAACTACCTTTCGGCAAAATACTCGTGCAGTGCCTGCCGCCACTCCGTACTTCTTCTTACCCTGAGCAAGGCTCGGTTGAGTGTTTCTGCATATTGGCTTTTATCCTCGATCGCAAACCCGTAGTTCTGTTTTTCAAATTGGTAGGGCAGCACAATGAGATCACCGTATTCGCCTTTCTCCTTGGATTTCTTAATCAGGTATTTTAATACGGCATCGTCCGCGACAATGGCTTGCACCTCATTGGCCTCAAGTGCTTCAAGTAGTTGGCTGTTATCAGTATAAGTGCGGTGAACAATACTGTGATTGGTGAGGAACTCGGATGACGTTGATGCTTCTTTCGCTCCGACTGGAATATTAGCCAAATCATTAGGACCTTTTATGTCAGAGCTTAACAGTCCAAGCGTGAAGGTACTTGCCAGTACGGCCGTAATACTGGCTATAAATAGTGTGGTCGCTATCGCAAGAATTACCGTGATGACTCTGCCGGTTAGGGTTTTAAATTCGAAGTAATTGAAAGGGCCCTTGGTGATAAAAAGCAGCCCGAGAATGAAGCCTTCAATCAATTGTGCGCAGCGAGAGGATGTAGAGTACAGCTTCTCGTTTACCCTGTGCTCAAGCAGGTAGAAGATAGCGCCAACGAAAGCCGCTGCGGCAAGAACAAAACCAAGAACGGTCAATAAATGTTTGTTGGTAATAATATTCTTGACCGAGGACAAATAGCCTTGCTTTTTCACGGCGATCGCCAAATGTGTTTCGTAAAATGAGTGCGAAAAGTCCAGAATGAGCTCGCGTTCGGGTGTAATAGATAAACAAGAAATTCCGATGTTGATTTCTCTCGTCGATACGGCTTCTAGCAACTCTTTCAGGCCAAGTTCCTTGATTTCGTATTGAAGCCCAAGCTGCTCGGCAATTCTCTCCCACAACAGAATGCTCAGACCTGAATAGGTACCGTCGTCGTGTTTGATGACGAAAGGCGGACAGTGATAACTCCCCACTTCAATAACAGGCTTGGCTGTTGTCGCGGCGAAAGCACTTTGACACAGAAGGAGTGCCGGTAACAGGAGGATAAACAGGCGTTGTGCTGGGTTCAGTTTTGACATATTGGCTGCTCTTTTGCCCACACTAGCCTAAGTATAAGTGTCATTTTTCCTTCATGTTGCTGTCTTATTTTTGAATGTAATAAGCCATAAAAACAGTGTGCTTAATGACTTAGGCTATGCTTATAGCAGTTAATGGCAACTCAGAAACTTAGCAAGACTATCGAGTAAGTCGCTATTTTTCTTGGGGGAGGAAGTTAGATGAGGCTTTTCTCTTATTGTGCGCTGGTATTGACCCTATTGTTTACTGCATTTTCAGCTTCTGCCGATAATGTGTGGGTCATCGAAATTAGAGGTGGAATTGGCCCGGCGACGAGTGATTATGTGGCCCGTGAAATCGACGATGCCAGAGAGGCGCAGGCATCATTTATTGTGTTGAAGATGGACACCCCGGGAGGGCTGGATACCTCCATGCGGGATATTATCCGTGCAGTCACGACATCCTCAATTCCTGTCGCAACCTGGGTCGGCCCCTCTGGGGCAAGAGCGGCAAGTGCCGGGACTTATATTTTACTGGCCAGTCATGTTGCGGCTATGGCTCCCGGTACCAATTTAGGGGCGGCGACGCCTGTTAACTTGACGGCTCCGTCTGGAAAAGATGATGACAGCAGCAGTAATCCTTTTGCGCCTAAGGAAGAAAAAAAAGAACCTAAAGACGAGGAAGCAAGCGCTGCTGAAAGTGATAGTGAGGCCAAACCTGAAGATGATCGGGTAAAAGCGAAAACCGCCATGGAGAAGAAGGTCATTAATGATGCCACTGCCTATATTAAGGGGTTGGCCAAGTTACATGGCAGAAATGAAGAATGGGCGGCGAAAGCGGTAACTGAAGCGGCGAGTCTAGATGCCGAAAGTGCCCTGAAAGAAAATGTCATTGATTTTATTGCCGCTGATCTGGATAGCCTGATGACGCAGTCGAACGGGCGAACCATTACCATAAACGGGTTAGAGCAACAAATTGAGCTGGACAATATTGCTTTTGTCGAGAGAGAGCAGGACTGGCGCTTTAAGCTGCTTTCCGTGATCACCAATCCCAATGTGGCCTATATTCTGATGTTAATCGGGATCTATGGCTTGCTGTTGGAGTTTTATAACCCGGGTGTCGGTTTACCGGGGGTTCTCGGCGGAATATGTCTGTTGCTGGCAATGTATTCACTCCAATTGTTACCCGTTAGCTATGCAGGGCTAGGGTTGCTGCTGCTGGGTATTGCACTGATGGTAGCGGAAGCGTTTAGCCCGAGTTTCGGCATACTCGGCCTGGGCGGAATCGTGTCCTTTGTTTTGGGTTCAATTATGCTAATGGACACCGAAACACCTGGCTATCAAATCGCCATCCCGCTTATTGTTGGTCTGACTGTGGTATCTGCTCTCTTCACCTTCGTTATCCTTGCCTTGTTGCTAAAGGCACGGCGCAAGCCTGTCACAACCGGTGTAGAAGTCCTACTGGGACAAAGTGCCAAGGTTGTTAGCGGCTTCCCAGGTGATGGTCGAGTATTGGTTGATGGTGAGATATGGCAGGCGAAATGCGACCAGCCATTGACTAAAGGGCAGAGCGTCGTAGTGAGAAGAGTTTCGGGTTTATATCTTGTTGTAGAAGACGGCTACAGTGATCCCTCAAGTAATAAGGAATAACATATGGTTACTTATTCGTTAGCGACGATAATCGTGCTGGTGGTGGTCTTAATCGTCAGCATGTTTAAGATTTTACGTGAGTATGAACGTGCCGTCGTTTTCTTTTTGGGGCGGTTTTATGAAGTAAAGGGACCTGGTCTGATCATCATTGTACCGATAATCCAGCAAATGGTGCGGGTTGATTTGCGGACCATTGTATTGGATGTCCCTACACAAGATCTGATCACCAGGGATAATGTGTCGGTGCGGGTGAATGCGGTTGTCTACTTTCGTGTCGTTGACCCAAAGATGGCAATCAATAATGTCGAAAATTATCTCGAAGCGACCAGTCAGTTATCGCAGACAACCTTGCGCTCGGTACTCGGTCAGCATGAGCTTGATGAACTATTGTCGGCCCGGGAAGAGCTCAATAAAGATCTGCAGCTGATCCTTGACCAGCATACCGACAATTGGGGTATTAAAATTGCGAATGTCGAAATTAAGCATGTGGATTTAGATGAAAGTATGGTTCGCGCTCTGGCAAGGCAAGCAGAAGCGGAGCGTGCTCGTCGAGCTAAGGTTATTCACGCTGTTGGTGAACTTGAAGCCTCAAAGAAGCTGAAAGACGCTGCTATGGTGTTAAACGAAGCCCCCAATGCTGTTCAGCTTCGTTATATGCAGACGCTAACTGAAATCTCCAACGATCGTACAACAACAATTCTGTTCCCGATGCCAATCGATTTGGTCGATAAGGTGGGGGGCTTTATGAAGGCTTCTTCGGTCTCCTCGGACACGGATCATAAGATTGATTATCCTTAATACCCTAGAAATTTGAGTACAGAAGTTTGAATACTAATAAGTGCACATATAGATAGGCTCCCGATATAGGGAGCCTAATTTGTATATGGTGGCTATAAAGTTTACTAGTCAGGAAATAAACCAGCTTTAAGAACGCTGAAGCATGAAGGTCTGATACTCAAGATCATCGAATTGTCTGTCGAGCATGATGAGTCCAATAATTGTAGTGACCAGCATGGTAATCGCAAACCCATAGCCATAATACACTGGTCCAAGGTCGATACTCAGATGGGCCAGAATAAAGTTACCTGCAGCCATGAGAGCCGTCAGTATTAGTGCTGAGTAGCGTTTGTCGAGGTAGAACATCACGTTCAGTATTGACATCACCAGTACCTGGAGGCTGACGCCAACAAGATCGACATAGAGTAGATGTAAGTAAGCCAAGTCGATGTTTAACGCAACGAGTATGTCTTCAGCCCACAGCAGCAGTAAGGCGAGCGTCATGCCCTGAACTTTAAAGATTTCGTAGATACTCTGTTGACAGGCAAGGATCATTTTATCTTTAAGTAGGAAGATAGAATCCAGTGTTGCACCTTCACGAACGGCATCGTAGAACCTGAGGCAGGCATCGGCAAAATCAGTCTCCATACGGAGCATAAAGACCGCCATTCCAGGAATAATCGCCAGATAGGCGACGAATATCGGCAGATCGTAGATGTAAGAAGCGCGGAACAGGTCAATGACCTGATGGGAGGTTTCGTCTCTGAACCAAAAAACAAATTTATCCAGCCATACCCCTAGGTTGTATAAAAAACCGCATAACAGTAGCGAGTAAAAGACCTTGCTAGGGTTAAGAAACTCAAAGGAAATTAGCTGCTTGGCAGGGAAGTCGCGAATAACGTGATAAAGAAACGCAAATGTCAGTACTGCTTGGCAACCGCAGAAAATCACCATCAGTCCCAGTAAACCGAAAGGCGGTAATGTGACGCTTAATACAATCATCAACCCGTAGCTGAGCATTATGGTGAAAAAGATACGGTAGTACTCTTTCATCCCACTGAGGAAAATGATGATTAGCCACTGATTACAAAGGAGCACGAGGCAAGTAAATATGGCGATTTTGACGGCGGGCTCTAACTGGGGAGATAACGCCATGACACCACCACCCACTGCAGCGGCGATTAAGCTCGTGACTAACATTGAGCCGAGCAGGTTAGGGATAATCCGATGTTCTTCCTCGGCAAATAGAAGGTCAGAAATAAATCGCGTTAACAATAGCTGGAACAGGCCGCTAATGATCAGCGAGCCGGCCATTAAATAGGTAACAATAACCAGAAATTGCACTATTATATTCGTTGGAAAGACAATTCCGATACTGAGCATGCCGATAGCCAGTAGGGCCAGAATTGAAATAACCCACGGACCTGAACTGATCAAGCCAGCTAACCCATAGGCCTCGAGCATAGACAGCAACGAGTTCTTTTTAAGTATCTTCCTTAATTCAAAGCCAATCCCTGCCACCGATGGCCTCCTCATATAAATGTCGATACGAATCGTACATCAGTTTCTCATCGTAGTAACGGGTGACGCGGGCCTTGCCGACATCGCCTGTTTTGATCCAACTATCTGTATCATTTAATACGTTGATAATGGCTTCTGCCCCCTCAAGTGGGCTGGCTATCGGAATAATAACACCACAAGAGCCCAGGGCTGCATCTTCGCCGGCGGCACCGTCAATAATCTCCCGACAAGCACCGACTTCGGTTGAAATACAAGGGATACCCGCCGCCATCGCTTCAAGCAGGACAAGCGGCTGGGCCTCACTGATAGAGGTCAGCATCATTACGCCAAGTTTGGGCATGATTTCCGCTACATTCTGGCTGCCGAGCATTTTGACATTATTGGTGAGGCCGAGGCTCTCTATCAGCAACTCGCACTCATGCACATAGCCAGGATCTTCTTCTGTCGGGCCAATGATCCAGCCTTCAAGTTCCGGTAATTCTTCAATAGCGCCACGAATGGTACGAATGAAGGTTTTAATATCCTTAATTGGCACAACACGCCCAACCAGGCCGACAACAAGGGGGGGGGAGGTCGGTCGTTTTTCGTAGGCAGCATGAAAACGTTGGGTATTAATACCGTTCACGATAACCTGGGTTTTATGCTCGGGAGCGCCGTCCCTATGCTGTCGTTGCCTGTTGCCCTCGAAAAGGGCCACGATTTCATCGGCCTGGTGGTAGGCCGTCAGGCCAAGTTGTTCGAAAAAACGAATCCAAGTTTTGCGGGTTAAATCCATGTCTTTGTGCATACTGATATCAATCAGGCTGTGCCTGTCTTTAATCCAGTTGGCCTGCGACAGGTCGATTTTGCGTTCTTTGGTGTATATGCCGTGTTCTGAAATTAGAAACGGGCGTCCTGTCTCTTGCCGGCATAGCGCGCCAAGGAAGCCGGCATATCCTGTCGATACGCTATGAAAGGCTTTTGCATCCGGAAGGTTCTGAGAAATTTGCGACAGAACAAAAAGCGGTTGGTAAATGCCTCTATAGGTCCAGAAATAGTCAACGAAGGACTGGTTGTCGGCGGACTCAAGATAACGCTCTGTCAGTACATCCCAAGATGCACGGCTATATAAGAAATCAGTCAGGCTAAGTTTGTTTTTCTGTCCTAAAAACTCTGAGATCTGTCCAAGTAAGTCACCGGGAATTGGTGTCTTTTCTCTTTCAAAAAATGACAGAAAGTGTCCCCAGGCTTGAAATAGTTTACTTTTTCCCGTGCGTGGAGATGGTTTCGTTTTTCCTGGGGAAGATAACAAATAGTGGACTTCAAATCCGACGACATTGTCCGGAAATTCATAGGCCGGTTCGCCATAGAAATCAGGATGTCCGCCCAAAAAGATCAGGTGAAAAGTATATTCTGGCAAGCCGCTGATGATTTGGTGTACCCAGCTCGAGACACCTCCCCGTACATAAGGGTAGGTGCCCTCAAGCAGCAGGCAGATATCGACATCTTTGGTCATGACCAATACTCCTTGATTTGGCTGAGACGCTCACCTTTTTGATCAGGGAAGTAGTCAATATATTGCTTAACCTTTTGATAATCTCCGGTTATATAGGCAGCTTCAGCTAAATAAGGAGCCACCTGTTTGACGCGCAAACCACCGTGTAGCGCAGCTGTTAAGTAGATGATGGCCTGATCGGGACGTTGCTGCTCAAGCAGTACGCGCCCTAGCAACAGGTTGTTTGATGCGCGTTGTTCTTTTTCTATGGAAATCTTGAGGTAATGCTCGGCCTGCTCGAGGTAGTGTTTTTTCAGAACGCCTTCGGCAATACCGAGATAACAGAGCTCCCAGTATTGTTGCGCGATTTCGAAGGCTTTGGTTGGTTGAGCTGTGTTTTCATATTGCTTCTTGAACAGAGATATCAACTCGTTAATCTGACTTTCGATACCTTCCAAAGCGGCGTAGGCTAGCAGGCGGACGTCATCGGATAGATCTTTCAGTGCGAGCTGTAACAAGGGGACAGACTGCTGACGAGGAAGATGACATACGGCATTGACAGCAAGTGACCGGCGATCAGGATCATTACTATGGATCAGTATTTCGCGTAGTGCACCGGCACCATACTGGTTGCCTAATACTTCTCCCGGGTTTTGTGGCAGGGGATGTTCCTCACATTCCTGCCAGGTAATCTGGCTTTGTTTTCTTGGCAGGTATAGGGCTATTAATAACGAGCAGGCAGTGCCAATCATGCCGACGAGCGGAAGTAAAAAGTTAAATAGAAACAAAAAGCTCAGTGAGCTAATCAAAGGAAACTTAAACTTTCGCGGCAGCAGCAGCCAGCTTAGCGCGGCAAAGCTGGCACAGGCAATAGCATGTGAGGCGGCAAATGACACCCATTCGGCAGACGTCATTTCATGATTGAAGACGATATAGAAGCTGAGGCTTTCAAATGAGATCGTCTGAATAAATAGCCAGGCTTTCATCATAAGCTCCAAATTCATTCATAAGAGTTTTTATTTGTTTTTGATCTTGCTCTAAAGATAACGGCCCAAGAATATCGATATCGTCAATGTGATTGCCAATTGTAAGAGACAGAAGTTCCTTTAGGCGCTTTATGTATTGCTGGGCATCATAAACGGATGTAAGTGGTAGCAGGACAACAAGTGCGTGCTGGCCTCTTTTGGTCTGACAAGACCAGTAAACATCCGCCCCACGGCGGTAATTGACGATAGAATCCAGGCTTTTGTTATGAGCACCGTTGGTATCAATACATACGACGAGGGTGCTATCGGCACCGTAGTGACGTTTGTTGTACTCGGCCCTGTCAAGGTAACTAAGAAACAGCGTACTCTGGTGAGCTTGCAGGATTGGGGTGACAATCGCGTCACTGAGTAGATCGGCTGCATGGTTTGACACCAGAGACAGAAGAGCGACATTGGCTGGCGTCAGCATAAAGAATTTGGCATGCTCGGCAATAACAAAGCCTTGTAGTGTCTTATGGGTATCAAGTAGTGGGATACATAGCTGGTAACGTGATTTATGGACTTGATTTTCATCTAGTTTCGCGGGTGAAAGAAGTTTCTGGGTTGCCAGCATGTCCTGAAGCATAGGATCGCTCAACACCAGCCTGTGATGATCGCCGAGCGTCGCCTGTACCTCTGGAACAACGTTTCCATCCTTTACCCGGTAAATACCGGCGACTTCCAGCCCGCCAATTTCAGCCAGAAGGTTGAGGAAAGGGTGTCCTAGGTGCTCGAGCCGGTGTGAGCTGTGTTTCGATGCGATTTTATGTAATGCACTGATACTCGCTCTGAGGCTTACCGTCTGCCCGGCAGTGCGCTGTTCCAGCTGGTCATGGGAGACTTTCAGCAAGTGGTAGTTTTGGGTAAAGCTATCAAGCTTTTGCGCCATATAGGTATGATCTAATATGTGCTTCTGGTTAATGCTGTGCCAATAGTCATGGAATTCGCCTGCAATCATTGCGACCAGAATTAAACCGACAGCCAGCGAGAGAGGGTAATACTCCAGCAGTCCAGTTGCATTCATTATGCTTGCCAGCCCTGCTGTTGTAAGCAACCCGCTAATCAAACCCTTGGCAAACCCGTATCGCAATGCAATGAGCAGCGGACCAAAAAGCGGCCAGAAGAAATTATGCTCAGTCGATGACGGAGCAAGGGAGTCTGACTGGGTCCATATGTATATCGAAAGCACTGAAACCACGATAGTTTCAAGCCAGGCGAAGCCATCTTGTTTGAATCCGATAATAAAGCGATTCCAGATGTTGTTCATTGGCAACCTTATTTTACTTACTGCTTGTTATTATTGTTCGACGTTCAGGCCATCAAGAAGGGTCTCGATAACGATATGGCCGGTGCCACTGACACTTTCTCTTCCCCAGCCGCCACGCGTACCTGTTGCGCGCCAGTAAGTATTTTTGCTTTTGGCTGACTGTACTTCCAGGGTAATACCTACAGCGGGCTCTCCATCAAGACCGCTCTTATAGTGCCATTCTTCAACCGATCCTGTGATTACGTAATCGACATTTTGGGAGGCCAGCCACGCCTGGGCATTTTTCCTTCTCGCCGAGTTATCTAAAATACTTGCTAGGTCATTGGTTTCGCTCGTCGGGTACATTACGGCATCAATACCTTTTGCATACAGTTGCGCGTTGAGAATTTGTTCGGCTTTCTCTGCCGCCAGCGGGGTATTGGAGTTATTGATCATAGGCATCACTGCCCAGCGACTCCCAGCGGCAAATGTCGGGCTTTCCGGCACCTGATAGCTTGTGCAGGCACTCAAGGCAAGGGTGGTTGCAAGCAACAGTTTATATTTCAYCATTGTAATCCTTTAAAAACTGTAAAAGTATCCCAGCGAGAGCTTCATAGACTCATCGCCATTTCTGTCCTGGCTCTGCCAGTCGACGGACAAGAAAAGCTCATCGTTACCGACGACGCGCCAACCGAGGCCGGAGCTCACTGTCATATCAACTCGACTGGTGGTGACGTTGTAACCTAGTGAGCTGTCAAACCAGTATCTCGGAGAGGGAACCATGGCTCCGGGCTGACCGGGGTTCCCATGCCAGACGCGCTGACCGATAGCGACACGTTGATATTCGTCTTCAATAAAATCTGCACTGGTTAATGTCGACCTTCCTTCGCGCCATTCATTGACACCGTCAAGCGGATCATCGCTCAGATTAACGCGCTGCATACTGTAATCGCCATAGATTTGCCATGCCGGATCCGCAAAGAAAAACTGTTCAGAAACGCGGAAGTTAAGGTCCCAGCCCTTGCCGATTTCATCATCAAATCGGGTCGAGATATCATGCAGGTTGAATTGGAAAGCAACAGATTCACGTGCTGTCGGCTGGTAGTTTAGGCTCATGCCTACAATATTATCCTGGCCAGAAAGTGTGAGCAGTTGGCTCGCTTCAATTGCATTATTAAGCCCCAGCTTGAAAGAGGCTGTCCAGTACGCGTCCAGCGGTGTCTGATAAGTGACAGATGCGCCTAGTCGCTGGTCACCAAGGCCATCGGCTATATCAAGATTAAGCTTCCATGCAGTATCTAGCCGTTTGTGCAGGTACTGGCCTCGGAGCCTGGTTTCATTGTCGATGTCATTACCTTGAAACTGGACTGGAGCATCTGCGATTTGGTAGTCGCTTCCCAGCCGCCAGCTGCCGTTATGGTGTGGCGAATAGTAATCCAGACTGAATTTGGCGATATCCCATTGGCTGTTCTGAGTAACCTGTGATCGAATACTGTGTGTTTTATCTGGGTGTTGATTGACGTGCACCCGTCTCAGTTGCTTTTCTGCTGGCTTGTCTATCATACGGCCAAGGTTTTCCTGCCCATGTTGCCAAGCTTCCTGATATTGACCTGTGAGCTGAAGAGCCGTGTTTTTGTCTGCTTCCGGCAGGTTAACTGATTCTGCGAGCAGCCTTTCCATTTCATCTCTGTTCTTGCTCTGTATGGCGAGAGATAACTGTTGCCAGTCAGGGAGCTGATAGAGCTTGAGCGCAGTTCTCTTATGCCAGAACAGGAGGGTGTCGGCTCGGTTTTGTGTAAGGAAAAACTGAAAGAGCTCTTGAGTTTTACGGTTGTTGGGGTGTTCCAGAGCCGCTTCGGCGACCTGGGCATAAGCAAACTGCTCGCCCATAAAAAGTGCAACTAACGAGCGATAGGTAATATCGCCATCTTTAAGTTTGAGCAACGAATCACTGAGCTCGGTCGCGACATAACGACGAAGCTTGTAAGCCGTATCATAGCGCCCTTGTAATTCGAGCAAGGCTGCAAAGTTAATAATAACGGCGACATCGGGTTTTTCTGTGTTCAATAGCAGTTGTTGATACCATAACTCCGCCTCTTTGGGACGGCCGAGAAGTTGTGCCGTGGTGGCAAAAGCAAGCCATAGTTCTTTTTCACCTTTAAGGGCAGATTTATAACGACGATAAAGGCTATCCATAGTCTCATTGTCTTGAGTGTTAATGGCGAGCCATAGCAAACCGCCAATGGCACTGACATTGCTCGGTTCCCGTTTGAGAATGTTATTGTACAGAGTGTTTGCTTTCTCTATGTTGTTTTCATCAAGCGCCAACTGAGCCTGGTAAAGTTGAATATTTGTATTATTGGCAAGTGATGGGTCATTTGAAGCCAGTTTCAGCAAACGGATAAATTGGTGTTGATCATTGGCTTCTTTCGCTGCTTTTATGGCGGCGAGTAGTGGCTGTTCATTGTTAGTACTGGTGTATAGGGTCACCAGTTCGTCTATTTTTTCATTCAGGACGGGTAAATTGGTATTGAGGTAGCGGTACACGTCTATGTTGTCGCTCGACAGCACTAACAGTCTATCTTGAGAAAGTTGCGCAAGTTTGCGATCGCTGGTTTCCCAGGCTAGCGTGGCAACGGCTTCAAGGTAATCCTCATCGGCATTCAGCCAGTCAGCAGGGGCAGTTAAGGCTGCCAAAGCCAATTTTGGCTGATAGGTCATGATGTAGGCGTTAGAAAAACGCAGGGCTTCAGCTGTCGTTGGTTTACGCAAGCGCTGCAGTTTCTTCCACTGCTTAATCACCCGGGCATAGTCACTCTGATAGTCATACAATCGCGCGGTGTGGACGACTAAAGCCGGATCCCTGGGGCGCATTGCAGAAAGCCGTTTTATGCTTTTTAGAGCCGCATTGGTGCCTTCAGCCTTTTCAAGTGCATTTAGCCAGCTTGAATACTCCTTGCTGGTGATTTGGTTATTGGCGGCAAGGCGATTATAGAAGACACCTTCGTGATAAATGTCCCCGAGAGCACGGGATTCTTCAACACCAGCTCTGAGTTGCGCTTCTGATGGCGAACGGCCGAGTAGCTCTTTGCTTAGCGCAAAGGCTTTAGGTACATTGCCTTGCCAGCGATAAAGATCATGTAGCTTGGCGATATGCACAGAGGCGTTTGTACTGCTTACCAATTGCTGTTGAAGAGAGGTTGCTAAAGCAAGGTCACCGTTGGTGATAGCGAGTTCTACCGTGCTTGTCATTAGCTGGTTGCTGGGCTCGATGGCCAGTAACTTTCTCGATTGCATCAGCGCGGTATCGAAATTGCCCATTAGCCTGGAGTGATCAATTGTCAGGTGCAAGAAGTCAGGCTGTTGGCTGAGTTTGCCGTTATAGCTGCTAATAAATTGTTTGCTTAATACCGGTTCATTAGACGAGGTCAGCAATGCCAGTAATGATTTTGCCTGGTCGAGACTTTCGAACTCCCTGAATGCATCCAGTTGAAGCTTCAGAGAGTTATCATAGTCTGAATTCTGTAGTGCGAGAGTGATCAGTTCCTGGTGGCTGGTTTCGCCGCTTTGTAGATGTGGCAGCAATAGAGCCAAACCTTTTTCCGGCATTGAAAGTTCAATGGCGGCATCGGCAAACTGACGCGCCAGTTCAGCCTCGGGAACATAATCCGTACTACTGATTATGCGCTTAATCCTGCTTTCTATTTCGTTATTCGCGCTATTCTGATGAAAAACATCCAGTAACAGCTGAAGGTAGACAGCAAAGGCATCCCAGTCTCTGGTGGCATCGTCGTAGGTGAGGATGGTTTCTGACAACGCTAACGCTTCTCTGCGGCGATCGAGCTGGATATAGGTTTCGATCATCAGTTTGATGACTTCTCGGTTGTCTGGTTCCCGACTATTGATTTCACGTAAAAAGGCCAGTGATACATCGGGGGAGGAAGAACGTGCAACGAGCTTGATCAGCATATTCTGGCTAGGCGAGACCAACCATAGTGCCCACAATGAGGTAATCGTAAGAACGGCCAAGGTTCGCTTGTTGACCAGGCGTATTCTCGGCTTTTTTCTTTTACCTGAGTGGGGACGTTTTAAAAATACTGCCATGCGTAGTTCACCGTTAGTCGTTCTTGTTCGTTGTTACAGATTGACTACTGCAGCGTAGTGAGCCAGATACAGTGCCTGCTTTAAGTGCCTGATATCTGACCCCGCCATTCGCGATGACAGTTGCTTTTAGTGTCGAGTCACTGACGAGTTTGCATCCTGAGCCATTGGCGATTTCAAACTCAAGCGGGGTATGACTCTTAATTGTCCAGGACGTAATTGGCCCGTCTTTCTTCCATTGTATAAGCTGGCCGTTGGCATTTTTTAGATAGGCGTCTTGGTTTTGAATGTTAGCCAAAGCAATAACACTGCGCGGCGCAGATAGAGTCAGGAACTTGCCATCTGGCCCTTGGTCCCAGCCTGCGATATTGCTCTTCGAGATAACCGGGAAGCCCATTGAATCCGGTAGGCGGATGCTTGTAATACCTGAACTGGTGATTTGCCAATTTCCATTGAGGGTTTTAGCAATGCCTGTTTCATACAGAGTACGAGCACGCTCGGCATATTCGCTGAGGTAAAGGGGAGTGGCCTTTTGCTTCACTGCCCAGTCATAGACGTCAAGAAGCCCTTTCAGTGAGGCAGGGTAAGCACCTGAGTACATGTGATAGTAGATAGCGATAGTTTTCAGTCGGCGTGGACTGCCAAGTAACTCGAATGTTTCTACAGCACGTCCGTAACCATCATGATGTTCAGTCCAGAGATTGGTATATAAGTTTTCGTTTAGTACCGGCGCATAAACTTGGACCGCTGAGGGATACCAGGCAATAGTGGGCGAGACCTGGGTATAGTTGTCATTTCCCTTTACCACATAGGTATTACCACCGTTAACATTGAGCAGGTTGGCTTTTTCAGCAATGGTTAGAATATCTTCTTTGGGATCGGCTTTTCCTGACCACAGTATCAGCTTTGTTTTCTTGCCTTTGGGGGCGAGATTCTTGTTGATGTAGTCAACACTACCGATGATCTCATTGTGATAGTCCAGGGTGTAGCCGGGAATAGGCAGGTGATCACCATACTGCTTTTTCTTAAATGTCTTGGTCTGGTCCCAGAAAAAAGGGTGGCTAAAAGTATGTGATGCAATCTCTACATTTGGTAATGCAAATATGTCACGGGCTACCGCTTCCATGGCTTCACTTTCTTTAGGGTATAAGCCGCGCTTGCCAACCTCGCCTTCAATAACAGAAACAGTTTGCGGTAGATCGTATTTTTTAAAGACATGCTTTAGCAGTACTTCTGCGGTATAGGGCTTTCCCGGGAACCAGGCTTTGGACGGGAAACCGTCACCGTCGACATGGCTGGTGAGGATCCGTCTGCCTGATTCCGTTGTGGCGTCGGCGGCGGGAATAACCGGAAGGTCCAGTGTCTCGTCGATTAGGCGGAAAGGATCAATTGTCCATGTTTCGGTGTTGTTTGCCAGGTTAAGTACAGGGAGTGGGGCCAAAACCGCGCCTCCCCAAGGGGCCTTGAACAGGAGACCTGAAGAATGGCCGTTTTCATCGGTTGCTTCAATGAGCGGAGCGATGCTGGCATTTTTGGTAACCCAACGCGGATGAGCTTCAAATTCGCTGAAAGTGGGAGGATAGCGATTGGCCACCCAGTCTCTGCCAAGACTGATAGTGACTTTGCCTTCAAGTGTACCAGCTTCGGTAATGCCGAGCTTGGCTCGTAATGTTTCATCTGTAGGCAGTGATTTGATAAAGAGGACCGGGCGTTCGTCAATGGTATGGAAAAGCCATTGCTGAAGTTTGGCATTGCTTTGATAGGAACTTTCTTCCAGCCACAGCAAAACGGCAGCGTAGCGACTTAGGTCGATATTGTCGATGTTGGTTGACCGGACATCCCTGCATTCAGGGACGTAACCCATGTACTCGATAGGCATTGAGATCATCCGGTGACATTCGGACGACGAAAAGTCAGTGAATTGGCTGTCGAAAAAGCCGAGAATACGCTTAGCCACTGGTTCGATTGTACTCACGCCGAACTTATAGAGCATTCCGTCACTGACATACGGCGTATAGCCTTCGTTAAGCAAGCGTTTCGCGGCTGCAATTTGTGCTTCACGGTTTTTCGCCGGGATATAGTCAATAACAATCGCCTCGATGCCACGAGCTTTAACTTGATTCAGTTTGCCGGTAAGCCATTCTGAATCAGAGGGTTTGACTTTCTTATAGCTATTATCGACAGGGTGATAGCTGTTGTAGAGCGACTCGGCGAGCACAGCAGAAACTGGATGCTGTAGCTGCTCGATAATTTCAAAGCCACGGTTTAGGATCAACTCAGGCTTGCCCGTTAACTGATCCAGGCGGGCGATAATACTAACCAGAGCTTGTTGTTGCTGATATTGTCTTTTCTCGCTTTTAGCAAAGAGGTAATAGCTGTCCAGTGTATCGAGAAATAAACCGTCAAACCCTTTAGAGAGATAAGCTTCAGCTTTTTGGGTCAGATATAGTTGCCATTGGGGATCGGTTAAATCCATGGCATAACTTTGCCAGTTTTCATTTCTTGCTGGAGAGGAAGTACGTAAGTTGTCGGGTAAGATTGGACCGTCAAATTCCCCAACACTCAGATAGGCAAAAACTTTAGTTTGTGCTTTTTTTAATGTCCCTATTTGTTTTGGGGTAATTAGGTCCGCGGTTACAACGACACGATCGTAATTCATTAATTCCATAGCGGAATCAATTGAGTTGTAATAAAAAGCAATTGACGAAGGTGTCTGTGCAGACACCAAAGATGGCAAAACGAACAGCACAAAGATCCATATACGCATAATGCAACTCCTTTGCTTGAAATGCCTAAATAGCACTGCACAGCTATGCCAGTTAATTCCACTGTAAGATTTGAGACATGTTTTTTCTACAAATTTGTCTCATATTTAGCGAACTTTGCGTGAACTGACCATTTATTGACCATTTGTTGGTCATTTTGTCGCGGAGTATGCGTTTAGTTTTGCTTGTGTCTTGGAAAATATTTTTTATATGGTTTGTCCGTGGACTTATTGCAACAAGGTTTATGCTGTAAAATGTAGTGTATCAATTGCAGTTAACCGTATTGTTTAGCTGCTAATTAAGCAAAGTGATAATTAAATGACACAAAAGAAGAAAACTCAGGTAACCAAAAAAGGGTTACATCCTCGCAACCCCCACCGTCAGCGTTATGATTTTGACGCCCTGATAGCGAGCTGTCCTTCGTTAAGTCCTTTTGTAGCAATGAACAAGTTTGGTGACTTGTCTGTTGATTTTACCGATCCACAGGCAGTTAAAATGCTGAATAAAGCATTGTTAAGTTATTTTTATCAGGTTCAGCATTGGGATATTCCACCGGGTTACTTGTGTCCGCCAATTCCCGGCCGAGCAGACTATCTTCACTATATTGCAGATTTGTTGGCCGACTCGAACAAGGGCATGATCCCCAAAGGGAAACGAATAACAGGCCTTGATGTTGGAGTCGGAGCGAATTGTGCGTATCCGATTGTCGGGCATAGGGTCTATGGTTGGCGTTTCGTTGGGGCTGATATTGACTCGCTTTCAATTAAGTCAGCGAAGTTTATTGTAGAGTCTAATCCAACGTTGTCTGGTGGGATCAAGTGCCGCTTGCAGAACAATCCAGACCATATCTTTACCGGGATGATCAATGCAGACGATGTTTTTGATTTTACGATGTGCAACCCGCCTTTTCACGCTTCATTGGCAGAAGCGACCGCAGGCAGTGAGCGCAAAGTACGTAATCTTGCTGCCAATGCTCAAAAGAAGGGGACGGATAGCTTTCAAAAATCCGGAAAAGGGAAGAAGCCTGTTCTCAATTTTGGCGGGCAAAAGGCAGAGCTTTGGTGCCCGGGAGGAGAGGCCGCCTTTATCAAGCGCATGATTAAGCAAAGTGTTGACCATCAGGCCCAATGCTTTTGGTTTACAACATTAGTGTCGAAGAAAGAAAATCTGCCGGAAATCTATCGTAGCCTGAAGAAAGCAGGTGCTGTCGATGTACGTATCATAGACATGGCACAAGGCCAGAAAATTACCCGTGTTGTGGCGTGGACGTTCTTGAATGATGAACAGCAGCAAGCCTGGCGTGAACAGCGTTGGGAGCAGTAGAGGTTCGTTTTTCAGCTCGTCACTTCAATAAGTTTCTAGAATTAGTCATGAACAGTAAAGCGGCCTTTGGCCGCTTTTTCTTTGTTCATCATATAACTAAGTCCGAATCCACACATGTACAAAAAAAAATATTGTACAACATGAGAACATAGGCTAACTTTAGTTGTACAAGTTCATTGGTTTGTACAAGGTTGGTGCGATGACTATTTCAGTAGGTATAAGCGCATGTGTTCTCGGACAAAAAGTTCGCTTTGACGGCGGACATAAGCAAAACCGTTTTGCTGCTGATGAACTATCAAAATATTTTGATTTTAAGCCTGTTTGTCCTGAGGTTGGTATTGGGATGACAATTCCGAGACGCGCCATCCGGTTGTTGCAACTGCCAGCAGGCGATGAGCGTTTGGTGGACAGTAAAGACAATGACATCGATTTTACCTCTCAGATGCAAGATTTTGCGAAGCAGCAAATCACCCATTTTGGTGGTTTGCGAGGTTATGTCGTGTGTGCCAAGTCACCGACCTGCGGCATGGAAAGGGTCAAATTACACATCCCCAACGGCAATACTGTACCTGGTGGAAGTGTTGGGGTATATACTCGAGAGTTGATGGAAAAAATGCCTTGGTTACCCATAGAAGAAGACGGTCGTCTGCAGGATCCTGTACTGAGAGAAAACTTTGTTTTTCGTGTCTTTTCACTCAATGACTTCTATCTCTCGACCGGAGAAAACATAAGCTACGATGCCTTTGTTAAGTTTCACTCACGCTATAAGCTCGTTTTGATGGCGCATAGCCCGATAGCCTACAAAGAAATGGGCAGGTTGGTGGCTTCAATAAAAGAGTGGGATTTAACGGAATTCTATGTCGAATATCGCCAGCAGTTTATGGACGCCATAAAAAATAGGGCGAGCAAAAAGAATAACACCAATGTATTAATGCATCTTCAGGGTTATTTCAAACGCTCATTAACCAAAGAGCAAAAACAAGAGTTAGCCGAACTGATAATGAGCTATCGTGAGGGTAACCAACCAATACTGGTACCTTTAGCACTTATTAACCATTACCTGAAGCAATATCCTGATCCGTATTTACAGCTACAAACATTTTTGAATCCATATCCTGAGGAGTTGAAGTTACGTTATGGATTGTGATCATCAGTATTACGCAATAAAAGAAGTCTCCGATATAACGGGGGTGAATTCGGTAACCCTGAGGGCGTGGCAAAGACGTTATGGCTTGTTAAACCCGAAAAGAACTGAAAAAGGTCATCGATTATATTCTGAACAAGATATTGAGAAGATACGCCTTATTCTATCTTGGTTGGATAAGGGGGTAGCAATAGGTAAAGTGCGTCCTCTTATTGAAGGCGTGCAAGATGCCGAACAGGAAAGTGAACAGCCTGAAAATAAAAAGTCTGTCGACTCTCTATTATCAGCTTTAATCGATTGTAATGGTGCCAAACTAGATAAGCTGCTAATCCAGATAATGAAAGAGTATCCACTGGATGTCTTTGTTACGCATATTGTGAATCCTGTGGAAAGCGAGATAAAAAAAGCAGAGAACCCGTTGGCGAGCATTCAATTATCACTGTGGCAGTCAGCTATGATGCAGCGCTGTGTTGCGTTAATTACCCAAGCTAAAAAGCGCTCATCAAAATTATGTTATTTATTGAGCTTTGATCATCCTGACGATTACCGAATGTGGTTGCAGGCATGGCAGTTAACAGATGAGGATTACAACGTCACTGTTCTTGGCTCGTTAGACGGTAAGTTAACCTCCCTTGGAGCGGCATTGGAAGCATTGAAAGTCAGTAAATTGGTCGTGATTGGTGAAAGGCGTATATCGGCAAATAACCTGGAACAACTAAAAAAGCTGGTTGCGAATTCGCAGTGTCATTTTGAACTCGTTGGCAGTATCAGGACGATACACCAGGGTATGTTAGCTGAGCCGTAGTGGCCCGAAATAATCAACGGGAGTTTGTAGCATGGTTAATCAATCATTAGAAAAGAAAAAGGCGTCAGATACTCCCGAAGGTGCAAGTTTAATATGGTTTCGCTCAGATCTTAGGGTGGTCGATAATACAGCTCTCACGGCCGCAACACGTTGTAGTAACAATGTACTTGCAGCCTTTATTTCAACGCCAATGCAGTGGCATGAACATAATGTTGCCCCGATGAAAGTTGATTTTATTCGGCGCCGCCTTGATGTACTCAGGGAGCAACTTTCTGAACTCAATATACCGTTAGTTATTATCGAGGTGGATGACTTCGAGCAAGCGGCGCAGGCGGTTACCGATTTGTCTGTATCTCACAATATCAGCCAAGTTTATTGTAATCAGCAATATGAGTGGAATGAGCGTCTGCGGGATGAACTCACCGCAGGGCTGTTAGAGAAACACAACATCAGGTTCAGCGCGTTTGATGATGACTGCATTATTACGCCGGGGAAGGTACTGACAAGAAATGGTCAGCCTTTTAAGGTATTCACTCCCTTCAGACGTGAGTGGCTAAAGGTCTATCGTTTTGAAGTGCCTTCTGTCCATCCTAAACCTGAAAAGCAGCAAGCAAATGGTTTTATGGTGGATGTGCAACCAGAGCCGGGGATGTCGTTTACTTACCCGGCTGCAGACAGTGTTCACTGGCCGGTCGATGAAGAAGCTATCAAGCAGCGGCTTCGTATGTTTTGTGAAGAAAAAGCAGCGCTTTATCATCAGCAAAGAGATATTCCGGCCATAGATGGAACCAGTTGCTTGTCACCGTATTTGAGCATAGGAGCACTGTCTGTTCGTCAATGTATGGCTGCATTGCTGGCTGAGTTTCCGCAATGTTTAGATGATTCGAAAAGTGGCGCATTTTGTTGGTTAAATGAAATTATCTGGCGAGAGTTCTATCGTCACTTAATTGTGGCCTGGCCGAAATTAAGCCGGAACCAACCTTTTCTCGATTGGACCCGCAATGTGGTGTGGCAGCAGTCCGACTCTATGCTGAATGCCTGGCAGCAAGGCAGGACGGGCTATCCGATTGTCGATGCTGCGATGAGACAGCTCAGGCAGACAGGCTGGATGCACAATCGGCTAAGGATGATTACAGCCAGTTTTTTGACCAAAGATCTGCTCATTCACTGGCAAGCTGGCGAACAATGGTTCATGTCTCAGCTGATTGATGGTGATTTGGCTTCAAACAATGGCGGCTGGCAATGGGCAGCCTCGACTGGCACCGATGCCCAACCCTATTTCAGGGTGTTTAACCCGACCGTTCAGGGGGAGAGGTTTGATCCAGATGGTAGCTTTATCCGTACTTGGATACATGAATTACGAGACGTGCCAGATAAATATATTCATCAGCCGTTTTTATGGGACAAGGCGGAGAGTCTGAATTATCCGAAGCCGATTGTTGATCATAAAAGTGCAAGGCTCAGAGCTATTGAAGTATTTAAATCGGCCAAAGCTCTAATTGGTGAAGCCCAATAAACCGAATCGGGCTGGGTATTAAATATATTATGTTGAGGATTGAAATATGGCTGAACAGTCAGGGTTTTTGACAGCTAAATTTGTCGAAACATATAACCAACTTACCAAGCATAATTTAACTGAGCTTGAAGAACTCTATCATTCTGATGTGATTTTCGAAGACCCTGCCCACAAGATGGTTGGTTGGCCAAATTTACATGACTATTTCACCCGGCTATTTCGGACCGTCAACGAATGCCAATTCGAAGTACATGACACTTTATCATCACAAAACAAAGCCTACATTCAATGGACAATGACATTCAGCCATCCACGTATTGCAGGCGGAAAACCACGCTCTGTTAGGGGGTGTTCACGGCTAGAGTACAAAGATGATCGTGTTATTTATCATCGGGACTATTTTGACATGGGCGAAATGGTTTATGAGGGGGTGCCGGTTCTCGGCTCTGTTATCCGCCGGATAAAGGTGAGCATGTGATGATGGGACAAGTATTAATTACCGGGGCCAGCTCGGGTATCGGTGAACAGCTTGCAATAGATTATGCGGGAGACGGCTGGCAGGTATATGCCTGCGGCCAATCGCAGCAGCGGCTAGATCCACTCTGTCGGCACAGTGCAAATATTCAACCTGTTCAGTTTAATGTTACCGATATGGATGAAGTCACCCTAGCTATGACGTCATTGCCACAGGTTCCGAAACTGATCATTTTAAATGCTGGTACGTGTGAATATATCGAACACGGACAAATTGACGTCGAACTATTCAGGCGTGTATTTGATGTCAATGTCTACGGACTGCTTAATTGTATTCAAGCTTTGCAGCATTACTTTGATGCCGAAACCCAGCTGGTGATTGTTGGCTCAACGGCATCTTATATTCCGTTGCCCCGGGCTGAGGCATATGGCGCATCGAAAGCGGCTGTTGCCTATATCGCCAATACGCTTGCAATTGATCTTGCGAATAAAGGCGTCAAGGTCACGTTGGTCAGCCCCGGTTTTGTCAAAACACCGTTAACCGATAAAAATGACTTCGCTATGCCCATGCTGGTGACAACGCAATATGCGTCGGCTGCGATTCGAAAAGGTATTGCCGCCGGAAAAGCAGAAATTCATTTCCCACTTAAGTTCAGCTTATTTCTTAAAACGATTGCGCTATTGCCAACTCGGGTTCAGTTGGCTGTGGTTAAACGAATGACAGGAAAACAATCATGAAAATAGCCATTATCGGTACTGGAATATCAGGGTTAACATGTGCGTGGTATTTGCATCGTCAACATGATATTACCGTCTATGAAGCCAATGATTATATTGGTGGCCATACTGCAACGGTCGATGTCTCAGTGGCCAGCGGAGACTACGCGATTGATACTGGCTTTATCGTTTTTAATGATCGGACCTATCCGAGATTCGAGCGTTTGTTGTCGGAAATTGGTATTAGCGGCGATCCGACAGAAATGAGCTTCAGTATCCACAATGATAGCAACGGGCTGGAATATAACGGTCATAGCTTAGCATCCATGTTTGCTCAGAAGCGTAATATGGTTAACCCGAGGTTTTTATACTTTATCTATGAAATTCTCCGGTTTAACAAGTTGGCAATGTCGGTGGATTTGGCTGACGAGCAAAGCCGTACTTTGGGAGAGTTTTTACAGCTTCACAAATTCAGTCAGTATTTTGCCGAGAATTATATTTTGCCCATGGGCGCGGCTATCTGGTCCTCAACTTTGTCAGACATGCGTGCGTTTCCGTTATCGTTCTTTATTCGGTTTTTCCGAAATCATGGACTTCTTGAAGTGACAAATCGCCCGCAGTGGTTCGTTATCCCTGGTGGGTCGCGAGAATATATCAAGAAACTCATTGTCCCTTTCCGGGATAAAATATTGTTGAGCCAGCCGGTTAGAAAAGTAATTCGTCAGCAAGGGAAAGTCATCGTCGAAACCGAACTCAGTCGTGAAGTTTACGATCAGGTGATATTTGCCAGTCATAGTGATCAGGCGTTATCGATGTTAGGGGATGCCACGGCTGAAGAGCAGCGGGTACTGGGTGCAATGGAGTATCAGGATAACGAAGTTGTGCTCCATACCGACATCAAGATGCTGCCTCAATCTCGGGCTGCATGGGCTGCCTGGAATTATCACCTTGGTCCCTGCGTCGAAAATGGGCAACTTAGAGACAATAAGTTAGCCAGTCTGACCTACAACATGAATATTCTTCAGAATATTTCATCTCCCGAGACGTTTTGCGTCACTCTAAACCTGACAGAGCGGATAGCGCCGGAAAAAATACTCCGACGGTTTACGTACGCTCATCCTGTATTTTCCACGTCGAGCATGATGGCGCAGCAAGCAAGAAGCGATATTAACGGTGTTAACAACACATGGTACTGCGGGGCCTATTGGTATAACGGCTTTCATGAAGACGGAGTACATAGCGCGCTAGATGTGGTAGACGGTATATCAAAACTTGCCACAGAGCCAGTCACAGATGAATTGCAGGCAAGTCGGTCTCATACTGCAGCCTCTCAGGTTGAGGGAGAAAGGTATGAATAGCGGACTGTATGTTGGCACTGTCAGGCATCGACGGTTCACACCGGTAGAGCACAGTTTTAGCTACCCGATGTTTATGCCCTTGATAGATCTCGATGAGCTTGAAGAATTACAAAAAACTGTGAAAGGGTTTGGTAAGAGCGTATTGAATTTCGCCCGTTTTCGTCCACTGGATTTTATGAATGATCCAAGTGCACAAGAACAGGCTAGAGATATTGACCCTCAATCATTAAAGCAGGCTGTGCTTGCCAAGGTCGAGAACCTGACTGGAGAGCGAGTCCAGGGGCGAGTCATGATGCTCTGTCAGCTTCGTTATGCCGGCGTGTATTTCAGTCCGCTGAATATGTATTACCTCTACGATGAACAGGGTAATTGGCGCTGGGTATTGGCCGAGGTAAGCAACACTCCCTGGAACGAAAGGCACTATTATGCAGTGCCAGCTGGCTCACGCTATCACAATCCTAAAGCTTTTCATGTCTCGCCATTTAATCCGATGAGCCAGGAGTACCATTGGCGGCTCAAGGCTCCAGAAAAACAACTGGTTGTGCATTTGGATATTCGCTCTAGTGGTAGGGACCAAAATATCATGGATGCCACCATGGTAATGAAGCGCCGACCTTTTACGACAAAAGTGCTCTGGCAGCTTATTAGCGCCACACCGGTTCAAGCAATAAAAATAGTGATTGGTATTTATTGGCAAGCATTGCGGCTGTGGTTGAAAGGTGCGCCTTTCTACAACCATTCGCCAAGTAAGCAGATTCCGTCAAATCAAGAATAGAACAGTAAATAAGGGGCTCATTATGTTTAAAAGTGATGTAAGTCGTTCTGAGTTGGTGATGACGGGAACAGAGAATATTGCCCGCAAAGTGATCTTCAAGGCACTTGAACAGCTTGAAGGCGCAGGGCTTACCGTCGTCGAACAGAGTGGAGATACGTATTTTTTTGGTGAGCGTCAGGCCAGTTGTCAGGCTCAGCTGATTGTACAAAATCCTGCGTTCTATAAGCGGTTATTGTCTGGCGGCAGTATTGCAGCTGGTGAGTCTTATATTGATGGTTGGTGGGACTCCCCCGATGTGACTCAAGTTGTGAGAGTAATTGCCAAAAACCTGCCAGTTATGGAGCGGATTGAGAAAAAAATGAGTTGGCTGAGTGTGCTGAGAGATAAGTGGGTACACCGAACCCAACGTAACAGCAAGGAAGCCGCTAAACAAAATATTTTGGCCCATTATGATCTCGGTAATGATTTCTACCGTACCTTCTTAGACCCGAACATGCTTTATTCGGCGGCTATTTATGATGACAAGCATCAGGAGTTGTTTCAGGCGCAGATCAACAAGATGGACAGGCTTTGCCGGAAGTTGAATCTGACTGAATCAGATCATCTGTTGGAAATAGGTACAGGATGGGGAGCGTTAGCGATACATGCGGCCAAGTACTACGGCTGTAAGGTGACAACAACGACCATTTCCGATGCGCAGCACCAATGGGCCAAAGAGCGAATTGAGCAGGAGGGGTTGTCAGATCAAATAACCTTGTTGCTCAGTGATTACCGGGAACTGAGTGGCCAGTATGACAAGATTGTCTCGGTGGAAATGATAGAAGCTGTCGGTAAGGAGTATCTGACCACTTACATCAAAAAGTGCCAGTCGCTGCTGAAACCCGAAGGTTTGTTTGCTATTCAGGCGATTACGATGAATGACCAACGCTACGATAGCTACAGCAAGGGTGTCGACTTTATCCAGAAGTACATTTTTCCGGGAGGCTTCTTACCGTCAGTGACCACAGTCGCCAATCAAATGACCGAACATAGTGATTTCATTATTCGCGATATTAAAGATATCGGTATGGACTATGCGAAGACATTGGCAGACTGGCATCACAACTTTAACGACAGTATCGAGAAGCTTACAGAGCAAGGGTTTGATAATAGGTTCATCCGAATGTGGCGGTTTTATCTTTGCTACTGCGAAGGTGGCTTTTTAGAGCGCAGTATTAGTACCGTTCAACTCGTTGCCAGTCGTTCGGGATGGCGTGAATAGCCGTTTCAAACTGGAGGTTGTATGCCTGCTCGTCAATTACTGATTATTGGTTTGATCTTTAATGTTTATTGGTTTCTGGCGGTGATAGGTCAGGGGCAGTTTGTTTGGCTTCTGGCTATTTTGTTGCTCGCTTGCTGGTGGCGTTACCAGGGGACGTGGCGGTTTGGACTGATGTTGGGCGCAACGGGTGTGCTGATGGACTTGATGCTTAGCTGGATGGGTCTCTACACGTTTGCAGCTAATGCTTTTCCAATTTGGTTAGTGCTGCTTTGGCTAGGTTTTGGATCCTTTGTCTGGATAGTGCGCCAGACTATAGTGGCTAACTCGCCATACATCATAGTGGTGCTGGGCGGTATAGGCGGGACCATGAGCTATTTTGCCGGTTACCGGTTCGGAGCCGTAATGTGGCCGTTAGGCATCGAGATTACCCTTATCTGTATTTTGGTGTGCTGGTTATGTTTTTCGGTATTGGTATTAGCGCTTCTCAATAGATGTAACAGGCAACAGTTGGAGGGTGTATGAAGGTAGTAATAGCATTGACTTTCCTGTTGGCCGTAATGACAGCAACAGCCAAGACACCATGGCAAAGCTGGCCAACTGTCGGGGATGCTCGGCTAAAATGGGGACCTTGGGTGATTTATGATTCCGAACTGAGAACGCCAACGGGAATTTATCGCAACGATACTGAAGATCTTGCCTTAGTGATCAAGTATCAGCGTAACGTTGATAAAGAAGATCTGCTGGAAGCTACCGATAAGCAATGGAAGCACTTGGGGATCTCTGCACAGAAACGTCAGGCATGGTTATCACGTTTGGCTGAAATCTGGCCGGATGTACAAAAGGGGGACAGGTTGATTTTTGTCATTGAGCAGGCTGGAGGTGTTTTCTATCAGGATAACCGTCAAATTGGAGTGCTGACAGACCAAGAAATGTCAATGTCGTTTCTTCATATCTGGCTATCTCCAAGGACTTCCTACCCGGATATTCGTCGTCAACTGATTGGGCAAGCCTAAGTTCATTAGCTGTAAATATAAGGCATACACGAAAAAAAAGCCTGAGAAAGCAAGCTTGGAAAAGGCATGAAGATTTGGAGAGGCTACATGGTATTTACGTTGAAACGGCTTGTCATGGCGGCCGTTGTATTATTGCTTCCTGGTTGCTCTCTATCGATTGATGAATATCAGGGAACAGAACCGGATTTTAACCTGTTTGAGTATTTTGACGGTACTGTTATGGCCTGGGGAATGTTACAGGACAGAGACGGAAAGCAGACCAGACGTTTTGAAGTGGTGATTCAGGGACGTGTACAAGGCAATACGTTAACGCTCGACGAGGACTTTATTTTCGATGACGGCGAAAAGCAACAGCGAACCTGGGTGATTACACGTACAAGTGATGGGCATTATTCAGGACGGGCTGGTGACGTCATTGGGCTGGCAACAGGCAAGTCAGTCGGTAATGCGCTTAATTGGCAATATGTACTCCGTATTCCGGTTGATGATACGACTTACGATATTAGTATTGATGACTGGATGTACAGGCAAGATCATAAGCGGGTATTTAACATCGCCACAATGACTAAATGGGGAGTTAGGGTAGGGACACTGACATTGTTTTTTGAAAAGCAATAATAGTCGGCTCAGGTTCAGCAACTGGCCATAAGTTGACGTTTATATTTTTGTTTCGCTTCATACATGTCAGAATCAGCAAGACAAAGCAGTGAGTGAATGTCGTATTCATCTATGTCACACCGCTGAATTAGGGTATAGCCAATTGAAGCCGAACAGTTAACATTGTCAATTGCAAGGCCTCCCCCGATATCATTGAGGAGTTGTTTGTGCTGGCGTCTAAATGCGTTCTTGTCTTCAAATGTTGATAGCAAAGCGAATTCATCTCCACCCAGCCTCCCGACAACGCCTGTGTCACAGCTCAGCTTATTTAAGCGTTTTGCTGTTTCGACCAGGACCAAATCACCAAAAGCATGACCATACTGATCGTTGATTGTCTTGAAGTTGTTGATGTCGATATAAAACAACGCAACGTAGTCATCGTGTTTGTTGTAGTCATCGATCTCTAGTTGCAACTTCTGACAAAATGCCCGCCGATTATAGGCATTGGTGAGAAAATCATAGGTTGCAGACTGCATTAGCTCTTCTTCAATTTCGTATTTTTCGAGTGTAACAGCGCATACCGATGCCGCCATTTCTAAAATTTCCAGCTCGAAAGGCGAGGGGCTTGATGGTTTGCGACTGTAAGTGGCGAAAGTACCTAATAGCTTGTTCTTAGAGGATAAGATCGGAACAGACCAGCAGGAGGAAAGATTGGCTCTGGAAGCGATGGTTTTGAAGTGATCCCAGTTACTGTGTGTATCGATGTTTTCAGTGATCACTTTCTGTCTATGGTATGCAGCAGCCCCGCATGAGCCAACGGTTGGCCCGATGTGAATACCTTCAATCGCTTTGTTATAACACTCAGGTAAACTGGGCGCACAGGCACAGTGAAGGGTGTCTGTTTTTGGATTGAGCAGCATGATTGATGTCAACCGATCGGTGTAGATGTTCTCGGTAACGTCAATCAGCTGTTCGAGCATTTCCTCTTTCTGTTGTCCCAGGGCGAGCATCCGCAGGATTTTATTGAAAGCTCTGTGCGCGTGAAGAAGTTCGTTAATCAAAATACTTCCTTTCAGGCTAACTGTTTATTATTAGAGTTGCTTTTAATAGTTATCTTTTAATTTTATCCAATAACGTTTATGCAACAAAGCCAAGGCGTCGAAGTTTTGATATTTATTGTGAAACTGTGACCCTCATAATATATTTGTCAATTGTGGTAGTGATTTATCAGCTGACTCCCCGCGACATCGCAACAATCCGTTTGAGTATCCACCTAAGCAGCAGTGGGATCTCTTCAATGTTATCTTCGTCAGTATATTCAACCATGGCCAGCGCAACATCCGGTTTTGCGTGACGCTTAAGGGCCCTCAATATAATCTTTTTGGGCGGTACCTGGCTATCATGTGGGATGTTTGCCAGACGACGGAACAAAGGCTCGTAACCATTGTTAAACAGGAAGTGTTCGATATCCCGGTTAGGCAGCACGGTTAGTCGGTGGCGTTCGGCTTCGTTGCCCAATAAATTTCGGACAGTATCGGCATATTTTTTACCGGCCAGATCACCGTCAGCGACGAGGTGCCACTCAATTCCCAGGCTCCTTGCTACCTTAATGAGCGGCTTCAGGCCACTTTGTGCAAACTCAATAATTTGTACACCTTCAGCGGCCAAGTTATAACCGCAGATACGGGCAAATTCATTGAACAACCAGACTTCGGTTTCCCCTTCGACTAACAACCAGGCACGGGCAAACAGTGCATTGGGCCGATGAAGCCGAACATGGAAAGTTACTCGTCTTTCTTCGTCACGGCTGAGCCTCTTTGGAAGTATCGAATAGACATGGGTACGGTCCGGCTCACGAATCAACTTTTTGATCGTGTGTAACGGCACAACACTCGTTAGATCCGGGCTATTAGTCGTTAAGATCTTCTGCATAGGCATATTCATAATAAATGACCAGGCCTGGTGCAGAATGGTTGGGTGAAGTCGGCCTTCTGGATCTTCGAGGATCATAATAGGGCGCGAAATACGCTTCAGTTCAACCGGCCCTCTTGCTCGGATAAACGCATTGAGTAAGCCCATTAGCACCAGTCGACCTTGTTTGGTCATCTGTGGTTGGGTGAGTTGTTCCAAGGGATTGACGGCGTACTGAGCTTTGACCGGAAAGTGAGCGCGGTTAAAATCCTTTGAGCGATTGTGTGGCGTAAAAGCGAAATAATGATCAACCAGAGTTCTTAACGCATTAATGCTGCTTTTAATTTCTTCAGGACTAACATGCCCCGGTCGGGTCATGAGCCGTTCGCAGGTGTTTTCAAGGCGCCGTTGGATACGCGCGTTTTCAGTCTTCTCTTTGTCACCGTTGCTATGACCATTCCCGTTACCATTGCTGCTAACGGGTTCAGTACGCAGCCTGCGCGCATCTCGAATCCTGACAATAGGGTGTAAAATCATCAGCTGGCGAGCGAGTTTGTCATTGTCGTCGCAATCTATAACTTGGCCGTTTTGATTGAGGAATGCACGGTGATTAATGATTTTGTCGTCTTTGACAATGCTGTCGAGCTGATAGTAAAGGTGCTTGATATCATCGTTACCTTCAACCCAAAGGGGAGCAAAGCACTTGTATTTACGTAGCTTATATTCTCCCGGATAGTCTTCTTTCCAATGAAGAACGATCTGCAACTGGGTCATCTTGGTATGACCTGCCGTGTAGTCGACATGAAAATCTGAGAACTTAAAATTATAAAACTTGGTATCAGGAGAGAGGGCGATACTTAACGCATCGAGCAATGAAGACTTACCCCAGGCGTTTTCACCGATAAGCACTGTTAACTCATCAAAAGTCAGTGATAGGCGTTTGATCCCTCTGAATCCAGAAACTTCAATTCGGTTTAGCTGCATAGTTCACCTCTAATATTTAGAGTACAGCACCTTTGTCGTATATGTGCGTGTCAAGCTCACAGAACAGTAAGAACTCATTGATTTTAAAGACTCAATCGCCAAATTAGACTGAAAGCTTGTTGTTATTCAGTCAGGTTGATATAGTCCGGAAAACTGAATTTGCCGGCATTTGACTTAACCTTCAACTGCTTAGGTGTAATTGAAAAAGATAAATAATTTACTGGAGTTGTCAGATGGCTAAGATAATCCATTCTATGATCCGTGTTCTGGATCTTGATAAATCATTGAAATTCTATAAGCAGGCGCTTGATCTTGATATTGCTGAGCGATTGGATTTTGAAGGCTTTAGCCTTGTCTATCTGCGCAATGAAGAAAACGATATGGAACTCGAACTGACCTGGAATGAAGGTACAGAAGAGCCATACACTCATGGTACAGGGTATGGTCATATCGCAGTTGCGGTTGATGATTTGGAAGCAGAACATGAGAAACTAGAGGCGTTTGGGTATGAGCCTGCTGAGATAAAAGAATTCTTCCGTGACGGTGTATTACTGGCGAAGTTCTTCTTTGTTCAGGACCCTGATGGTTATAAAGTTGAGTTCCTGCAACGCCATGGCCGCTACCAATAAACAGCTATATGCGTGACTATGAGCGATAGGGCTTTCTCCAGTTTTACTGGTCAGTATCCGTCGCTCTGTCAGTAACATGCTTGATAGCTTTTCTGACCAAGATCCCGCAAGTGATCCCCGCAATCATACAGAAGATAGTAATGGCACCTGCGGGTGAGAAAGATGGCAGAGCGATAAGTAATTGTGAGTCATTGCCACCTAATGCCAATGAAGCGCCAATGCCCATGATTATTCCTGCAATTAAGTGGACGATAATCTGGCTTGGCCTTAGTTCAAATTCCTGGACTGATAGTCGTTTTTTTGCGCTGATACTCATTCCGAACACAAGGCCGACAAGTATTAGGTAACGTTGCAGAGGCGGCCATTTCTCTGCTTCCCCGTGAATACTGGCGGCCGAAATGTCTTTGAACAGCTGGCTGGGTGACCATTCAGGTACCTGGTATGTAAGAATACTTGCAATAACACCAAATAATATGATGCCAAGAAGAATCGGTCTTCGTTGCGGCGGTATCCTAAACATGATGATCGCAACAAGAACAAACAACACCACAATCACGGTAACGGAGGGGCTTGTTATCGGTGCGAGTGGTGTGTAGTTAAGAACTGTGGGAATAGAGGCGAGTAAGCACCATCCGATGAGCCATCCGCCCACCGTAGCAAACATATGGTAATGGCCCTTGGATAGCTTGGTGATGGTTGATATAGAGCAGCCTTTATTGATGGCTGCTCCCAGCCCGAACAGTAATCCCCCCAAGATGAACGGAGTGCTGACGGAATGGCGGTTCATTGCGAGGCTGACACTGTCTTCAATAGCGTAGGGGGTGACGAGCCAGAACCAAAACCCGCAACATAATATTGTGACAAGAAATCCGGGGCGTTTGGCAAGTAGCTCCTGAACACCTCTTACCATACAAAGGCCTGTTTTCTGAGCAAGAATGCCGACTAGGCAGGCAAGAATAATAGGTAACAGATAACCAAGCATGATATCGCCCTGTCATAAATTTGTAGTGATTATCTTTTAACTATAATACGTCAGGCTCAGGCTGATTCGCCGAGGWAGAGTGTCTATGGCTTGGCGTAAAGACATATCGAATGAAGTGCTACTAGAACTCTCATACATCTTGTCAAATGTCACAAACTTAGTTTGTGTAAAAGAATGTATCAGGAAATTATGTGATTTGAGTCATATTGTATTATGATGATGTCTTATACCAGAGATAAAGAAAGAAATGGAGAGCAATAAGCCTATATGACAATGCACCGCTCAGCGAAATTAACAATCGCGCATATCAACGACACACATTCACACTTTGAACCTTCTTCGATATCACTCAGTTTGCCCGAGCAAGTACTGGACGCGGAGACGTCGGTTTATGCAAGCTGTGGTGGGTTCTCCCGCGTGTCGTCAGCGGTTAAGGATGTCAAAATGCAGGCACACCTGAAAGGGCGTGAATTTATGTTTGTCCATGCTGGCGACTGTTTTCAGGGCACATTGTTCTTCTCGCTCTATAAAGGCCTGGCAAATGCAAAATTGCTCAATGCAATTGGTGTAGAAGCTATGGCGTTAGGTAATCATGAGCTGGACATGGGCAATGGCGTTGTTGCTGATTTCATGGATCAGGCTAATTTCCCTCTGTTGGTAGCCAACTGGAATTTGGCGGATGAAAACCAATCCAAGCCTAATCCGCTCCGTAGCAAGAACAATGTTTACGCATTCGATAACACCAATGATCATGGCCGCTATATCGTTAAAGATGTTGAGGGTGAACCGGTCGCGATTTTTGGGTTGGCCATTGAGAATATGGCAGGTATTGCCAACCCTGATCCTGATACATATTTCCTCAATGTTGTGAGCGTTGCTGAGAAAACCATTTCGTCTATCAGACAGCAAGGGATCAACAAAATCGTTTTGCTAAGCCATCTTGGCTATGACCGGGATCTCGAGCTAGCCTCTCAGGTTGATGGAATTGGTGCGATTATCGGTGGGCATACCCATACAATGCAGGGCGACTTTTCCAATATCGGTTACGGTGTCACTGACTCCTACGCGAAAATGGTAAACGGTACCTGTGTGGTACAGGCTGGATGCAATGCATTGGCACTGGGGCAGCTTGAACTTGATTTTAATTCGGATGGTACTGTCGCCAGTGCTAGCGGGGCAAACCAGCTCTTGTTGGGAAGACAATTTACTGTGGATGCAACGCGAAGTGAGCACCTTGACGAAAGTAGCCATGATGCGGTCAAACAGTATCTGAAGGCACAAGCAAATGTTCGCTTTTGTGCCAAAGACCCGTTTATAGAGAATATCCTCAACACAGACTACCGTCCTGATGTACGTCAGCTTCAAACACAGCATATTGCAGAAGCGGTGGAGCCTTTACGCCATGTCAGGATCCCCGATCATAAAGGCGGAAGCCAGATAGCACCGCTGGTGGTTGATAGCTTTGTCTGGAAGGGGCGGCAGCTGGGTCATGACGTTGATTTTGCCATTCACAATGCTGGTGGGGTTAGAGCCTCGCTTAACCCTGGTCCAATTACGTCGGCTGATATTGCCGGTAAATTGCTTCCTTTCGCGATTGAACTAATGGTCTATCAGGTGAAAGGTAGGCAGATCAGGGCTGCTTTGGAAGGGGCGATTAACAATGCCATTGATAATGGTGTTGAGGGAACAGGGAGTGGCAGCTTCCCTTATACATCACATTTGCGCTTCACCTATCGTTGTTGTTCGTCACCTGGTTTGCGAATCGAAAGCTTGCAAACGTTCAAGGATGGAATCTGGAACGATATTGATGATGAGACGGTTTATACCTCGGTTTCTTCTGGTTATACGGCCACGGGTAAAGAAGGCTACAGTGCGTTGCTGGACTGCGTTTCTGAACCAGTGACACTCAACGTAACGATGGCAGATGCTTTTTCAACGTATGCAAAAGAAATGGGGGCGTTGGCTGCACCGACAGAAACGCTGATCTCCTATATTCCATGCGAATGCTCTCAGGTTGTCGCCTGATTAGATAAGTCACCAAAATGAATCAATACACCTTTTATAGGCCGTTGCTAAACCAACCAAGGGTTAGCAAGGCGGCGATAATTCTCCGGACGTAGAATTATCGCCATAGACGACGGGGTTTGTTTGGACAAACTTCATAACGTTCCGTGGTGCAGAGCAAATAACGAAACAGTCAGCTGATTGACTGATATAGGCGATGCCATGAAAAAACTGACAAATAAAACTTGGACAAAAACTCAACTGCTTAGTGACGTTGTCACCAATAAAAATATTGTCGTTAAGGGCAATCACAGTTATTACAGTGATTATTGGGACGATGGTTTTGAACAATCCGTGGTTCGTTACCTGCTCGGTGATGAGCTAACCCGTGATGCGCCCACACGATGGGAAGTCGATAAACTCTATATCGGTGACTATGTGTGTATCGCGGCAGAAGTTGTCATTTTGATGGGAGGAAACCATAACCACCGGGTTGATTGGTTTTCACTCTACCCGTTTATGGATCATATTGAAGAATCCTATATCGGTAAAGGTGATACCCATATAGGTGATGGTTGCTGGATTGGTATGCGGGCAATGATTATGCCTGGCGTTACAATAGGTGAGGGAGCGGTGATAGCCGCCAATAGTGTCGTTACCAAGAACGTTGAGCCCTATAGTATTGTCGGAGGCAATCCGGCAAAGCATATACGCTATCGTTTTTCCCGTGAGGTGATAGATAAATTGGTGGAATTTGATATCTACAGTTGGCCTGAAGATAAGTTCGATTCCCTGAAGCCTTATTTATGCAGCTCTGATTTGACCGCCCTTGAAAGGGCAATCAAAGACTATGAACAAGAGTAAAGTCTCAGAATCTTAACGTAATATCTGCATCGAAATTGCGCTTTATTGCCGTCAAATGTCGTCAAAATATTGTAATTTGAGTGTCTGGAGCGTCATTTAAATGGCGCTCCTTTTTTCATTTATTCAGGAGGGGAATATATTTGGGAGCAAGTTAAAAATAATTCAGCTAATTAATAGAAAGATGCAAAAAAAAACTAAAGACTTAAAAGCCTATGACGATAAAAGGTAGTCAGGTAAGTAATTGTGGAGATGCGGTATGAGTCGTGATTGGGTCGATGTGGCAATGGTAACTGGGTGGATTTCAGCTTGGTCTGTGTTGATTTATTTTATCCCAGCAGCTGGCGTTTAACACTATTTGGATATACCTATTGTGAATATAATGAATGCGTTGATCGGTAAAAAGCCGCGCTTGGTCGCGGCTTTTTAGTATCATTTCTCGCTTATCAAGCGGTAATAGCCTCTGGCTGTTCAGAATTAGCGACTTCCTTTGCTAGTCGATAAGCGGCTAAATCTTCGATTGTCAGTACAGGCATATCAAATTTCTCACCAAACTTAATTACTTCTGGCAGGCGGGCCATTGTGCCATCTGGGTTAGTGAGCTCACAAAGTACACCGTAAGGCTTCAAGCCTGAAAGCCTCATCAAATCAATAGTTGCTTCGGTATGACCACGACGCGCCAGTACACCTTCAGGATTCGCTTTAAGTGGGAATACATGACCAGGGCGGCTTAAATCGGCAGGTTTTGCTCCGTCTGCAATTGCCGCTTTAATTGTCGTTACACGATCGGCTGCAGATACGCCTGTAGTTACACCATGGGCCGCTTCGATAGTGACGGTGAATCCAGTCTGGTTTGCACTGGTATTGTTTTCAACCATCATTGGTAGTTCAAGCTGCTCGACGCGCTCTTCAGTTAGGCAGAGGCAAACAATGCCTGAACATTCACGGATCATAATTGCCATTTGTTCTGCGGTAAGTGTTTCAGCAGAGAAAATGATGTCACCTTCGTTTTCACGATCTTCATCGTCAACAACAAGAACACCGCGACCGTTGCGGATTGCATCAAGACCAGCTTCAACACGCTCGAATGGCGTACCAAAAGGGGATAGTAGTGACTGATTCATGGTAAAAGTACTCCAAATAAAAAAGATACCAGAATCAGGGCGTGAAAAGTCAGCGTTTTAGCCAATGCTAAAATAGCTTTACAGAAAGGTATAACAAAGCCAACTTGCATCGGCATTTGTATTGTAAAAGCCTATGGCCAAGGGCCATCACCGATTCTCTTTCATCCGGACTATAACCGTCGGCTCTGGATTGATACTTATAGTAAGTATTGGACCAGATCTGCTGACCTTAAAAGGTTGGTTGCGTAACAAACCTTTTAAGCGCTCGCGGGCTTTTCAAATGGCAAACTCTGCTGTTTGAACTACCGCCGGTGGGGAATTTCGCCCCGCCCTGAGAATTCGAAGAAATCTTATGGAAATCAACCGATACAAGCAAGAGAAAGTGTCGATTTTGGCGCATAAGTTTGAACTGGATGGCTCGCTGAGTGATTTGTCATCAGAGTTCGCGCGGATTTCAACCAGCTTCCTTGGTCGTTAGATATCAGCATTGGAGGACGCTGATGTCTTGAGTACAGTACTTTTTCTTAGATAGCGATTGAGCCACTTGACGAGCATAGGCAAACAATAGGTAGGTAGTTGAATTGCCCCCATCAGGATCAAAAAATCGGGCCCCAGGTAGCTGCCTGCAACGGTAAAGGTAAGCAGTACATTACGATTAGCTGAGGTAATCGCTGCCAGTAATCCTTCATTGATACCAGCCCTGGCGTAGGCTACATAACCTGCAAGAAAGTATAAGGCGCAAATAGCTAGTCCAATAAAGAAGAAAACGATACCTGCTGAATATGATTGATCGAATACTTCCCTGAAAGGACCAATCAGGCCAAATGGAAAAGCCAGCACTAATAAGATAGTTACCTGGGATAGTTTTGAATGTACCCGGCTGAGCAGGTTACGAGGAACAACACGGTAACACACTGCAGAAAATAGCATTGGGCCAAAAATGAATATAACCAAACGCTGAAGGTAGCTTTGCATATCCAGTGAAAAGCTACTGTCCTGAAAAAGCAATAAGTTCACATAGAGCACAACAGGCATTAGCAGTGTCGAAGAGATGGTTATGGCCATTGCTTTTTGGGGCTCAAGGCCTACAGAGCGAGCTATGGCAGGCGTGGCAAATAGTGAGCCTGTGGCAGCGACAGCTGATATAGCAAGCGTTAGTGAGGCGCTGGCGCCAGCAAGAAGGGCTATAGAACAGCTTACGAGTGAGAGGAACACGGAATGAAAGCCGGCATATAGCCACACAGAGCGCAGTGCCAGCATTTTGATTAATTCGCGCTGTTGCATGCCAAGCAACGTAAAGAGCATTAAGCAAAATAAAATATAGGGAAGGTAGGGAAATACGGCTGCGGAAGCTGATGGAAATGCGAACCCGCATACAGCTGCAATGATAAGTAATAGAGACGAATGACGTGATAGGAAGCTCAGCATAATTTTATTTTCTTATGATATGTTGCATTATTGTTATACAAAAAGTAGGCCGAATGCAAGCTTATGCTAAACAAGCAATTGAAGGGTGTTTTTGCGGGTATTTATGCATAAAACTTGCAGCTTTAGACTAGGCTTTTTTTGCCCTTTTAACTGCAACTTAACACATTAGGAAAACTAATCCTGATATGGAAATATTGTCATTTTTGGAAGGAAAAATAAGCAGTTAAGATTACCTCAGTTCAAAAATACAACAAAAGAGAGGCAATCATGGCACAGGCACTGAATTTTGACACCATCGCAACCCCAGCCGCAATGGACAAAAAAGCCTATGCGGTTAACATCAAAGGATTGATTGCACACGCATTGGATATCTTGCTTGGTGGTAAAAAAACGCCTAAGCAATATAATGTTTCTGATTTACCTGCGCACCTGCAAAAAGACATCGGCCTGTACCGATAGCAGCAAGTCAGAACCAAAGGACATCAAAAAAACGCCGGCTTTTGCCGGCGTTTTTGTATTCTTTAATTAATCTTATCTGAATTGTTGCACTCTTGTTTCTGTGGGCGGCATTTTTATTGATCTTTTTTGCCATATTTTAATCTTGGTTTAATTATTTTTTTCAAGAATATGGCATTATGGTCCCGTATGTGTATAAGCCACGGAGATGAATTTAGTGGGTTTTTTCTCAAAACTGTTTGGGTTAGATAAAGAAAGCAAGGTTGCTGAGGTGGAGCCTGTAGAATACGAAGGCTATCTGATCTATCCAGAACCTATTGCTGAAGGCGGGCAATTCCGTATAGCAGGCCGGATCTGCAAGCAAATTGATGGAGAGATGAAAACTCATACATTTATTCGCTCAGATTTACTTGCATCAAAGCAAGATGCTGAAGAGTTTATGTTGAACAAAGCGAAGATGTTCATCGATCAAACTGGCGACAGCATGTTTCAGTGAGAATTCTATTCAAAAGAAGCCAGTACCTGCCACTGGCTTTTTTTGTTTTTGTCTGGGCAGGTGGTGCTACTGGGAAGTAGTAAGTTTTACGCAACTTCATCAGGGATAGATAGGCTTAAGTTATGCCAATTAAGCTTTCAAGGCGTATCTTCTTCTGGTGAGTTTTAAACAAGTATTCTGCACAATCAGAGTGCTGTTTTGGACGATTAGATGGTTAAACTCGGTAAGCATGGCGATTTATGCAGCTTTTCGTGCGTATTTTGTTAATTTTATTCGTGGTTTGACCTCTGTCCAGGTGTTATAAACGTTCTTTTATTTCTGTTAGAAGGTAACATTCGTTGTAAATAACAACGTATATGTTGGAAAGTTTTGTATTATTCCTACAAAGTACTTGATATTACTGAGTGGGTTGGATACAAAATCGTTACTTCTTTGCCAATGTTCAGGGAATAATAATGCAAATTGGTGTGCCAAAAGAAATACTCGCCAATGAAACGCGAGTGGCTGCGACACCTAAAACGGTTGATCAGCTTATAAAAATGGGGTTCAGTGTTGCGATTGAGCAAAACGCTGGTATACACGCAAGTTTCGACAATGCAGCTTATGAAGCTGCGGGTGCGACAGTCGTTTCAACTGAGGAAGTATGGCAGTCAGATCTTATTCTGAAAGTTAATGCACCGCAGGTAAACGATGAAACTGGCGTTGACGAATTTGACTTGATAAAAGAAGGCGCAAGCCTTGTCAGCTTCATTTGGCCGGCTCAGAATCCTGAGTTGCTCGAAAAGCTATCAGGCAAAAACATCAACGTAATGGCAATGGACTCAGTGCCTCGTATTTCTCGTGCTCAGGCACTTGATGCCTTGAGTTCGATGGCTAACATTGCCGGTTATCGCGCTGTTGTTGAATCAGCTCACGAGTTTGGACGTTTCTTTACGGGCCAAATTACTGCAGCTGGTAAAGTACCGCCTGCCAAAGTACTTGTTGCGGGTGCTGGTGTTGCCGGTCTTGCTGCTATCGGTGCTGCTGGTAGCCTGGGTGCTATCGTTCGTGCCTTTGACGTTCGTCCTGAAGTTAAAGAGCAGGTTGAATCCATGGGAGCCGAATTCCTTGAAGTCGACTACAAGGAAGACACCAGCACTGGTGATGGCTACGCAAAAGAAATGTCTGATGAGTTCAACAAAGCTGCCGAGCGTCTATACGCAGAGCAGGCCAAAGACGTTGATATCATCATTACAACTGCATTGATCCCTGGCCGTCCGGCACCGGAATTGATCACCAAAGAAATGGTTGATTCAATGAAGTCGGGCAGTGTTATCGTTGACCTTGCCGCAGCAAACGGTGGTAACTGTGCTTACACTGAGGCTGACAAGGTTATTACTACCGATAATGGTGTCAAGATCATTGGTTACACTGATATGGTTGGTCGTCTGCCTACGCAGTCTTCTCAGCTGTACGGTACAAACCTGGTTAACCTGCTTAAACTTCTTTGCAAAGAAAAAGACGGTAATATCGATATCAACTTCGACGACGAAGTGTTACGCGGTCTTACTGTTATCAAAGAAGGTGAAGTAACTTGGCCTGCGCCACCTATCAAGGTATCTGCTCAGCCACAACAGCCAGTTCAGGAAATTGCTGCGCCAGAAGAGGTAAAAGAAGAGCCTGCTTCTCCGGCGAAGAAATACGGACTGATGGCTGCTGGTATTGCAGCATTTGGTTGGATCGCAAATTACGCGCCTGCTGAATTCCTTTCTCACTTTACGGTATTCGTACTGGCATGTGTTGTGGGTTACTACGTTGTATGGAACGTAACGCACGCACTGCATACACCGCTAATGTCTGTTACCAATGCAATTTCCGGCATCATCATCGTTGGTGCTCTATTGCAGATCGGTCAAGGTATCGGTTTGGTAACTCTCTTAGCATTTATTGCCGTACTCATTGCAAGTATCAACATATTTGGTGGTTTCTTTGTCACCAAGCGGATGCTTGAAATGTTCCGTAAAGACAAATAAGGAGTAACACATGTCTGCAGGAATCGTACAAGCAGCATATATTGTTGCTGCGGTACTTTTTATCATGTCTCTTGCGGGTCTATCCAAGCAAGAAACCGCACGTGCCGGTAACTATTACGGTATTGCGGGTATGGCTATTGCGCTGATTGCCACTATTTTCGGTCCTGAAGCACAGGGAACCGGCTGGATTATTCTGGCGATGGTAATTGGTGGAGCTATTGGTATCCGTCTGGCGCAGAAAGTTGAAATGACTGAAATGCCAGAGCTGGTTGCTATTCTTCACAGCTTTGTAGGTCTGGCTGCTGTTCTTGTTGGCTTTAACACTTACATCGACCATGGTGATCTAACTGGTGCGCTATTGAACATTCACCTTGTTGAAGTGTTCCTTGGTGTATTCATCGGTGCGGTAACCTTTACTGGTTCGATTGTAGCGTTCGGTAAACTGCGTGGCATTATTGACTCTAAGTCTCTGATGCTTCCACACCGTCACAAGCTAAACCTGGCTGCGATTGTTGTTTCAGTTCTTCTGATGTTCTACTTCGTTAATGTAGAAGGTTCAACATTCGCGCTTATTCTTGTTACCTTGATTGCATTTGCGTTCGGTTATCACCTGGTTGCTTCAATCGGTGGTGCGGATATGCCTGTTGTTGTTTCAATGCTTAACTCCTACTCAGGTTGGGCAGCGGCAGCAGCTGGTTTCATGCTGGCGAACGACTTGCTAATCGTAACAGGTGCTCTGGTTGGTTCATCTGGTGCAATCCTTTCATACATCATGTGTAAGGCAATGAACCGTTCGTTCATCAGCGTTATTGCCGGTGGCTTTGGTACTGAAGTAGTTGAGTCTGCGGATCAAGACTACGGCGAGCACCGTGAAGCATCGGCTGAAGAAGTCGCTGAAATGCTTAGCGACGCTAAAACAGTGGTTATCACTCCTGGATACGGTATGGCAGTTGCCCAGGCGCAGTATCCAGTACACGAGATCACTGACAAGCTACGCAAGAAAGGTGTTAATGTGCGTTTCGGTATTCACCCAGTAGCGGGTCGTCTACCTGGTCACATGAACGTACTGCTTGCTGAAGCGAAAGTACCTTATGACGTCGTTCTTGAAATGGATGAGATCAACGATGATCTGTCAGAGACGGATGTTGTATTGGTAATCGGCGCGAACGATACAGTGAACCCAGCAGCGATGGAAGATCCAAACAGCCCAATCGCAGGCATGCCTGTATTGGAAGTTTGGAATGCCAAGCATGTTATCGTCTTTAAACGTTCAATGAACCCTGGTTATGCCGGTGTACAAAATCCATTGTTCTTTAAAGAAAACTCTCAAATGCTATTTGGTGATGCAAAAGATTCTTGTAACAAGATCCTTGAACATATCTAATGTTTGCATACTGACATAGACAACAATGGGAGCCTTTAGGGCTCCCATTTTTTTTATGAAAAAATTCTGCCAGAAATAACAATCACTTTAGTAGCACGAAAGTGCTCGTTTCATAACTGTCTTAAACTAATGACAATTTTCTGACAATAGGGGGGCATTGAGTGATACACTTTGCTTATGAAAAAGTATGTCTTATTAATTTTGCTATTGGTTTCAGGGCCTAACCTGGCTTCAGTTGAGAATTTACCCGATCGACTTAGCGCGGTGCGCTCAGAGCTGCTTAATAGTGAGCCTTTAGCGACATACGACTTTCGTCAGCTTCAAAGCCGCTTCCCAAACTCGCTGTTATTACCTTCTAGTTTGTTACCCCAATCGGCAGCTTATCCGCTCAAATCACTGAAAAGGCTTTATACCAACGCAATAACTTGCAAAGGTCCATGGCCTGTCAGTCCACTGGTTACTCAGCCTGTCGTATTCACCAGGGCTATTTGTAACAACACAGTATTGCCAAAGGGGTGGTTTGTACGCTCTGGCTATATTCATCCTGGCGGTGGAAGCTATGCTTCCCGTTATCTGGGCAAACACCCTGACTCGGCAGAACAGCTTGATGGTTTTTTGCATATCCAGGAAAGGGAACTGGCACCAACGAATACTATTCTTGGTCGTTTGCAGCGCATGAGCAGTAATGAAATTCAGGTGTTTATCGCTGGGGCAGAGACTTTTATCTCTAATGGCGAACTTTGGATTAGAAATGGCAATGAGTACCATATTTATGATCAGCCAACATGGTCATTCGCACTTGATAAATATGATGTTACCTTTAGCCGATTGAACCAGACTGACTTCTGTTTGGTTAAAAGCGGCAACCTATGTTGGCAGGAAGTGGATAAATCCCACCTGACATTTTATTTGCTGGTTGGCCTACTTGTTGCCAATGTTTCATTATTGATTGGCTGGGGAGCATATCGTTTACGTATTCGTCGTCGTGCCATGCAGGAACGCATGCTAGTACTGCAAATACTCACCCATGAGCTAAGAACGCCGATCGCCAGCTTGGCACTGACTGTTGAAGGATTTAGACGTCACTTTGATGCTTTGCCCGAAAGTCTATATGATGAGTTCAGACGTTTGACGGAAGACTCAAGACGACTTCGACAGCTTGCTGAAGCCAGCAAGGACTATTTGCAGGCTAACCAGCAGGAGCTGAGTGTTCAGCAGGTTGATTCATTCAATGAATGGATTGAATACCTCAGTGAACCGTATGAGGATGTATCTCTCGAACTTGGCGAAGACAGAGCCGTAAACGTAAATATTTATTGGCTGGGCACATGTATTGATAATTTGTTATCTAATGCTCAGAAATATGGCACAGCGCCAGTTACATTAACTTCATCGTTCCGTGACGGAAAACTAATTGTAAGGGTTAAAGACAATGGACCGCTCGGTTCTAAGGACTGGGCAAGATTAAGGAAGCCCTTTGTAAGTGAAAAAGGCTTGGGGCTTGGCCTTACAATCGTTGAATCGATGATTCGTAGAATGGGAGGGCGCATGAAGCTTGAAGGCCCTCCTACAACATTTATTTTGGAGATACCGTGTGAATCAAACTCTGCTTCTGGTTGAAGATGACCGCAACCTTGCCGATGGTTTACTCGAAGCCTTAAAAGACGCTGGCTATGAATGCCTGTACGCCGATTGCGCGACAAAGGTTGCTGATTTATGGCCAAATGCTGATTTGGTCGTGTTGGATCGCCAGTTACCGGAAGGTGACTCGCTGGATTATTTAAACGACTGGCTCTTGATTAAGCATGTGCCGGTTATTCTGCTTACTGCAATGGTATCAGTGTCAGACAAAGTTGTCGGGTTGGACTCGGGGGCGAAAGATTATTTGACCAAACCGTTCGCAGAAGAAGAACTGCTGGCAAGGATACGTTTACACCTGCGTTCTGCCAGTACGAGTACAGAAGAAGCGCCTGTTGCCAATGTAATATCTGTGGGTGACATCGATATTGACCTTGATAGCCGAGAGGTTAGAAAGGGCAGTGATGTGATTGTTTTGACGCGTACTGAATTTGAGCTTTTGGTATTCTTGGCAAAGAACTCTGGCCGAGTGTTCACTCGTGACGAGCTTCTTGACCAAGTCTGGGGCTACAATCATTACCCTACAACACGTACTGTTGATACGCATATCCTGCAGCTACGCCAGAAGCTGGTAGGTATCGAAATTGAAACACTGCGTGGGGTAGGTTATCGGATGAAATCGTCGTAGTGAAGAGTAAGATTTCGTATACCTGTTCACTGTTTATTCTGCACTCGGTGCTAGCTGCTCCGAGTGTGGCTGCAAACTGGTTTACAGGGCAAGATGCATACACTGTTGCCCACCAAAGGCTGCTTGAAGGTAAGACGTCTGACAGTTTTGATAGTATGGTTCAGGCGTGGCAGCAGGATCCAAATCAAGATCAACAAAGTAATCTCAATGCGTTATTCAAGCTGGCAATTACGGAAGATTGCGGACGAAGTCTGGCGCAGAAGGTGCTACCGCCGTGGATACCTAACTTATCGATTGAACGTGAAGTTATTCAGAACCTTAATCAGACCATGCTTAAGTTATCGATAGCGGGAGTCACTCAATCGAATATTGCCGAAGTCAAACTGACGAAGTGGCCAAATCAAAACATCATCGCCAGTACACCAAACGTAGAGGAAGGTGGCTATTTTTCTGTTGAGACCCGACGGCTTGAGAAGCCAATCGGTGCTGGCTTGTATCAATTAACCATTAATACTGATGGTGAAGACAGCTTCAATCATTGGATCTTGCTGACCGAACCCACCGTCAAGCAACGAATAGGCTGGAAAGACAGTAAAAATTGGCGTATCGAGCAAGGGCGTTTACCGGATCCTGCCTGTCCGTCAGCTGTACTTTCGATGAGTCTGTATGATCTGAATGACACTACGTGGACTCCGCTCTGGACCGAAGATGTTGATGGCCGGCTGCCGACAACATTGCCCAAAATTGATGTTCCGGATGGGCGTTACTGGTTGAGTGTTGGTCTGATAGAAAGCCGCTGGCAGGGCGATATCTCGGTTTTAGATATCCAAACTATCACTCGACCTGTTGATTATCCTGGTTTGTGATAGCCAGATACACTCTAAATAATTGTTTTAAAACGAATAGCTGTAAATAGGGGAAGCCTGTTCCACATCTGGGATATGTTTATTTATAAACATGTATTTTAATTGTACCTTTTAAGGTGTATTATTAATGCATGTTTAGATGTGGGTTTAGGTTTACCTATGATGCAGATCCTCGATAGCGAAAAAGAACAACGAATTATCCCCGTTTTTCGCTTAGCTTTTCGTCCTTTTTTTCTTGGAGCCAGCGCATTTTCAGTGATTTCAATGCTGCTTTGGGCTCTATTCTGGTCTGGGAGTGTTGATCTCAGTGCTTTGATGTATGGCAATCCGTTGTGGTGGCATAGCCATGAAATGTTGTTTGGTTTTACCGGTGCTGTCATTATCGGCTTCTTGCTGACTGCCGTTCAAAACTGGACCGGAAACCCTGGTGTACGAGGCTGGAAGCTGGCTTCAATATTTATGCTTTGGTTGCTTGCCCGCATCGGTCTTCTTGTTGGTACACCAAGCACAGCAATCATGATTCTTGATCTGCTTTGGATGCCTTTGGCCGCCTATTTCCTTGCAAAGCCGATTTTTATACGCAAGCAATGGAACAATTTGTTTTTTGCCCCTTTGATTTTGCTGCTTACGTATCTTAACGCTCGCTTTCATATGTTGGCGCTTGGTGTTGGTGAAGCCGATCTGCGCTCAGTATCCTTCATGTCACTGATTGTGGTTTCGGTAATAGTACTCGTTGTTGGGGGCAGGGTCATTCCGTTCTTTACATGGCGGGGAACAAATACCGAGCAGATCACCCGTGTTAAGTGGATTGAACTAGGAGCTTTGATACCAAGCTGGCTGCTGCTTGCTAACGTACTGCTGCCAGTACCTGCGACATTGAGTGAGTTCACTTTACCACTGCTGTTAGCGGCAACCAGCATATTTAACCTAATTCGTTTTGTACGCTGGCGTTCGTTTTCTACTCTGAAAACACCTCTGCTGTGGCTGTTGCACTTTGCCTATATGTTTATGATTCTAGGGATGCTTCTACTTGCTGTTCACTTTCAAACGGGAGATGTTAGTTACAGTGTAGCGCTGCATTTCATTACCGTTGGTGGTATTGGGTGTATGATTCTGGCGATGATTGCGCGTGTTTCTCTTGGCCATACCGGAAGAAGTTTGCAGATCAATCGTGTCATGGTGGCGGCTTTTGTAACCTTAATGGCATCAGCGCTAATTCGAACTGTAGTCGTGATGCTATTCCCAACATTGATGCTTGATGGGTATATCTTATCGGCGATTCTGTGGGCAGTTGCCTTTGCGATATTCACCGTTGTGTATTATCCGATATTAACCAAGTCACGATTGGATGGACGTCCGGGATAAATAGGTGACAAGCACCTTGATTATCCCTAGAATAACGCTCCCTTTATATCGATAAGAATGAACCGCTATGTTTAACAACGTGCCGACATTGACCCACGAACAACAGCAAAAGGCTGCAGAAAAGATACATGAACTGATGGCTCAGGGTATCAGCAGTGGAGAGGCAATTATGATTGTTGCCAATGAAATTCGTGAAGCTGACGCGAAAAAGCAAGCGGCACAGAGTGAAACAGACTCATAGCTTATCGCTTTAAGTTAATTCATTTATGAAAATAGGCACCTTTGGGTGCCTATTTTTTCATCAAACTGTGCGATAAATCTCAAGAGCTATATCTACCCTTAGCAAACAGACTGATGCTGAAATAGAATAATTAAGTTAGCTTTTATAAGGACTTTTGCACAGGGGGCAGGATGAATAACCGTTACCTGAAAGCTCGTACACTTGCTCGTGCTAAACACAAAGATCAAATGTACGGTGCTGTTCCTTATTATGTCCATCTCGATGCGGTTTCACGGTTAGCTAGTCCATTTGGCACAGATGCGATGATAGTCGCCCAGTTACATGATGTTATTGAAGATACTCCAACGAGTATTGATGAACTGGCGGCTGATTTTGGCTACCTGGTCGCCGATGCTGTTGGTTATATGAGTGACGGTAAGCTTGAAGACAGAGCGGCTAGAAAAGCAGATATAAATTTTCGCTTAGGTGCTCTGGATGTCGACGAAGAGGCGGCCAGGATTGCTTTAATTGTTAAAGCATGTGACCGTCTTGCTAATGTAAGAGCAAGCTCAAAAAGTACCGAGAAATACTTTCATTTATACCAACAAGAACACCCGGATTTTAAGCAAGCGGTTTATCGAAAAGGCCTATGCGAAGCTATCTGGTGGGAATTGGATAACTTACTCAAGTATTCGGAAGCATCGTAACAAGGAATAATATAGCGCAACTATACAGCACAACGTAAAAAGGGGCCTTAGCCCCTTTTTACGTATATTAGCTTATTGGCGTCGAATTATTCTTCGTCGTAAATTGTTGGAATTGGTTGACGCTTATGTTGCGTCGCCTGGTAGATTTCAACTAAACGTTCTGCAACTTCAGTCTCAACCGGTTTTCCTTCCAGGAAGTCATCTATTTGATCGTAAGTTACCAGCAGCGCATGCTCATCGGGTTTTTGCGGCGCAAGCTCTTCCAGATCAGCCGTCGGTACTTTCTTCACAAGAAGTTCAGGAGCACCCAGTGCGGCAGCAAGCTGACGTACCTGACGTTTGTTCAAGCCAAATAGAGGGGCAAGATCGCAAGCGCCATCACCAAACTTGGTATAGAAGCCGGTAATGTTTTCCGCTGAGTGATCAGTACCCAGAACCATACCGCCAACAAGGCCAGCTACTTCATACTGGGCAATCATGCGGGCACGTGCCTTTACATTGCCTTTTACAAAGTCGACTTTGTTGTGGCATGTAGGTAAAAGCTCCGTACCTTCCAACGCTTCGAGGGTACTTGCATGGGTACCGTCAACACCGTCTTTGATGTTTATACTGATGGAGTGGGTTGGTTGAATAAATGAAAGAGCCAGCTGTGCTTCGTCTTCGTCGTGTTGTTCACCGTAAGGTAGACGAACTGCAATAAATTGATAATCTTGCGTGTTGGTTTCGTCATTCAGTCTGTTGATTGCAAGCTGAGCCAATCGACCGCAAAGTGTGGAATCGATACCGCCACTGATCCCTAGAACCAGAGACTTGCAGTTTGCCTGCTTCAGTTTATGCTGAATAAAACCGACACGGCGTTGAATTTCGAAATCGACATCAATTTCTGGCAGGACACGCATCTCTGCGCGAATAAGCTGTTCCATAGTGAATGAATCCTCAGGGCGTTGCCCAGTTTCTAATCATTTAGCTCAACCGAATGCAAAAAAATTCAGGTTTGCATTAAATCTTTACCAAAATCATGCGATAACTCTAAGACAGGATCAATCCTGAACTCACAATAAATCCAAATTAATGATAAATCGGTATAAAAAAGGGGCATTCTAGTCATGACAGCATCAATTGCCGTGTTTGGTAGCGCATTTAATCCACCCAGCCTAGGGCATAAATCTGTGCTAGAAAGGCTGCAGCGTTTCGACCGCGTATTACTGTTGCCAAGCTATGCGCATGCGTGGGGAAAAGTGATGATCGACTATGATGCCCGTTGTGAATTGGTTGATGCTTTTATCGATGATCTCAACCTACCTAACCTTGAGCTATCACGGTTGGAGCAAGAGATGGCTGTCGGTAACGAGCCTATAACGACCTATGCAGTACTCAGCAAGTTGCAGCAGCAAATTCCAGATGCAGAGCTTACATTTGTGCTTGGCCCGGATAACTTTCTTAATTTTGCGAAGTTTTTCAATTGTCAGGAAATTGTCAAAAAATGGCAAATCCTGGCATGTCCGGAGACGGTTAGCATACGAAGCACAAATTTACGTGATAATATTGTCAATAAGCGTTCCATCTCACACTTAACGACTCCAACAGTGGCTAGAATGCTTGATGACCGAACGCGTTATTGCTTTCACGAGACCAGCACCAAGGGTCACTGACAAGCAATAACGATATCGGGTGACCTTGTAATTTCACCATGGTATCGGAAGGCTTGTTTTGAGCAGTTGTAAGATAAGATCATATATCTATGCTTTCATAGCCAGTTCAATAAGCGCTTACGCTTGGGCTATGCCTTGTGAACAATTTACAGCAAGTCAGCTAGCTGGCATGACGGTCGAAGAGCAAAAAACCTTTTCGACGTCTTGCAGCGTTATCAACGATTCGCCACCAGATTATTATGTTCCTGCCGAGCGTCAACAAACCCAGCAAGCATGGGAGTCTGAGTCAAAGCCTGAAAGTGATTTCTGGGATGACTGGAAAGGCAGCAATGGTTCGCCAGTAGTGTCGTCCAAATCAAAGTCAAATTCACAATTTTTCGGCCTGGGTGTCTGGGTCCCGGCCAAGTACGAAGATCCCGATATTGAGACAATGAGAGACGCTGAAGAGTGGATTAAAAACCACGGATTACAAATGAGCTTTGGCGTGGGTGGGGAAGACGGTCGTTCAACGCGCGTCAGGGTTGACTATCGCTGGCATGGCGAAAACCTTGATGATATCTCCCTGCAAGTAGAGATCCCCTTTCAGTAGCCATAATATACCATCGGTCACCGCATCAAATTTACTGTTTCAATTTTAAAAGCGACGTTGTCACGTCGCTTTTTCTATTTCGTTCCAGCCTATTCCGTTGATTAGTTGAGTTCTAGTCCAAGAATCGGTTTTGCTAGTGCGGAAATCGTGTCCTTCGGCGTATTCAGCGTATCCGCAATTTGCTCAAGTTTACGGCCTGAACGGGATAGCTTAAGCGCCTCGCGCATTATTATACATGCTTCAAGCTCACTGCTTGAGAAGCCAATGATCTCCGAAATGGCCGCCAGTGCTGGTTTATCCGTTACCCTGTCACCTTTTAGCAACTGGCTGAGCTGGCCATTATAGTCATTGCGCAAGGCAGGACAGAGTGAGTTTGTTTTAACTTTTAACTTAGCAACTTGATCAGCTATTACACGCAATAGATTGCCAGCTGGACCGTCAAGGCTATCAGCTGACTGCGTTTTGAATTCTTGGCGCAATTCGACAAGCAGTGCCGTTAAAAGCTTACTGACAGAGAAAAAGCCAGCTTCTCTACATACCGGTGTTGTTAAACGAGCAGAGAACTCTACTTTGTCATATTGAGTTCCCGGTAGAATGGTGAGTGCATGTAGGCAGTCAAAAGGGATCCAGAAGCCGGCACCTTTCGTGATTAAGAATTCTTGCTTACCAAGTCGGACAAGCGCAGAGCCTTCCTGAACAACAATCATATAAGAAGTATGACTTTTGCGGCGTGAGCCAACGTGTAGGAAGTTTTGAATGTTGTGTGAAAATTCTATAGCCTGTTTCATAGTAAGTCTCTAGCAAAAAAGCACGCACATATTGTTCTGTTTTAAGCAAACCGTCAATAATTGGCATGGATTAGTCCGTGATTTGATGCATTTTTAGTAAGAATTGCTACGCTAACAACAGACACCGTGGCTTAAATTACGGTAATGTGTCTGAAATCTATCCATATTTATGTGGTATGACCTCCAACCAGGCAGGTAGTTGCGTCATGTCATTGGGCAAACTGATAAATCTGCGTAAAATGTCGCGGTTTTTATTTTATATGAAGCATAACTGTGCAAACTGATAACGATATATATAAAGAGATCCGTCCGTATAACGATGACGAAGTAAGTGAGGCAATTGAACGCCTTGTTAACGATAAGGAATTCATTTCTGCAATCCTAAATTATCGTTTTCCCCAACTATCAGGCGTACTTGGCTGGTTATTGATCCCATTGATCAAACGCTTCCTGATTAAAAAATGGTCTAGCGTCAAGACAGTAGAAGATGTTCAGTTCCAGGTCGCCAAATATATGAACGCGACCATTGATCACTCATGTGACGGTGTCACAAACAGTGGCATGGAGAAGCTGGACCCGAATCAGTCTTACCTGTTTATTTCAAACCATCGCGATATCGCCATGGATCCTGCGATGGTTAATTGGTGTCTATACAAGCAGAACTTTAAAACGGTTCGTATCGCTATCGGCGACAACTTGCTTAAGAAACCTTGTGCGACAGAATTAATGCGCCTGAACAAAAGCTTCATTGTAAAGCGTTCCGCGAAAGGACCGCGCGAAATGATGAAGGCACTTGGTCAGCTTTCAAGCTATATTTCTCACTCTCTTGAAACTGGCAATTCTATCTGGATTGCTCAGAAAGAGGGTCGAGCCAAAGATGGAAACGATAAAACGGATCCGGCTATTCTGAAGATGTTTTTCATGGAAGGACGCAAGCGCAAACAATCTTTCAGTGAATTTATCGCGGGCCTGAATATCGTCCCGGTTGCCATCTCCTACGAAAACGATCCATGTGATGTGGCCAAAGCAAAAGAGCTTTACGAGAAAGCAACGTCTGGTAGCTACGAGAAAGGCGAACTCGAGGATATAGAAAGTATTATCCAGGGTATCGTGGGCCAAAAGCGCCGCATTCATGTTAGCTTTGGCGATGTGATCAAGGCACCGTTTGAAACACCAGAAGAACTGGCTGAAGAAGTTGATCGACAGATCACCGAAAACTATCACTTGTTTCCGGCGAACTATATTGCAGCAGACCAGACGCATGAGTCTGTTACTGACGCAGAGAAAACACGATTCTCTGAGAAGCTATCTGATTTACCAGCAGGTGTAGTCGATATCCTGAAGAAGATGTATGCATTTCCTGCACTGAAAAAACAGCAATAAGATGACTGGCAGCAGGTATTAACTACCTGCTGCCAAGTTTAATATTTAGGATCGGGAGTGGCACTCAAGGTTCTTACTATCGCTTTAGGAGACAACACTTCAACCCGCCGGTTTTTTCTTTTGTCTGCTTCTGATGAACCCTTCGCAATCTTTTCACTAAATCCCGCCGCGACTATCTGGATTCTTTCCTCTTCAACTCCAAAAACAGATGAAATATAGATGGCGACACTAAACGCACGCTCATAGGAAAGCACAATGTTTTCTTCTTCGTTGCCACTGTCATCACTGTGTCCAACCACGACAATGAAACTGTCAGGATGTTGCCTGAGCCTGACTGCTATAGCATCAAGATCACGTTGGTTGGTTGCATCAAGCTCGTAGCTGTCTTTATCAAAATACACAGTCTGACGCATTTCGGGCAGTTCAGTTAGCAGGATCTTAGCGCTTGGTACTACAGAGGATGGAGATGTTGATTGTTGTACCTGGCTATTAGTGACGGCGTCACTTCCATTTCCGCAACCAGTCAGCAATAAGCCGCTCAGTAAGTACGGAATCAATGAATAGCATTGTTTTCTCTTGCACGACATTAGGCAACCTAAAGCAGTAAAGCACTACTTTAGGTTTAGAACATCTCTCTAGAATCACAACTACAGAATTGAGAAGGAATTTGCCTGTCTAGCGTTTAATAGCGGGGTTGGGGGTGCGGTAAGGCGGAACTGCCATACTTTCAGACATGAAATCTATAAATGAACGAACCTTAGGCGCGAGATATTTGCGTCGTGGGTACACAGCATAAATCGGTAGTTCTACGTCAGCTTTCCACTCAGGTAGTAGTTCAACAAGTCTACCAGTCTCGAGTTCATCATTAATTAAGTAGGTAGCCAGGTAGGCAATGCCCAATCCAGACAGTGCTGCATCGAGAACTGCCGGCGCGTTATCGATACGATAAGTGCCTCTTGCTCGAATTGATTGTCTTACACCATCGCGTGTGAATTCCCAGTTAACGTATTTTCGTTCACGGCTCTGGTAGGTAATGCAGTTATGCTTACGCAATTCACTTGGTGATGATGGCGTGCCATTTTGTTTCAGATAGTCTGGCGATGCAACGACAACAAACTTACAGTCGGCTAGCTTACGTGCCACCATACCTTCTGGCGGGTGTTCATGAATTGCAACCCAGCAGTCAAAGCCTTCTTCAAGCAGGTTAGGGCGGTGGTCAAATAAACTGACTTCAAGCTCTAGGTCTGGATGGGATTTTTGGAACTCGGCCAGTGCCGATGTAATGTTGGCATTGCCAAATGACTGCGCAATACCGACGCGAAGCACGCCTTTAATCTCATTACGGTAACCAGCAACCATTGCTTCAGCTTCACTGACTGTATCCAGCAGTTGCTGGCCGTACTCTGAGTACTGCAAACCTATATCTGTTAGTGCTACGGCGCGAGTACTACGTTGTACTAACTGACAGCCTAATCGTTCTTCAAGAAAGCGAATCTGCTTACTGACTTGTGATTTCGAGATGCCAAGACGCTCTGCTGCACGAGTGAAGTTTTGTTCGTGACCAACAGTAGCGAGGATAACCATTTGTTGAAGATTTTCTAGCATAGGGGAGAACCATAAAGAGACAACATTAAAAGTATACCATTGATTACAAACCGGTAAATAATCTAGGTCATGGTCTGTGACAATGTCACAGTGAAATTTATTGCCTCCACACGCTCTCTCCACAAGATATCTCTGCAATAAGAAGAAGATCTCACTCTCAAGCCTAAGATCTTCTAGATATTAATAAAATCAGCCCATACAGAATAATCGTTTGTTTGCTCTGAGTAGTAGTCACTTGCTGATAGTAGGTTAGTGGATATTTACTTTATATAATTCAGTATCTTACAATATAGTTTTTGTGTGTGAACAATGCCAACTCTGATTTTGTAACTAAATTACACCAGCCACTGCCGATCAGTTTATTATTCTGATCATCAAGGATCTTTGGATGTACGTCTTTTACTATTGATTTAATCGATGTGGAACATCAAATTGAACGTTTTTATTAATTTAATGTGGTTGACTATGATGAAGCCTCATTAGGAGGTTGTATGTTTAAAGTTTTATGGCGATTCTTTGTTTTGGGTTTATACAGTTTTGGGGGGCCTGCCGCTCACATCGGTTATTTCCAGCGGGAGTTCGTTCAGAATAGAAAATGGCTGAGTGATCAGGACTTCACTCACGCAGTCGCTTTGTGTCAGTTTTTGCCTGGCCCGGCAAGTAGCCAACTTGGTATGTATATCGGTTATAAGAAGGCGGGTTATTTTGGTGCTGCTTCGGCGTTCATCGGCTTTACCTTTCCATCTTTTTTACTGCTGACGTTATTGGCTATTGGTAACCAGCAGTACAATGATGTCGCTATTATCGACACTGTTATACAGGCTGCGAAGCTATTGGCTGTTGTTGTGGTCGCAGATGCGCTTTGGGGAATGGCGAGGAAGAATCTGACCGGAAAGTTGACCTTTAGCGTCGCCTGTTTGGCGGCGGTAGGAATCTATTTCAGCACTGGATTGATAGGGCAGATCTTTCCTATTCTCTGTGCTGCTACACTTGGCTTTTTACTTTCATTTAAAGACGGAGCCACTCAGTCAGACTCGGGTGAGAATACGCTTATTAAGCCAAACGTCTTTATACTGGGTTTCTTTGCTCTGTTACTTGTCGGCATGCCGATGCTCGCAGGGCAGTTTGAACTGTTTGGTTTGTTTAATATCTTCTATCAGGCAGGGAGCTTCGTTTTTGGTGGTGGGCACGTAGTACTGCCTCTGTTGGAACCAATGCTTGATGGAATGGTCAGCCAGGATACGTTTCTGAGTGCCTATGCCTCTGCGCAGCTTGTACCAGGCCCGATGTTTACTATGGCGAGTTATCTCGGTGCATCTGCATTTGCCGATAGCCCAGTATTAGGCAGCCTGGTTGCTACCATTGCTGTTTTCCTACCAGGAAGTCTTTTGCTGTTTGCTTTCCTGCCTGCGTGGAGTGCTTTAGTTAACCATAGCCGGTTGAAGTCATCGATTATGCTTGTTAACGCCAGTGTTGTAGGCTTGTTGGCTAGTGCATTTGTTAAGCCTGTGCTGCTGACATCAATAGGATCGGTTTTTGATGTTCTTGCTGTCGTCGTGGGTTACCTTCTATTGAAATATCGAAATTGTCCGGTCTGGCTACTGATCATCTTGTTCGCCGGGTACAAATTTAGCATTTAAGTCAACACTCGAAATAGCAGCCAAAAGGCTGCTATTTCCTTTATTCCTAACGCACTATAACTTTATGGTTTGTATCTAAATATAATATCCGTACATCATTCACCTTATAAATATAAACACTACGAAGGTAGGCTTAAGTAGTGAAATGTATCGAGATATTTTGTTGATTAAGCTAATGTTAAGTCAGTCCTGCTAGTGTTTTTGGTATTACATACACACTTGAACACAACAAATGATGATAAAAAGAAAGGTTCGACCAAATCTTACCAATTATGATGTACTTGAGCTCATTCAAGAAGAACTTCGTCAATCAGAGAAACGTATTGTCAGAAAGGTGATTATTGCTGTCTCATCTGGGGTTTTAATGGTACTGCTATTTATAGTTATCACCATTAGTACGCAAGGCAAAACAGTACGAGATTATGCTGCAGAAGCCATGAAAAAAGCCTTCGAAGCTGAGCGGGCAGTACACATTATTGATGAGGCTGCTGGCACCAATTTTCTAGACCAATCCAAGAGCGGCGCCAAATAAGAAGGTAAATACGAAGTTAACTACGAAACTAGGCATGAAGTCAGGTATATATTCGGGGCTCTAGGATGGAGTCCTTGGCTACATTTGCACTACCAATGAATGATTCTTTATCAATAGCTCAGGCTTCGCCGTTTTTAGCATCGACTGTTTTGTATCTTCTTCATCGAGTCTATAAACGGGTTGGGTCAGAATCAACTGGCCAACCATTTCAACAACTGAGGACAGTAACTGTTTGCTGGCAAAGCTTGTTAATTCGTCAGGTGTTAACTCTAGCGATTCGACCTCAAGATCATTTAAGAAAATAGCGCCTTCATCCTTGTCATAATACGGCACAGCACTAAAGCTGACATCTATGGCCACCTCTTGTTGTCGTTGACCCGATATCATGAGTTTTGCCTGAGATTTGGCGTCAAGACTTACTCGATCATCAGCCACCCGTCCTATACCAACTTTTATGTCACTGAACTTAACATTGGCGTAGGCTAAACCTTTTATTCCGACAGTCCGCTCAAAAGCAGCACGACTATCAAGATAATCTTGAATCTCTGCCTCAGTTACGCTGTAACTTGCGCAGGATGACAATGCGAAAGTAATGAGTAAGGCGACTAGTTTCTTCACTGCTGACCTTCTAAGTTTTACTCAAACATTCTTTAAGTATCAGCAATCTATTGGYTGTCTGCCACTTCAGGCGCGAGAAACACTAAAAACAGTATTTAAATTCGTCTTTATACAGTTTATCCAGCTGTTTACGGTACTTCACTGCTTGTTTGTTAGTGTATTTCTGCCGCATTTTACTGTGAATTTTTTCAATCTTGGCACGTGTCTTTAGGCATTTTTCATGCTTTTCGCTGTTCGCGGCAACATATGAGGCGCTAGATAGCAGAGTTATGATAAGTGTCGCACTGACTAATTTCCTAATCATCGATGTACCTGGTTAATTGATTGTTAGCAGCAGTATATGGGAATTACAGTTGCATGATTGCTTAAGTGGTTATGATTTGGAGTTTGAGCTCAGTTTTAGTTAGCAAGCTACAGCATAATTACTCACTGTTAGAGGGGGAGAGCATGATGAGTGTTCAGTTAGGCTGAACACTCATCATAGGGGCGTTAAGCGATTTCAGAGAAGAGTAGTTCAAGATCATAGTTGTTACGTTTTAATGTATTTTTCAGCTTATTCAAGGAGCTTACCTGCAGCTGTCGAATACGTTCTCTGGTTAAACCCACTTCATCAGCTACCTGTTGTAATGTCTGTACTTCATGGCCTAACAGGCCAAAACGACGACAAATGATTTCTCGATCCCGCTCATTGAGACAATCTAGCATCGATATTGCTAGGTTTCGTATATCCTGCTTGTTGATAACGGTATCGGGCTGTGTTGATGTGTTGTCGGCAATAAATGCAGAAATTGTCTGTGAGTTGCTGTCTTCTGTGATTGCCTGGTCAATAGATACAACAGGAGCATCAAGCGCTAATACGCTTGAGACATCATCGACACTTCGTTCAAGCTTCTCAGCAATCTCTTCATGGCTTGGCTCTTGGTTGGAGCTTTTCATTAACTGCTTATAAGTTCGTAGAATCGTATTTATTTCCTTAGAGACATGCACTGGAAGACGAATCGTACGGGCTTGATTGTGTATAGAGCGTTCAATGGTCTGTTTAATCCACCATGTCGCATAAGTTGAAAATCGGAAGCCGCGCTCCGGATCGAATTTTTCAACGGCCGTAATTAAACCGATATTTCCTTCATCGATTAGATCACTTAATAACATGCCGCTACCACGGTATTTCTTCGCAATACTCACAACAAGACGAAGATTACTTTCAATCATCGTAGCTTTTGCATACTCATCGCCTAAAAGGCTTTTGCGGCTATATTGAATTTCATCATGTTTAGATAACAGTGGCTTCTGCGCTATATCCTGTAGATATAGGTGTATGACATCTGTTTCAAATCCATGTACATCTTGCGGTCTGATATCCATACCATTTCCCTCAATAAATTGTACAACACTATTTTTTTATACTTATTTTCCTATACACAACCACAGTAACATACACATGTTGCATATTCTATTCGATAACACCTTAAATATTGCAAATAGGTATAACTATTTGTTATTTAGGGAAAGGGTGGCGATGGGGTGCGAATTTCATTTTAGGAATTGATTTAATGCTGTGTCTTGACAGGGGTAAAAAGATAATCGCTATAATATCAATGGTTTATAATTATTTAGAGAGAGAAGGGGTCTCTGAATAGATGTATATTACGCATGATTAATGTGCCTGAAATGTCATTGTGACGCTGTCACTTGTTGCGTTAGGGTTATTATATTGTGATGCGCGTCAATAATAGCCATATATAGTTACATAAAATTTAATAGCTTAATTTCTATTAATAATAGCTGAGAAAACTATCTTTAACTAAATTCATCAGCTAGCTTCAAAATATTGCGACAAGTATCACCAGCTTGAATGTTTTTATAAATTTCATTTAACCCTTATAAGATTGTAATAATGATTATATCTAGAGAGTAATCATTAAAATTCATTTTTGTAAGTTCAATTATTATTAATGTGGAATGCAGATTCCATGCTTTCAGTAGGGTTTTTGATGTTTATTAATTGAGAGAATAGTTATGTCTGAATATATGGCTAAAATTGTATACTTTTTTAAGCAGGTTACGGCGTCACTCTTACAGAATTGAACAACAATAATAGAAGGTCCTATGCTCCATATTGAAGAAATAAAGCTAAGAATTGCTACGAGTAAAGATAAACTACCTTTATATTCATTGCTGACTACAGATGAAGAGTGGGCAAAGTTTAACGGTCCATATTTTCCGTACTCAACACCGACACTGGAAGAATTCGAAGCTGGTATGTTTAAGCGACTATGTGAAGGTATCGATGCGCTGTTGATTGAGTACAAGGGAGAAGCCGTAGGCAGTGTATCTTATTACTGGGAAGATGAGCGAACACGTTGGCTGGAAGTTGGCGTCATCATTTACGATAGCCGTTATTGGAGCAAGGGAGTGGGTAGAAAAGCCTTAATTCCCTGGATAACACATCTGTTCAATACGCTTGAAATTGCACGTGTTGGGTTAACAACATGGTCTGGTAATCCCAGAATGATAGCCTGCGCACAATCCATTGGTATGACACTAGAGGCAAAGCTGAGGAAAGTACGTTACTTTCAGGGACAATACTACGACTCGGTTAAACTGGGTGTGCTTCGCGAGGAGTGGGCTGAGTTACAATGTAACGAATTTTCATACCAAGGGGCCGATACTCGCCCGCACATCTGCAATTGTGATAAATAGCTTGGAATGAGCATCCTGGAAGGCGGTGAACCCATACTTTTGATAAAAAAGTTCCGCGCCGTCTTTAGCATCAACAATAATAAGTGGAAAGGCGACCGTTTCGCTGGCCATGAGCAGCTTTCTCAGGGCATCAATCAGCAACCATTCGCCGTAGCCTTGATTCTTATACCGCTGATCCACTGCTAATCTTGCGATTAAGCCGCCTGAACTGACATTATGATGCTTTTTTTGTAGCCTCGCTGGCAGAGTTGCCAGATCTATCGGGCTCATCGTTAGCGTGTAGTAGCCGATAATGTGCTCTGTGCAGCTTTCGTCTTCCAGCACAAATGTTCTTGTGTTGTCTTTCTTTGCCTGCTGGCTAGCCATGAGCTTGAGATAATTGTTAAGTGCATCAATACCGCAATCAAAACGATGACGGTCATGCTTAGATTTATCCAATTGTACCGTCATCATTATTGCGATTTGTCCTTGTAGCGCGCTGCTGCTTGTTGCAAGCGAGTATTAGGCTTTGCTGGTTCGTCTAACGCATCCATCAGCATCATAGCGTCTCGCTGGCTTAGCTTAAGCGCGCGTTCGCGTTCCATGATCTGCTTTGCTTTTTCGACCGCAGCACTTAGCACAAACGAGTTAATGCTAGACATACCGGCAATAGCCGCTGCCTCGGACAATAATTCCTGTGTATCAAAGTCAACACGAGCAGTGATACGGGGTAATGCAGTCGCCATAGAAACCTCCCTAAGGTGACAAAGTGGCACATGACGAGTATGGCACGCTATGAGGTGATTAGCAATTCATGTGTCAGTTTGGCACATACTTGAAAGGCATTTTTATCATCCAAAAAAAAGCCCCGAAAGGGGCTTTAATGATCCTTACAAGTCACATCAACTCTTCCTTGGAGTCGTTCCTGTTTTATCTGAAGGAGAGCTTTATCAAGCTCGACCATGTTCGAAGTCGGACAAAAAGCGAGTGTTGCTGATTGTAAGAAAACATAGTTATACATTTCACCACAAGCCGAACACTTCATATCAGGATAAGTTTGTACATGTTTATTTAAATCAGCTGCATTCATATCCACCTCAATCTCCCCACGTCTTAAACATAGACTATGCAAATGGTTTTAACCATTAATAGGTAGGGGTGGGTGTTGCTCTTATAAGAACAGCGTTTAAAAAAAGTATTTAGTCAGGCCGGTCGAGTACCTTGACGACCTGATGGACCAGGCGCTGGTTTTCTTCAGTAGGCTCGATGAGATACACGACCTTGTCATACTGAAACGTCAGGGATTTCGAGAGCTTGCGCAGCTCCTGCCAGGCAAAGATATCATCAAGCTCCTCAGCTGATTCCCGCACAGGCCGGTGCATGTCCTTGGGATACCGCGGCGGTTTGGCAAAGCGACGGTTGAAATCCGCGATAAAGTCGGGGAGCCAGGCATTGGCTTGCTCGATGGTATTTATGCCTTGCAGACGCATCTCCTTGACTAAGCGATCCTGTAACGTTTTGTTCGCACGCTCGACGCGGCCCTTGGCTTGCGAACTGTTGGCGCAGATGAGCTCGATATTCAGATCATTGAGCACGCGGCCAAACTGGGTCAGACGGTCAGACTGGGCATCTCGCTTACTGACATGAAATACCGCGTGACGGTCACTGTAGAGCGCTGTCGGTTTGCCGTGTTGTGCGAGGTACTCACGGGTAGCCACCATGTAATCAAAGGCCGATTCCGTTTCGCTGAAGCGGAGGTTCATCAAACGACCGGTGGCATCATCGATGTAAACCAGCAGGCAGCATTTGGCGCTGCGACCTTCAAACCAGTCATGGTGGGAGCCGTCAATCTGGATCAGCTCGCCAAGACAATCACGCCGGTGGCGAGGCTGGTAAACCCGGGGCTTACGTTTGGCATGGGGAACCCAGAGACCGTCGGCGATCATCCATTGGCGCAGGGTTTCCAAAGACACTGACATGCCATGGCGCTCCGAGAGTTTTTCATGAGCCAATGTCGGGCCAAAGTCCGAGTAATGTTGATGGAGTAAATTCAGGCAACGACAGCGGATGTTGTCGCTAATTTTATTTGAAGATGGTTTACCACGGCGTTTGTGGACAAGGCCTGCAGCACCAAACTGGCGAAAGCGAGTTACCAGGCGCTGGACTTGCCGGACACTGATTGAAAGGATACGTGCAGCATCAACACGCCGAATACGGTTTTCGCAAACATCACGAATTGCACCCAAACGTAAAATCTCTTTATCATTCATGGTTACCAGCATCGTTTGTTAATCTCACACAGACCAGATAAGTACTGATCACTATAGGAAAGACCGGACATTTTCACTTTGCAGAAAAGAGACACTTTAGCTTTGTGGTTACAAATTCAGTACGCATTATGATTGTCTTATGTTAAACGATTAATTTGTTAATTTTCCCGCAACCCGTGATATGCACTGTGTTTAGTATGCGGTTTCTCATTAATGATAAATTGCAAGAATGTCACAATGTCCAAAAAATTAACTAATAACTACATTTTCAGAAAATTCACATGCGGTCTGTCTAAAATAGAGACCGCTAAACTATGTTTCAAAAATGTGAGGACCATCACGCGCTGGGATTCAGGGCAAGAGATACCACCTGAATGCAGAAGGCTTATGAAAATGTACTCAGGAAGAGAGTTGGGCGCTTTAAATGAAAATTGGAACGGCTGGAGAATCAACAAAGAGGAACTCATTGTACCTGGAGGGTGGAGTCTGACACCTGACAGAATAATCACTGGCAACGCACTGTTAGAGCTGAACAATGAATACGACAGGGTGTGCAAAATGAAGATCATGAAAGCAGCAAGACTACTCAACACCATTAAGCGCCCATAAACAAAAGCCCCGAGCAAAGGGGCTTATTGATAGCAGTGACAAAACACAAACCTTAGTATACTGTATATACATACAGCACCAAGGGTGATAGTCATATGGGAAAGCCAAAGCTATACAGCAAGCTGATCAAGTCTAAATATCCAGACCTACTAGAGCAATGTAACAGACGAGGTTGCGGATGCGTACTCATCAAGTACAGCCACAAACAACGATGCTATATATGTACACATTGCAGGTTGCCACAGGAAAAAAAACTTGAAAAAGATCCTTACATCTATTTTAGACGCCCATAAACACAAAGCCCCAAAAGAGGGGCCTGTTTGTCACCACTAAAACAATCACAATGATAGATGTAACATTTCACCGCGCTGTAGGGCATGATGACCCCAAAACTTTCACCCCGTATTACTAGACGGGGTTATACACCAATTTCAGAATATGCTTCGTTTAGATGTTTAATAGCAGCAGACTTTGATAACCCCAAATCTCTGTTCATAACAGTTAATATGTCATCTTCACTCATCTTCTGATTTAACATATGTATAACAGTGTCATGAATTTGATAGTCGAATTTTGAACGATGCTTTATCTGCTTACCATTATTAATCGTAACAATTTCAGGTGACTCTAACTTTCTAATTCTTCTGTCTAAATTTCTTGTTGATGACAATATTTCCATAAGAATGTCATTCTCAGTTCTAGTTACTTTTTGGTCTTCACCAACATTAGTACTAGAAATAATCTCTGTAAATTTGCTTTCAAACTGAGGCCAGTAAGTGTTAAAAACAAGTTCTAATGTTCTTTCTTTTAGCGCTTTATCTTTAAGCGAATTATTAAGAGTTCTTGTTAGCTCCCATAATCCATCTTTATTTGGATAGGTATGATTAAATTGTGATAAAGGAGTTCCAATGTCTGTGGGTTCTAAATCAATAAGAAAAGTACAAACACGATTTTCATGCAAGCCTTTCGCAAGAGCTCCGGCTTCAAATAAAATCCATGGTTTGTTAATATTTTCCTTGGTTAAACAGATAATACCTATAGTTGTACTTTGTAATTGATCATTTATCTCTGAAAACCATAACGAGCCTCTATCAATATCCTTACTTGACATCCAAGGGTCAACAGCTTGAATTACACATTGAAGCCATTCATCAAGTAAATATGCCACTTCACGACTACGCTCACCAGACCAACTTAAAAAAACATTCATAATATAACCAATAAATCAATAGACATTACACCCATTATGTTAAATGACCGATTTTACGCACAAAAACAGAGACTTCGGTCAGTTAACGCTCAATAGCGCAAATTATGGCATATATCTGCTTGCAAATCTGTACATAAATGACTTGAAAGTTAGTAACAGTTTAGGAGAGAGGGATTGGCGGTAACAGCAAACAATCTGGTACAGGGGAGTACGCAACTGAAACCGCCAAAATTACATCTATACGTATGACTATGCTCAAATAGCTTAATGAGGTAAAGAAGGCTGTTTCACTCTTTCGATTCACTCATCACCTTGAAGAAAGGTGAATTCTATCTGTTACAAGGTGCTACGAGTCGTGTTGTCATTCGACGCAAAAGTACAATACATAGCCCCGTGCACTAGGCATGAAAGTTTCAACACAAGAACCGATGAGCAGGAGAGCCCTGAACCCAAAAGACGGCCTAGCAAGAGGTAGGGCTTTTTTTCGCTGATACTTATGTTGATAGTTCCACACGGAAGAACCACCGCACTCGGAAAATTCGGAGGTGGTGCCATGCAGAAAAATCACTTAATTAAACCGTCAGCATTTTAGGTGTAAATATTGATTGCATTTTTTAAAAACGCTCTCAAATCCAATTTGAGCTACTCTAAAGATAACCTTTATTAATATAAAGGGGTAAAAACAAGCCCTTAGATTTAATTACAGGGATTGCAACCAAAAAATTACGTTAATTACGTCAAAATGAAATTAACGTTTTTTAATTGCAAATAATATGCGACAAATGCACGTTAGCTAATAATATTGTCATCATTAAGAATTACTAATTATATACCCCGCAATAGAACATAAACAACCYACTCAATAATATTAAACCCCCAAACACCACTTAATTGACATTCATCTGTTTAATTTTCCTTAACCGTAATAGCAAGCGCGACCGTCTTACCAGCCACCCAAGTGCATCCCACGTTATAAATGCAGCCAGCACCGCCAAAAATACAGTAATAAATAACTCTGCAACCAAGACATTAATTAATTGTGACCATTGCTCATTGGTTAACGTTAAGCACTCCATATTACACCTCTCTTAATCAAAGTAGACTCGAAGCCAATTCTACCGGGGAAAAATTCATATCAATGGCATCGGGCTGTTTGCTAACTGGCTGGCGCTTTCTAAACGACTGGCAGGTTATAATTGTTTCCAAATCATCTAGCCGCAACAGCGCGGAACATTCAGACAGACCAACAACATCAATCCCTAAGTCAGTAGGGCTTAAAACGCCTTTTTCCAGATGCTCAAAGGCGTAGTCATAGTGAAATGACTTACCATCATAGATTCCAGATGAACCTGATATATAGACGCCCTCAACTAAAGAACTCAGGTAGTTGATAGATGCATTAGACGATTTAACCTGGTTGTTGTGTTCATCGATAACCGTTTCAACAACCGCCTCTACATTAGGGTCATCACCTGAAAACGCCTGATAGACTGACCAAATCGAATATCCAACAACACCGACCAATATTGGCAGCGCAACCAATTGCCATGGCAGCTTAAACTTGTGAGTATGAATTTCAGCAGACCAATAGACACCATAGAATCGTGTGTTATGACTAACAGGCTTTTTCTTACACAGTTTCTTATCGTGGAAATCATCAGGATTAAATGCCTTTGATGCCTCGAGACGCGAACAGCGCTTACCCCCAAACGGGTTGTGGAAATGAATATGACGCCCGGTCAATCGTCGAATATTAACATCGACTAGCATGGCATCCTGTGTGACTAAATGGACGTCAAACCCATCATGACGGTGTGTCTCGAACTTGGATATATAATTGGGCTTCTTACCCCCGACAGGGCGAGGAGGGAAGAACTGCTGGCACTCATCGATACAAATGATTGATCTCTTGGGCAGCTCATACCATTTCTTTGCATCATCAAAGTGGGTGAAGTGAAAGTTAAATTTGGTCACAGACTCAAAGCAATATGCTTCACTTCCCTTGGCACACGCAAGGAAGTGCTCAAACTCATCAAGGTCTTTATCTAAATAGCAACACCGAACCCAGTGCAGCCACGTCTCAAAATGGTCATGGTCGTTATAAAACGCCTCAAGCCACGGAACGTCAGCCAGCTGTATAAACGAATCATCCTCATGGACTCGTTTCATGATCTTGGTTAGCGCCTTAAGTGCTTTCTTATCTTTCAGTTGGGGGAAATACCACCCATAGAACCAACCTGAAAATGAACTGGCAACATCATAATCAAGCAATAGCAATCGTATATTGTTGTAGTATTTAGGCCGCTCGGAATCATACGAGCGACACAACTCAACAAGGGTGTTTAAAGTCTTAGATGCACCCGGTAAGCCTGTTCGTAAATAAATCATAATTACGCCTCCCAGTTATACGGGTCTTTATTGCCGGGTTTTCTCCAAACCTGACGACGCAGGGAGCCATTGCGCATGCCTTTAAATACCAAAAGGGCAAAACCACCTGATAGTAAAATATTTATCATGTCGGTCACTCCCATTAATTTCATCATCATTAATACATCGGCAGGAAGTTCCCCCAAGTGCTGATTAATCAAAGCAATAAAACCATCAAATGCAAAATCAAACCCCGTATATAAGACTGTGCCAACACCTAGTGATACCGCACCTGCTGAAAACAACGCTTTTAATGCAGAAGGAACCAATGGAAATACCATTGTAAACAAGAAAACCATAACCTTAGACATATCAAAATCCCTATGAATATTTGGCAAACATTAATGCCACACCAACAAACGCCATCATGGCTAAAAAAACGCGAACAATAAGGGCCAACTCACACAACGGCTCAAGAGAAACTGTATGAGAGCCATACTTGCCGAGTGACATGCTAATAGGGGCAGGGCATGCGCCGCCTGTCTGAACACCATTACTGCCGTTGTATTTATTAAGAACGGTTTGAATATCAAACGTGCCAGCTTCAATATTGGTTAACGGGTTTTCATTTATAAATGTATTTAATCCATCTACCATTTTCTGCTGATGTTTATCTAACACGTCATCTATGTCACATTCACGCTGCCATTGTCTCTGTGCGATATAACAAAGAACCGCATCACCGTTGCAAATAAACTGTTTACAATCCGCTCCGGATACTGAATCTTGACCATCACCATCACCATCACCATCACCATTACCGCCGCCGGGATCAACACTATTACCGCTCTTAGCTGATATCTCTTTTAACAGCTGGTTAGCTTCTTCCAGCTGTTTGACTACCTTCTCGGCATTCTTATCGATATTGCTCAAGTGAGACCCTTTATCACCGTCAGGATTTGGGTCTGGGTCAGGATTTGGGTCTGGGTCAGGATTTGGGTCTGGGTCRGGATTTGGGTCCGGGTCRGGATTTGGGTCCGGGTCRGGATTTGGGYCCGGGTCRGGATYTGGGTCTGTCCCTGGACCATTGTTATCAGGGTTTGTAGAAACATCACAGGACTGATTGGTATATTGATAATCAGCAATACAGTCAGTTGCCGTACAAAACTGAGTTGCACCAAGTTTCGTGCCTAGACATCCTTTTGTACCACACCATGTAGGAAATGCCCCAATTCCGTGCGGGTCAATTTTCCACCATACTTCAAATGACTGGCCAGCATAGATTTCACACTGATTTTCATCACCGCCACCTATACCACCATCATCATCACCTTCGCCACCCCCATCACCGGGGCCATCTCCGCCGCCGGGACCGTCACCACCACCGGGGCCATCACCATCACCATCGCCGGGACCGTCACCACCGCCACACGTACCATCTTCATTAGGTGTACCAACCGGACATTCTGGGTCCGGGTTAGGCATTACACATTCTGTCTCTGGATATTCAGGGTTTACAGACGGTGACTCACATGAGTTCTCTTTATAAATCCCTTTTATAACCATCTCATAGTAACCATCAACTTCCTCAGTAGGATTAGTACAGGTATAAACATGAACTGTAATCGAGTCATAATTATTAACATAAGACCAGTGCGAATAGGTCTCTTTAGCTGATGCAATTTTACTATCGCAATTCTGATGATATTTCGACTTTAGAGTTCCTTGATCGTAATTAATAGTATTCCAGCTAACTGAAGCATAACTATGAAGTGAAACAAATGTAAGGATAAATAAAAAGTAACGCATAACCAACCTCATGGCCTGTAACTTAAAGTAAACGCCTAAATGCATCGGTCATAACAAAAAGAACGAATAACCAAATAATATCTTCTAATGTAATAATCATGACAACCACCCAATAAAAAGGGGGCAATGCCCCCTGTTAATAAATATGGAGGTAATGACTTGATTAGAAGAAGGTAGCTTTAACCCAGCGACCAACCAAACCAATTGCAGCCAAGCCTAGAATTGCCGTTTGGACCGATACAATCTGGTCACCGCCTGCTGTGATTGCAGTCGCCGCGGCTCCCGCATCAAGGGCCGCATTCGCAGTACCGGAGGCCGATAGCGCAATAACGGAACAGACTTGAACAGACTTATTAGCCAAAGCTGCTTTCAATGTATCAACACATTTTTTCATAATGACATCCTTTTATTTGAACCCCATTGCATGGAGTATGAAATTGCCAACCCAAACTAGGGCGTATAACCCAAGGGCGGCGGTTAATAGAAGTGTTACAGATGATTCATCCAAATGGCCTTGTGTATCAGTTAACGCAACCATTAATGCGCCATCGCAGGGAATAGCACTGGATGCAATCAAATAACCTTCAGCAGTAGTCTTTACACAAAGCATAATTAATAGTTACCTCACAAACGGTAATACATATTTATCCCACACCCAACACGGCAGATGTTTACCTGACTGGGCTTGAAAGGTGTAATAGCGAACAAAAATACAATCTGTGCGAACGGGTAAATAATATTCTGGCATTGTATAACGCCTTATTTATTTCCTGATTAAGAGGAAGCCTTGTTTTCTAGGGTCGGGATGCCTAGCAAATGCCACCCGGAGAAACTCACATGCTTACCACCATCACCCGCAAATGAGCGTTCAGTGTGCTGAATTTTGAATTCTGTTTTCTTATCGATAAGTTTTTTCAGGTCAGCCCCAGAGGCCATAGAATCCCACAGGTCCGGTGACACACGACATTCGACAACCTCGGAAGGGTTGAATAGCTGTAACCGGACAATACCGGAATCACGCTTTTCACCCGTGTTGGTATTAACGTTGGTTTTCTTTTCGATATCGTCAGAATCATTAATTCGTGCTGTAACAATCATTTGAGTTCTCCGTAATTCATTTAAGTGACAGTTATTGACACAAGTCCAAGAGGAGATGGGGCGCTGCGCTTGCCTCCCCATCTCCTTCAAAGGCCAGAGCGTTCAGTTCATCAATTTGCTGTAAATATTGCTGGTACTGCTCGTATTGCTCATCAGCCATACGTTGATATTCTCCCTCGCGCTCTAACACCTCGAAGATGTCAGTGACACCCGTCATAATGCGTTGGGTACCACGAAGGAATTTCTCTTTGTTTTCGGTCTTCCACGTCCGGCAACGGGTAGCCAGATAAGCGGCTTTGAACACCACACCAATGACCCGGGCGCTTGCGTTATCGCCGTAGCGGGTTTTGGAGGCTAGGGTAGTCGTGTATTCCTCGCCCCACTCATCAATGAGCTTCTGCATGATTTGAGGCACCTGATACTCAGGTCTTACTGTCTGGTCTTCGCGACGTACGAACACACCGCCCATAGCCAAACAGAACGCCTCCCAGTCAGATGTATCAGCCGCACGGCGTACATTCTCAAGGGTGAGCCATTCACCCTCATCAAGATGGTTGAACAAAGGATCATCCTCGTTGAATTCTTCACGGATACGACGCAATTCACGCCATACAGTGACAGACGGACCGCCGATAAACTGAAACTGACGGATACGGTTTACACGGGCCCATGTCACCACGCGCTCAGCGGCCTCGACACCCTCAAGAATGGTGCTTCGGTCAGCCGCAATGTGTTTACCATCAATATTCTTTGACAGGTACTTGGCAACGTAGCCAACCGCAGAACCCTTTTCCCAATCAATTGCCTGTGAGGTAAAACGGTACTTTTTCGCACCTGGCTCTTTCGGCGTGTCCTTCATTGCAGCTCGACGAAACAGCTTGGTAATGGTCTTTTCGTGACGTTTTTCCATGAACAGCAGCAAGTGCCAATGCGGGCAACCATCGGCATGAGGCTCGACCACTCGCAAGCCGTAAACCTTGATATCAGCCTTGTCGAGCGCATTACGAAAACGCTTAAACATGCGTACCATGTAATCATGTGCATCCTGAGTGCTCGGGCACCCGGCATCGAGCCATGCTTGATTAACCTTATTGTTGGATACCGAATGGAAGCGGCTAGGGCACGTAGGGGTGTAAAACATACCTACATGCTCATTCGCTTTAGCAATATTCTCGAAGCCCTTGAGACGCACAAACATCTCAGCACGGCGTATCTCAGGGTTGGAAATAGACTTTTGAGCCAGCTCATTGAGCGTATACCAATTGGATTCGTCATCCTCGTCATACGCCACGGTATTGGTCAACATCTCCTTGTTTTCGACGTCACGCTGGCGACGTCGGGTAACAGAAAAGTTTGAACAATACGCCTGACCATCCTTGTGTACGATTGTCAGGTCACGGGCAACACGCTCAATTTCAAGCGCCGAACGCTTACGCAAGGCACGACGCCACCAAAGCTCATTGGTTGCACGGTTAACAAGGCTTTTCAGCTCATTGTTTTTCTCAGCTTTCTTAATCTGCTCAGGACGGAAAGCCAGCCCGTAATCAGCCAAGATTTCACAGGCAAGCTCAAACGCCTCCGTGACATCCTCGATACCCGCCACTTTACGCATAACATGAGCCGACTTGGATTTGGCAAACTCACACAGCTCCTCGTCAGTAGAGGTATAACGGAATTCCATTTTAGTCAGGCGCTCATTGGCTTCCTCAACTGCGCGAACCGCATCAAGGCACTCAACTTTTTTGGCCATGTTGATAAAGGCACGGGACATCACCGGCGCAAAGTCACGGTGTAACTTACAGGCATCGAACGCCCGGACAATCCAGCTTTTCTCGGCAGTAAAAACCGTCTTCTTTGACCAATCATCGTCACAAGGTACAAGGCGAGGCTGGGGCGCTGCATAGTAAGGATTGATACCGTACTCACTAGCAAAGATATCCGCCACCACGTTGTAACACTCAGGCATTACCGAACGCTTTTTGTTACAGGGTAACCTTACCTTAGAGACTGACTTAGCAGGCTTTTGAGCCTCATCAAGCCTCTTGGCTAGCAACTCAGATGTTGGTGAGTAAGGTTGAGGCGCTGCATTAACATCAATTGTCGAAGCCGCACCTAACAACCCCATACGAGCGTATTTTATTTCGCGGTCAACCTGTCGAGAAAAATCACACGTCATCATCAAACATCCTCACGAACAGGCTTGATTGTGTTGTGAAGTGCATGAAGCGGTTTACCGGAAGCGATAGCGTCAGCCAGCGTAAGATGCTCAATCAACTCAACATGCGGGAAGCGGTGCCACTTGGTATAGGCATCAGCCTCGGCAGGATGGACAGCAACAACATCATGTTCATTTTCAAAGAAACGAGTGCCATCAACCAGTTCAAACGTCGTCATGTGTGCCTCTGTGTCTGTAAATCCCGATTTGTGTATAGCGTAAGTGACAAGAATCGGGATTGTAAATAGACAAATTTCGGGATTTTCCAGCTACAATGGAAAAAAACGGAGGCAAATCATGTACGCAAATAAACTGTTAGATGCCTATAAACAGGCCAAAAACTACATCCAAGACAAGCAAATTGCGCATGACCTTGCTATAAGTCCGCAAAAGGTCAGCAAAATTCGCAAAGGTGAACGCTATCTTACTGATGAAGAAGCGATTTTCTTAGCCGAAAGCACAAACATCGACCCACACGAGGCATTAATCTTTTTAGCCGCTGATAAAGCCAAGAATTTCAAGGCACAGCAGATATGGCAGGACATCACGGCAAAGTTAAGTAGCCAAGGATTTAGGGGCTTAACCCTTGGTATTACTGGATTTCTGGCCCTGAGCGAACCCAAGGTTCAGTACGCATTATGTACCTTATGTTAAATAGAGTTTGAGGGTAAGAACATGTTTTCTTTATGCCTTTCCTACTATTCTCTCAATGTGCATGGTGCAGCCTTCCAGTACTGTACAATTTAACAGTATTACGGATTTACCATAAAATAGGTAATTTACACCTATTTTTAAGCTCTGCTGCAAATGTTCAGTTTGCCTGGTGCTTCAAAGCTAGCTTGAATTACAAGAGCTATCTGTTAACTGCCGTACAGTTCCTGCAGTTAACAGATAAGAAAAAGCCCGAGAACTTCCTGGGCTTCAGTTGTTAAGCTTCTGCGATTAACCGCCAGCTAGCTTTACTGTGTGGCCTTTTTTCTCTAGCGTGGCTTTGATGACGTCACGCTTGTCGCCCTGGATCTCGATATTGCCATCTTTTACGGAACCACCACAGCCGCAAACTTTCTTCAGTTCTGCAGCCAGCAGCTTTAATTGAGCGTCTTCAAGATCAAGGCCAGTCACAATGCAGACTCCTTTGCCTTTTCTACCTTTGGTTTGACGTTGAATGCGAACAACACCGTCACCTTTTGGGCGCTGCGGTGCGGCTTTCTCTTCTTTGATTCGGCCAGTCTCTGTGGAAAATACCAAACGGCTGTTATCACTCATTGGGAAAAATCTCGTCTACTTTCTGGGATTTGTGAGCCTGGTAATAAGTTCGTTGCTCAATGTTGCAGATTACCAGTTACCGAATATTATCAATAAATGGTAGTAAAACGGAAACTCTTATGATTCGTAATGTAATCTTTGACTTTGGTGCCGTTCTTTTCCATTGGGATCCTCACCAAATTGTGGCTTCTTTTACAGATTCTACCGATGAGCAACACCTCCTTTTGGAAGAAGTCTTTCATCATCCCGACTGGCTCTCACTAGATCGAGGCACCATGCTGATGGCTGAAGTTATTCCTAAGTTTGCGGCAAGAACCGGAATAGCCGTCTCACGTATGGAAGATTTTTTCGAACATATCATCAATAGCCTGGTGAAAATTACAGAAACCGAAGAGCTTTTGTATCGACTGCTAGATCATCACTATTCCGTTTATTATCTCACCAATATGAGCAGTGCTTTTTTTGAAACACTCAATGAACGAAACGATTTCATCTCTCTTTTTAAAGGTGGAATTGTCTCTGGCAAAGAGCTGATGATGAAACCTGATCCGGATATCTATAAGCTACTCATCGAGCGATATGATTTGGAGCCTAGCGAGACGCTCTATATTGATGACCACGAGCAAAATGTCAACGCAGCACAAGCTTTGGGTTTCCAAACCATACAATTTGAGCTATCTGCGTCATGTTTTCATAAAATTAACAAGATCTTGGACATAAATTAGTATTATTTAGAAAGATTGAGTGAGTTCAGTATGCTGTTTTAGTAAGCTGGAACATACTTATTAATCTGGTGTCTACATTGAAAACGACTAATGATTTTAGGAGCCTGTGTGAAGAAACTTCTGCTACCCGCCTTGATACTGTTTTCGGTAACCGGTGCAAACTTAGCAATGGCTGACGGTAAAGCTAGTAGAGATAAGTCGATTGTCGGGCAAGTTGAGACAATCAAAGTTTATGAGCTTGAACTCGACTATAAAGCACGTATCGATACCGGTGCGAAAACAACGTCAATACACGCAACCAATATTAAAGTAACTGGCGAAGAAAGCGACAGTGATGATATGCGTGATCACCTTGGGGAAACCGTTGAGTTTACCTCGATAAATGAAAATGGTGATGAAGCGACATATAAAGGAAAAATCATCAAAGTTAGCAAGATTCGCAACGCCCAGGGCGTTGAGCGTCGCTACGCTGTTAAAATGGACTTAGGCTGGAATGGCGAACACAAACGCGTTGCAGTCAATTTACGAGACAGAAGCAAGCTCGACTATAAATTACTCATCGGCCGTAACTGGCTAAGTGGTGATTATTTAGTCGATGTTGATAAGCTTGATGAAGACGATTAATCGTTTATAAACTAAACGCCGCGAAGGCGTTTAGTTTAGTGAAAATAGTAAGCTTACCCTACTCTATTTCTGTTGTTGTTTAAGCTTTTCAATAACAGCATCTAAGTGCTTTTTAATTGCGATGGGCGATCCTTTCAATAATCGCCCTCGTAATATCACATACCACTCATTAGGCTTCCCGCTGTCATTCATCAACTTAAAACCTTTATAATCTTCAATCTTTTGATCTGCTTGCTGAGCTTGAGATCCAACAGTTGCAAACTTCTCTGGCGGCATGAATGCTTTCATGTCACACCACCAGTCGATGCTTTTCTTAACCAAAGTCAGTTTACTTGATACTGGACGACCATTAATTGTGGTTTTCCAGCCATCAGGGTCACCTGTTGCATTTTCAATGTTGTGCCCTCGATGGAATATTCTTTTCTTCATCCACACTCCTCAACAAAGTTGAGTCAAATCTTTGTACAAAAAACAAGCATCAAAAAAATAATCTCTTGAGATAATAAGTATTGTTACAAAAACTCATTAAATCCAGTGTTATTGAAGCATTTCGTTGCTCATTTGTCTTCTTGTTAAGCCTATAAATTTGTTGTCAGTGTGATTTTTTTACTCTTCACTATGTACTAATTTATGTTTGGTATATCTTTATAATTATAATGCACTAGAAGGTTACCATTAAATGGCCAAGAAAATTCCACCTATCGATAATGAAGAGCAGCAGCGCCTCAGCATCAAAACATTCGCTGGGTTTATTGAATCTACTGAGCCATGGGAAGAGCTTACGCACTGTCAATATGCGAAAAATACGCTAGTTGCTTTTAAGAACGATTGGAATAGCTTTGTTGCTTTCTGCATAGAAAATAAAGTGCCATGTTTGCCTGCAAAGTCAGATACTGTGCATAGGTACATCGACTACATGTCTCGCTCTCGAAAACTCGCTAGCCTTAAGCGTTACATGGTAACAATCAGTTTGGTGCATCGTTGCCATAATCTTACCGACCCTTGCTCCCACACCGAAATACGCCTTGAGATGCAAAAGCAGCAACTCAGAAAGCATGACGATTACCGTAATGCTTCAGCGTTTAGAGATGAACACTTACAAAAGCTTCTCTATCAATTTGAGCTTTCCACCAAAGTGAAAGATATCCGCGACGTGGCGATATGGGCCGTCTCATTCGAAGCAATGCTTAAACGCAGCGAGCTTGCTGCACTTACGATTGATTCATTGGAAATACATGCAGATGGTTTGATTGACCTCTTAGTTAACGGCAGAAGCATTGCCCTTAGCTCGGTATCGTCTAAAGCATTGCAGCGATGGCTTGTTATAAGCATGATTTGTGAGGGATTTGTTTTCCGTCGCATCGATCGCCACAGCAACATAGGTGATAAGCCGCTAGATCATTCATCAATTTATCGTGTATTTCGACGTGCCAGCGATGAGCTGAACTTACCGTCATCCGCCCTATTCTCCGGACAGTCTCCACGAGTTGGTGCCGCTAAGGATTTAGCTGATTCCGGTCTTTCAATTAACGAAATCCAAGAACAGGGACGCTGGAAAAGCCCGGCAATGCCGGCTCAATACGTAGGCAATACCGATCGTCATGATAAAGAAATCGCCAAGTATGTTAAGCCTAAGCCATGGGAAAAATGAGTATGGTATAGAATATGGAGATAATTCAAAAGTTATAGTGCATTAGTAGAGCTATATTAGCAGGGCTATTGCTCGGAGGGACTGTCAGCCCAATGCTCTCTTGGTCCTTGTTGAATATCAATCAGCACAGTGATCCGCTCGAACAGACGTTGCAACGGCTTTAGCTCGCCAAAGTAACCCATTTGGTTAGCGTCGACCCATTCTTTGAGGTTAATGCCTTCCCAACACACTTCATAGCCGGCATTAATCGCTAGGATTTCGAAAAAGATGCGTTGCACCCTACCATTACCTTCACGAAATGGGTGGATTATATTCAGCTCGCAGTAATAGTGCGCCATACGTTTGATAAACGTATCGAACGGCAAGCCGCAAAGGAACTCCTCTTGTTCCAGCTCGTTGAAGAGCTTTTCAGCTTCACGCTGAATATTCTCCATATGGCAAAACCGTGTTTGCCCTTTTGTAATATCGACCTGGCGTATTTGGCCGGCCCATAAGTACAAATCCTGGAACAGGTGTTGATGAATTTTTTGAAGATATGCTAGATTGAATTGATCAAACTCGGGCACAAAGTGTTCTGCCCGAACGCGGGTAAAATCTCGTTCTGCAAGCTCAAGTTCGTCTTCATCCTTGATAGATAAGCGATTCTTGAGGATAGTCGTTCCGGGGTAACAGTCCGGGTCTTGGTTTACACCATATTTATCTCGCATAGCGCTGTTTTAATCTGGCAATTTTAACGGATTCTGTAGATCGATCTATGTCGTTATCCATCTTCGTTGGCTCAACATCGAAACCTTCAAGCTGTAGACTCGCCCTGTAATTTCGAGCTCGCAAAGCTTCAAACCGTTCACGTTTTTGTTTCGTTGTCAGCATACTTTTCCTTTTTGCATCTATACCCAGTATTGCATCTCCAGACAGAATCGCCAATTTGGCCGGGGGAAAGCACTCCTCCGGCCAAAGCGTAGTTTATACTGCAGCCGCTTTGATGGCTTTCTCCAGATATACGCTAAACGAGTGGCCATTATGCTCCAGCATTTGAGGGAACATTGAAATTGGCGTCATACCCGGGAACGTATTTATCTCATTAAGCAATACTTCATTATCTTCACTGAGGAAGAAATCAATGCGTGACAGATCTTTCAGCTTCATTTGTACAAACGCTTTACGCGCATAGTGACGGATCTGTTCAACTTGTTCTTCCGTTAGATCACGGGCTTCAACCGTTGTTGTAGAGTGGCTGTCTGAGCTGTACTTCTCTTCATAGGTATAGAACTTGTCTGCCGGACACGATACTTCACCAGGCTTGGTGATCACCAGCTCATCGCCATATTGATAAGCTGCGATTTCAAGCTCACGGGGCTTGATAGCCTTTTCAATAAGAACTTGCTCAGAATAGGTAAACGCCTTATTTACCGCATCAGCTAGTTCAGCAATGTTCGCGACATGGTAGCAGCCGACCGAAGATCCCTGGCAAGCGGCTTTAATGAAGACCTCTCCCCATTTTTCCAAAGCGGCAGCAGCTTGTGCATGTGCCGCTTCGTTATTATCACTCAGAAAAACGTAAGGCGTATTTGGAATGTTCAGTGCATCAAACCACAGTTTGGTGGTGATTTTGTTGAAGCAATTGGTGCTAGCCTCTGCGCCACAACCAAAGTATGGCAGTTTCGCCATATCAAGAAACGACTGGAGATCACCGGTTTCGCCAGGATAGCCGTGAACACATGGGATCACATAATTAACTTGCGTCTTCTGATCGCCAACTTGCAATGAGCGGTCAAGATTCAGCTGACAGTGAGTGCCTTCACTGTCAAACCAACCACTCTCTTTCATTTCAACGCGGGTGTAGGTAATGCCATCAATCTTCTGGAGCTGCTGTTCCACAAAGTTAGCAGATACGAGAGAAACTTCATGCTCGGCGCTTCCGCCGCCGCACAGTAATAAAACATGGATTGAGCTCATTATCATCCCTTGTAGTACAAGCCGGCAGATCTTGTATTGCCAGCCATTTATTTATTCAGCTTAGCGTCAAAGCGTATCTCCGCCCATCCGACACTCAAGCTATCATTCTGTCTCAATAGTAATAAAAAAAACGGGCGTATTGCACCTTACAGATCAGTTATCAGTGAAATATTTCATTAAATTAACATTGGTTGAGCATAAAAGTCGCGATAACTGATTGAAGTTAACGTTTTCAGCTGCTTGGGTGGCATTGGTTGAACATCATGACTTCTGTCTGATCTTCCGGATATAAAAAAAGAGAGCAAGCTTGCTCTCTTTTCCAGTGATTAGTTCAGCTTTGTCAGCTTAGGCGTCGGTGATGACTTAATCTCTTTCAGACTGCGGATAAATGGACCGTAGTCTTTTACGTTTTGTGGCAATGCTGCCAGAGCCCTTTTCGCCTGTTCGCGTGTATCAAACTGGCCGTATAACAAAGTATACCAAGGTAGGCCCTCTAGCTCCTTTTTGTTCATCCAGACAGGTTGGTCCGATGGCAGTTTATTCATATAAGGTCGGAAACCTCTATTATGGCTCAATGCCAGCACCTGAATTGTGTATCCACCAGAAGCGGCCTTGGCATATTTGTAAACAGGTTTCTTCGGCTTAGGCGTTTGCTTTTTAGCCATTTGCTCTTCAGGATGCTGAGGCGATATTTTGACAACCTGTTTTACTGGTTTAGGTTTAACGGTTTCTTCAGTTAAGGCGATCACTGACTGTTCAGTTTTTGCTTTTTGCATCTGTTCTAGTGAGCGAAGTTGCTCTGCCGTGTAACTTTCTTCAGATGAAGAGGTTACAATTTGCATATTTTCACTGTCTGACGCACACCCGGCTAGTGCCGTTACTACGGCGAACACGGCGATTTTCTTCATTATAACTCTGCCAAATAAGATCTCTGCTTTCATTCTGCCGTTGCTTCTAAGCCCAATCAACCCTTACTTTACGATAGATCAATAACTATCTGTCATTCGTCACATGATTTTGATGTAAAATACGTCATTCTTCTTATTTCGGAGCTTCAAATGGCCGATCCTCATATTCAGAGCGAGCTCGATAGTCTGGATAAGTTAACCGTCATTCTCTATCGCTGTACCCTAACCGCAGCAGCTGCTATCTTGTTGATAATCGCTTGGAAAACTGAGTTAGCTATCCCAGCCATTGTGATCACCGCGCTTATTGCTGCAAGCACTGTTCATATCTACGATAAACGTTTTCGGTGGTTAATCATCGGCAGCGGGATGTTTGCCGCTATTTGGCTAATTCTTGATATATGGTCACCGCTTGCATTGGGAGCTGCTTTATTTACCTTTAGTGCACTCGCAATTAAAGAGTATTTTTGCTTTCAGATGAAAGTACTGACTCTAACGCCGTTGGCCCTCGCCGGTTACTGGTTCTGTTTTGTCTTCGGGTTACCTCAGATTAGCCTTATTTTCAGCCTGGTCGGCGCCGTACTGTTAGCTATTGCCGCCATTGCAAAATGGCGTATGCCGCTGCACTACGATATTGGTGATAAAAGTCGCTACCAAGTCTAACCATTTGGGTACTGCTTCCACTATTACGAGGCAGTGCCCATTTTTATGGCTAAAAAGCTATTGATTCAAACAAGTTGCCATTGATCACAGCTCGCAAACTTTAGTCGGAAACTCCAATCTTCATCCGTTAGACTCTGGTGTAACTCTCATTAATGTCGGGTGAAGTTATGGATGGACTGGACAAACTACTCAAGCCGAAATCAATCACAGTAATTGGGGCATCAGATAGCCCCAACCGGGCAGGATACGTTGTTATCAGAAACCTGCTCTCAGGTAGTTTTCACGGGCCTATAATGCCTGTCACCCCCAAATATGATGCCGTTGCCGGTGTACTCGCCTACCCTACAATTGCCAGCCTTCCCCGTGTTCCGGATCTCGCCATTGTCTGTACCAATGCCCATCGTAATGTCGACATTATTCGCCAACTTGGTGAGAAAGGCGTTAAGGTAGCAATCGTGCTCGCTGCCGGTATGAATAGCGATTTCGACGGTAACGGTGAGACCGAAGAAGTCCGTATGTACGCGGTAGCAAAACAGTTCGATATGCGTATTGTGGGCCCAAACAGCATGGGCTTAATTCTGCCATGGCTCAACCTCAATGCTTCCTTTTCACCTATTGCGGCCAATAAAGGCAATATCGCATTCGTTTCCCAGTCAGCCGCCGTTTGCACCACCATTCTGGATTGGGCCAAAGACAAGAGCATCGGCTTTTCAACTTTTCTCTCGCTGGGCGATGCCTGTGATATTAATTTTGCCGAGCTGCTCGACTCACTCTGTCGCGACAGTAAAACCGAGGCCATTCTTTTATATGTAGATTCAATCAAGGATGCCCGACGTTTTATGTCAGCAGCGCGTGCCGCTGCCCGTAACCGGCGGATCCTGGTACTCAAGAGTGGGCGAACCCGAGCCGGTGGCGCAGCTGCACATCTTCATACTGGCGGAGAAGTTGGACTCGATGCCGTCTATGATGCGGCTATTCGACGCTCAGGTATGCTACGGGTACACAATACCCATGAGCTTTTTGCAGCTGTTGAGACACTTGCCCACTCAGTTCCTCTGCGTGGCGAACGCCTTGCCATCATCACCAATGGCGGTGGCCCGGCAATTATGGCTGTTGACGCGCTTTCAGACCGAGGCGGCAAACTGGCCGAGCTTAGTGCAGAAACCACCAGCAAGTTGTCTGAAGTGTTACCTGCTTGCTGGTCGCATTCCAATCCGATCGACATTATCGGCGATGCCGACATTAACCGTTATGAAAAGGCCGTTCGGATATTGCTCGACAGCGATGATTTCGATGCTTTGCTTATCATGCACTCTCCTTCTGCTATCGCTCCCGGCCACGAAACCGCCAAACGGCTTGTTCATGTTTTGCAGTCCCACCCCCGTAGCAAACGCTTTAACATTCTGACTAACTGGGCTGGCGAGAATGAGGCGGCGGCCTCACGACAAATTTTTACTGAGGCCGGATTTCCTGCCTATCGTACCCCTGAAAGTGCGGTATCGGCCTTCATGCATTTGGTCGAATACCGTCGTAACCAAAAGCAATTGATGGAGACACCAGTTTCGTTCGGTGAAACCCAGGCCAACCCTCGTCACGTTCACGACGTGTTAAACCATCTGCTTGCCCAAGGTGTTTCTGAACTTGAAACCCATGAAGTTCGCCCGGTACTTGAAAGCTATGGTTTCAACACGCTCCCTACATGGATTGCTGAAGATCCCGCAGAAGCTGCACATATTGCCGAGCAAATTGGCTATCCGGTCGCGGTAAAACTTCGCTCCCCAGATATACGTCATAAATCAGAAGTACACGGGGTAATGCTGCATCTACGCACGGCAGCAGAAGTCGCCAATGGTGCCCAAGCCATTTTGGATCGTGTTTCAATCGACTATCCGAACGCCCAAATTGACGGGCTGTTAGTTCAGCGAATGGCAAAACGCTCCGGAGCCCAAGAGCTTCGTATCTCGGTTCACAATGACTCCATATTTGGCCCGGTTATTCTGATGGGAGAAGACGCTGCCGAGTGGGATATTCACAAAGATGCTGCAGTGGCTATTCCGCCGCTCAATATGGCTCTTGCGCGTTATATGGTTATCAACGCCATTAAGACCGGCAAGATCAAACAACGTAGCCTGCCAGAACGTATCGATATACCGGCATTGTGTAAGCTGCTGGTTAAGATTTCCCAACTGATCATTGATTGCCCGGAGATCATTAGCTTTGATATTCATCCTCTGCTGGCTTCTGGCGATGAGATGACCGTGATTGACGCTTCGATGACGATTAAGCAATTTACCGGCGATAAGCAAAAACGCCTGGCAATACGCCCTTACCCTAAAGAATATGAAGAAGAAGTTTCGTTGAAGGACGGTTCTTCAATTCTGCTTCGCCCGATCTTGCCCGAAGATGAGCCGAAACATAAATCCTTTATCTCGAAAGTCTCTGTCGATGACTTATACCGTCGTTTTTTCTCTGATGTCGGGGAATTAAACCATGAGGCACTGGCCAACCTGACGCAGATTGATTACGACCGGGAAATGGCCTTTGTCGCTACCCGCCAAATCACTCTGGATAATGGTGAAGAAGATGAAGTGATCATCGGAGTAACCCGCGCCTTATCGGACCCTGAAAATGAAGAAGCAGAATTTGCGATTTTGGTCCGCTCGGATCTTAAAGGGATCGGGCTGGGACGTATTTTGATGGACAAGATCATCAGCTATTGTCAGCAGCGCGGGCTACAGCGAATTTCAGGAATGACTATGCCTTCTAACCGCGGGATGATCATGCTAGCGCAAAAAGTTGGTTTTGAAATTGATATCCAAATGGAAGATGGCATTGTCGAAATGCTGCTGCCATTGAAGACATCAAGTTAACGTTATTTCGCCTATTACACAAATGGCGCCCAATATGGCGCCATTTTTACATCAAGCAATTTTGACTAATTATACTTCTTTTTCCATAAGCTCTCGATGTGCTTGATACACCAAGTTTTTGCTTTACCCATACGGCTTCGATTCCAGGCTAACACCATATCCAACTCGTAAACCGGATCATCACCGATCACAACAAGTTCACCATTTTTAATCGCTTCCTCCGCATAGCAAGTCGACATTGTCGCAATGCCCATTCCTGCTTTAAGCGCCACAAATTTATCGTACATGGAGCTTACCGTAAGCAGCGGTTGTTCATCTAAAATATTGTGCGTTAGTGGTGGTAAATTTCTGGCGGTATCTGCTACGGCAATACCACGATACTGCTGCCTGACCTGAGGGTCCAATGGGTTCTTGTGCTTATGGATAGGGTGATCCGGGTGCGCAACCCAGATAGTATCAAGTTTACCTATTGGCTGAATCTTCACATCTGGTGGGGCAACGCTCGGTGCGGGTGCAATCAGGAGATCAGCTCTGTCCTGTGCGAGAGCCTCCCAACATCCGGCAAGAATTTCTTCCTGAAAGCGGATACGTGTTTTGCTGACTTTTGCCAACCCGTCCACCAGCGGCAACATATTGTCGAGCTTAACCAGGCCATCGTATGCAATAGTAATATCCAATTCCCAGCCATGGGCCAACGCGCTAGCATCAGAAATCATTTCATCCGCTGCTGTTAACAACAGGCGACCTCGTTCCAGCAGTAAATGGCCGGCTTTGGTAAACGCAGCCTTATGGCCAGAGCGATCGAAAATCACTAAGTCCAGATCCTGCTCTAGTTTCTGCACCTGATAACTCAAAGAAGACGGCGCTCGCCCCAGCTCTTCTGAAGCCGCAGCAAAACTTCCCCGGCGCTCAATAGCATCCAGCACTAACAGCGCTTCGAAAGACAATAATTTGTTCACATCTACTCCCAGTTGTGACCCTGACATCCTTGTTATCGTTGTATCACATATCTCAGCGCCATTCCCATGAAAAAGAACAGTTTTACATTGCTATACATTGCCTCTAGCCGTTTCTGGTACTCACGGGGATTTAAGGAGAGCAACAAAAACAAAAGTGGCCATTCAAATTAATGAATAGCCAATCACTTATAAAAGTATTTCCCCGAGAACTTTCTGACTTTAGTGATAATTAAGTCAGAAAATTGCATAAATCATATTTGTTAAGTCTTGCTTGCAAGATCCTGGCTGAGATTCACATCACCGACACCGATTTCAATATTAATGTGATTTCTTCCTGTACCAGTAATCGTGAGCTGATCAGAAACGATTACTCGCTCCTTCACCAAATTGCCCTGCTCAAACCCGTGAACCTGAATTTCACCGACACCAACAGCAGCCCGGACATGCTCATAATCCGTGCTATTTACACCAACCCAAGCTGAACCAACACCGATATCTGCTGAGAGCGTCTGGCTAAAACCGTTAATCTCCACATTACCGACACCAAGTTGAAGCTGCAGTGCGAGATCTTTAGGAACATTCAGAGTCCAATCCTGACTTATCCCGTCTTCATCAATCATTAAATGCAGTGTCTGGTCGGTGACTTGCGTTGAAAGCACCAGAGCATCAAGATCAGTAGCAAAGAAAGACCACCCCGATGAATTGTCTTCGACGTCCACACGATAAGTCACAACACCGTCATCAACAACTTGGACATTGACCATTCCAACCGGGACTTCCATTACCAACTTGTGCAGTGCCTGCTCGCTGGCATCGATGCTCCCCGTAAACGTCCGCTTATCTTTGGCTAGCACAATATTACTTAGAGAAAACAGCGCTATGAAAACAATAAGTAAGCCAAATCCTTTCTTCATGTCGATTCCTTTAACCTACGATAAGATTATTGTCTTAAGTTCATAGCAGGTAACATGCCAGAAATATAAACCTATATTTTCAACAACTTATATCATTCACCCCGAAACAAGCCTTTTCATGGTGGTTATTTTAGCCACTGCATGGCAAATATAACCACCTACACAATGCGATCCATATCCAGAGTTCGTTTCTAAGCACAAAAGAATAAGCATTTAATTGATCTGCATTAATATTGATTAAAATGATTTACTCTACAGTGTCTGGCAAGTGACCGGGAAGACTAGAATTGATTTAAAATCAAAGATTAAGGATTGATCATTATGGAAAAACCCCCACAATCGCTTTCACAGACAATTACATACCTCAAGCACTGCTCATCGCAACTTATGACAAATCGCGCTATCTCCCCTGCTAGTATCTCGATTCAGCGCATTCATGAAATCGCCTCCATTGAATACCTCGAGCTCGATCGTGCATCCAAGCAAGTAACCAGTATCCAGAAAGACCTTTTCCGTGCGATTCATGCATTAGATGGTGATGATAAAGCTGCAGTAAGAGAAGCCCTATCTGACATCATTTATCAGTTAAACAGTGAGATCCTCGTGCCAGCATCCAAGGATCAGATCAAGGTTGACAAACTAGCTTGTGATCCTGCCCTTGCTGGCTAATTCAAGGTAGACATTACGCATTAAAAAAGCCCTCGATTGAGGGCTTTATAGTCATTGGTATTTGATTGATTTTGGTCTGGATTTCGAAAACAGCCTATCGTGCTACATCAACCACTTCCACCAAATAAACACAGCCAGGAAACCAAACAGATACGTCAAGCCAGCCCAAGACAGCACCTTCATTGTACGACTCCACTGCAAGGCTTTCGGTAAAGCTGTTTTTGCCACCAGACGATAGTTCAGCAAGGCAAAGACAGGCGTCGTCATAAATGCCAGCACCATGGCGAAGTTAAGCAGCGGCATGAGTGCCGAGCTAAAGAACACAATAATGCCCATTGCTGCAGCACTAACAATAATCATCCAGGTATTATGACAGCGACGTTGACCTTGCGCTTTTTTCTGAAGCAGGCGTTGAGATTCTGCCAGTGCACGCGAATAACCATCAATAACAGTAATCGTACTACCGAAAATACAGAAGAAGGCAATAACCGCAATAAGGTAACGAGACCACTCTCCAATCGTCGAGGCATACAAACCAACTAGCTGGTGCGAGAAACCAATGCCCGAGCTTTTAAGTTCTGTACCTGTACCATGAAGAACCAGTGCCCCCAGTGACAAAAAGATAATGGCCAAAATAGCGGTTCCGATATAGCCAACATTAAAATCAAACAGCGCCGATTGTGCCGTTACCTTTTGCTCTTTCTGCTGACTCTTGAGCCAAAGCGACGTCAGACACGAAATTTCAATCGGTGCTGGCATCCACCCCATCATAATAACGATGAAGCCAATAGAAGCGATTGACCAGGCTGAAGGCGCCTCAAAATCTGCAGGGGCTGCACTTCCGTTACCAGCCGCAATAACCACTGCAGACAAGGTTGCAATCACAAGTACCGCCATGATTATTTTTGACAAGCCGTCCAGCGCCTTGTAATGACCTGCAAACAAAATGCTCAGACAGGCAGCCGCAACAATGGCAGACAGCACCGGAAGCGAAAGTGCAAACGGCAGGAAGTAACCAAGCAGACTCGCACTAAATAGCAGCAATGCCGCTGTGTTAACAATGGCTGATATGAGGCTCAGACCGGTAAAAATCCAAAGGTAGCTACGTCCCATACTGTCATAGCCCTGGATCAGGCTATTTCCTGTTCCCATCGTATATTGGACCCCAGCACGGAAAAATGGGTATTTAAACAGGTTTACCAGTAAGATCAGTCCGGCAAGTTGCCAGCCATAAATAGCACCAGCTTTGGTTGATGCGACAAGGTGTGAGCCACCCACAGCCGCAGCTGCCATCATAATACCCGGGCCCAAAGATTGAATAAGTTGTTTTATGCTACTGCCGCCTTCGGCAGATGTTTGAATTGACGCTGTGTCAGACATAATCACATCCTGATGATTTTATTGTTCTAATAGTATTTTTGCCCTCCAATTTCTCGCAGTTTTATCCTCAATGATCAAGCCTGCCTCTCTGCCCATCAGCAACTATCACTGTGAGTCATACCATTTGCAGAGGATCATCTCTATCGAGAATTGTAATACTTATTGGTTGTCGGGCATTTGCAGCGAAAAAAACAATAAAAAAAAGTTTAATTTCAGTGTGATTTTTTTAGAGCAGTTAGGTGATTATTTTTTCACGCTTTTTTGTTTTACGGCTTATGCTTAGAGAAAGTAGACAGTATGGAAACAACCGTTCATATGTGCTCGTGTATATTCTCAAACCAGGCAGTTTTGATGATTCATGAATGAAACAGAGAACCCACGGCCCTCCGTGACCATCTCCAAAAGAAAAATACGAAGCCGAAGAAAACGTCTTTTTCTTTATGGTTTGTTTGTGATGTTATGTGTTCTCATCATTCCCGCCGTTATCATTCCACCATGGCTAGCCTCAAAAGGCATTGAGATTAACGCGCTCTCCGGCATCAGTTTTAATCAGGGGCTAGTCGTTGATGAAGTGTCCATCTCTATCAACCGAAACGCGCTAACACTACGCAAGCTTTCCTTAGAACATTTCGTCGACAAAGACAGTGCTATCTCTAACTCATCATGGCGTTTGTTTTCAAAGCAGACTGAAGTTCGCCTTTCTCCCGACGTACTGAACGCCCTGAAACAACAAGGGATTAGATTAAGTGCCCTGACTCTGAAAGACACAGCCTTTAACTTTACCGATCTGTCGGAGCCTTATGTCTTTAGCGCCCATGCCAATACAATCGAAGCTTCTCTTTTCGATCACAACAATACAGCCGTCAAACAGCAGATTGAAGATATAGACCTTGTTTTAACGACGCAGCCTGCCGTGGTCATTAGTGGCTATATCAGGCATGGTGCTCTCAACCTTCTGATCCCGGGCGACAAAGCAGCTAACCAATATCCTTTTGAGTTCGACAAGGCTAATTTTTCTATCAGTTGGCAGCCATACAATACGCCGCTCTCTGTCCATGTCACCACACTTAAGCCCAAATGGCCGACTGTCACACAGAGTTACACCCAACAGGGAAAGAACATAGCCCTCGGATTGGATCTCAAACATACTGAAAACACAATTAAACTGACAGCAGACAGCCTCTGGCTTGATCAACCCAGCCAGTTGCCAGAGTTCATCGAAAAACCGGATAACACCAATCAGGGCCTTCATCTGGGGCGAGCTATCGCCAAACTCTCTTTACTCCCACTACGTAAACTTAAGATCCATGATTTCAACTACGGTGAATTAATCATTCATTCTCTGCTGGTACTTGAGACACCAAAAAAGCGAATGAATAAACCCGATAAAAAAGCCAGGCTAAAATTGGTCGGAAAAGCGCTCGGGCCTGACCCCTATGACATTGACGTGCTTGTCGAACATATCAATGAACAAGACGCGCATTTTTCCGGCACGATCGCCGGGCCGAAAGGAAACAAGCTGCAATGCCTTGCCAAGCTCCATTTTTCCAGTCCATTGCCAACTTCTCTTAATTGCCACGCGGACTTCCAACACACCAAAGAGCTAACCGACAGGCTTAAGCTTTACGGTATGCCTAATGCGAGCCTTAGTGAGCCGCTGACTATCCAAGCCACACAGACGGCGTTCAGCCAAGACTCCGCAAGCACCATAACAACCACAGCCGACACTCCAGCAAGCCAGTCATCTAATTCTAATCAAGAACTTTCTCCCACAGAGACGCTTTCAAGAAGCCTGGACAGCATTACTAAAGCGCAGTATCAGATCACAATTACGTTACCTCGTCACATCAAGGTAGATCTAAACCAGTATGCGTTTCAGCACCCTATGCACAATGCGCCAGACAGCCCAGAGACAAAGGCTACCGTCTCGACCCTGTCCTTCAGCACTGACGGAACACTGACCTTTGATGCACTGTATCAAGATGACAAGCTGATATTTGAACTCAGCGAACCCAGTGAAGAGATCGCGATGGAAAGCCCCCGGCATGACACCTTTTTTTCTTTACTCTTCAAGAAGCTATATTGCTCTATCAAGCTTGACCGATACCATCCATCCAACTCGTTACAATGTAACACCTCAGCCCATTTTCAGTCCCGAATTCAGCAGCTTTTCCCGACTACTGATAGCCAGCTAGATACAATTTCTGCTTCCAGTGACGTTGATCTGAAGTGGTCTTCGACAAACCTGACATTGCAATTTCAGCAAAATCGATTCAACGTCGCCCAAGCGGTACTGCCTGTTGGTGCAACAATTGATCCTTCATTTATCCATTCTCAGGCTACTGACTTATCACTTCAGGCTGGCAGTATTAAGTTGTCACAATCTTTCGAGCACGACTCTCCACCTCAACTTAAGCTACAATTAGCACCTGATGCCGAAATCCTACTTACCAGTGACTTCTACGGCGAAAAACTGATCACCGAGGAAGCTGTTTCCGCCCAGTCTCGAAAGCGGCTTCTGCGCAACAAAAAGCAACTGCCAGTACAGAAGTACGATGCCAAACTTACACTCGCTCTCAAAGATGCCATGCTTCGACATTCAAACGGACAGTTGAATATAACAACCCACTACCAGACCAGTCTCAATCTGAAGCAGAACAACCAGCGTCTGCCTCCTTTCAGTAGCCAGGGAACACTGGCTCTTGAGCCCGAGACATTCAGTATTTCCGGCGTCTTAAACAGTGCTATCAAAGCGCAATTAGCCAAGTTTTCGATAAAGTCTGATTTGCTGCGCGATCAGACCAAAATAAAGTTACACCGTAATGACATTGCCTTTGATACAAAGCGAAGTTTAAAAAAACACTATTTGCCACGGCTGCCAATCAAGTACGATCTCAATAGTGGGAAAGTGGGTTTTAATGCTGACCTGCTGCTTAACAAGGGCAAGCTAACTGGCGACTTTGCCGTCTTTGCCGATGGCTTGGGCGGGTATATACACGGGTTTCATTTTGCCGATCTCAATGTTTCTTTTAATGCTGTACTCACTCCCGAAGGGATTCGTTCAACGTACCCTGTCAGCCTCCATGCAGGCCTGTTACATGCCGGCGTTTTACTCGAAAACATTTTTGCCCTGATCGAGTTTGATACCGGAAATAACCACTATGCTCTCCACCGTGCCAGCGCCTATCTGCTCGGTGGCTCCATCAGCACCCACGACGTAACCAGCTCGTCGCTGACGAACATTCCCCACATTCCTATTCTTGTTCATCGCCTGGACCTGGAAAAGCTCATACAAGCTATTGAGCCTAATGACGTTGAGCTTACTGGCACCCTGGATGGCAGCCTTCCCCTGTCGATCCAAAACGGCCTACCGGCCATTCAAAACGGTAAACTTCACTCGCGATTCCCGGGAGGCGTGCTGCGGTACAAGGAGGGCTCAGCCATCGACAGGAATGTTGAGGCGGCCGGAGAAAATAGCCTAATGGTGATTAGTAAGATTCTCAAAAATTATAAATATGACTCGCTGGCCGTTGATATAGACTATTCTAAAGAAGGACAATTAAACGCTAGTTCGCGGTTTAAAGGCTACAATCCTGATTTTCAAAATGGACGGCCGATATATATAAACCTGAACATTGAAGACGACATTCCAGCACTTATAAAGACATTGAATGCGATAAATTCATCAAAGCTGGAAGGTCAATTTTTAAAGCAGCTTGGTTTAGATGAGTAGCATTATTGCGCTTTTGTTTAACATGATAGCTAAGAATGGTCGTAGCTCATGGATATTCAGCTAAAACTTTTCAGCATACTCACAATCCTTGCATTCGTAGCAATGTTTGGGATGATCGGTATTTCCGGCTGTACTCCCACGGTACAGGTCACAGCTTCAGACAAGCCCATAGAAGTAAACCTCAATGTAAAGATTGAACACGAAATAAGAATAAAAGTTGATAAGGAAATTGATGACTTGTTCAGCGATGACGATGTATTCTGATACGGCAGGGAGATTGCCATGAAGAATTTTCTAGTCCTATTTTTTGCTGTTTTCATATCCGCCAATGCCTACGCCCTTGACCTACAGCAGGCCAAGGATCAGGGCTTGATTGGTGAAGCCAATACCGGCTATGTTGCCGTTGTTACCTCAACAGCGTCGCAGGAAGTCCGACAGCTTGTGTCCTCCGTTAACAACCATCGCCAGGCCCGCTATAAAAAAATTGCCGTATCCCATGGCCTCACGAGCTCGGAAGTTGGTCGCTTGGCTTACCAAAAGGCCATAGAAAAAACCAAATCTGGTAATTATTACCAAAACGCATCAGGTCGGTGGGTCAAGAAGTAGTATCAGCATGTTCAGTATTTCTTAACCCTAGCATCAATATATTTAAATCTAACTAACTAAAATTTCGCGTATACTCGCTGCATCCTAATCTTTGATTTTCTTAACTACTCTCTAATGATGTCGCTTTCTAACACCATCAAAAACGCCCAGACGTCTGACTATGTTTTCTTTGCTGTCGCCCTGCTTTGCCTGCTTCCCTTCATAAGCTCACCCGTCGCGCTGATTTTGGGCTTCACGCTTGCCAGCCTTGGATTGGTTCCGACACACTTCAACTTGGCCTCTCTGACCAAGAAGCTACTGTCGTATTCCATTATTGGATTAGGTTTCGGCATCCATCTTAATCAGGCAATCGAAGCAAGCAAACAGGGCCTGGGGCTTATCGTCGCCTCGATTTTTTTCACGCTTATCATTGGCTACCTGCTGACCAAGCTTTTAAAAATCGAACAAAAGACCGGGCACCTGATTGCATCCGGTACCGCCATTTGCGGCGGAAGTGCCATTGCCGCTGTCGCACCAGCCATCAATGCCAGAGACGATCAGACCTCCCTGGCGTTAGCGACGGTATTTGTTCTGAATTCTGTTGCGTTATTTGTTTTTCCGGCTCTTGGCCACTTTCTAGAAATGAGCCAGCATGCCTTTGGTACCTGGGCAGCCATCGCCATTCATGACACTTCTTCTGTTGTAGGGGCTGCCGGTGCCTATGGCGATGAGGCGCTTAAGACAGCCACAACATTGAAACTAGCCCGAGCATTGTGGATCATTCCAATTGCTTTTCTGAGTGCGCTGATGTTCAAAGGTGACAGCAAAAAGATTGGCGTTCCCTACTTCATTGTTTTTTACTGTGTCGCTATTTTGTTCGCCCACTTCGTTCCGGATCTTCAACCTGTCTACGATCAGGTATTTACTGTTTCCAAGCGGGTATTGGTTGTCTGCCTGTTCTTGATAGGCTCGGGGATCACAGTACAGAAACTGCGTGCATCCGGGTTTCAGCCGCTGTTGTTGGGGATCTTGCTTTGGTTCAGTATCGGATTGGGTTCGCTAACCTACATTCAGTGGCTATAACGAAGACTGACTGACCATACTTCAACAAAGAGAGCGAGTGTTCTACCCCTGCAGAACACTCGCTCGCTTTTGCATTATTCGCTTACCACCTTGGTGAGATATCTATGGTGCGATATCTATTCTCTCTTTGCTTTTAACTTCAGCACCTGATACATCATCCAAAAAGCTGTTTTCTGCCGATTCTGCCTTCCGTTTCATGGCCCTTCTCGCAACTACAAACAACAAAAGCAAAAAAGCCGCCAAATCAATCAAGGCACTCACTAGCCCCGATGTCATTAGTGACAGTCCCACAAGTGCGAGAACTCCCCCTATCCATTTGACCATCAGCTTATCTTTCCTACTCAGGTATATCTATTTGGCTACATTATCGGAAAGGTTCGGGGGAAAAGAAAAATACCCTTTATGTCTATAAAATTCAAAATGGTTATAAGTTAATGAAAATATAACCGCTTTTATTATAAGTACGTAAGACACTCACCTCACATTGCTCGCAATTCATGCAAACGCAGACGAAGCTGCTTTTCGGTTTCGATGATCGCGAACAACATGACACCCACGCCGACGATAAGCACTCCGTCGAAAAAAGGTACGGTCCGGGTACCGAACAACTCCTGAAGTGGCGGTAAGAAGGTAATGGCGAACTGAGCAACGGTAACGCCGATGACCGTAGACCAAACCACCTTCGTACCGCGCACTGCCATCCATGTGAGCGATGTGCCGTAGATGTTTCGAATAAAGAACAGGTGAAATATCTCCATAACGACCAGCGTGTTCAGTGCAATGGTGCGCGCTAGTTCGAGCGAATAACCCCGGTCTACCGCATAGGTGAACATGCCAAATACGCCACCAAGGAATAGCACCGACACCAGCACGATATGCCATGCCAGTTCTCCGGTAAGAAGCGGTTCGTTCTTTGGTCTCGGCGGTCGATTCATGGTGTCCGCCTCCGTCGGCTCAAATGCCAAAGCGATACCCAACGTGATAGCGGTGATCAGGTTGACCCAGAGGATCTGTATTGGGGTAATCGGCAGGGTCATGCCGAAAAGCAGTGCGACAACGATTGTCAAAGCTTCACCTGCATTGGTCGGTAGAGTCCAACTGATGACTTTCTTGATGTTGTCGTAGACCGTTCGCCCCTCTCGTACTGCGGCAACTATCGAGGCAAAATTGTCATCTGCCAGAACAAACTCTGAGGCTTCCTTAGCCGCCTCGCTGCCTTTCATGCCCATAGCAATGCCCACATCGGCACGTTTGAGCGCAGGCGCATCGTTTACCCCGTCTCCGGTCATAGCGACGGACAAGCCGTGTAACTGCAACGCCATTACCAACCTGAGCTTGTGTTCGGGACTTGTGCGGGCGAATATATCGGTTTCGAGAATGGCGGCGGTGAGCGCAGAATCGTCCATGCCATCAATATCAGAGCCGGTCAGCACCGCATCGGGGTTTTGTAGCCCGATTTGCCTGCCGATAGCGGCGACTGTTCCCCTGTGATCCCCGGTGATCATTTTCACGCGTATTCCCGCGCCTTGGCATTCTGCGACGGCTTCGATAGCTTCTGGGCGCGGTGGATCGAGCAGCCCGACCAGGCCGAGTAATATTAACCCATCCTCGACATCAACAAATTCGAGGATAGTGTGTTTTGGCGGAACCGGCTTGACCGCGAAAGCCAGCACACGCTGGCCTTGTTCAGCAATGCATTCGGCTTTCTCGTACCAATAGTCGGTGTCAAGAGGTTCGGTTCCGTCGAAAACGGTTTTCTGCTCGTTACACATGGAGAGGATCTGCTCTGGTGCGCCTTTGACGGAAATAAACGCGTTGTTTTCATGGTCGTGGTTGAGAGTTGCCATGAAACGATGCTTGGCATCAAAGGGGATAGCATCCGTGCGCGTCCATCCCGCAAGTTCTTCGTTAATATCCATGTCAATCTTGCCGGATAAAGCCAGTAAGGCGCCCTCCATTGGATCACCTTCGACGATCCACACGCCGTCACGTTCATGCAGCGATGCATCGTTGCACAACGCAGCCGAACGGCCAAGTTCTTCGAGAATCACATGTTCGCGCGCGCTCACGGTGGCGTCATTGAGTTTGATGATCCCTCTTGGTTCATATCCTGCCCCTTCCAACGAGAAGATATGCGCTTGCGTTACAACGGATGCGACCATCATCTCATTACGCGTCAAGGTGCCAGTCTTATCACTGCAGATCACCGATACTGAACCTAGCGTTTCTATGGCGGGCAATCGCCGGACGATGGCACGGCGCCGCGCCATCGCCTGGACACCCACGGCCAGCGTGATTGTTAAGACCGCGGGTAAGCCCTCGGGTATGGCGGCGACTGACAGTCCCACGACCGCCATGAACATTTCGGAGAACGCGAAATGTTGGACGAAATACCCGAATACGAGAAGTGTCGTAGCAATAAGCAAAATGAGTACGGTGAGCCACCGCGCAAACACGTTCATCTGCTGCACAAGCGGAGTGGTAAGTGTCTCGACAGTGGAAAGCATACCGCTGATGCGGCCAATCTCAGTATCACAGCCCGTTGCTACGACGACGCCTCTGCCGAGTCCACTGGTTACCAGCGTGCCGCTATACGCCATGCATATCCTATCGCCAAGAGACGCATCGGCGGTCACTTGCGGTGTTCCCTTCTCGACGGGTACAGATTCACCAGTGATGATCGATTCCTGGATCTTAAGGCCATGCGCCTTAAGTAGGCGCAGATCGGCAGGCACCTTGTCCCCCGCCTCCAACAAGACAATGTCTCCCGGAACCAGTCTTTCGCCTTCAATCAAGCGGCGGTTTCCGTCACGCACCACGGAAGCCTTAAGGGCGAGCATCCGGCGGATGGCGTCCATCGCCTTCTCCGCTTTGCCTTCCTGCACGAAGCCGATGGCCGCGTTGGCGACAACCACGGTCAAAATAACCAACGTATCGACTATATGCTCCAGCGATGCCGTAATTACTGCTGAGGCCAAGAGCACATAGATAAGAATATTGTGAAAATGGCGAAGAAAGCGAACAATAGAGCTACGCTTTACAGGCTCCGGTAAGCGATTCGGTCCGCAGGTTTCGAGTCGAGCTGCGGCCTCGTCCCGAGAGAGACCATCCGCATCGACATGCAACGTATCCAACACGGTATTGATGGCCTCGGCGTGCCAGTTATTCTCTAGCTTTTTATCGATGACTTTGTTCATTGCCTATGTTCCGAAAAACCAACGATTGAATACAAAGAGTCCTTTGCCTTGCAGATTCACCACGCTCGGCCAACATGTCACTGAGATTAGCGTAGCTCATCAAGGTAGAGCCATACCAATGAATGCACTAGAAAATGTTTCCATTTGAATGAGTTGGTCACTTAACGGTTCTCAACTCTGCCTATATCACATCAGTCATTCAAGTTCTCTTCCTTCACAGTTTCATTCTATTGAGCAGTAATCAGCAAGTAGACGGCAGGTTTTGGCTAGTTATCACCCCACGGCTCAATCAATATAAATATCAACAACAACATACCAAACAGTTCACCGCAGTATGTTGCTTATTGCACCTTGAAAAAGGGAATGAAGATGATCACAGGATATTGGTCAATTGATGCATTCATAGTCGCTAACGCAATTCTATGTGTAGTGGTAGCACTGGTATATGGCTATTACCAGATCACTGGAGGTGGAATGCTGTGTGACCAACCTGACGACAATAATCAAAGGAGTAAGTCATGAACACCAAAACTTTGGGCTATTCCACTATGATAGTCTCCGCCGCCTTAATGGGGTGCGTCGGATTATTTGCCCGAAATATTAATACCAGTGGCGATGTTATTGCATTCACCCGTATGACCGTCGGAGCTATATGTATTTTTGGCCTAATGTTCTACCAGGGAAAAAGCTCACTAATTAAAGCGACCAAACTATCACCAACTGTTATTGCCAGTGGTGCCTGTTTAGGCCTTTGCTTAGCGGCATATGTCTCTTCAACGCAGTACACTACTTTGGCTAATGCCGTGTTCCTGATATATACCGGCCCAGTCTTCTCCACCATTTTGGCCGCTATCTTTCTCAAAGAGAAAATATCTAAACTCACCGCTGCATTGCTAACTGCTGTATTTATCGGGTGTTTGTTTATTATCGGGATCATTAATTATAATGCTACCGACGGATTAACTGTCTCGCTCTCATTTTCGAAAGAGAATTTCATCGGTGATATGTTAGGGCTTGCATCAGGTGTCGGCTATGGCTTGTATCTATTTTTCAGCCGCTATCGCACTGATGTAAGCTCTGATTCTCGCTCTTTCTTTAACTTCTTATTTGGCGCCGTTGCCATTGGGGTATGCTTTGTTGTCAAGCCACCTTCATTAGCAGAAATGAACACCAGCTCTTGGATTTGGCTAATTTCAATGGGTTTCTTTATCGGCTTTGGGGCGTTAACCCTGCTGACAATTGCAGCCAAACACCTAAAGGCAGCAGAATTAGCTTGTGTGTCTTACCTTGAAACTGTGGTTGGTGCAGGCATCGGTATCGCCATGTTTGGCGAGTCACTCACCGTACTCCAAACGCTTGGGGGCATCTTAGTCATTGGTGGGGGTATGGGTGAGATTGTCATTAGCATGACAAAAAAGCGCACCGCTATCAAAAATGCACAACCAGAGCATTAAGCGGAGGCTACTATGATCACCTCATTAAACTGGGCGCTCCTCGTGGTGACGGTGATCATCATGGTAGGACTCGCACAGTATAGCAATAAAATCATGAAAACCCGCGATGGCGAAGGCGGCTTCCTACTCGCCGCCAACTGCCTGGGACCTTTCATTGGTGCCGCGACAATAGTTGCAACAGGGTTCTCAGGGTGGGGATTTATGGGCTCTCCTGGCGTTGCCTATAAATATGGCGCGATTGAATTGCTCGGCAACTTCTTCTTCGCGCCAGCCATGGTATTTGCTGTCCTCTTTTGCGCCCGTTTTTTACATCAAAAAGCACAAGATATGGGCAGCTTAACCATCCCCGAATATATCGCACGAAGTCATCAGGGGCCTGCCCCGGTCAAACGATTCACCCAAGCCTTTGCGGCCATGATAACAATAATCTTGTTATTGGTTTTCTTGGTTGGGCAAATCAAAGCACTCGGGCTACTCGCCGGGCAATGGCTAGGGATAGATAGAGAATCCGCCGCATTGTTAATGGTCGGCATTATTATTATTTATACTTCCATTGGTGGCCTGGCCGCGGTGGCCTTCACCGATGCCTTTATGATTGTGGGGATGTGTGTGTCGGCTTTGATAATTGTAGTCACTATTTTTGCTGATATATCACCTAGCGAACTTATCTCGGGCTTAAATAACATTGACCCAGAGTTACTCGCCCCCACCGATTCCGGCCCTTATGGTTCAACGGTCTGGCATGTTCTCATGGTGCTGCCTTATGCTTTCATTTATAGTGCAACCCTGCCCTATATGTCAGTTCGGTTTATGGCTCTAGCGAAAACCACTAAGCTTCACCATGTTGCCGCTTACATGACACCCATTGCCTGTTTGCTTAGTTTGGTGCCGTTGGCAGGATTATATACCCGTTTAAAAGTGCCCGGGCTGGCAACACCCGATGAAGCCATGCCAACCTTCCTGACGCTCTTCCTCTCACCCTCTGTGTCAGCTGTTGTCACACTGTTTATCCTGTTTGCCATGAAATCAACAGCTAACTCCGTATTGCACGCTATTGCAGGGTCGGTCTCACATGACTTACGCCAGGCAATTTGGCCTGACTGCAAGTTATCAGAGCAGTCATTATTGATATTAAACCGCGGTGCCGTCTGGTTACTGGGCATTGCAGGTTTTATCATTATGATGTTTGCACCACCGTTCATGCTCTCGATGTTAGCTATTTTAGGGTCTGGAACCTTAATGGCAGCACTGGTTGCCCCTACATTACTGGCACAATTTATTCCAGCCAATATATATGCCGCCCTATCATCGATGATTGTCGGCTTTGGCTCTGGTTGCCTATTATTCTTGCAATTCAATTTAGGTTGGGTAGAAGCACCAATGTACTCATCATTATTTGCATGCAGTACCTATTGGTTAGTTGCCAAAATCTTTAGCCGCCAACATTCAATCATCTCAGTTTCCTCCCATTAATAATATTAAAGAGAATAGCCATATGACTATTCTCTTTACTTTATTCAATTATTTTCTCAACACTTCAAATTCTATATAGGATCACATCATAGCTTCAGTAAGTTGTTTTTGTATCTGCCCTTCAACTGCACGGCTATTCGCTATATCCTTTCGCATATCAATATGACTTGCACGGTACTCTCTGGGGGTAACACGCAATAAGCTTTTAAACTTTGAGTTAAAATTCGACAATGACGAGAATCCCACCTCAGAACCTATATGTGCAATAGTCCAGTCTGTCGATACTAAATACCTTGCAGCTTGCTTGACTCGCTGCTCAATCACATATTGACGAAAAGTCACACCTAGGTTGGCATGGAAAAAACGTGAAAAAGTACTGTCTGCCATATGAAGTTGTTCTGCCACCATTGCAACAGATAATGGCTCCGCAAGATTATTCGCGATATATTCCTGAGCAATCTGTACCCGGTTTTCAGTACGCTTAATATTACTGATCTCAAAGCTGTTATCAGTCAGGTAGCATTTTGGGGTAAGCTTCGATAATTTTTCGAGTAAACCCAGTAAGTTAAGCACCTGAGAGAACTCAAAAGTATTCTCCATACAATCTAAAATATCATTGATACCGGAGATTCCTTCACCTTCAAACAACACACCGTTTCGAGACTGCTCAAGCATGGTTTTGATGGTATAAAACTGAACACTATCAACAAACGTTTGCCCCAGCGCATTTAAACGAAAATGCAGTACATCACAATCGGTCGGATCTTTGCCCTGATTTTGCTCGAGCGATAGCCGGAATGGATTGAAAGGTGCCAGTAATACCAGTTGTCCTACCCTCAACCTATCATGAGTATTCGCCAGGTGTAATGTGCATCCAGCCGTTTTAGGGCGTATCAATATATAGTCGGCCCCAAATATCATATGCTCTGTTTCTTCTACTTTTTGTAAGTCGAACATCAGAAACTTTGGGGTATTGGCAATAACACGTTGACACATGATCGTACCTCCCTTCTCATACTTTTCCATCTTCACCCGAGGCTAAAGCGAACACCAATCAATCAGTTTAAAAATGTGATACCACACGGCGATAAATTACACTTATGCGTTGCCTGCTCGGCATAATAAACCAAATTACCTTGTATGCTTAGAATGAATAATTTGTGTGGTTTTATGCAGATTAATTCAACATTTTCTTTCTATATCAACAATGACAGCACTTTCATTTAATAAAACAACACTTGGCATAAAACTGTCAGTTATTGGCATTAAATGACTATTAAAAGAATGATTTTAGCGCGATATTAATGTCATTGAAGAGCAGCAAACAATATTGCTCATCAAACAAAAGAAGTAGAAACGTTATTAATAATTTCACTCACTCGCTATTTCCGCTGAGTCTATCACCTAAATAATAAGTGAACACATTAATAACATATGGAAACGTTATTCCACTATGTATATTCATTCTATTGGAGATTTGTAATGAGTATTTCTAATGATCTATATCCAAATGCCTCTTTACCACTAGAAAGAAAAGACTCTGGCGTACCTTATGTAAGACAAGGCCTGCATGTTGAATCATATAATGATTTCGATCCACTTCGTCACGTTATTGTTGGCATTGCCGATAACCAGCATATTCCCGAAGCTTGCCCGGCCAGTAATGAAAAGATTCCAGCCGATTCTCCAATGCGGGGCAGCAAAGCAGGTCGCCGTACCCAAGAGTCTATCGACCGTGCAAACGAATGCCTCAATGGCTTTGCAAAGATCTTAGAAGATCGCAATATTATTGTTGACCGCCCGGGAGCCGTTGATTGGCATCAACGTATTACCACGCCTGATTTCACGATCAGTTCTGGATTTGGCGTCATGCCACCACGAGATTGCTTGCTGACCATGGGTAAAAGTATCCTTATGGCCCCAATGAGCTTCCGTAGCCGTTACTTTGAATATCTAGCTTATGTCGATTTGCTTCGTGAATACTTCGAGTCCGATCCAGAGTGCCTGATCGAACAAGCACCGCGTCCACGTCTGTCTGACGACAGCTTCCGCATGGATTATGTTGCAGCCTATGAGCACTTGACCGACGATGAGACCCTGGCACGTTCGCTACGCAAAGAATACAGCACCAAAGAAACCGATATTCTTTTTGATGCCGCAGATGTTATGCGCCTGGGTAAAGATATCTTTGTTCAACACGGTCTTACCACTAACCTCGCCGGTATTCGCTGGATCAAGCGTAAATATGAGCCACAAGGCTATCGTGTTCACACCTTGAGTTTTGAAGACAACCACCCGATTCACATTGATGCGACCTTCTGTCCGCTTCGCCCTGGCTTGATGCTACTCAACCCGCACCGTCCGCTATTCAAAGGCCAGCGAGAAATCTTTGAGAAAAATGACTGGGAAATCGTCGAGGCAGTCAACCCTGCATGGGATAATCCACCGCCACTTTGCTACTCAAGCACTTGGCTATCGATGAATACCTTGATCCTTGACCATAATACAGTTTGTGTCGAGGCATCCGAAACCGGACAAATGGAACAATTTGATAAGCTTGGCTTTGAGGTTATTCCAGTAGACCTACGTGATGCTTATGCCTTCGGAGGCGGCCTCCACTGCGCAACCGCCGATGTATGGCGTGAGGGCACGTGCGAAGATTACTTCGCTAACCAATTCTCTGGCGCTCATAGTATCGAGCACTGGGAATACTAGTCGTCATTTATTAGTAAGTTCAATGGCTTCTTCGGAAGCCATTTTTTTATTGCTATAAAAACACTCTACCTTCAGCACTTGGCAACTTGTAGCTCATTCAACCTTGTGGTCCAGCGATTCGACCGGAAAGCCTGGCGCATATGCCAATTGGTTGAACCGATCACCGAAGCCGGTTTGATACCGTTCTTAAACCGGGCATTCACCCTATCCGTAATGGCCATCAAATCTCGCCGTTTCATTTCTTCCAGCGCGCTGGTATCAAACATATCGAGCTGAAAGTTATCATTTTGGGCATCCGTCAGGTCATCCAGGATCACCCCTATTTTCTGGTATTCAAACCCTGGCTTGTACACACAATCCAGCTGCTCTAATGCCGATGCCAAAAACTTATAGGAATCCTGACTCGGGCATGCCAGTGTTCGAACACAGGTTTTATTGTGCTGAGGAAGATTCTTATAGCGATTTGTCCGCAAGAAAACACTGACAATATTTGCCTGACTCCCTTGTTGTCGCAGCTTCTCCCCTGCTCGCTGGCAATGAAAAGCCAAAGCTGCTTTCAGCTCATCGAGCTTGCTAATACCGACACCAAAGCTTCGGCTGGATAATATCTGCTTTCTTTTTTCATCAATGTCACCGGGTGAAATGCAGGCAATCCCCTGTAATTCCAGTACTGTACGGGCCAAACCAACATTCCATAACCGACGCATATCGGCTGAATTTTTCTCTGCCAACTGCAGCGCATTATCAATCCCCGTCGTGCGCAGTCGTGTTGCTGTTTTGGCGCCTATTCCCCAGACAGACTGAATATCGGTTCGTTCCAGCAACCAACGGCGCTTATAGTCGCTATCAATCTCAATCACGCCATTAACACGGTCTTCGTATCGCTTGGCTACCTCGTTGCCTAATTTAGCCAACGTAGGGGTAGCCCCGATGCCGACACGTACCGGCAAACCAATATTTGTCTGGATGGTATCCCGCAACTCCTGCCCATAGCCGGTTAGGCCACGATGCTCCATACCGTCCAGGCGAACAAAGGCTTCGTCAATGGAATACTGCTCAACGTGGGGAGAGAACTGATAGAGCTCCTCGATGAAGCGGCGGCTCATATCTGCATACAAGGTATAATTCGAGCTTCTGACCTGAACGCCCAGCTTTCGAGCCTCTCGCTCTACTTTGAACCAGGGCGCGCCCCGCTTGATACCCAACGCCTTCGCCTGCGCGGACAAGGCAACACAGCAACCGTCATTATTCGATAGCACCACAACGGGTTTATTAGCTAACGCCGGATCAAAGAGTTGCTCACAGCTGCTATAGAAGCTTTTTGCATCAACCAACGCCCATACCTGATTCTGGTAGCCCTCAAAGTCTTTGGCCATTGTTGTTAATCCATCAAGTTATGGATATTACGGGTAACAACCCCAAAGATCTCGGAGTCTTCCGGCATGGGGAATGGCTTATAGTTGGCATTTTCCGCCTTTAGCCACCAGTTATTGTCATGGCGTACGACACGCTTACAGGTAAACTCGTCATAAATGCGGGCAATCACAATTCGTCCGGGAACCACGGTCTCGGCCCGATCGACAACCAGCAAATCACCATCATAGATACCGGCACCGACCATGGAGTCACCGGAAGCACGAAGAAAGAAGGTCGCATTAGGATTACGGATCAGATAATCATCCAAATCGAGATCTTCCTGATGTCCGTCTGCCGGAGACGGAAATCCGCATTTTACCGACTCTAAAAAAACAGGTAAGACCGCCATATTTCACTCACTAAAAATACTGTATGTATATACAGTTTAATCGAGACTGGATAGAATAGTCACTATTACGCTGTGTATTTTCTGGATGGATGCACAGTATTTAGGCAAGTGCCGGAAATTGATGAGTTTTCATACACGATATGACGCAAAAAACAGCAAACAAATCGCAAGGTTTAGTTTTATGCATCAATTGTTTAGCTTCTTGATAAACTTGCCGCCTAGAAAAGATATCTGATGAATATGAAAACTATAGGAGACATTGGATGCATAAGATTGTTGCGTTAGTGGCGTTACTATTTATTGCGGGCTGTTCGACCACACAGACGACCCACACTGAAAGTCAGTGTGTCGGGGCAATGACTACGCAGGAGGCTTATGGTCACCTGGATCCTAACCGTTTTACTATTCAGGTACTGGCTCTCAGTGAAGAGCGTGATATCCGAAACTATATTCGCGAGATCAAAGGCCAGGATCCTATATGGGTAAACTGGAAGCACAGTTTGGGCAATCGCTGGTACGCCGTGATATACGGTGACTTTGCCACTAAGGACGAGGCCAAACGAGTCATTGACAGCCTGCCGCCGCAAATACGCCAACAAGGCCCTTTCGTGCGAAGCTTTGCTGAAGTACAAAACGATAAACAAACCGATGTATTTCGGATGCGCTAAGCCCCAATAGCTATCTCTGTACCTCGCGCCGATATACTTCGCGCAAGAAAAAGCCGGAAATAATTCCGGCTTTTTCTTGATTGCTTATAACAGCTTATCGTGAAGTTAAGTCAGTAACGCCGACTGTCCGGAAGCAACGGCCTCGTCGTTTTCTTTTTCGATAATGCCTTGTGCCTGCTGCTCTTTCCTGACCAGACGTTCGAAGTGAGTTAAATGCCTGAACAGAAGTATCACCAGCATAATACCTGTTGCTGCCAGTCCAATCCCCAAACCGGCCCACACACCTTCCAGCCCCATTTGCTTCATTAACAACCACGCCGCTGGCAAACCAATGAACCAGTAGCCAATGACCGTTGAAATCGTCGGACCAATCACCACTTTCATGCCGCGCAAAATACTGATTGCGGCCAGCTGCCAGGCGTCGACAACAAAACACAGGGCAACCATGATCATCACGCTTGGTAATGCCGCAACCAGCTCTGTCGCCAACTCGTCACCTTCAACGCTAAATACCTGAGTCAGGAATTCCGGCCACACGCTAACCAGCACACCAATCACTGCACTGGTTGCCGTTACCGTAAACAAACCCAGCAGCGCGTAACGACGAACAAGCGACGGCTCCTTACTGCCGACATGCTGACTAACCAGAATCGACGCAGCCTGAGAAAGACCGAACGCAATGTTCCATGACAGGTTTAGGCATTGCATCGCAATTTGGTGTATAGCCAGAGAGACAGCCCCTAATGTACCTGCCAACAAAGCAGCTCCCGAGAATAAAGCATGCTCAAGCATAGTCGCTATCATGATCGGCACACCAATTCCCAGCAGCGGTACCATAGTACCAAGGCGGTATTCATGCAGCTTGTGCAACGGGTTATAGTTGCTGTACTTAGAATGGCTGAACACCCAGTAGCTGTACCCCAGCATGATGATAAAGGCAGCCAACGAGGTGCCGTAGCCCAAACCAGCCAGTCCCATTTCCCAGTGGAAGGCAAACAAGTAACTGAGCGGCACATTAAGCACAACGGTTGCCACCGACATAATCATCACCGACCGCGTATCACCAAAGGCACTTACCAGACTACGCAATACCAGCAAAACCAAAGTGGGCAACATCGACCATTTCAGAGCATCAAGGTAGTCCATCGCCAGAACAACCGCCTGCGGATCCTGCTTCGCCATCAGCAGAGGAGCATGCATCATGAAAAATACCGGMTGCAGGGCGACAGTCAGGATCAAGGCCAGTAACAGCCCGCCTTTAAGGGAAGAACGCACTTCGGCATCACCAACTTCCGGTTGCCTTGCTCGCTTACCATAGGCAATTGCAATTAAGTTGGCTACGCACCCTACGGTACTACCGGCAATAATAAAAACAATTGAGTAGACCGTAGCCCCAAGACCACCGCCGGCAATCGCCATAATACTGAGCTGAGCCATCATCCAGACATCGGTAAAAACCAACATTTGGGCAACCAGCTGTGAAATGATGAGCGGTACAGCCAGGCTAACCAGTTTCTTCATAAAATCCCCTTAGTGTTATGAGGATAAATTTATGAATATTACCGTTGAGTTTCAAACGACTTTTATGGCACTTTAGCATTCATAAAACTCATGCAAAGATTTCCTGACTGATGAAAAAAAGACATGCACTGCTTCCTCCTTCTCTCAATGGATTGAGAGTATTCGAAGCTGCAGCAAGACACCTTAGCTTTACACTCGCCGCCTTAGAACTAAATGTGACTCAGAGTGCGGTTAGCCGTCAGATACGCCAGCTAGAGGAACACTTTGGTTTTTCACTATTTATTCGACGTCACCGCGCGCTTTCTCTGACAGACGAAGGCAAAGAAGTGGCCCTGTTGCTCACCCGTCAATACAGTGAACTCAACAATGCGATTCGACAACTCAAAAACAAAGAAAACGAGCCGCTGCGAGTAAAAGTGGCAATGAGTTTTGCCGTGCGCTGGCTTATCCCGCGTTTACATTCCTTTAAGGAACACTACCCGACGTTAGATATTGTCCTGACATCAACCATGGGACACACCAGCGAAGAACTCCGGCTGGATGATGATGACTATGATGTCGCTATCTACGGTATGCAGAAGGAATCAAAAAACCCGTATCAAAAGAATTTTCTCAGAAAGGAATACCTGGCCCCTGTCTATTCGGAGCTGCTGACCAAAGCCGAACAGCCTGTCGATATCGATACATTGCTGACTTACCAGCGCCTTCATCCAACTGCGGACCGAACAGACTGGCGGGTATGGTTGAAGCGCAATCAAAAGTCCCACCTGATGAACAACTCAGGTTTGACCTTTGATACCTTGGATATGGCACTGACGTCCTGTTTTGCCGGACAGGGTGTCACAATCACCGACCTTATGCTGGTGGTCCATGAGCTAAAACAGGGATATTTGAAGTTACCCCAGTCGGCAACCATCATTGACGGCCCGTGGCAATATTATTACCACTGTCAGACAAAAAGTGACGCGGTCACTCACTTTGTTACCTGGCTGACAAATCAACAGGCCGCCGAGCAAGCCCAGTTATTTGAAATGGCGACAAACCACGGTTGGCAGATTATAGAAGGCGACAGTTAACAGCCACACCCCTCAAAGTGACTCAATCAGCTCCGGAAGCAACTCGAACAGATCGCCGACCAGACCATAATCGGCGATTTGAAAAATCGGGGCGTCGGGATCGTTGTTGATTGCGACTATCACCTTCGAGTCTTTCATTCCGGCAAGGTGTTGTATGGCTCCGGAAATGCCCACGGCTATGTATAGCTCAGGGGCGACAATTTTCCCCGTCTGGCCAACTTGAAGATCATTGGAGACAAAACCGGCATCCACTGCTGCACGCGAAGCACCGATTGCCCCACCCAATTTATCTGCCAACTTTTCAACCAGGGCAAAACTGTCGCTGTTTCCGAGCCCCCGTCCACCGGATACCACCACTCGTGCTGCGGCCAATTCAGGACGCTCACTTTCTACCGCCTGTCTGCTAACAAACTTCGTCATATCATTGGCGATGACAATATCGAGTTCGGACACCGGAGCGGATTGTTCCGGTTGAATTTCTGCAAGATCAAATGCGGCACTACGAATAGTGATCACCTTAATAGGATCGTTGGATCTTACTTCCGCCAGAGCATTACCGGCATATATCGGCCGAATCACTGTGTCTTCGCTTTTGATCTGAATAACATCGGATAGCTGTCCGACATCAAGCAAGGCGGCTACACGCGGCATAAGATTTTTACCAAAGGTCGTAGCTGGCGCAAGGATATGGGTATATTGCTGAGCAGCAACTTCAGCGACCAAGGCGGACAGGTTCTCGGCAAGCTGGTGCTCATAGACTGTATTATTAGCCAGTAATACTTGCTCGACACCTGCTACCTTGCAGGCCTCGTCAGCCACACAACGGCAGTTATCACCGGCAACCAGCACCGATACTGAAGATGATAACGCCATCGCTGCATTGATCGCTTTCAGGGTATCTGGCGAGAGAGATAAGTTATTATGTTCTGCAATGATTAACGTAGCCATTAGATCACCTTCGCTTCGTTTTTCAGCTTATCCACCAGCTCCGATACCGAAGCAACCCGAACACCGCCTTGCCTTTCCGGCGGCGGCGCTACATTCAGCACTTCCTGGTGCCGAGAAGCATCGACGTCAAAATCGGCGAGCGTTAGCTGCTCCATGGGTTTCTTCTTGGCCTTCATGATATTTGGTAACGATGCGTATCGGGGTTCATTGAGCCGCAAATCGGTACTGATAATGGCTGGAAGCATCAACTGAAGTGTCTCCAGGCCGCCATCAACCTCACGGGTTACGGTGACAGTGTCACTATCAATGGTAACGTTAGAGGCAAAGGTACCTTGTGGACGGCCGGTCAGTGCAGATAGCATTTGGGCAACCTGATTATTATCCGAATCGATGGATTGCTTGCCCATCAAAAAAAGCCCCGGTTGTTCTTTCTCCATCACTGACTGGAGCACTTTGGCTACCGTCAATGGTTCGAGTCCGGTTTCTGCTTCTATGTGAATTGCGCGATCGGCTCCCAGTGCCAATGCTGTTCTGAGTTGCTCCTGACAGCTTGTCTCACCGACTGAAACCACAACAACTTCTTCAACTGTTCCGGCCTCTTTGAGTCTGACTGCTTCTTCCACTGCGATTTCGCAAAAAGGGTTCATAGCCATCTTGACGTTATTGGTTTCAACGCCGGAGCCATCATTTTTCACCCTCACTTTTACGTAAGGATCAATCACTCGCTTTATTGCTACCAGTACCTTCACAATGCTTTCCTTTTCAAATAGTCAGAAAAAATTATGAACTTGGCCAAGTACACTTTGAGCCTAGTTGAATTTACGTTTACGTCAACTGGACTATATTTACCTGTAACGTTGTGCTGGCAGTTTCAGGAAGGTACGCATGGAAAGAGAATGCATGGAGTTCGATGTTGTTATCGTTGGTGCTGGCCCCGCAGGTTTATCTGCTGCCTGTCGGATCATGCAACTGGCAGAGGAACAGAATCAATCATTGTCTGTCTGTGTGGTCGAAAAAGGAGCCGAAGTCGGGGCACATATTTTGTCTGGCGCCATCTTCGAACACAAAGCCCTTGATGAACTTTTTCCTGACTGGGAGCGGCTCAATGCCCCACTTCATACAGCAGTTTCTGAAGACCACTTTTGTCTGCTTACCAACCAGAGTAACTATCTAAACGTTGCTGAGAACCTTACGCCCAAGCCAATGCTGAATGACGGTAACTTCGTCATCAGTCTGGCCAACTTCTGTCGCTGGCTGGCACAGCAAGCCGAAAAAGCCGGTGTCGAAATCTTCCCCGGATTCGCAGCCGCTGACATTCTCTACGACAAACAAGGTGCCGTTGCCGGTATCGTTACATCCGATATGGGGTTGGATAAGAACGAAGATAAGAAAGCGACCTTTGAGCCCGGCATAGAGCTAAAGGCCAGATATACTATTTTCGCCGAAGGAGCCCGAGGCCATTTGGGCAAACAGCTGATCAGCAATTTTCAATTGGATTACGACAAACAGCCTCAGCACTATGCACTAGGAATCAAAGAGCTGTGGGAAGTCCCACCGGAACTTCATCAGCCGGGGCTGGTTATCCATGGTGTTGGTTGGCCACTAAGCCAGTCAGATACCACCGGTGGTAGTTTTCTCTATCACCTCGAAGATAACCAAGTCGCTATTGGATTGATCGTTGATCTGAACTATCACAACCCGTACCTCAGCCCGTTTGATGAATTTCAGCGAATGAAACATCACCCGTTGTTCAGCCGTTATCTAAAAGGCGGAAACCGCATCGCCTATGGTGCTCGGGCAATCACCAAAGGTGGACTCCCTTCCCTGCCACGGCAACAATTTCCCGGCGGGGTATTGGTTGGCTGCGATGCTGGTACGCTCAACTTTGCCAAAATCAAAGGTAGCCATACCGCCATGAAATCCGGAATGCTGGCCGCAGAAGCCATTTTCAGCGAAATTAGCCAGGGGCTGCATCAAACCATACCGGGCTATGAGCGTTTGTTCGGTGAATCATGGCTGTATCAAGAGCTGTATGAATCACGCAACTTTGGCGCTCAAATCCATAAGTTTGGCAACCTTATCGGTGGCGCGCTGGCAACGGTAGAACATAACTGGCTCAAGCATCGATTTTCCTGGACAGTCGCCGATGAGAAAACCGATCACGAGTGTCTTCGTCCGAAAGAACAATGCACACCCATTAATTACCCCAAGCCGGACGGTATCCTCAGCTTTGATAAACCATCTTCGGTCTACCTGTCAGCAACGCAACACGAAGAAAATCAGCCTTGTCATCTTAAACTCAAGGATCCTATCCTTCCCACGACAACCCACCTATCCCTCTACGACGAGCCTAGCCAACGCTATTGCCCGGCGGGTGTATATGAAATTGTGACGAGTGAAGGTAAACCCAAGTTTCAGATCAATGCCGCCAACTGTGTGCATTGCAAAACTTGCGACATTAAAGATCCGTCACAGAATATTACCTGGGTCACTCCCGAAGGTGGCGGCGGGCCGAATTATCCGAATATGTAACCCCAGATAATTTCAGCCAAATCGAAGTGCAAGGCTAGTCCTTGCACTCCGAACGGATCCAGTTCAGGTAATCTGCCAGCCCAGACGTAATGGGCAGCTGGATAATTTCAGGGGTTTCATAATCATGGTTAGCCAGTATCTCCGCTTCTACTTCTGAGTAAAGTGCAGCCGTTGTCTTGATCATCACCAGCTTTTCCTGATCTTGATTGACCTCGCCCTTCCAGTGGTAATAACTTTCAATCGCCTGCACCTGAACACAAGCGGCCAAACGCTTCTCAATGAGCGAGTGAATGATTTTCTTTCCGATAACCTCATCAGAAAACGTGGTCATCACCATGCAATATTGCTGTATATTTTCATGTTCTGTCGCCATGACTGCCTCTATCTTTCTGCAGTTTGTCTAAACTAATGTACTAATAATACTATCAAAAAAGGGAGCCATCAGGCTCCCTTAGTAACTGTCAGTTGCTTATTATTATGGGCACTTAGAGACCATAATTTGCTGAGGCTGGCCATCTGAGCTGAACTCCAGACTCCAGACATAACGACCGGCTTCAGGGATCGTAACAGCCGTGTCCTTACCATAACCGCCACGAGCCAGTACGCCTTTCTCGCCAGCTTTCAGGCTAAGACCGTCAGCAGTAAACTGCGGCGTCCAATCTCGGCTTGCATACTGCATACGATACGCGCCAGCCTTCTCTTCCTTAACAACCTGATAGACATTGCTACCCTTGTACTGGAAGGCACGCTTCGGCTTGTGTTTCCATCCTGAATCGGAAAAGTCACCGACAACGTATAGCGTTTCGCCAATCGGTCCGGCCTCTTCCACCGTCGGGTTATCACACTGCGCCATAAAGCCTTCACCCGCCAGTGACACGGCCGCTGCAGCCTTCACCTTCACACCGGCAGCAGACGGTGTCTCGATAGATAGGAAACGAGCTTCAAACGCAGTTAAAGGAATATAGTACTTGCCATCTTGCATCTTGAAGCGGTCGCCAGACATCAAGTCAACCAAGACGCCATCAGAACCGACATCCACACCGTCCAGAGGAATGATATCTGCTCGGGATGAGGTACTCACCATGTAAAGCAAGGCTTCATTTTCTGCCTGCTTATGGTCGACATACACAGCATCAGTTGCCATCACATTGGTACGCTTACCACTGGATAGCGCAGGATGGTTAGCACGCATAGTCATCAACTTGGCGACGTAGTCACGCAGTTCTGCTTCGCGTCCTTTAAGTGACGCCGTCACACCGTCAATTTTTGCACTGGTACGGGCAACATGATCGTCACACAAACCTTGAATGGCACAGTTGTCACCGGCATTCTTGGCTGCATAGCCATCAAGCTGATCACCAATTTCTTCACCGTAATACAAGGTGATCGGGCCGGTGTATGCGGCCTGGAATGACAATGCCGCTTTATGGCGAGACCAATACTCAGCATCTTCTGGAGAGGCAATGTTGCCACGCTGCAATAGATCACCCAGTCTCACCAAGTCATGATTGCCCAACATCAGGTTAGGTTTGGCATGATCCGGGTACAGTTTGTGCAAATCCATACCTTCGGCCAGCCACTCTCCGCCTTTGCCACCGACACTATTTTCATTCACGGCAAAGGTTTCAACAACACGGTAACGGACAGGGAAATCGAATGCCGAGCACAATGCCGGATCATCCTGCTTACCGTAGCCAGTGTCATTGATGTAATTCTGGTTGTTCCAGATTTCAGCCACCATGTAACCTAGCGGATTAACAGTTTCCCCTTTGTCATTGGTGTAAGTCACCGACTTCGAAGCTTCATCGACACTCTTACGGATTTCTTTCCAGGCATCTGTCGGCACCTGATAGGCCTGATCCAAGCGCCAGCCATCAATCTTCAGCTCTTTAACCCAATAGGTAGCGACTTCCTGATAGAAAGCGAGGCTTTCCGGGTAGCTCACAGGGTTGTGTTCACCGTGTGGTAAACGTCCTTCAGGAGAAGGAACAACGTTGCCTTTATGGTGACCAAAGACACCATCAAAGAAAACGTACAGCCCCTTCTCATGTGCTTTGTCCACAAGCTCACGGGCTTTTTCCATCGTGCCGAAACGAGGATCAATAGCAAAGTAGTTACTGGTGAAATAGCCTGTCGCATCCAGACGGTCAGCCCAGTGATCTTGCCCTTCAACCGGAATCGACTCAAAAATTGGTGTCAGCCAAATTGCATTCACACCCAAAGAGTCAATGTAGTCCAGCGAGTCGATAATACCCTGCAGATCACCTTTGTGATGGCTGGTACCGTAACCCGTACCATGGCCAATGGTGTCATCACCATTAACAAAGCTCTCGACCATGACCTGATAAATACGCAAATCGTCAGCTTTAGTCGCTGTTGTGGTATCACAAGCATAAACAGGTGTTTCAGACGCAGGTAAAGAGCCGGAACTGCCGCACGCGGAAAGTGTGGCGGCTATGGCCAACGCAAGGCAAGATTTCATGTTCCTTGTTATCACAGTGATCTCCTTGATTATTATTTGTAAGGTACATTGCGATTATCAATGAGTCACAACGTTCGGAGACCATCCTTCAAGCGCTTTTAGACGGCGTAGATAAGGGGGAGTAGACAAAGGCACTAACGCCATGTTCCGGGCAAGCGCAAATTTGCTAATAACAGGCAGGCAAAATGAGACATGGGACATGTTTTACCCGTTTGACTAGCAATTAACGGGAGAACAATGTGTTAGCAAGATCAAAGATTTAAAGCTAAAAAATCGAAAAAAGGCGACTTGTGATAGCCGCCTCATTTCTGAAAATTGCTGTCTGATCACCCGCGATTATTGCTAAAAGCAATCTTGGCGGCCAATCCGATCAACAGAAGACCAGATACACCCTCGATAATACGGCTGAAACGTGATGCCTTGGCACTATTGACAATCCATGAGCCCAACATCGCATAAGCTGAGTTACACAAGGTCGCCAAACCACAGAATAACAAGCCAAGAACCAATAGCTGCTGGGTTGCAGATGAAGATAGCGATGTATCAATAAACTGAGGTAAAAATGAAAGGAAGAACATCGCAACTTTCGGGTTAAGTACACTGACAATCACACCTTGTCTGAACACATTTGTCGTCTCAGGTTTCTGATCAGGTAAGGTCAGCTTGGACTCTCCCTTCATGAAGTTTCTTAGAGACGAAATACCGAGATACAACAGATAAGCTGCCCCAAGGTATTTCACCAACATAAAGGCATATGCCGAGCTTAAGATAAGTGCCGACAAGCCAAATACTGCAGCGAAGGTATGGAACATATAGCCAACGCCAAGCCCAAGAGCCGCTTGAGTTCCTGCAGAAGCCTTCCCTTTCATGGTATTGGAAACGATATAAATCACATCCGGACCGGGGATCAGGTTGAGCGTCAATGACGCAAGGGCAAATAGCAAAATAGTGTGCATATCCATTAATGGGGATTCCTTATTTGAAACTCTTTCAGAGCCGCGACAGCCTGCTCTGCTTTGTCCAACTGTACAAAAACATGGTCATGATAATACGCTGCAATCACGTTTGCACTGATCCCTTTATCTGCCAGCTTATTTGCCACAGCTGCCGTCAAACCAACCGCATCAAGACTTGAATGAACAGTCAGCGTGATTGCTTTAAACACGGAGTCAAACTGGTAACCATACTGCTGTGCAACATGCTTCTCCAGCACCAGCGTCATACCTTCGTCTTCCAAAAAACTCGCTATGGGTTTTAGCCTCGCCACCAGTTCAAAGTCTTGCGACTTGTCCGTGCAGAAGACGAACTCGCCTTCACGCATTTGAGGTTCCATATTCTGCAATAGAACATCGAGATCGGTAATCCCTGACATAACGTACTCCTTAGGTAAACTCATACCAAGACCAGAATTTATAGCATTGAAGGGTCGATACTGTCACCTTGCTCAGTCAGTATGTGACATGCCACGTCATAATCTCCGCCGTCATAGTTGACTAAAACAGTCAGGAATATTAACATGCATTGAAAATACAACTTAATATTCAGAGACGGTAGCATGACTATTTCATTCAAGAAATTCTTTAAAAAATCAGATGACGAGCAAACAAAAGTAGGCCAGGAGCAAACGGCAGAACAGGCACAGCCAGAGAATGAAGACAAAGAAAAGAAAGGCAAACACGGTGAGCCTGGTTTCTGCTGCGGTTCTTGCTCACAGTAAAGCAATAGGGTCACTCCTGAATCGATAAGAACTACCGACACAGTTACCTCGGTAGTTCTTTATCTTTCCGCGGGAATCAACGTTGCTTCATAAAAGCCACCGCCAGCCCTGATGACACAAATGCCACCCCTGCCCCGATATTCAACCCAGATACTAATTTAGGCCGACTTCTTAGCCAGCTAGCAAGCCTTGACGAGAAAACCCCCATCAAACTGAATCCAACGGCGGTCAATAAGGCAAACCAAGCACCGTATGCCAGCATTTGAAGAGAAACCGAACCTAGGTTCGGATTAACAAACTGCGGAATAAATGCCAGTACGAACATTCCCGGTTTGGGGTTTAGTGCCGCAGATAGAAACCCGGTAGTAAAGATAGTTTTCAAAGACTGCTTCTTTGCCGGCTCAAGAGAGAACAGGTTTCTTGCTCTCAGCACCTTGATACCAAGCCATATCAAATAAGCCGCACCAATAAACTTCACTACATAGAAAGCAATCGTCGACGTCTGAATCAATAACGTCAAACCGAATGTGGCAGCAACCACATGGAACAAAATACCACCACCCGATGACATGCCGGAGACAACAGCAGCAATCTTGCCTTGACTTAGCCCTCGTCCAATCGCCAATAAGTTATCCGGTCCCGGTGATATCACCAGCAGCATGCAGGCCACCGTATAAGCAATCCATATATCCAATGGAAACATAACACCTCCTTGTTAATGTTGATTACAATGTAACCCAGTGTCCCTTCAAATAAAAAACATAAAAGCTGTTTTAACTAACGTGCCGCACGCTGCTACAATAGCGCAGTTAAAACTATTGGCAGAGAAAAATGCAACAAGATCAATTTGAAACCCTAGTGAAAGCACTGTGCGAGAAAGAGAACCTGCCTCAGGTTCTTGAGGCACTAAAAGCAAGTGAAGAACAGGAAATTGCGGAAGCGGCAGCTTCGCTGGCAGGCCAGTTCAAGCTTGCCGAGATCGAGGGAGAAAAACGCATCTACCACGTCTCGATGCAGGAAAACGATGAAGGCGAAGAGCAGGAATACGCTGAGTGGATCATGAATGACGGCGATGACGTGATTAAATTTGTCGCCTGGTTCTTCTTCGATATGTTCGACATCAAACAGAAAGATGTCTATCAAGCTGCCGGCCGTACCTATCAGCAGCCGAAGAGAACATAACGCTCTCTTCTACTCTTAAAAATAAGCCAGTTTAATTGCTGGCTTTTTGTTTGACTCTTTCAACACCATTTCAACCGTTCACCAAAGCGCGTATTTTGTAGGCATAAAACAACACCATAACGACCTCTCCTTGGTTTCGCCAACTTTATCTGTGATAATTCTACTTCACCAATTTTTCAAATGGCTCCCCATGAAACTACTAGTAAGAAACCTTGCCCGCACTACCACTGAAGATGAACTTAAAGCGTTGTTTGCAGAACACGGCGTTGTAGAGTCCTGCAACCTAGTGCTAGATCAGGAAACAGGTAAGTCTAAAGGTTTTGGTTTTGTTGAAATGCCAGACATTGACGAAGCCGCTACGGCAATTTCCGCTCTAAACGGTACAAAAATCGCGAAAAGCAAAGTTCGCGTGAAAGCCGCAGAGTAACCCTCACGCTTAACTATGCTGAAGAGCTAAAGGTCAGAACAGAACACTTCTGGCCTTTTGAACAACTACCTTCCAGACGTCACATGCTTACGATATTCCCTTGGCGAACAGCCATGATACTGGCGAAACCGGTGAGTAAAGTTGTAAGGGTCCGGATAACCCAGACGCTGAGCAATCATACCAATCGACCAGCTTTCATAGTGAAGCAAGTCCGTCGCTTTTTCCATTCTCAACGCAATCAGTCTTTGCTGGGTCGAACATCCGTAGAGCTGTTTACAAATCCGGTTTAACTGCTCGACGCTGATATAGCTTTGCTCGGCAATCCCCTTCACCGTCCATGGATGATGTAGCTGAGACTCCACCTCATTAAATACGCTTTGCACTCTCAGTACAGAATTTGACGGGGCATTTGATACCGAGCCTAAAAGGAGCCTCGACAGCTCGCTGGCAAACAGCTTCCGAAAACTGGAACGGCCACCAATCTCGGAGTGAAACAAACTCATTAGCGACCATATCTGCTCGCAGAGATACGACGGCTCGACTCTTTGCCCACCTTCAATCAAAGGTTGCCATTTGTCGGTGCTCTGCAATAGCACCCAGGCCATCTTCCAGTTAATACCGGGATCGGCCAGTTCGAAACGAAAAGGAAGGTTAGCAGGCAATACCGTCAGGGAATTCGCTTCTATTTCCATAACAGAATTTTCAGTGATTAAACGCCCCCGGCCTTCGAGCGTAAACAGCAATGTATGTATCGACGTCCCTACCCGCTCCACATGATAGCCTTCAGACAACTCGGCAAGCCCTGCCATGAAAAACTGACTGTCAGCCAATTCAGGCAGTTCAGACTGAGTCAAAAAACGTTCTTTGCAGGCATCAGCCAGATACACCTCATCTTGCCAGCTCGATTTTGGCTCAGGCATAGGAATGACAGATCCGCACAGGTTTTCTGATTTTTCTAACATGTCGCTCACTTCAATGCTCTTATATATTTGCCCCGTACTTTGAGGGCACGCTTATGACTACAAATCTAGCAACACATTCATCTCTGCCTGAGGCATTGTTTTCACGCGTCGCGAAACTGGCTTTCCCAGTTGCAGTTCAAAGCGCCTTGGTTTCCATACTGGCACTTGCGGATGTCCTCATGGTCAGCGACTTCGGCCAGGAAGCCACTGCTGCTGTCGGCATCGCCTCAAAATGGCATTTTGTCGCCATCATGATCATGGCCGGTCTTTCTACGGCAAACGGCGTACTGGTCTCGCAATACTGGGGCCGAGACGACAGAGTGCATGCCAAGACGGTCACTCTCCAGTCGCTTAAGTTCGGTGCAGTGATTATGGTACCTGTCACGCTCGTCATTACGATATTTGCACAACAAATCATGCGATTGCAAACTAATGATATGTTGGTAATTAGCCAGGGGGTGGCGTACCTGTGGTACAGCTTTCCGGTACTGATCCTGACACACATGGTTATCACCGCCGAATCCAGCTTACGCTCAAGTGGCGATACCCTGCTACCACTGATCCTCGGTGCGATCACCATTATCCTGAACATTGGTCTTAACTTCGTCTTGATTAAAGGCGGATTCGGCATTCCTGCCATGGGCGTTGCCGGTGCAGCACTAGCGACCACTATTGCACGTCTTGTACAGGTACTGATGATTTGGGGTGTATTGAAATATCGCCAACACTGGCTATTCACCAGCCGTGCAATCCCTAAGCACCAAACGCTTTGGATGACTTACAAAAAGCTGGCTATTCCGAACTCGCTCAATATGCTGCTTTGGGCGCTGGGAACACTCACGTATCAGATGGTCTTCGGACACATGGGCACTACCGAACTGGCTGTCTTCAGTATGCTGGCACCCTTCGAGTCACTGTGCTATTCGATGTTCTTTGGGGTTTCGGTCGCCTGCTCTGTTTTGATGGGCCAATCCCTTGGTCGCAACGAGTTTGATACAGCCCTGGCCATGACGAAGTTCTTTCTCAAGTTTGTCATTTTGCTCGGCATCGCACTTGGGCTGCTGCTTTTCATGCAACGAGATTTGATTCTCGGTTGGCTAAGCCTGAATACGGATAACTTCTATCCCTATGCCCTGCCAGCGATTTCAGTCATGTGCTTTGCCATATGGGTAAAAATGCTCAATATGATCATCATAAACGGAATTCTGCGGGCCGGAGGCGAGAACTTGTTCTGCTTGAGAATGGATTTTATCGCGATGTGGATGGTAGGTATCCCGCTTACCGCCTATGGCGCATTCATCGGCGAGTGGGGTTTTGGTTGGGTATACCTGGCAATGCTGAGTGAAGAGTTCGTCAAACTGTCGCTCTGCTTCCACCGCTATTTACAACGTCGCTGGATGAACAATCTGACTTTGCAAACAACATAAACATACAGAATGAAGTCACAGCTAAACTATTTCTAACTATTATTTAATAGATTCTTGTCATGAACATCGGTTATTAAACCAAACTTGGCACAGCTGTATTAGCACAAATACAGCTTACCTTTGATGTTACGTCAGGCCAGCCGGAGGAAATGTATGAGGTACAAAATTGTCTGTGATAAACACGAGTTTGAGTTTGAAAAGAAGATAAACGATCTTCTCGAACAGGGCTGGGAACTACATGGCGAAATTGTTGTCAATCTCGTTAATACAGGCGAGAACTTAGCCTGCTGGTATACCCAGTCGATGGTAAAACACAATTGAAGCCAGCGGCTGCAATACTGTTACTGTTCAATAACATTTTGCAGCCGCCCTCAAAAGGGATGCTATGTCAGTTTACACCCTGATTCTGGAATACGATGGTGCGACGTACATGTCGCAGGTTGAAGCCAAAAACGAAAAGGCCGCTTTGAATATCTGGTCTGATGAACTGGATGTGTGTGCTATCGATGGCTTCCCGCTAGTTGATGCCGAACAGGTACTTGCAGGGCTAGAACAGCAAGCCCCGACACCTGTTCAAAAACTGACAAATGTCTGGAACCTATCCTTTGCTGTAGGCCACGATGTCGCCGTACTTCATCTCATCAAAACTGAACTTCAGCTTGACAGCTAGCCTGCGGGTGACTGTCTGCCGATACACCCAGACGCTGCCTCAGATATGCATGTGCATCATCGGAAATATCACTGCCATACGGTATCCGCTTCAGGTTATTGGCCGCTATCATCGTCGAGCCTGAACCGAAAAATGGGTCAACGACAATGTCTCCCTCTGAACTGCTCTGTTCAATCAAGGTTTCGATCAATGGTACCGGCTTCTCGGTTGGATAACCTCGGTATACACGCTTTTCTTCCAGAATATCCGGGATCCCAAGGTTATTGAGCTTCCTCTTGCCCTTCTCAAAAAACAGGATGAACTCGTACCTCGCCCGGTAGTGGTACCCCATTCCTATCGCCACCTTGTCCCAGACAATCGGCTTCCAGAACTTAAAGCCCACCTGCTCGGCTATCGGTTTTATATAAAACATGGTTTCCTGATCGCAGAACAGGTAAAAGTGACTATTTTTCTTTAGCACTCTGTAAACCTGCTCGAGAAAGACTTCGAATCTTTGATTGGGGAAAATAGAAAACCATTGATTGCTCGATCCTTTGCTTTTTTTCAAACGCGTCGTGGTTCCTACGGCACGGTGTTTCTCCAACGACTCATACGGTGGATCAGTGATCAGCAAGTCAACGCTTCCATCTGGCAACGTGGACAACCACTCCACAGCATCTTGTTTAAATAATTGCATTAATAACCTAAATTTGAACACTTTATACGGATAGAACAGGCAATGCAGGCAAAGCCATTCGGTACTCTGGGCATACATGCAGGTACCGCAGACATTGTTTAATAATTCGCGGGCAGATTCCCGGACAGTGTTGTACCAAATCTTTCGGGAGATGGACAGCAAAACAACAGCTAGATGCCGGTCACTCCAAAGACCTCACGCAACAGATACCCAGTAAAGAAAGCCAATGCCGCAGCCGTTCCCCCATTTAGCAGGGTACGCATACCGGAAAGAAAATATGGCTGATCAAACAGCAGACTTTTTAGGCTACCAATCATGAAGAACATGATTGCCGCCAAAGCGGTGCTAATCGCGAACTGCTGGTTCATAGACAGTGATGTCGCCAGGAATGGCAACAAAGGCATGGTACCGATAAGGATGAACGCAACAAACGTTGCCCAGGCAGAACCAAATGGGTCGGGATCAGCCTGGTGATGGATCCCGTGCTCTTCAATCAGCATGGTATCGACCCAAAGCTTGCGGTCTTCACAAATGATAGCGACGATTTTTTCGAGCAGCTCCCCTTCGAAACCTTTATTGATGAAGATTTGCCGTATCTCTTCTCGCTCCCCTTCGGGAATAATATCAATATGCTCCTCTTCCATCTCGCGTAGACTCTGGGTGTATTCCTGCTTGGCTTTGTTCGATTCATATGCACTTACCGCCATGCTAAAGCCATCGGCAATCAGGTTGGCGAACCCCAGAATCAAGGCAACCGAAGCAGGGAAACCAGCCCCAACCGCAGCAGCAACAACAGCGAACGTTGTGACGCACCCGTCAATACCCCCGAGCACCGCATCGGATATGTTTTGGGACTTAGGCGCTTGTTGTAAACGCTTTCTTATCACATCAGGATCATGTGCCCGAGCTAATTCTTCAATACTGGCTTTCTTCATAACAAGAACTCTATGGCTTGCAACATTCGGCGTTATACCGACTGTTGTTGGTAATCGTAGTTGAAAATTACAATTGAGCCTTTTTTGACACTTTATATATCTGCAGAGAGATATCAGTGATAGAGAACTGTATAAATGTCGAGCGCTATATTCACATGCGCTATTTAACTCCATCGGAAAACTATAGAAAGGTGAAAATATCTGTCATTTTATTGATCTACCCACCAAAAATTTTGCAGATTTTGTTTAGAGTAGTGTCTCTTCATTCAGATAGGAAAGACTCTGATGACAACAATCAACCAAGATAGATTGATCCAACACTTCATTGATCTTATTAAGATCGACAGTGAATCTCGAAATGAAAAAGCCATTGCCGAGACCCTTGCAGAGCAGCTAGGTCAAATCGGTTTTCAGGTAAGCAAACTACCTGTTCCCGCTGATATTTCCAATGGCTTCAACATCTACGCCAAACTTCCTGGGAAACTAGACGGAAGCGTGTTGCTAAGCAGTCATATGGATACCGTTACTCCTGGCAATGGCATCGAGCCGGTTATCAATGACGGTATCATCAGCTCTAAAGGTGACACTATTCTTGGTGGTGATGACAAGTCTGGCATCGCAGCCATTATGGAAGCGGTTCGCTGCATTCTTGCCAACGATGTTCCGCACAAAACTATCGAGCTTGCATTCACCGTATATGAAGAAGGTGGTCTGCACGGTTCGAAAAACTTCGACATGTCTTATGTTGAATCTGAGCAAGCAATTGTTCTGGATTCAGGCGGTGCTATCGGCACTATCATTACCGTTGCGCCGGGTCAGCAGAACCTGAAAATCAACATCACAGGTAAACCAGCCCACGCCGGTCTGGCACCTGAAGAAGGTATCAATGCGCTAACCGTAGCCGCGGATGCTATCAATCAGATGAAACTGTCTCGTATCGACAGCGAAACGACAGCGAACATTGGTGTTGTTAAAGGCGGACAAGCAACCAACATTGTCATGCCTGAACTGTACATTGAAGCAGAAGCCCGCTCTCTTGATGATGACAAACTAGCTGCACAAGTGGATCACATGGTTAGCACATTCAATGCAGCTGCCGAGAAACACGGTGCTGAAATCAACATTGAGTCAACACGTGCCTACGATGCTTACCGTATCGACGACAACGACCCGCATGTTGCTGCTATCAGAGCTGCCTTCGAAGCAAACGGCGTTGAGCCAAAAACACAGCCAACCGGTGGCGGTAGCGATGCCAACATCTTCAATGGCAAAGGCCTTAAGACTGTCAACCTTTCAACAGGTATGGCGAAGGTTCACACCACTGAAGAATACATCAAGATCACCGATATGGTTGCTATTACTGAGTTTATGTATACCTACCTAACTAAGTAATCGCTGTTGTGAGATCTTAATCGAAGCCGGAGCTATGTCTCCGGCTTCTTTTTACTGAGCTCATTACCCAAAAACTAGTTGCTTTGACAGTAGCTAGAGAATTCAAGAAAGACTGTTAACAAGGTAGTCGATAAATGTCCTTGTCTTATAGGGTGCGACAGCTTTACTTGGGTAAACGACATACAGCTCAGTCGCCCAGGTGTAGTCACTGATTAAGCTCACTAGCTCGCCGTTTGCCAGGTACTTCTCTGCCAAAAAATCTAATGCACAAGCAACACCTACCCCTTGTCTGGCCATTTCGACTAACAACGATTCAGAGTCTGAACGAATTTTAGACTTCAGGTTAACTGACTCATAAGAATTATCATCGACATGAAACTTCCATTTATCCTTAGTTAAACAGCTTCGATAATTCATACAGGTATGATCATTCAGATCTGCTGGAGTCTCCGGTTTACCATGCTTTTCAAGATAAGATGGTGAGGCGACAACAAATGTTTTTATTTCTTTTACTTTCCTACATTTAAAGCTGCTATCCGGAAGTTCACCAATATGGAATGCAAGGTCAATATTGTCTCCGACCAAGTCATCCAATGTATAACCATAGGTAACTTCTAGCTCGACGCTAGGATATGAAATCATAAACTCACTGAGAATTCGCATAAGACGGAGATCATGCTCTAGTACGATAGGAAGACGAACTCTTAAGGTGCCCCCAACAGTTTCATTCTTCTGGCTTAACGTATCATGACACCGGTGCAAATCATCGATGATCTTGGAATACTGTTCATATAGGTACCTGCCCTCATCTGTAAGAGAGAGGGTTCGTGTCGTTCTTTGAATCAGCGTGCATTGAAGCTCTTTTTCAAGCTGTTGAACCTGTTTACTGATAACAGACTTCGACAACACAAGCTCATCGGCAGCTAAAGTGAACGAATTATTTTTAACAACAGTATGAAATGTAATCAGTAAATTTAGGTTAATATTTTTCATTGGTCACCTCAGCTTCATTATAAACCAATCAATAACGATTTCCCTGAAGCTCATCGAGTCTTTGTTCTCCTATAGAAATAAATAATTTCCTCAAAAGAACAATATAAAGAGAGAGCAACAAATAAAATTAACTTTTTAAGTCAATGACATAAAAACTATTCAAGAACACAGATCCCGTTATTGTTTTTCTCCAGAAAAACTCATTCCGTTTATCTTCGTTTTTCTCTTTGGCCTGTTTGCACATTATGAATAAAACAGTAATGAGGAAAGAACATGTATCAGAACAACAACGCTACTCAAGACAAACCTTCTCATGATATTGCAGACATCCGTTTAGCACCCGAAGGTACAAAAAGAATCAAATGGGCAAAATCACATATGCCTATAATGAGCAGCCTTATCGAACGTCTTGAAGAAGATAAGCCATTTAAGGGGCTGACCATTGGGATCTGTCTTCATGTTGAAGCGAAAACAGGCGTATGGATGGAAGCTTTAACCAAAGGTGGCGCAACAGTTGCTCTGACGGGGTCTCCAGGCTCAACCCAAGACGAGACGGCTGCCGCCTTGGTTAAAGACTACGGCGTACATGTTTTCTCCCACCGAGAAGAAACCTTTGCGGATCATATCGCTTACTGCAAAGAAGTATTGAGCTTCAACCCGGATATCATCGCAGATAACGGGGCTGATCTTCACGAACTTATCTTTACGGATCGTAACTTCTCTCATTTGCAATCTACCCTGCTTGGTGCCACAGAAGAGACAACGACTGGCGCCAATCGCTTAAGAGAAGACTTTAATTCAGATAAGTGGAGCACGTTGATCATTAATGACACCCTATCTAAGCGAATCATTGAAAATCGCTTTGGTGTCGGCTCATCCGTTGTCGACGGAATCATGCGAGCCACTAACGTCATGCTTCATGGCAAGAAGGTGGTTGTCATTGGGTATGGTTACTGTGGATCCGGCACTGCCCAGCGCCTTCGAGGTATGGGGGCACATGTCACCGTTGTGGAAAGCAATGCCCTGACTCGGCTCGAAGCACATATGGAAGGCTTCTATACATCAACATTAGAAAAAGCGTTGCCGGATGCCGACATGGTCATCACCATTACAGGCCGAGACAACGTATTAAGAAAAGAGCACTTCGAACTGATGCGCGATAAAACCATTATCGCCAACGCCGGGCATTTCCAGAGAGAAATAAATACCCATGAACTAGAAACTATGAGTTCAACCCAAGAACGTATCCGGCCACATGTGACGTCCTATCAAATAGGTGAAAACCAGAAACAGTTATTCCTGCTTTCTGATGCCAACCTGGTCAACCTTTCAGCCGGAGACGGTAATCCAATAGAAATTATGGACCTTGGCTTGGCACTGCAAACATTAAGCTTGGAAAGAATAGCCCTGGATGCCAAATCACTAACTAAAATTCCCCAGCCCGTTCCTTATGATATTGAAATGATGGTCGCCGAGCTTTCCTGCGAGCATTGGATCAATCATTAATTCCAACCACCCTACACAGATAAAGCGGCCAATGGCCGCTTATAAAGACAAGGAATTAAATCATGCAATTTATATTTAGCTTGCTTGGTATGGTAGCACTGCTTGCTATCGCATACGGATTTTCATTAGAACGAAAAGCCATTAAGTTCAGAGTTGTTTTAGGCGCTTTTCTTATCCAATTTTTAATTGGTGCCTTTGTCCTGTTTGTTCCTATCGGAAAAGATATTCTTCAATACGTTTCAACCGGTGTAAACGCCGTACTGGGTTTTTCCAAGGACGGTATCGACTTTTTATTTGGCGGTTTGGCTGACAATAAAATGTTTGAAGTCTTTGGTGGCGTCGGTTTTATTTTCGCGATTAGAGTATTGCCCGTTATTGTCTTCTTCTCAGCATTAGTTGCAGTTCTCTACTACCTCGGAGTCATGCAGATCTTTATCCGCGTACTGGGTGGTGGATTACAGCGCGTATTAGGTACAAGTAAATTTGAATCCATGTCTGCAACGGCAAATATCTTTGTCGGCCAAACAGAAGCCCCTCTTGTTATCGCTCCTTTTATCAAAAACCTGACTCGCTCTGAACTCTTTGCCGTTATGTGTGGTGGCCTGGCTTCTATTGCTGGCACGGTATTGGGTGGTTTTGCCGCCATGGGCGTTAACATGGAATATCTCATTGCCGCCTCTTTCATGGCTGCACCTGGCGGGCTTTTGTTTGCGAAGATACTGCTTCCAGAAACCGAAGACATGAAAGCATTAGAGTCATCTCGGCATGATAAAGGCAAAGGTTCACTTACCGTCAAAAAGCCAAGCAATGTTATTGATGCAGCAGCAGAAGGCGCATCTAACGGGGTCGCCCTCGCAATCAATGTTGGCGGCATGCTACTGGCTTTTATCGCATTAATTGCCCTGCTAAACGGGATTCTTGGCCTGTTTGGAGGAATGGTTGGCTTGCCTTCATTGTCTTTAGAGATGATCTTAGGATACCTCTTTTCTCCGTTGGCCATGATCATCGGTATTCCTTTCGATGAAGCCATGACAGCGGCCACCTTTATAGGTCAAAAACTCGTCCTAAATGAATTCGTAGCTTACGTTAACTTTACCGACTTCTTAGCAGGCAATACGCTGTCAGATAGATCAACAGCCATTATTACGTTTGCATTATGCGGGTTTGCCAACTTCTCTGCCGCAGCCATGCTGCTTGGCGGTTTAGGTGCGATGGCCAAAGAACGTCGCTCAGAGATTTCGCAACTTTGCCTGTATGCCATTCTGGCGGGAACACTATCAAATATGATGAGTGCAACGATTGCTGGATTCTTTTTGCTGTTCTAACTCTTCCGAGCCATCAAAGTAAAACAGAAGTAAGACTCAGAATGCTGATAAATTCTGAGTCTTACGTTTACAAAGATGCTCCATGAATATCAAAACAAGGCAAAATGGCTATCTAATAATCAGAAATCATCTCAATAGTTGTATTAGATGCTCATCGTTAAAATCACTAAGGCTTCTAAGCTTCAAGTCAGCAACAGTAAATTTATCATGATGAAACTCATCAGGATGAGGCACAGCGACAGCTTTAATATTGGCACGCTTGGCCGCAACGATACCTGAATGGGAGTCTTCAAAAGCGACACAACGCCTTGCCTCTACTGCCAATTTTTTAAGGGTGGAAAGGTATACATCAGGGGCTGGCTTACCTTGCTCTACATCATCAGCAGAGGAAATCGCATCAAAGTAATGGGCAATACCTAACTTATTTAGGATGACAGGGATCAGCTGATATGGTGAATTCGTTGATAACCCAATCTTAAAGCCTTTTTCTTTTAAAAACTCAAGAAGGCTTGTAACCCCATCTAATTCATCACCTTGTTCGCGCACGAGTACTTCAACTCTGTCAACGACAGCTGCTTCAACCTCTTCCAGACTCTTCCCTTCCCATGGGTTTCGCGAAAACCAGAACTCAGTCACTGCGCGAGTTGTCATTGTCGCTGTCTGCTCAGCCAAATTGTCTGTGACTTGCACCCCGACGGATGAAAAAACCTGCCTCTCAGCTTCCTTCCACAAAGGTTCTGACTCGATCAGCAACCCATCCATATCGAAGATAACTGCATATGTCATGATTTGCTCTCTTTACGATAGTTTCAGGCGTTGAATAAGCGTTTCTTCATCCAACTGATACAAGGCATCCAACAGGTTTAGCTGTAAGCTTCCGGGCCCTTTCGACTGTTCTGCGGCAATTTCACCGGCTACACCTAAAATCGCCGTAGCCGCCAACCCAGTATCTTCACCAACAGCGGCAAAAGCCCCTACGATGGCTGACAAAGTACACCCCATTCCCGTTACATAGGGCATCATTGCGTGTCCATTGCGCAACTGGGTTTGCCCTTTTGAGGTCACAACAAAATCTGTAGAACCCGATATGACAACACTACACTGATAAGCTTCCACTAAGTGTTGAGCGGCGCCAACAGCAGCCTCGCTCTCATCAAGCGCATCAACACCTTTGCTTTGGCCTCTTTCTCCAGCTAAAGCAATAATTTCAGAGGCATTACCACGAATAATCAACTTATTGGCTAGTTGCGCAATTTGACGTGAAGCTTCTGTTCGCAACTTACTCGCGCCACACCCTACCGGATCAAGTACGACACATTTACCACTGATATTTGCCTGTTCTACAGCAAACAGCATGCGAGGTTTCCACTGGCTATCTAAGGTGCCAATGTTAATCACCAAAGCACCTGAAAAAGACATCATTTCTGACATTTCTTCACGTGAGTGTGCCATGATTGGAGACGCGCCAATAGCAAGCAAGGCATTGGCACTATTATTCATCACGACATAGTTTGTGATATTCACCACTAATGGCTTTTTCTGCCTAACTGCATCCAAGGCAGTAACAATAGGTTGGATACGGGTTTCTGTATTTTCAATTGCGGTAGGATTTGGCATTCAAGCTCCTAAAACCGGTGCACAGGAACTTGATCTAGCCAAAAATCTAAGACGAGTGAAGATCACACCTCTCATGACAAGACATATAGTTCCCTACGCCAGTGTTAACTGAATCAGGTTCAACGGGTCTCGCGTGATGCGATCTCAGCCTTCCGGCCCCCCGACTATGTGCCGGATAATAACACAAAAAGCTTCAATTGATAGAGTTATTCACAGTGAGTTCATTGAGCCAACTGACTATTCGTTTATAGTGAGTTCCCTTCCAATATATTTTCTTGCATCCCTGGCATTCAAAGAATTCCGCAAATAGCTCCAATGCATTTTCTGGAACACGTCCATTTAGTTGGATCTTGTCAATGCATTCAAACTCACCATTGCAATAAGAACAGCGGGTAAACGGCTTCAAACTATTTTCCAGTTGAAGACGTTGGAGCACTTCTCTTACTTGCCTATCAGCATTATCACTTCTCACCCAATAACCATGAGTAACAGCACTATATTTGAATATGCCTTTATCTCGAGTAAGAATAATGCGTTTTTCATGAAGAGAAATATCAACGATCTCACTATCTTCAAATTTATTGTTATATAAAGTATCAAAGCCCAGCAGCCGTAATTTGAGTGCCAGTTTTCCCAAATTAACGTCAACAATAAACTTAGTATCCCGCAGCGGTTTAGGACGAAGGTGGGTTAAAGGCTGAATATCTAACAATTCAAACACCGGATAGACAGATATTCTCTCACCACCTGTTAACTTGTAGTCAAAGGAAACTGAAACACCATCGACCAATATCAAGTCAATTTCCGTATGCGGTACCCCTATCGCCTCTATGGCATCTTTAACCGATGGCTTACCCGTATAAGTATGTGAAAACAATACCTTGTGTCGCTGTTTTGGCAAGAAGTCATTGAGCTCTTCGTAGAAACGAAAGTAAGACGTTCGAGATATTGGTGCGTGCTGGTCATCCATAGAATAGAACACAATTGCAGTCATTCAGACTATTCAATCGTAGGCTAGCCTAAGACGTTGGGCAAGAAAGCTTCGATGGCGGAAAAAACTAAAACAAATAGACGACAAGACAGCCTGCAAGAGACGGCAACCCTGATATAAACATCTTCAAACCAAAATGATAGTTTTCCCTGTACTGCTTATGCTTGTCTGCTTTAGCATCATAACCAGACACCATAGACTGAGTTTTATTTTCAGCCCTATCGAGATCATAATTTTTGCTTGCCTTGCCACCATCCCACGCTAAGCCAGCCACTCCCCACAACACTATGCAGATATAAAACAAGTAATCCGTCGGATGATTTATAGAAAACTGAGCGATAGATTGACTTAATAACCAAACACTCAATGTCGCCATAATATTAGCAACCACCACAAACCTAATCAGCCTTAGCATTGGCATTCAACTCCATTGAATTTTATAGAACCCTTATAACACCCATAACTTACGTGAATCAATCATATCCAAAATCTTTATCTTCCTCATAAAAGTGGACTAGTTTTCCATTCAGGAAAATACAGTTGTCCCACAGGCAAATCGCTATTCGGCACTCGCCACACTAGGATATCGATACCTTGATAACGCGGTAGAAAAAACCCATGAAAAAAATTTTGTTTTGTTGCTTCTCTCTGGTGCTGATGTATCCATTAGGGATTGATCTTTATTTAGTCGGTCTGCCGCAAATTGCGACCAGCTTACAAGCTACTGAAGCAGATCTTCATGCCGCCTTCTCCATCTACCTTATTGGAATGGCATCGACCATGATCTTTGGCGGACTGCTTGCGGACAAATGTGGCCGAAAACCAGTCGCTATCTTGAGCGCTATCATTTTTACCTTAGCCTCCTGGTGGACAATGCAGGCAACAAACCCACTTCAGTTCTTCATCGGACGTTTTGGTCAGGGAATAGGCTCGGGGTTTGCCTACGTGGTTGCCTTTGCCATTCTTCGTGATGTTCTGGATGATGACAAACGCGCTAAAGTGCTGTCTATGATAAATGGCATTACTTGCATTATCCCGGTGCTTGCGCCAGTTATCGGCCACCTTATTCTGCTTGTTTCCCCCTGGCCGATTTTGTTTATGGTGATGATGATTACTGCTGTCCTTATTGGCCTGGCATGCTGCTTCGCCCTTACAGAAACCCGCTCGGTCAGCCACCATGAATCAGATTCTGTACCATGGCAAAAGTTCCGGTCTCGCTTTTTCCTGAGCCGACTGTTTATCCTGAGCTTGAGCGTGTCGGCCATCCTGACATATGTGAATACCTCGCCTATGCTGATGATGGACATCATGGGTTTCTCAACCGGGCAATACTCTATGGCTATGGCACTACTGGCTGTGGTGAGTATGACAACCGCATTCCTGACGCCCAAAATGCTTGTATTGTTAGGGCAACATCGCGTAATGGTTGCTTCTCAGTGTTTATTCCTTCTATCAGGCATACAGCTGATCATTACCGGAATAATCAGCAACCCTTTACTATTTTTAACTGGCTTTGCTTTTATCTGTTCCGGGTTCTCGCTAGGTTTTGGAACAACCACCAGCCAGGCGTTAAAACCGTTCGATACTCATGCTGGTTTAGCCAGTTCTGTGTTGGGGATTAGCCAAATCACCGTTTCGGCCTCCTATATCTGGTTTATGGGCTGGCTTGGTGTAAGTGCATTGAATATGCTGACTATTTTGCTATTTGTAACCAGCCTAGGTAACCTTGCAGCGCTGCTCACCTCACGTTCACCGAAAACAGCAGTGGTCACTCAGGCTGTCACTTCAGACAACGTGGCTTAATTCAGGAATTATTATCAATGAGCAAACCTCTTCACCGGCTCGATCTCAACTTATTGATCACGATGCAGGTACTGTTACAAGAGCGCAGCGTGACCAAAACCGCCAAGAAGCTCAATGTAACGCCTTCAGCCGTGAGCAAGGCACTTGGAAAACTTCGTGACTGGTTCGATGATCCTCTGTTCATACGCGAGCCTCACGGGCTACAACCGACCCCGCTTTCCCTGAGTATGGAAGAAGAGCTCGCAGAATGGTTCCAGCTCGCCTCGCAATTATCGACCAAACGGGGAACCGCGACACCGCGAGGCGTGAACTTCCAGCTAATGATGGAGGCACCTCTGCACATGCTGGTTTTGGGTAGCTTGCCTCAGCTAATCTCCGGGCAATACCCTGATTCAACGATACGGATCCTCGACTGGGATTATGACTCTCTTGAGGCCATCATCAATGGAGAGGCCGATATTGGCTTTTGCGGTAGAGAAACTCACCATCGTTCGCAAGAGACACTGGCGCTACTGCCCTATTACATTGACTATGAAGTCCTGTTTGAAGATCGGCCAATGGTGTTTATTCGCGATGATCATCCGGTCTTGCAGCAAGAATGGAATATCGACGCCTTCCTTGCCTATTCGCATATCAACATTATCTGGGAAGCCAGAGAGCGCTGGGCGTTGGATGAAGTATTGGCAGGGCTGGGAAAAGAGCGTCAAATTGCGCTATCGGTTTCAAACTTTGATCAATCTTTGTTTATGGCGGCGCAGCCAGGGCATGAAATGTTCACAACTGCACCGGGATATTGCCAACGCTTTGCTACGCAGCGCTATCCGCATCTGGTCGCTCTGCCAATTCCAATTTCAGAGCAGGCCTACGAAGAGCTCGCGATTCCTTTTACGCTTATGTGGCACAAGCGAAATGCCTATAACCCGAAAATAGCCTGGTTGCGTTCTGTGATCAAAGAGTTGGTGGAAAACAACAAATAATGACAGGCAGCGCCAAACGCTGCCTGTCACTTAAGAAAAAGTAGTTTTACTCGCCGTAAATATCAAAGTTAAAATACTTCGATGCGATTTTATCGTAGGTACCGTTTTCACGAATGCTTTTGATAGCTTGGTTAAATTTGGCTGCAAGTTTCTTGTCTTTTAATCGCAATGCCAGCGCCGTTCCTTCTCCAATATAAGCCTTGTCGGTAACGGCTTCGCCGGTGAAAGCAAACCCTTGACCTCGTTCTTTCTCGAGGAAGGCCAGCGCCAGTTGATCAGAATTACCAAACACCGCATCCAATCTGCCGCTTTGCAGATCAAGGTACACTTCATCCTGTCCGGTATAGCGACGAATCGTCGCAACATCACCAAACTTGTCCGTTGCGTAGCGGTCATGAATAGTACCTAGCTGGACGCCGATACTTTTACCTTTCAAACCGGCTTTGTCGATCTTGATCCCAGATGTTTTGCCTGTCACAAAACGTGCTGGTGTCTGATAATATTTATCGGTGAACAATACCCTCTTTTTTCGCTCTTCGGTGATCCGCATCGAGGCCATAATGACATCAGACTTACGGGCCAGCAACGAAGGGATCAGCCCGTCCCAGCTCTGGGTTACCCACTCACATTTAAGCTGCGCCTCGGCACAAAGTGCATCAGCAATTTCAATATCGAACCCCTGAGGTGTACCAGAGGCATCCTTGTAATTAAATGGCGGATAGGTAAAGTCCGACGCCAGTCGTACCGGTTTCTGCTGCGCCGCCTGCGCAGAGCCAAAAGTTGCCGCAGCCAGCACAACTCCCAAACATCCCAAGCTGATCACTTTCTTCATAACAAAATCCTTTTTAGTTATATTCTTTTAACGCATTTAAGGTTTCGAGCATACTGCTTTTTGAACCAATCGAAATCCGAACACAGTTTGCCAGTGCCGGCTCATGAGCCTGATTGCGCGTCACTATGCCTTTGCTAAGCAAATAGCTATACATACACTCTTCACCATTGAAACGAATCAAAACAAAATTCGTTGCCGATGCATAAACCGTATCGACGATGGCAAGCTTTTGCACTTCTTCGGCAAACCACTCCCGGGTTGAAATCAGCTCATCGGACTGAGCTCGCATCTGTTGTATTCCTTCACTATCCAAAGCCCGCAGAGCGATTTCCGCCACTGGATCGGCAATTGGATAGGGAGCAATCAATCTTGAGATATATTCCATCACACTGCTATCGGCCAGCAAGAAACCACATCGGATTGCAGCAAGACCAAAGGCTTTCGACAAGGTTCGGATCACCACTAGATGGGGATATTGCTCAATCAGATTTACCACGCTGGTATCAGGTGCAAACTCTATATAGGCCTCGTCGACAACAACTAGGGTCGACTCCTTTCCAGCTTCAAGCAAGGCAATGATATCGGCTTGATTAATCACATTTCCGGTCGGGTTATTGGGCGAACAAAGGAACAAAATCTTGGTATCGGCTAACTGCGTAGTTATCGCAGGCATATCTAGCTGGAAGTCAGCTAACAACGGCGCTTTTACCGCCTCAACTGCAATCGACTCGGCGCAAAACTCATACATCGCATAAGTCGGCGGGCAAATCATGATCTTGTCGGTCCCGGGCTGACAAAACGTTCTGATCATCAGATCAATGGCTTCATCTGCGCCGCGAACAGCTACTGCCTCGCAGTTCAATCTCTCACCCATTCCTCGGCAATATTCCAGGTAGGCACTGGCCAGATCATGGGGCAGGAAATCAGGATAACGATGATACTCACCATCTTCTGAGCCATAACGACAACTCGTTTCAAGCTCATTGGCATTCAGCCACAAATGCCCACTCCCGCCGATTCTTCGCGCAGACTGGTAAGGTATGAGCTTTTCTACTGTCTCTGGTACCAAGCGCGATGCTAACGATTTCACTGACAACCTCCAGACGCTGAATGTTTCACAATATAAAAAGACCAATTCTGAATTTGTATGCAACTTATAAGAATTAATTGTCTTTTGCTCTTCTTGTTTTGATTATATGCAGAGCCAACTTGAAATCTGAATCGAAATCTCGGCATACTAGCCATGAGAAAATTGCATGGCTTGAGTGATGAATAATCGTATCCCAACAATGAAAGAACTACAGTCCTTTTTAGTAACGGCTCAGCAGCTCAACTTCACTGCTGCCGCCCAGATCCTGAATATCACCCAAGGTGCCGTCAGTCGCCAAATCATTAGCCTTGAAGAGCGATTAAAAGTACGGCTATTCAACCGACATGCACGTGGCCTGACCCTGACAAGCAAAGGTCAGGAATTCCTGCCGCTGGTTGAAAATGCGATGAGTCATATCCACCGTGCGGTTGAGCAAGTCTCTAGCGACAAACGGCAAATCAAACTGAAAGCGCCTAGCTGTATCACATCCTGGTTACTACCTAAGCTTATGTCATTTCAGCAAGCCTATCCTGATGTTGACGTCGAGTTAACCTCTGCCATCAAGCACAACGTAAATTTCGCCTCAGAATCTTTTGATGCTGCGATTTGTTATGGTAAGCGGCCAAAACAGAGCGACCTCAACGCCACCCTGTTGTTTGAGGAATCCCTCTCTCCGATGTGTTCACCCGCGTTACTAACCGACAATACCCGAACTCTCGAAGCCGCTGAGATGACAAGCTATACCTGGCTCCATGCAACGCCTCAGAAGAGTGACTGGAAATTATGGCTGGCTCATTGCGGTGTTGCATCCGCAACCAGTGAACAAGACCAACACTTTGCTACATTGGATTTAGCCGTAAGTGCTGCGATACAAGGCTTTGGGATAGCGGTAGGAGATATTATTCTGACCAAACAGGACCTTGATTCGGGCCGACTGATCCGGCCAAACCCGATAGCTGTCAACTCGGGGAATGGCTATTACCTGGTCAGGCCGACGAACATTAAAAACCCGTCACTGGATTTGCTCTTTGAGTGGATAATAGATTGAAAAGAAAGAACATGGTGAATGCAGAAAAAGCTCTCACTTTCTCTGCTTTAATTAACAACTAGCGATACGCCGGATCAATTACGCCTTTATTGGCTCACAGAAACTGACATCAGCAACTCGGGTCTCCGGATTATAGCTGTGATACAGTTCAAAGCATGGCCTGTCGTCCACTTCCAATCCGGAAGCTACGATTTGTTCCATCAGGCTCTCCCAAAACGTACCGTATTGACTTTGCTCCGTCACCGTCTCACGAATCGATGCATAGCTGCCTGCAGGCACTTTCTTCACTTCAATTCCCTGGCTGCCATCTGTTCCTTCCGGCACTGTCAGGCAGATATCGGTACGACATTTATCTGCCGGCGTGGCTTCCGGATTGTCATGGTAAATAAATATGCATTGACCATCTTGTAACCCTTTTGCACCCGCCCATTGATACAATTTACCTAAAGCGGGTTCATAATTTTCACCATAGGGCCCGGTAACACGCACATACGCTAAACAACGCTCTTCAAACAATTCAGTTTTCATGTTCTCACTCCTTTGTGGTTGATATCCATCACTATAATCATCAGAGCGAGAGCTTTCGTGTCCAGACTTGCGAAGGGTGTGTCCAATCTTGCTATTTCTCAACAGCGCTGAATATTCTTCAAGCGTTGTGCAATTTCGGATCTTAGTTGGGGTAACACCAAAATAGAGCCGAAATGCTTTAGCCAGACTTTGCGAACTGGAAAAACCATGATCGAGAGCGACTTCGATCACACTAGACTTCTTGAAAAACAACTGTTGAGCGGCATTTTGCAACTTCAAGCGTTTGATATGATTGGCTAACGTTTCCCCCGTCACGGCTTTAAAGATCCGATGAAAGTGATGAGGAGAAAGGTTTGCCATTGCAGCAACTTGCTGGAGGTTCACTGATTCGGCGTAATGTTGTTCCAGGTAGCGGATAACTGGTGTTAACCGTTGTAAATAATCCATCTCACTCAGCTCTTTATCTTGTATTGCCAAACGACATCATAGTCATCGCATCTTAAAACACCGCAGCCCAAAATCAACTCCACACCTTTAAAGTTGCACATTACAAGGTAAGAAAATGGGAAACGACTAAGCTTATAGAGTGTTAAACACTGCACAAACAACACTAAGGTTGGACTATGCTCGATTGGCTAAAAAACATCTTTTCTCCCAGACAAGATACAGCTGATGACAATCTGGTAGAGAAACAAACAGATGAACAAGAATTACGCGACAGTAACAAGCAGGAGAATATTGCCCGAGGTTCCTCTTCAGAGGATGAAACCGATCAGTAAGGTGACGCCGTCACGTATCGACAGGTAAGCCTAGGTATAAAAGTCTAAGCCATGAGAGTCGAGTCGGCCAAAAAAGAGTGCGCTCAACAGAACCTACTCGACTCCCATGCAGACAACATATTCACCATTAAATTCGAACACTTTCATCACACCGCCTCTTCCGAGAATGACTCCAACCATGCTTTCGGTGATTGCCCCGTTTTCTTCCTGAATGCCCGGGCAAAGCCGGAAGTGTTGCTATAACCAACCTCCTCGGCTACACGGCTGATTGCCATCCCTCGTTTCAGCAAGCTTTGCGCTATGCTGATTTTCCAACCCAGAATGTAATCTCCTGGTGGCACGCCCAACACTTTGCGAAAGGAATCTATAAATGTAGTACGAGACATAGCCGCCAAATGGGCCAGTTCCGAAATAGATTCTGATGAACCGGGGTTTTGGTGAATAGCCAACAACACCGGCGCAAGTTTAGGGTGGCTCATTCCGGCCAGCATCCCTTGTTTAACGACCCCTTGTGAGACCAGCTCGCGCATTAGCATCACGACCAATACTTCGGTTAACCTGTCCATCACCAATGTTCGCCCATTCTTGCAGCTGTGTACCTCTTCAAACAAGCTACTCACTACCCCGGTTAACCCCGGACAACGAGCCAACGGCAGTAATACCATTTCCGGTAACGTATTTGCGATAGGATTATGCTTCCCTGCCCCATAGCTGATTTCAGCGCAAACCACTTCAGCTCGGTCGTTTTGGTCAGCTAACAAACGGTGAGGGATGGGTTGCGGGAACAGTAGCAAGCTAGGTTCAGTTAACTGAATTTTCTCACCGCCGTTTTTAACGACAGTGAGCTTGCCTTCCTTAAGCAGGTGTAAATGGCCAACGGCATCTTGGGCTTGCTCAAACTGCGAGACCCCGCATAACTGCCCCGAATAAAACACGCCCGCTGAAACAGAAAACCGGTTCAGCACCTCTGACAATGGATCCATGGCCATCTCCGTACGATCGGTATTGAAAACCGAATTATAGTATCTCAAAAGTTCGAACTTTGGGTATAGATTATAGTTACTGTCAATCGGTAATTCGAAAACGGAGATTCACCATGAACATGTTCATTAAATTTCTGCGCCTCATCGCGGTAACCTCGGCCCTGAGTATTTCCACTATGGTATTCAGCGCTGATATCGACGTAAGCGCAGATAGTAACGATGTTGCAATTAAAGGATACGATCCTGTTGCCTATTTCACCGAGAGCAAGGCGGTAAAAGGCGACCAAGCGTTCACTGCTACCTATAAGAATGCCATCTTCCAATTCAGCAGCGCAGGCAACCGCGATGCCTTCAAGGCTGATCCCGAGAAATACGCACCGCAATACGGCGGTTACTGTGCTTTTGGTGTGGCGATGGGCAAAAAGTTTGAAACCGATCCGAATGCATGGAAAGTGGTTGATAACAAGCTATATCTGAACTTGGATAAGAGTGTTCAGAAGCGTTGGCTGGAAGATGTGCCGGGCTATATCAACACTGCCGATACAAACTGGGGCACTATTAAGACTGTTGAAGCGGATAAACTGTAACAATCAAAGCTCTTTCAACATCCAGTATTTACAGCTCTAATTGAACCGAAACACTGCAACTGAAGCTCTGGCGCTTCGCCGAAGCTTTAGTTGCAGCATTCAGAAACACCTAAAGCTAATGATTATGAATTTGGCCATCATTTCTCAATTAATCAACAAGTTACACAACCATTGAATTGTAAACTCTAATAGCTAAAGGTAGCAAGATAATAAAAAAACATACCAATAAGATTTAAAAAGATAAAAATCGGAGAAGCATCAAAGAACAACTCATAAATGGCTTTATCGATAAAGTCAGTTAATTTTTCAGCTTCATGTTCTGCTGGATTTTTAATTGAATAGTAAATCTTAATCGATGATCCTTTCGGGTACTTTTCAACTAAGCTTTTACCTCCGTCTCCATATCTCCTTATTTTTCTTGGAATATGGTATTTACCACTATATGATTTGCCATCCACGATATATGTGTATGTAATGAGAGCTTCTTTTTTTAAGTTTCCATCCTCTGCAAACATGCCATATTCTGACCAGTTAACCCTCCCATTTACAGTATGCTCTTCACTATATGCTCCGTAAATTTTACGACAAGCACGTATATAAATGTAAAGTGTGAAGAACCCAGCAACGACTGTATATATCGCACCAAATGAGCTAATAAAATACTCTTCATAAAATGTCATATTTATCAGGTTTCTTCTTTTGTATTAAAACATCACTCATGAATACACATAAATGCCTCAATGGAATATTCTACATCACTAGATTAATTACTCTATAACCATCTAATACAACTGTTAAAGCAATCGATTAATACACTCTTCTAACATTAGTTCACTCCATTTTGGGCATAAACTCTATCTCTCTAATTGGTTCTTATCTGGCAAGACGTTAAGCACTGCTTGCTCGATAATGCTTTTCAGGTGCGTGCGAAGCGGGTCGAGTGTTGCCCTCTCATGAAACAGGAGGCTCACTGTTTGAGGCGGTATATAAGGGGCAGGTTGCGTCATCACATCATACTGTTTAAAGAAATCATCGCGTGTATCAGCAACAAACATCAGGCGTTCGGTATCACTTAACGCCATTGTCGCAAATTCCATGGAAGACGAAGAAAAGCAGATAGAACGTTCTTTTTGATGTTTGTTTGCCAAATAATCAAGCCAACGTTCAACGCCTTCATGGGTATTAATGACTACGTGCGGATAATCAAAGATATTTTTTTCGTCCAGAGGCGTTCGCGCTGAGGAGTGCGTCGTCGCCATCACAACCTGATATTTAACTGTAACTAACGGTATTGTCGTTACCTGCGACAGATTGTCTGGGGCAAAGCCGATAGCAAAATCAAGTCTGGACTCTCTTAACATTTCAGGAACCTGGTCACTCCAATCTAAAACATCAAGACGAACTTTAGGTAATTGCGTTTTTACGCGAGAAAGCAACGCTTGAATAAAATTACGCGAACCATTTCGATGACAAGCGATGCGCAATGTCCCGGTTGCTGTTTGCGCGTCGAACTGGGATTGAAAAAGCAAACTATCCAATGACTGTAATTGTGCTGCTAAAGTCGGTTGTATCTGCGATGCATAAGGAGAAGGCTCCAATCCACGACCAGAGCGAATCAGTAGCGGATCATCAAGAGCATCACGTAATTTTCCAAGCTGGTAACTGACTGTACTTTGCTGTAAATCCAGCAGCTCAGCAGTTCGAGATACATTCTTGGTTTCGATGAGCACTACCAGTGTACGCAGCATTTTTAGATCCAACGTTGCTAGCTGATGGAAGGAAACATGCACTTCATTCTTCTCCAAATCTCTCAACCGTAATAACGGAAACCATCATACTATCAAATTTTTCGATACCAAATATTTAGCATATCATGTTGTTCGATTTCACGACACATAGATAATGAAGCCAATTAGACAAAGAGGGTTTCATCATGAAAAGAACACTGATTAGTCTCGCTTTATCAACGTTTTTTATTTCAACAATGGCAAAGGCAGATTTAGTAGGAGAACACTTCACCGCTAAATTGGATGTCCCCTACGCTAAGGGACTGGTGACAGTAGATGGCAAAGTTACCGAGCGTGCTCTGCTAATGGACGTGGTGCAGCCAACAACGCCGAAAGCTGAGCAAAATCCCGTTGTAGTTATGGCGTTTGGGGGCAATTTCATTCGTGGAGGCCGTGACGATATATATTCAGTCGAAGGTGCGCAGACAACGACAATGAGAGACTACTGTAAGCTGTTTGCGAAAGAGGGTTACACCTGCGTAGCTATCGATTATCGCTTATCGTTGGAAGAGCCTGTTCCGTCAAACATCGGCTACTCGGACAACCAGCTGATTGAAGAAGAACTTCGCATGAAGGCACTTCATGATCGTCACAATATGATACGAGAAGGCAGAGGACTAACGCCCCTACCCGATGATACTGAAATCGTTCGCAACGCCATTATTGCAGCGGCAGAAGACATGTATCGCGCAGTGGACCATTTGCAAGAAAATGCACAACAGTACGGTATTGACCCAGATCGGATAGCCGTTGGCGGCTTCTCTGCCGGAGCTATGACCAGCTTTAATGTCGCCTATGGTATGAAGGCACCAGTTAAAGCGGTTCTTGCTAACTCGGGGATGGCGCTGGGGTTTGATGTAGAACTGGCATCCCAAGCAAATGAGAGCATGCCTCCGGCACTGCTACATATGGGACAATATGATTTGGCGCCACTCGTCTCGAACGTACAACAAGCGCTACCTCACTATGAGCAGATCGGGATGGACGTGGATATGGCATGGGTACCAGGTTTCGGTCATTTTTATCCGGCAAGTGCGATAACATTAGGTGCTGATGTCGCTCGTGAGCCGCTTCTAGAAAGAATGATCACTTTTCTGGATGCTAACTTGTAGAAGTACTCTCATAGAACTCTTTTTTAGGATTGAGAGTTCTGAAGCGCAAGTTGGCCGGTTGTCAGCTCTCGCCACGAAGTAACGCTAGAGCTGACATATTACTTTGCGATGATACCTACTGTTCGAACTTCATCTTAAGCACTCGATGACTGAACAAATGATTGATCTGCGAGTTGTCAAAAACAGAAACACCGAAATAATAGGTTTTTGAAAGATCAGAAAACTGCACATCTTGCTCGTTAACCATCTCACCGACTGTTACATGCTTGCGCTTAAACTCCAGCATCCACTTGCCGTCTTTCCACACTCCGCTCGCACTGATATCACCACGGGAGCCGGTAAATGGATTCACGATAATAGAGGCCAGTCGATGGCCCGGCTTGAAGGTATCATAAAATAAAACCTGATCGTCAGGGACGACCGCATAGCTGTCAATCTCATTCCACATCCGTGTTCCCATAGCCGGTGCCAACTGATCATCGGTTATATTATCTTTGTATCCACCACCAGTTTGATGATCACTTTTTCGTCCCCAGTTTTTGTTCACAACAGGGTCGATGGTCGAGTCAACATACTGGTCATCAAATTGCCCTGTCAGCCCAGTACGGACAGCCTTCCAGTGCCACATATCAATCGTTTCCCCTTGCCTTGGGGTAAACTTCCTTCCTGCCGATCTCTGCTGGACATCCGCCACTACACCTCCCGCATCTGCCATATGGCAGGCAATATCACACCCTTTCTTTTCAAAGTCTCTGGTATTGATATTCCAGTAGATACTTGCCTTATCCTCGTAGTAGGTATTCTCATGTCCCGTCTTATCCGGATTCATTAAGCGCTTCCAGGTATTGTCCTGCTGCTTTTCCCATGGATAACGAGCAAGACTTTTTGTCGGGTCATCCCACTGCACAAAAAAATAAACAAAATCATCATCATAAAGTGACTGAATTGAGTAGTTCGTTTCACGCATACCTTTGTAATCAACCGGTTCATAAGGGAGGTTATCCAAGACCAGCGTCAGAGGCGCGGCTTTTAGCCATGTACTTTCTGCTACACCATCCAATTCGATAGGCTGATCAGTTTTATAGCTAATTAAGGTATTAGCAGCGAAAGATGAAAATGTTGTCAACAGACCGATAGTGACGACTAAAGGTTTTGCTGTACCACCGAGATGTGTGCTCATTGTTGTTCTCCATCCGCGTATGCACCAACTACTCAATAACTTTAGTGCACATCAAGTGTTTCAGCAGAAAAACAAGCATTAACGGAACCTGGTAATATTTCATATCGGCAAGCTTTGATTTATATCAATCCACTCACGACTTTCATCGGTAAAAGCAGCAGAGTTGACTACACTAATACTGCATCTCAATATGACTTATAGGAGGCAGTTATGAGCTTGATACCACGTGATTCATGGTTCGATTTCAATCAAATGTTTGATCATGCCTTTCCTACCCTAAGGCATAAATTTGATGTGGAGTCATTTTCACCACGAATTGACATCGTCGAGAAGGAAGACAGCTTTGAAATCACTGCCGATTTACCCGGCGTGCGCAAAGAAGATATCTCAGTTCAAATCAACAGCGGAAATCTTACTATCGAAGCAACAACATCAAGGGATGAAGAGCAGAAAGAAGGTGATAAGGTAATTCGCAAAGAGCGGTACGAAGGCAAGTTGATGCGAAGCTTCTACCTTGGCCACAACCTCCAACATGAAACCGTTAGTGCTTCATTCAAAGATGGTGTACTGAAAGTGGAAGTGCCCAAAATTGAACCTACTCATCCAACCAGCGCAAGAGTTGAAGTTAAATAATCCTCACCCTAAATAAGTTACACTGTTACTTTGGCCGATTAGTTAATCGGCCTTCTTTTTGGTACTAAGCATTTCAAACTTATAATATTTCGAAGGCTACGGTATCATGAACACATACAATATATGAACCCTATGAAATCATAGCCATGGCTAAAGCAAAACCTGTTGTCAGCATTGAAACTTACGGTATTCACACTACCTGGGATGCCGAGTCTAAACACCTACCCAAAATCAAAACCTTCACCACAGATGTTCCTGCGGAAATAGATATCGAGTTTGGTTTCACCGTCAATATCAAAAAGGCCCGTGGCGAAAAAATCCGCTACTGTATCTACCACCCGAATATTACCGATGACTCCGGCGAAGTAATGGATCCGTTTGATGGTGAACTCCATGTTCGCACCAATGACTGGGACTTCTACCTTGGCGATACCATTTGGGAGCCCATCGCAAACAAGATTGGCAACTGGCGAATGACCATCGAAATGCGCGGCAAAGTCATCGCAGAGAAGACCTTTAATGTCTATGCCCGTGACGAAGCGGAGTTCTGGAAACGACGTGGATTTTAAACGACGTTCGATACCACTGCGTGCACAAAAAGTGGAGTTTGACTCTAAAAGCTAGAATGTAACACACCTTCTTCAAGCACATATTTTCGTGAACCATATCATGAATTGATTCATTCATGATGGATCATCACAACTGAGAGTGAAATTATACTCCACAACAAAACAACATATGGAGTTACACTCTCATGACAGGTTCTACACTCTTTGCTGCTGCGCAAAAGTTCGGAAAGTCTTTTATGCTTCCGATTGCTGTGCTTCCGGCTGCAGGCTTGCTACTTGGTATAGGCGGGGCACTTTCAAACCCAAACACCTTAGTCGCGTACCCATTTTTAGATGTTGCTGCATTACAGGCAATATTCACCATCATGACGGCTGCAGGTGCTATCGTATTCGGTAATTTACCCGTACTCTTTGCAGTGGGTGTCGCCGTTGGTTTGGCACGAAGCGATAAAGGAACAGCCGGACTTGCCGCTTTGCTGGCTTACTTGGTGATGAACGCAACTATTGGTTCTATGCTATCGCTCCAAGGGAGCCTGGCAACCAGTAACTTAGGTGCCGTTGGCCAAGGCATGATTCTCGGTATTCAAACACTAGATACCGGTGTGTTTGGTGGTGTGATTGTAGGTATCATGGCCAGCTTTCTGCACTCAAGATATAACAGTATCGAGCTACCTAAATTCCTCGGCTTCTTTGGCGGCTCGCGTTTTGTGCCTATCGTTTCGGCCTTCTCAGCAATTATTCTAGGTGCCGTTATGTACCTGATATGGCCGAAAATCCAGGCTGGCATTTTTGGCATGGGTGGATTAATTGAAACAACCGGTTATATAGGCACCCTACTATACGGCTTTATTCTTCGGATGCTGGGCTTGTTTGGTCTTCACCATATCTTCTATCTTCCATTCTGGACAACAGCCCTGGGCGGTACGGAAGTCGTGAACGGTGTGATGGTCGAAGGTACGCAACGAATTTTCTTTGCCCAGCTAGCTGACCCATCAGTTCAGCAATACTTCATCGGCACATCTCGCTTCATGTCAGGACGCTTTATCACCATGATGTTCGGACTGATGGGCGCGGCACTTGCTATCTACCACTGTGCCAAGCCGGAACATAAGGCAAGAGTCAGTGGCCTAATGCTATCAGCAGCTTTGACATCATTTCTTACTGGCATCACGGAGCCTCTGGAGTTTTCCTTCTTATTCGTCGCCCCAGTGCTGTACTTAATCCATGCGGTATTTGATGGTTTCGCCTTCATGTTCGCTCACATGTTTGAAATCACTATCGGTCAAACTTTCTCAGGCGGCTTCATCGACTTCATTCTGTTCGGTGTATTACAAGGTCAGGCCAAAACAAACTGGATGGCAGTACCCGTTATTGGTTGTGCATGGTTCTTCCTTTACTACTTCTCTTTCCGTTTTGTTATCACCAAGTTCAACCTGAAAACCTTGGGTCGAGAAGATGAATCACAAGCTGAGGTGGCCAATATTACGGGCACAGAACGAGCCATTGAGATTGTTAAACACTTGGGCACGGCCACAAACATCAAAGATGTTGATTGCTGCGCAACACGATTACGACTGACATTGGACGACGCCACAAAGGTTGATGAGAACGGTCTAAAAACAACGGGAGCCATCGCGGTTGTTGTGAAAGGAAATGGTGTACAAGTGATTTACGGCCCGCATGTCACTATCGTCAAAAATGAACTAGAAGAGTACTTGAGCCTGTAACTTGCTATTAATGAGAAAGAATTAAAAATAAACACTCTCCCCCTAAGAACAAAGGCCATCGGTTAAGATGGCCTTTTTTGAATGCTATTTTGCTTAATCAGAGGCTTTTCCAAGCTTTTGTGCTCGGCTTGCTCGACGCAGGCACTCTGCGACTTTCGTTAGTATCGGTTCTTCTATCATTGGGGAATGAATCATCTGGATATTAAGTACTAAATTACTCGTTAAGATACCTGATGGTATCTCTTGAACTTTGTCCGCATCAAACATTGACTCTGGCAGAAGCGACACGGCAAACCCTGAATGAACAGCCGTAACAATATTTGCTAAAATCGGGCTTATAAATACCTGCTTATATGGAATGCCAGCATTGTTTAATCCACGGATACACATGTCACTAACAATACAGTTATCATCATAAATAGCGACAGGCAGTTCTGTCATTCCCTCCAGATTGACGCTCGAAGATGCTGACCATATCAAACGTTCACTCCATAGCAATAGCCCATCAGGATATTCAGCCTCTCCTGAGACGATGGCAATATCTAACTCTCCGGTACCCAGCATCTTCCGTAAGTTCCGGCTTCTGTCGCAGACGATTTGCGCTTCAAGATTAGGGATTTCCCGACTCAATACGGGCATGAAGCTATTCAGAAAATCTGGGGCATAGTCTGTCGGCACACCGAAGTTAAACTGCCCGTAGAGATCCCGCTCGTTCAATGCGGAAAAGGTGGCACTATTTAGCTTGAGAAACTGTTCACTATAGCCAAATAAGGTTTTACCCGCCGCCGTAAGTTGTATGCCCCGGTTGCTGCGCTCCATCAATGTGCAACCCACTACCTCTTCAAGCTTTTTCATCTGCATACTTACTGCAGCCTGAGATCGAAAAATAGATTCAGCGGCTTTCTTTAGTTCACCGGTCTTTGCCACCATGTTGAAGGTGTGCAAGAGCTCAAGATCAAGCAGTAGCTCCTTCCTAAACTTTCTATCCACTTCCGTCATACTGTTCTTCACAATCTATGGCTTAATCTTTAATTAAGAAAAACTAAATTGAAGATTAATTATTATTAGCTTGGTTGAAGTATACGCCTTTTTTATAGTTGCTGATATCAACGACAAAAACGAGCAATTTTACTATGGGCAAACTACCGAAAAAGATGTCTGGCGTGCTACTGGTTGGCCACGGCGGATTGGAAAAGCTGGCGTATCGTACTGACCTACCTGTACCCACAATCGAAAAAGATGAAGTGCTGATAAAAGTAGGTGCCAGTGCAGTGAACAATACTGATATAAACACCCGCATTGGCTGGTATTCAAAGCAAGTGACAGAGCAAACCAATGCAGGCGCACACGATGGATTTAGGACAATTAATGACAATGATGCCAGTTGGTCTGGTGTACCCATTAGGTTCCCCTTGATACAGGGTGCAGACTGTTGCGGAGAGATCATTGCTGTCGGTGAGCAAGTCAGCTCAAATCGAATTGGCGAACGGGTACTAGTTCGTTCTATGCAAGAGAAAGCGGTATCCAAGGACGACTTCTCTTGCATAACTTTTGGCTCCGAATGCCATGGAGGTTTTGCGCAATACACTAAGGTACTCGCAACTGAAGCATTCCCAGTTCGAAGTTCGCTTAGCGATGCTGAACTGGCTTCGTTTCCATGCGCCTACTCAACAGCCGAAAATATGATCGAACGCGCCAATATTAAGGCCAATGATACTGTCCTCATTACTGGCGCATCCGGTGGTGTTGGCTCTGCTGCCGTACAATTGGTCAAAAGGCGCAATGCGAAAGCCATTGCTATTTGTAGTGAAAATAAACGCGAACAATTAATGCAGCTCGGCGCTGATGAAGTCATCCCGCGAGGGGAAAATCTGCTGGATTCTTTGGGGCGAAACTCAGTCGATGTTGTTCTGGATCTTGTTGCCGGAAAACAGTGGCCAGAGCTGCCCGAACTGCTCCGAAAAGGCGGTCGATACAGTGTTGCCGGCGCCATCGCCGGTCCTATCGTCGATCTCGATGTCAGAACATTGTATCTAAAAGATTTAAGCTTTTTTGGCTGTACCTATCAACCTCGGTCAGTATTCGAAAATCTGATTCGGTATATAGAACAAGGTGAACTTAAGCCATTAATTGCCAAGCAATATTTACTTCAAGACATTGCCATCGCACAGCAAGATTTTATGGCTAAGAAGTTTGTCGGAAAACTCGTTTTGCTGCCGCCTCAATAACTACCCGCTCTCCACAATATATGGCTTTTCGAAAGTGACACCTTCTGATAGCAAGGTGTCACCTTTTGCCAGTGCGTGGCACGATTGGATTGCTTAAGCTGTACTCATCAACCCAATACAGCGAGAGATGATGATGACGACTTCAAACACAGCACTTATTACTGGCGCATCAGGTGGGATAGGTTTAGAGCTTGCGCGTATTCACGCACAAAAAGGCGGCGATCTGGTATTGGTTGCACGCTCGGAGGACAAGCTCTTAACGCTAAAGAGTGAACTGGAAGCCCAGTATAAGATCCATGTTACGGTTATAGCCGAAGATCTCTCTCTGCCAGAATCCGCTCAGCGTATCTTCGAACAAACCGAAGCCTTGGGTCTGCAAATTGACACCTTGATTAACAATGCCGGGTTTGGTGGGCATGGTTTATTTCATGAGCGTGAGCTGGAAGCTGACCAGGCAATGATGCAAGTAAACATGGTGTCATTGACCAACCTGACACACTATTACCTCAAGGGCATGGTGGCGCGGAACAATGGCCGTATTCTCAATGTCTCGTCAACAGCGTCCTTTATTCCAGGCCCTTTGCAGGCAGTCTACTATGCAACTAAAGCGTATGTGACTTCATTTACTCAGGCAATAGCTGAAGAAGTTCGCGAATATAACGTAACCGCGACTGCTTTATGTCCAGGAGCTGTTGCAACCGATTTTGTCGCAGCAGGCAACCTAGATGGCGTCGATATCTGGAAAAAAGCTAAATCTTCAGCCTCTGTCGCCGAATGCGGCTACAAAGCCATGGAACAAGGTAAACTGGTCGCTTTCAATGAAGGTAAACTCCGTTTGATGCTAGACTGGATCATTCCATTTTTGCCAAGAAAAGTGATATTGAAAACCTCACGTCAGGCAATGGAAAAAGCTTAGTAACTAACTATGGGTGAAAGTGTACTATGAAAAGGGCAAGTAAATTCGTCATTTCTCCTACCTGGAAACTATTACTCAGTGATATGGAGATAGACGTCAACATGGTGTTGGCGCATGCAAGGCTGCCTGCCGACCTGTTCAACCGTGAGCACGCCACCCTTTCACCCATGGAATATTTTCGAATTTGGGAAGCTATTGATAAAACAGCGGGAAATCGGCAACTCCCGCTCCTTCTGGCTAAACATATGACAGTCGAGTCGTTCGACGCGCCAATTTTTGCCTCAATTTGCAGCGCCAATCTAAATACGGCGCTGGCTCGTTTGAGCAAGTTCAAGCCTTTAATTGGCCCAATGGTATTAGATATTCACCAATCTGATAGCGAAACTGCACTAACAATCTCCTGCTATGGCCATCAGGGCCAACTACCCAGCTCGCTAAGCCTGACGGAACTTGTATTTTTCACACAACTCTCTCGCCTGGCCACCCGCGAGTTAATTCGCCCTATTGAGATAACACTTCCAGAGCTACCTCAGAATATAGAAGACTACGAGGCTTATTTTGGTTGCAAGATGAAAGTCGGCAACAAGGTTTCAATGCGCTTTAACGCTGATGATGCCAACAGACCGTTTATGACCCAGAATGCCGCGATGTGGGATTTCTTTGAGGCCAAACTGAATCAAAAGCTGGCGGATCTTGACTCGGCCGCCAATACTGTTGACCGCGTTCGCGCCGTTCTTCTCGAGGCGCTGCCGAGCGGAGAAAGTAGTATTGAATATGTTGCCGAAAAGCTGGCGATGAGCAAGCGAACGTTACAGCGAAAACTGACTGCTGAAGCGGAAACCTACCAATCTGTACTACAATCCGTTCGCGCCGAACTTGCCGATCACTACCTGGAAAAATCGTCTATGTCCCTAGGAGAAATCTCATTTCTTCTCGGGTTCAATGAATCTAATTCATTTATCCGCGCATACAGTTCCTGGAAAGGCATCTCACCCGGCAACTACAGGGAAATGTGTCATTAATGAAAACTATCACAACCCCATAGCAACAAAGCCCCGAATAGCTTGGGGCTTCATGTTGTCTGATCCTGTCAGAACTAATATACCTAATTAATAAACTGATCAGGCGTCCGGGTTAGCCGCTTTCGAAGAAACCCCTTTAGGCGTTAACATCGATTCCATCTGCTGTGTTTGCTCACCTATCAGGCGTTCAGACAATGCATTAACCTCTTCCAACGTTAACGTAGACAAGATTTTATCAGGATGAATAACGGCTAGTGGATCAGCGTCAAACAGCACGTAACTGCTGAGCATTCGCGCTTGCTCCTGCGGGTTAGTCAGCCCCGGCGTCAGCGCGGTTGCCAATTGTGATTTCGCCACTGCAAACTCTTTCGCAGTGAAGCCTTCTCTCGCCTTTTCCAGTACTTGTCTAGTGCTTGCACGCACTGCATCGAGTTTATCGGGTGCAGCGTTTACTCCAAACATCACCAATACCTCACCGCTACCATCTGACCAAAGCAGTTGAGCTGACGGGTCATAACCTAACCCATGGGCATTGCGTAACTCATCACGATAACGCTTGTTCAGTAGTCGGTTAAGCAAATCCGCCGTAAACCTATCTTTGGTTGTTTTCGTCTTACCTTGAGAGAACAAATGAACTTGATAGGTTAACGTATTGTCTACCGCCTCCTCGACTTGCTTAGATGCTGTCGATACCTTTGGATTGGTTCGATAATCCGTAATGACAGGGGCAATATCAGATGAGCCCGACTCAGCCTCAAAAGAAATACCCGCCACATAGCGTCTAAGCAGTCTGTTGAAATCACTGACTTCAATATCGGCACTGACAACCAAGGTAAAATTCCGTTTCTTCCGCATCAAGGTATCAACAACTGCCTGCACCTGATCCGATGACACTTGCTGGATATCCTCCCCAGTCGGTAATTGCAATGTACTGTCAGCAGGATAAAGCGTTCCAACTACCTGACTGACATAGCTGCCAAGTGGAGAAGATAACCAGTTCCCCTGATCAATGACACTCTCTTGCTGGACAGCAGAAAAATACTGCTCGTCGACTTTGGCACCCGTCATCGCCTGATACAACACCGAGAGAGCAAATGGTAACTCCTGTTTGGCCGTCTCACTGTATAAACCATGAGAGGTTTCCCACAATACTGACTCAACATAGGTGTTGTGGCGAACAAGCAACTTCTCAAGTTTTGAGGCAGAAACACCTGCCAAACCACTGCGTGCAAGTACCGGAGGGGCTAATGTACTCGCATAACGTAATTCAGATGGCAATGCCGCCATCCCCCCGGATGACATTAAGTATACATAGGCTCTGTCACCAGCTTCAGGCATCTGGCGTAACCAAACGTCAATGCCATTTTCCAGTGTCCAACGATGGGTTGTTGGCTCTAACTCCTCATAGAAAGTAATTTCGCCGCCCTTCTCAGGCATCGGAATATCCATCGCTGAAGAAGCCATTATCAGCGCCTTGCCTTTTGCTGAGAACTGCTTTGTAAACTCAGAAGATGTCGCTTCGGCTTTACTTACACCGTCTTCCCTTGTAACCACAAATACTGGCTTATTACTTGATTCACTAAGGTACGACTTGATTGCTTTGTTCAGTTTCGCTTGATCCAGTTGGTTTACAAATTGTTGTAACTGGCTACGAACCGCTTCCTTCGACTGTTGTGTCTTGCCCAAAATGAGTGCATTAAGGCGATCTTCAGAGTAGTCAACCGCTCGTTTGTTCAACCATTGTGTATCCAGGCCGTTAATCTCATTCAGAAATGAGTCTTTAACAGACTCAAACTCAAAGGTACCGACACCGTGGTCACGCAAGCTGGCTAGTTCTTCAGCAAAGAATTGTTGCGCTATCAACCGATCAGACTCGGCAAAATCAGCACCTATCGCCCCTATATAACGATCAATCACAAGGGTGGGAAAGCTATATGAGCCAAGCAATGGCGACTGCGTTTCAATATGTCGATCATTCAATCGACGACTGATAGCCCGAAGCACAGCATCCTCGAGAAGCATTGTCTGGTATTGCAGATCTGTCGTTACACGACTGTCACCCAATTCGATAAGAAGGCTCATTCCGGCTTGCTGGCCAGCGGCCCCTGTGAGATATAGGGGTTCCGATGTCAGGCTCGCGATCCCTTCATCACCAGACTCAATAGCGGCGTTTTCAGTATCAACACCTTCACCTTCCCCCACACTAACAATGTTTGCTTTGTTGAAATATCGAGCAATCATCGGCTCCAGACGCTGGTTATCAATATCGCCGGTAATAATCAGCTCAGTGTTCTGAGGCCGGTAATGAGCCAGGTAAAACGCCTGCAAGCCATCGCGGCTTATGTTCTTAACGCTGTCTTGAGTCCCGAGTACATCAATGCCTTCATAGCGACTGCCTTGCAGCAAGGCTTCAAAGGCCTTTAGCTCAGCTGGCTTGTCACCACGTTGCCTTAGTCGAAATTCGCCTAATACCGCGCCTTTTTCATTTTCAATAAGCGCAGGATCCAACGTCAGCTTTCCAGTGGCGATGTCGCTCAACCAGACAATGGCATCTTCCATACGTTTGTTATTAGGAAGATCGATTTGATAGCTCGTGACATCATGAGAGGTAAATGCGTTCAGATCATCGCCAAACGTCACACCGGCACCAACGAACAAAGATTCAACTTTTCCGGCATCAAAGCCATCACTGCCCAGAAAAGCCATATGTTCAAGGAAGTGCGCATACCCTGCCTGCTCAGCGGTTTCATCCACAGCGCCCGCATGAACCAATAAACGAAATGAAACAGCTTCTCCGCTAACTGACCTTAAATGGTACTTCAGCCCATTATCCAACTGACCTTGCTGCCACTGGCTATCCTCCACCAGCGGTTGCGAATCCGGCACTTGATTACAAGCCATCAGCAATAGTGAGGCAGCTATAGCCCCACAACATCTAACTAGCCTTTTTCCATCCATACAATAAGACTCAACCCATACTCAACTAGTTAATTATCATACACTTGTATATAAGTGGCACAAATGATTATTTTTGATACGAATTAACAGATTAAGCTGAATTCACAATATGGAAAAAACGACTCCTTCGGAAGGAGCCGTTTTAACTCAGATAGTCTATAACGCCCGGTAGTTGTTTGTTTTTATACTCTGGAGTAGGTCAATGCCATGAGAGAACCTTAGTCATGTACAGCGAAGGTATATTGGCTTCCTCAAAGCGCACAGTTACAATAAGGTCATTCTTATCGCCAGACTAAGGCTTATTTCGTGACAACCTCCCAGGCAGCCAACACTGTTATCGTCCTCGACTTCGAAACCACCGGACTCTCACCGAACATGGGCGATCGTGCCATTGAAATCGGTGCAGTTAAAATAGACAACGGCATCGTTGTGGATCGCTTTCAGCAATTGATGAATCCCGGCTTCAAAGTCAGCAGCTTTATTGCAGGCTATACCGGTATCACCAACCAAATGCTGCAACATGCTCCAGCCTGTGACGAAGTAATGGATCAGTTTGCCGATTTTATTGCCGGGTATAACCTCGTTGCTCACAACGCTTCCTTTGATCAGCGTTTCCTCGATGCCGAACTGGATAGCATAGGCCGAAGCTATGATGGGCAGTTTGCCTGCTCCATGCTCATTGCTCGCCGTTTGTACCAGCAGGCACCAAACCATAAGCTCGGGTCCCTAGTTGCCTATAAAGATATCGACAACGACGGCGTCTTCCACCGGGCCCTGGCAGATTCCGAAATGACGGCCAAACTGTGGCTGTTAATGCTGGAAGATTTAAAATCAGATCACCGGATCACCATGCCTGAATTTTCAGTGATGCAGAAGCTCTCCCGGACAGCAAAAGCGTCGGTTACTGCTTACCTGAGAAAACAAGCCTGCTGACAACTTCATCTATACATTTTGTTATAACCAATAAGGAATAATGATGGGACTATTCGACGCACTATTAGGTAATGCCGGCGAAATGAGTAACGAAGAGGCAACGGAAGAGCTTGCCACCATACTCGGTGCCGATGAGCAGATTGAGCTTGCCTACAAGTTAATTCGAGACATGATTGTTCTGACAGATCGTCGTTTGATCTTGATAGACAAACAAGGCATGACAGGCAAAAAAGTAGAATACCGTTCGGTGCCTTTTAAATCTATCACTATGTATACCGTTGAAACGACGGGTCATTTCGATCTAGATGCAGAGCTAAAGCTGTGGATTTCCGGCCAGTCTGAGCCTATTGCTCTGGAATTTAACGGCAAAACCAACGTTTACGCAATGCAGGGACTGCTAGCGGCTAAAATTGCTGGCAAGTAAGCTTAGCCTTGAGATAAGACTCGAACATTGAAGTAAAAAGCCACGAATGCGTGGCTTTTTAGTACTGCAGAAAATCATCTTACTCGTTTGTTATATTTCGATTCAGAATCTACAACTTCAGAATGTCTTGTAGCCAGGCCGAAATATCACGGATCTGAGGCATACAAACCTGGTGCTCCATCGGATATGTCCGCCAGTTTGGTTTACAACCAGCAGCCAGCAAGTCACTGACAGCGTCCTCACCCATGGTTGGCAATACCACGGGATCATAGCTGCCATGCATCACTTCCAGCGGGATATGCCTGTTCGCTTCACTAATTGTGATAATGTCAGACGTCGGAAAATAGGTAGAAAGTGCAAGCAGACCAGCCAGCTTGTGCTGAAAGCTCAGTGCGGCTTGATACGCGACTGCGCCGCCTTGTGAGAAGCCAGCAACCAATATACGCTCACTATCAATACCACGTTCCATTTCACGCTCAATTAAATCAGTAACTCGCCTTGCCGAATCCAGAAGTTGTTCGGTATTCAGTTTTCGCCCTGCCCCCATTTCCAGGATGTCGTACCAGGCAGGCATCACTATTCCGCCATTGATGGTTACAGCTAGCGATGGCGAATGAGGAAAGATAAAACGAACTGGTGCATCTAGCGGTAAGTTCAGCTCAGGCAAAATAGCCTCGAAGTCATGGCCATTGGAACCGAGTCCATGCAGCCAAATGACGGCGGCGGTAGCTTCAACCTTTGGCTCTACTTCAACACACGATAAATAAGTCATGATTAATCGGTCTGTTAGATAGATCTGATAGATAGGTGCCATCACCTTACACCGAATAGAAACACCTTTACCACCTCGTTTGTAAAACGGGCACTACCTCTATGACGAATAACAAAAAACCACTGCGACAATTACAGTGGTTCTATTGATCAGTTAACGGCTATACGGCTATGTGTACAAGCTATTCAGGTACCACCCGTGCCGTGTTTCCATCTATGTTCACCCTGACTCTTTGCCCGACCTGAAAGATCATGCTCGGGTTGACCTCCTGTACAATCGCAATGGTGTCACCATCATCCATCTTGATGGTCAGGTTGACACCGTCTCGTCGGGAAACACCTTCGGCCGCTTTACTACCGGCAACACCACCCAGTACACCACCACCGATTGCTGCAATATCCGAACCTGATCCCCCACCGATTTTTGAACCAAGAATACCACCAACAGCAGCACCGGCTATGGCACCGACAACCTGCCCTTCGCCTTCAATGCTGACCGGCTCAGTTTTCATAATGGTCCCATATCGCACTTGTTGGATTGTCCGCGTATCGGCAACACCATACGAGTCACCGTAAGGATTGTTGGAACAACCAGTGAACCCGAACATCGAAAGCATCAATACAACAGCGTAGAAACTCTTCACATCATCACCTGCCCGACAAAAACATCATTTCGATGCCATAAGTATAGCAAGATGTTTCTACAGCCCTTTATTCACAGCAGCGTTAACTGTTGGCAACTAACTTGATACCCAACACGACGAATACCGTTCCGACGAAGCGATCTAACCACTGGCTAAATCGTTGGTTACTTCTCAGTTTGTGGGTCAGCATAGAAGCGGCTAACACATAGATAACCTCAACGATGATTGCAACCGCGATAACCAAGAGTCCTAAATACATGAGCTGGAACGTAACAGAGCCATGTCCCTCACGGACAAACTGAGGCAGAAAGGCCATAAAAAAGATAGCAACCTTAGGATTTAGAATATCAACCAACACGCCTTGCTTAAAAGCCGCCATCGGTGTTTCTTTCAGCCCATGTTTTGCGTCGATATTCAACAAAGATCCAGAGGAAGAAAATGACTGCCAGGCTAAATAGATCAAATAGCCTGCCCCGATATACTTTACTACTGTAAATGCCAATGCTGATGAAGCTAATACAGCCGACAGTCCAACAGCGGCAGCAAATACGTGAAACAAAGCACCTGTACACACTCCAAGTGCAGAGGCTATGCCCACTTTTTTACCACTGGCTATCGTTTTGGTGAGGATATAAAACAAATCTGGCCCCGGGGCGATATTCAATGCAAGTGCCGTCGAAAAAAACAACAACCAAAAACCATAGTCAGACATTCAATTTCCTTATTAACACTAAATAACTCATCTCTTTTTCGATATAACCAAACTCAATAAGCAATTAATACCCCTTCCCCTTCAGTTACATCCTGGCAAAACCGATTTAGAGACACTTCACACTTTCACCTAAAAACTCTCACTCATAACAACAGCCACCACAAGCCAATTCACTGAAAGGCATCTACTATCACTTTCAAACCATTATTAAAAGTCATATGGAAAATATATATCCATATTCACCCAATTAATCTTCATATGAAAATTATGTAACTCTACAGTCATGTTAGCGACGGCATTGCTGCTTACATGGAACACCAACTCCCCATAGTGATGCCTTATGAAAAGGAACAAACAATGAAGCGAACCACTCCAACCAATAAGTTTTCATTATCCATGCGGCTGTTGCACTGGATTATGGCAGCACTCATTATCGGGCTCCTTGCTCTTGGGCTCTATATGGCGGCCCTTCCGATGGAATCTACTGATAAGTTCGCGTTATACCACTGGCACAGAGCCTTTGGCGTATTAGCTTTTATTCTGGTTTTTATTCGCCTGGTAGTAAGAGTTCGAAGTCAAATTCCCGAGATACCATCAAGCTTGCCCCTGCATGAACGTATAGCAGCTAAAACCGCTCAGTACACTCTGTATGGATTTATGCTCAGTATTCCGGTTGTCGGCTATATCGCTTCATCAGCTGTTCCCGATTTTCCCGGTGTTCCGCCGCTACATTCAATCTGGTTTTTCGGCATTGAACTACCACTGTTCCCGATAGAAAAAGACTACAACACCACAAAATTTATGATCACAATCCATAAATACCTTGCTTACGGCATGATTGGTGTTCTGTGTGCTCATATTGCGGGTGCGCTAAAACACCGATTCTTTGACAGACCTGAAAATGATGTGCTGGGGAAAATGATTTAGTTCGCATATTATTTCGAACAAACCCATGAAAAATCATAGCTATAGTTTTTGACAACGTCCTTTGACATACTGGTTAGTGATAATAATACCAACGGGTATTTTCACCAGTTTCAATCAAGGAAGAACAATGAAAGACGAAACGCTATCGATACATTATGGATACGAAACAGATCCGACAACCAAGTCTGTAGCTACACCTATTTATCAAACTGTGGCCTATGAATTTGATGACGCTCAGCATGGAGCGGATCTGTTTAACCTTGAGGTGCCGGGTAATATTTATACCCGAATTATGAACCCTACTAACGATGTACTGGAGCAGCGTATGGCGGCTCTTGAAGGTGGCATTGCCGGCCTTGTTGTCAGTGCTGGTAGTGCTGCAATTAACTATGCCATTCTCGCTTTGGCAGAAGCTGGCGATAACATTATTTCGACTCCCCAGCTATATGGCGGCACCTACACCCTGTTTGCCCATATGCTGCCGAAACAAGGTATCGAAGTACGATTTGCCAAAGATGATAGCCCTGAAAGCCTGGCAGAATTGATTGATGACAATACCAAAGCCGTTTACTGCGAAAGTATCGGTAACCCCGCCGGCAACATTGTCGATATTGAACGCATTGCCGAACTGGCTCACGCACAAGGAGTGCCGGTTATTGTCGACAACACAGTCGCCACGCCTGTCCTGTGTAAACCTATTCAGTTTGGTGCTGATATTGTGGTGCACTCCCTGACCAAATACGTTGGTGGTCACGGCACAACCCTTGGCGGCGTTATAGTCGACTCCGGTAAATTCCCATGGGCGGAGCACAAAGATCGCTTCCCGGTGTTTAACCAACCTGAGCCTTCATATCATGGTGTGGTCTATACCGAAGCCTTTGGTGATGCCGCGTTTATCGGCCGCGCTCGTACCGTACCGCTTCGCAATACCGGTTCTGCCCTGTCTCCGATGAATGCATTCATGCTGATCCAAGGGTTGGAAACCCTGCCTCTGCGGATGGAGCGCCACACTGAAAATGCACTTAAAGTTGCCGAGTTCCTGAAGAATCATGACAAAGTAAGCTGGGTTAGCTATGCCGGCTTGCCTGATTCGCCGTATTATCCGCTGGCGGAGAAATACATGGCAGGTAAACCCTCAGCCATTTTATCGTTCGGACTGAAAGACGGTTACGAGGCAGGTGTTCGCTTTTATGACAGCCTTAAAATCTTCAAACGCCTGGTAAACATTGGTGATGCCAAATCACTGGCTTGTCACCCGGCATCAACAACTCACCGCCAACTGAGCGAAGAAGAACAGCATCAAGCCGGGGTGAGCCCGGAGATGATCCGTCTCTCGGTAGGCATCGAGCATATCGAAGATATTCTAGCAGATCTGGAACAGGCCCTGAGCGCTTAATGGCTTAAGAGAAGAATTTAAACACCTGCAACATACCCACTATGTGGCTGCTAATACTTTAGCGGCCACATGTTTTTTGGGGCCATATTTTTCAAGAGCAAGCTAAACGTATAACAAGCCTGTTATAATGCCTGTGTATACTCCACACAGAGACGCCCTATTTTGTCACACAAAGCCTGCTCATCTGTTCCTCACTCTGACACCATCAAAGTGGCGACCTTCAATTTATGCAATTATCTTGAACCACCTTATGCCTTCTATGATTTCGAAAATATCTACAGCCTGGATCAATGGCAGAAAAAGCAAGACTGGATCAGCAACTATCTAATTGAGCAGCAGCCGGACATCATTGGCTTTCAGGAAGTCTTTAGCCCTGAATCATTGCAATTGTTAGTTAAGGAGCAAGGATACCCGTACTTTGCCGTGATAGATGAAGCTGAGCTCGTTGATGATTACATCTATCAGAGCCCGGTTGTAGCAATTGCTTCTCGCTACCCGATAAATGCAACATCACCCGTTAAGCCAAACGCTGAACTGGCAAAATCGATGGGGTTACAGGGTGACTTTCAATTCAGCCGTCAACCGATAAGGGCAACAATCGATATTCCCCATTTTGGTCCATGCGATTGTTATGTTGTGCACTTCAAATCCAAGCGCCCCGGCAACAGTGAAATCGACACACCAGTTGACAGTAGTCGCTATGCTGTAGAAGCCCTTACAGCCGAAATAACAGGGAGCTGGGCTTCAGCCATTCAGCGAGGCTCAGAGGCCGCGCTATTACTGGCAGCAATCATCGAGCAAAGGGCGCAATCAGGAAACCCAATCTTGCTGATGGGGGATTTCAATGACAACTTGCAAGATGGTGTGCTCCAGCATCTTCTGACCCATCATGTACGAAGACGCAATCAAGACAGCATTAACCACCTGTTAACCCCCTATCAACTCAACGACAGCTGGACATTATTTCAGGCAGCCAGCCAAACATCAGAGCACGATGAGCCGACACAACTACAGCGCCCCTACAGCCATTATTTCGGCACTAAGGGCTCGGTGTTGGATTACATTCTGCTATCTTGCGAGTTTGATGCAAAGTACCAAGAAAGCCTGGCGGAAGTGAGCAACTATCATACTTATGATCGGCACTTGATTAACCCAATTTTCGAGCGGGACAGCCAAAGTACCGATCACGCCGTGATTACGGTAAGCCTTACACTGCGTTCGTAGTCGGACGTGTTCTTCCTAACCGAATACCATCACGAATATTCAATCCGATTAACACGGCATTGGTAAAGCCAGCAACAAGTTCGATTATTTGTACTGTCCAGAACACTTGGTCAAACTGGCCGATAGCAGACCATGTCGCAAGAAAGTACGCGGCTGGAATCAAAATAATAACGCCGTTGGTGGCAGCAATTTTCATACGCAACTCTTTCTTGGCAAATACTCCTTTGGCCTTTGCCTTATAGAGCTTCTTCGCCGAGATGCCTGTTGCCATCATGGCAAGAACAAGTAACAACACACAAGCCAGGATACTTTGCTTAACCTGGGTGACAATAGCTAAATCTCCCCATAGTTCGGCCACAACAGTACTGGTAAAAAATGTCGCGATTAGCAGGAAGGCGCAAACCGCCGCGCATTTATGTACTTTCTTCAAAGTGCTAGTTTTCATAATTGCTTTCCTTTATTCCTTTCATTTAGATTACACTGCAATCATTGCGTAAGCAATGATTGCAGTGTAAATGATCAACAATGACCTCGCAACAGGAGAATAATTATGAAAGCCAGGGACCTTCCTGATAGCCTCGTAAGAAGGTCAAATCAGCATATACAGATTGAAAAGACGTACGCACTTCCCTTATAGTGCCCAAAGCGATTGAATTAACTAAAAGATCCTCATGAGTACAACCTTTGATCGACAAGAAAGTTTTGGCTGGTTAATAAATGTTGTTGCCAATAAAGCCGCTAAAACCTTTGATACCGAATTAAAAAAGCATGGGCTGTCTATTGCCCTCTGGCCAACCATGATGTGTTTGTGGGAAGAAGAAGGTGTCACTCAGCGTGACATTTCACAAAAATCCAAAGTAGAGAACTCTACAACTACGCGAACACTAGACAAATTGGAAAAACTTGGGCTGGTTGAAAGGCGCGATGACCCAAACAGCCGCCGTTCATACAGAATCTATCTCACAGATAGAGGGAGAGCACTAAAAAACGAAGTGATTCATCTCCCTGTTGCCGTCAACCAAGAGATGTTGTCTTCACTTGATGAAAGTGAGCAAAAAACCATGATTAAACTACTTAAGAAAATGGTCACGGCAATCTAGTTAAACTTCACCATAACCGGCAAACCTTCAATTTTCAGTTTGTCGGGAATGGGCTCTTCCAGGATCAACTTCACCTTCAGCATACTTTTTTGACCTTCAAAGGGGCCTGCCAGCTGAGGCGGTATTTTATCGGCGAGTTCGACCTCCCGCCCGACTCTAGCCCTGAGCTCTTCGCCGCTCGAAAACTGAATAACGGCCTTCTCATCCTGCTGAACTTTTTCGATATATTTCGGCAACACATAAGCATTGACCTGATATTGATAAGCCCTAGCCAATAGCAGTAAAGGGGTTTCTTCAAAAACCCAGTCACCGGGTTTCACCAACACATCAACCACTCGCCCATTACTAAAAGCTACTGGTTGAAGCTGAGTTAACCGGCTTTCCATTTCAGCCAAATCTCGCTTCAGCTCGTTCATTGCCATTGATTGCGCCCCTGCAGAAACCAGTTCTTGTATTTGTCTCATTTCGTCCACTTTGCGCTGCAGCGCCTGCTGGTAGATCAACTGAGACTGAGTGCGAATTTGCAAAACAGCAGCAAAATCGGCACTCGAAACCAGATTCTGCTTTTTGTACTTGGCATACTCTTTAAACACCGTTTCTTGATTTTCCGCCCCTTCCTTGGCAATACGGATCTCTTCGTCAAGGGCTGCCATTTTGGCCTGATTATAACGTCGCCAGTCAAACTTCAACTGTGAGAGCTGATAGCGCCGTTCAGCAATCCCCGCGCGAAGCAATGGTGAGGTCACCCTCATTAAAGGTGTTCCTTGCTCGACCTCTTGCCCGATTACGACAAAGACCTCATCAATTTGTCCTTCACCACTGGCAACCACGAGCTGGGGCTCTGTTGTCACTATGCCGGGCGCGGTTGTGATCACCCAGTCGCGGCCAACATACCAGAGCAGAAAGGCAACGGGGCTGAATGTCAGAATCAGAATAAAATACCAACGGAGATTGAACGCAACCCGCTTAGCAGGCGCATAAGGCACCCTGACGCCTTCTTCCTTGGCGGCATCCTGTTGCTTGGGAGAGTTGAACGTGACCTTCATCGAGACCTCTTGCCACTGCGCCCCTGCCACCAGCGAAAACGATGACCCCGTTTAAGCACCCACCATGGCGCCATTCCACTTTCCTCATGGGAGCTACGGAAGATCTCGTTTAGCAGAGCGACTGCTGCCCACATCCTGACAGCAAAGGTATAAATCGGAAATAACACAATCCAGAGTGCGATTTTCAAATCTGTCAACGGCCGCTCCGACACTGCTATAACAAATACCAGATAATTGATGATAGAAAACACCCAATAAATCAGGTACAACCCAATGATAATGGCGGCCACAAACTCCGAAGGATAGGCAAAGACTAACCACCACATATAGATAGTGACCAACAAAGGCAAGACAATATTCTGACCAATGCCGAATACCAAGGTGTAGATAAACGTCTTCCAACCTAGAATTCTAGGTGTCAGCGAAAAGATGTGTTTCCGCAAATATAAGAACAATAGATCACCATCCCAGCGAAGCCGCTGCTGACCAAGCGTTTTGATGGTATTCGGTACATCAGTATGACCAATCGCTTTTGGGGCAAAAGCAATCTTCATTCCGGGGTGGCGCTGAAGATAGTGTTTAATTCTGACGGTTAGATCGAGGTCTTCTGCGGTATGGGTATCCCAACCACCAATGCTGCGTAAAAAATCACGCCGGAACGCCCCAAACGCACCAGAGATATTGTTAATTAAATTCCATTCACTTAACCCAGTTTTGCCTCCGTGCATCGAAATCATATACTCGAACGCCTGCATCCGGGTCACCAGGCTGTCGTAGGTATTGCGGACTCTAAGCGCCCCGCCGACAGCCGGTACGTCAGGATCGTCAAAACAGCGCACTATTTCGTCAACCATATTGTTGTCAAAGGACGTATCGCCATCGACATTGATGATAATCTCTCCCTTTGCAACCGCCAGTCCCGAGTTCAGGGTCGATACCCGGCCACCGCGTTGCCATTTGGGCAACAGTACCAACTGCCGGTTTTTACAGCCTTCAAAGTTATGCAAGCAAGCCCGAGCGACCTGGTAGGTGTGGGCATTTTGCTGTGCACCATCAATAACGGCAATAATTTCAATCTGACCGGGATAAAGCTGTTCACGCAAGGTATCTACCGTCACCCGGATCGCTTCTCCCTCGGAATAGCAGGTGATAACACAAGAGACAACAGGCTGCTCACCGGATCGCTTCAATGCCTGTTCCTTATACTGCCTGGAAAACCACTTCAACACTCCGCTCAGAGTCAGGATCATCAAAGGCACCTCGAATGCCAGCAACATCGGTAGCAGCATCGCCATCACCAACGGCGTATTGGCAATATTTCCGGCAAAGTCAGTCAGGATGTAACGGACGGTAAACCACCATTCATTCATAAGACATCACCGTCGTAATGAGTCACAGTTGATATCCATTCCTTCAGCCAGTCTTCCGCTTTTTTTCCTTCCGGCACAGGCAATGCCTGTACCTGCACAACCACCTCTAACTTATCGAGGCCCTCGACTTCACTTAAACTGGCAATCCTGTCTCTGAGCGCTTCCCAGACACGCTCACTGGTGTGCGGTAACAGTAAAATTAAGATGTCATCAGAATACTGGCACACCACATCAGTTTCCCTAAAAATTCCCTGCATGCGTTTGACCAGCTCCTTGAGACGCTCCTGAACCCGCAACAGGCCGAGATCGATTTTTACCTCTGATAAATTCGAGAGCCAAATCAGCATCACCGTATTATCACCGCCGTATCGATTCTGGTTCGAGCTGGTCCACTGTAAGAGCCAGGGTAAATGGTCAACCGTTATAGGGGCCCCCCATGCAAGAGGTAGGTGGAGCAGGTGCGAACCTTCAAGAGCAATTTGACGTGCCAGTTTACCGACCTGAAACTCGTTAATAGGCGAGACAGTGAGATCATCAGGCGACTGTACTTCTCCGCAATCGTGGCAACGTACTTTGACGACAGCCTCAATAAAGCGGATGTAGCAGGAATAACAGCTATAACGCTCCAAGGGCCGGTCATAGTCAACACCAATATGCCGGAGCTTAGTCGAGCACTTAGGACATTGCATCACTCCCGACTGGATAAATACGTCTTGATCATCGACGTAACCGCATACAAAGCAATGCACCCCAGGTTTGAGGTGGATATCGATGCTATTACATTCAGGGCAGACATCGACATAGTTAAGACGACCGCTCTGACAGTTTCGACAAAGACGAATTCTGTCGATGAGTTTACCGGGAAGCAGCAAATGGTGCTCCACTGCCCTCATCAGGGCAAGGTTTGACTCAATTCCGACCAGGCAGTCCAATAACGGGTAACGATAGCCTTTTTGATAAATGGCAGACCACACGGGCGTGAGGTGAAAATGAGAACGCGGCCAGCAATACCAGGCCAGCAAATCCAGAGGCTCTGGATGAGGATTCTTGTGTAATAACGAGAGTTTTTCAATGATTGACGGGATCCTGTGCCGCATTTGTTCAAGGTACCCATCTGATAATACGTCCGACATTTTACTGCGCGAAACGCAAAAGACCGGTTGCAGACGACGCACCTCATCACTACGGATTTTCAGCAAAATTTCATCTTGACGAGCAGGCTCGACATTTACCAGTACAGAAGGGTATATATCAATATTCCACTCATCGACCCGGTCAACATTCGTTGGCAATTCCGCTACCGGATCACCAATCACCTGAATACTTTCATGCTTATCTATTGATTCAGCCATCTGTACATTCGCCTCAACGTCAAGGAACTTCAGCGGCAAACCAGCTTACCCGGTTGAACACATCCATTGATGTCAGTGATAAAACCCTTTTATGGCAATATGTTGTGTTATCAGTTTAGGACGGATCTACTCTAAGCCTTTTGTTCGGTTCTGAGAAGAAAGTGATATTGCTCAAGTAAATTATGCTTAAAAACACTCAACATTATGATTTTTAGCATGTTCTAGAAATTTTCTAATAGCTATCTACTCGCTTGTTTTGGCATAATCAGATATCTCAATACGAAAGAGTACGACACTGATCCATGAATGCCTTATCCCCTGCCAAACTGCTGTGCAGCGCAGTTATTCTTGCCGCATCCGGCCTGAGCTCCGCAGCGAATGCCGCCGCCAACTTCCCCTACAATTACTTTGAAGTTCGCGTGCCATTAAGTCCCGGGGGATTAGGTATTGCAGGTAGCCAGGAAATTCATCCCAATGCCCATATGATTGCCGAGGCCGAGAGTCATTTTGAAAATGACTGGATCATCGGTGCCGGATTGGGTTTCCATGCCGCCGTTAACCAGTTCACCGACTTAAACGGGCAAGTCAAGTTACTGTCCTTCAAGAATGAAGAAAATGACAAATCGATGGGTAGCCTGGCTTCTGAGCTGAACTTCGGCTTATCTGCCTGGATAATGCCCCAGCTTGAAACAGGCGGAAAGGTTGGTGTTATTGCAGCGGAGGAAGACATAACCATCTTTAGTCTCTATGCCCGCCTTCATACTGGCGATGCTTTTTCTATGGGGGCAGAGTGGCGAATTAAAGGTGTTAATGATCAGACGCTTGCTTTCTCGGTACGATACCCGTTTTAAGTCTATTATTGGCTAGGCCCCTTGTTTGGGCTTAATAGCAAGTATTACGATTCATAAGTGATAAGGAAATCAAAGATGTCTAAGAAAGTCTATTGTATTGCCCAATTCCAGCCCAAGGCCGGGCGCGAACAGGAATTGTTCGAGGCCCTGCAAGCCTTAGAGCCAAACACTCTTCGAGAAGATGGCTGTATCCAATATATTGTTACGCGCCACATTCCGAGCGATTTCGCTCCCGGAGAGTCATTCCCAATAGCTTTCAATGAGATATGGGCCGATATGGCGGCCTTCGAAGCCCACTGCCAGCGCGAAGAAATTCAGGGCTTTTTTGCCCAGCACTGTGAAGCCGAAACAGGGGCTGCCGAAAAATGGAATGTGTGTATTTATTCCGATGAGCCAAGCAACTACGATGCACCTAAACTAGGCTAAGCACCTTGTCTGGACAACTTACTTTTCTTCAACGTGAGTTGTCCTAACCGATTCTTTCCGCGATGTTTCTTGTTCCTCACCACTAACTTCATTTCAAATCACTAACCGCGTCAAGCATCACTATCCTAGCTCTCCCCTCATCCTAAAAGAGCCTTAAATGACAGAATTGTCATTATTCAACCAAGTGATGTGCGATTGTGCTCACAATTTTATAAAACACAGATACGTATTGCATAACTTTAGCGATCTCCGTCACTCTAGCCCCTAAGTATTAGATTTAGAATCATCAACTAAATTCCAATGACAATAATAAGTTAAATGATGAAAAAACATATCTTAGCCTCTGCCATCTGCCTCTCACTTGCCGGTCAGGCCTTTGCCGCAGATGGAGACATTGTTGATGTCACTATTCTTGGTACTTCAGATATTCACGGCCACTTCATGCCATGGGACTACGCTAGCGACAAACTCAATATGCGCGGTAGCCTGAGCCAAATTGCCACCAAGGTAAAATCAATCCGTGAAAAACAGAACAATGTGGTCCTAGTTGATGCCGGCGACACCATTCAAGGTAACTTCGTCGAGACGTTCAAAGACGAACCTGTTGACCCTATGATGCTGGGCTTCAACGAAATGGACTATGATATTTGGGTACTGGGCAACCACGAATTCGACTTCGGCCTTAATGTACTTAATCGTTCATTGACTCAGTTTAAGGGCACGTCGCTGGGCGGTAACATCAAACGTCCTGATGGCAACCCGTTCCTGCCTGCATACAAAATCATAGAAAAACAAGGTGTTAAAATCGGTTTCATTGGTATGGATACACCAATGACACAAGTATTTGCCGAAGGCACGAACCGTCTTCAAGGCGTGACGTTTACCAATCCGGCGCTCGAAGTGAAAAAAGTCATCAAGCAGATTGACGACAAAGTTGATGCTATTGTGCTTGTCGCGCATATGGGTATCGACAATGAAAATAACATCGAAGCAACCGGTGTCCGTGACATTGCCAACGTCAACCCGGAACTCGATGCTATCGTAGCCGGTCACATGCATACCCGAATTGATAAGGTTACAATTAACGGCGTCATTATCACCGAGCCGGACAAATACGGCCGTGCCCTTTCCCGTGTCGACCTGCAGTTCGAAGAAAGAAATGACCAATTCACGTTGGTGAACAAAGACAGCTACACCTACAAAATTAAAGGCACGGCTTCCGACGAAAAAATGGAAGAGCTTTATGCGCCTTACCATAAGCGCTTGCGTGAAAATGCAAACCGTGTAATTGCTGAACTTTCCGGTGTTGATCTGGTGCCAGAAAATGAAATCAAGGGAATTCCTCAGGTTCACATTCAGGATACAGGCATCAGTACACTTTTCCAGGAAGCCAGCATGTACTATGCGCCTAAGGCCAATGTTATTGCTCTGCAGATCGATAACGACAATGCAGAACTGGATGTCGGCAAAATCAAGGCAAAAGATATTGCCTACAACTACCAATATGCCGGTGGTGAGATCACAGTTTATGAGATGACGGGCAAAGAGCTGAAGACCTACATGGAATGGTCTGCCGGTTACTTTAATAGCGTTAAAGAGGGTGATGTTACCTACAGCTTTAACCCAGAGCGCCGCTCATCAAAATACTCAACCAATGACTTCTTTGCCGGTGTTACCTACACCATTGACCTGACAGAACCTGCGGGTCAACGAATCAAATCTCTGAAGTTTACTGATGGCAACATGATCACTGACACCACGCCTATACGTATCGGTATGAACAGCTACCGTATGGGCCACCTCACCAAGGCTGGCGGTGTGCTTGAAGGGCGTGATTTTCCGGTACTGTTCGATACTGAAGAAAAATACGGCGAAGACGCTGGCACAATTCGTAACCTGACCATCCGCTATCTGACCGAAGTGAAGAACGGCAAATATGAAGGCAAGCAAATGCACCGTTGGGCACTGAGCGGACTGGAAGGCTTTGAGAAAGAACGTAACATTGTTAAGGCGCTTATCAACGAAGGCAAAATTTCAGTGCCGAGCAGCAAGAATGGCCGCTATACCAACACGGCATCCATTAACGTAAAAGATAAGATTTTTACGACTAATGATGAATTCAAGCGTTATGTTGCCCAAATGGAGCAAAAGCTAAGCAGTAGCACTGAAGCGGCCGTTAAAGAGCAGATTGAGCGGGAACTTATTATTGCCAAAGCTCTAAATAAAGCCTAAAACGAACAAAATAATGACTGCAAAGCCTCCGTGAAAACGGAGGCTTTTTTGTGCTCGCTATTCGTTCAACAATCACCGCCACATCAACTTTTCACTTTCAAGTCAGTTCATTACATCTCCTATTTCAATGCCGACAGGTGTTTAAAGTTTGCTCGCAGTCTCAAATATTCAGCACCTAGCACACGAAATGATCTAATTGTGATATTTGGCCGTTTTTTAATACAAACTTACAATAAAATCCCAAAAACAAACAACAAAAGCAGTTCAACTATCCATATTTTACAAATATATCCACAGAAGTAGCTAGGTTGATTATTCAAATTCTAATCTAATTAACAAAGGGGTTGTTATGAGTACCGATGGAACTACTGTCGACAGACCGACAAAGAAAAAGCTCAGCTTTCCTTCCGCATATACAGTACTGTTTTGTGTTGCCGCGCTGGTGGCAATGCTGACTTGGTTTGTAGATGCCGGTGTCTACAACAAACTGTCCTACGAAGGTGATAGTTTTATGATCACCTATGCGGATGGCCAGACAGAGACACTGCCCGCGACACAGGAAACACTAGACAGTGTCGGCATTAAGGCTGATCTGGAAAAATTCGTCAATGGCGACATTTATAAGCCAGTGGGTATACCTAACTCCTACACCACTGTCGATCCTAACCCGCAAGGGATTATGGATTTATTCCAGGCACCGATTCAAGGCATGTATCAATCTATTGATGTCGTGTTCTTTGTTCTTGTGATTGGTGGCTTTATCGGTATCGTCAATCACTCTGGTGCATTTGGTTCCGGTATCAACCGTCTGTCACAAGTCATGACAGGGCGGGAAAAATGGCTCATTGTGATAGTGACAGCCTTAATTGCCCTGGGCGGTACAAGCTTTGGTATGGCTGAAGAAACCATTGCCTTCTACCCTATTCTCGTTCCCATTTTTATTGCCGCTGGCTATGACGCTATTGTGGCCCTCGCCGCGATTTATCTTGGCTCTTCTATAGGTACAATGTGCTCGACGGTTAACCCATTCAGTACCATCATTGCTTCTAACGCAGCCGGTATCAACTGGACCCTGGGCTTAGGTTCACGCATGGCATTGTTAATTGCCGGTACCGTTGTCTGCATGGTGTATATCATCCGCTATGCACAAAAGGTAAAAGCAGATCCAACCCAATCTCTGATCTATAACCAGAAAAAAGAAATTGAAGAACGTTTCCTTAAAAACATCGATACCAACGCATCGGCGACTAAGCTGGAAAAACGTCACTCAATTATTCTGACTCTGTTCGCCAGTACCTTCTTTATTATGGTATACGGTGTATCCAGCCTAGGCTGGTGGTTTGAAGAAATGACTACCTTGTTCTTCGTTTCTTCCATCATTATTGCCCTTGTTGACCGGATTCCGGAAAAAGAGTTTGTCCGCGAGTTTATTCAGGGTGCCAATGACTTGCTAGGTGTCGCACTCATTATCGCGATTGCCCGAGGTGTAACGGTATTGATGGATGGCGGCATGATCAGTGACTCTATCCTGCATGCCAGTGCCTCGATGGTTGAAGGCATGGATAAAGGCCTGTTCATTGTTGTCATGATGTTCCTGTTTGCAGGCGTGTCGTTCTTTGTACCGTCTTCATCAGGTTTGGCTGTGCTGTCGATGCCTATCATGGCGCCATTGGCCGATGTGGTCGGTATTCCGCGTGACAACATTGTCAGCTCGTATCAATTTGGCATGGGGCTCATGGCCTTTATTACGCCTACCGGTTTGGTACTCGCTTCACTGGCTATGGTGAATGTAACCTTCGATAAATGGTTACGGTTTGTTATGCCGCTTCTGGGCATTCTCATTGCGATGGCAGCTGCTACCTTGTTAATCAGCGTTTATATCTAATCCCGCTTTGACACCACCACCTATCACTCTCAATTCATACTTTTGGATTGAGAGTGAGTCATAATATATTCACTATGCTTTAACTACCGAGCGTTTATTTCATTGGATAACTATGTCAGAAAGCCAGTCTGTCCCATCTATACCGCAATTTACAATCACGGTATTGCTCTATGACCAATTCGATTTGCTGGAAGTCTCCGGCCCGCTTGAAATGTTTGGCACCCTGCCCGAGCATTTTGACATTCAGTTTGTCTCCCAGTCAGGTCGTCCGGTAGCCAGTAGACAAGGTCCCAAACTAGTTGCAGACTTCAGTATTTATAATTCTCATAAAACAGATATTTTATTGGTTCCCGGCGGTGAGGGCGTAGAACAGGCAATAACCAATACATTACTCATTGACTGGCTCCAGCAGCAGAGCAGCAATGCCAGTTACATTTGCTCGGTCGGAACAGGGGCTGCCTTGCTGGCGCAGGCTGGCATACTAAAAGATAAAGCAGCCACAACAAACAAAAAGCGTTATCGTTGGGTTACCGGTATTGGCAGCGATATTAACTGGTATCCTGTGGCTCGTTGGGTTAAAGACGGCAGGGTGTTCACCTCATCCGGTGTATCAGCAGGCATCGATCTGTCTCTGGCAGTAATCGCACAACTGCTTGATGAAGAAACTGCTCGTAAAACCGCGATAGAGGCTGAATATATCTGGATCAATGATCCCAGTGATGATCCTTTTGCTCCCCTGCATGTTGTTCATTAGCATCATGATATTGCGGTAAAGGCTGTTACTCCCACATGATGTAGCACTGCTCTTTTTCTGCCGCTTTCAGCATATCGATAAGAGGCAAGGCACGTGTATTCAGGCTAATCACAGGCTCAACATCTTGCTCATCACACGCGTCGACTTCCCGCTCCTGAAGTTCTCCGTGCTCCCGGGAATCAAGTTCTAACTGATGTATTCGGCCCGCCGCCTGCTGCAAATTCGAAAGCGCCACCGAGATATGCTCAGCATCAATCGCACCGGGAATATTCTCGCACTGTCCCATCATTCTCAGCATTTGTTTTGCTACATCGCCAAACATGACAACATTTCCGCTCACCTTGCAACTAAAAGTCACTAACATATTCGCTCCAATATTTAATCTATCGCTTTATTACCAAGCACCCAACTAAGTGACGATTTCCCGTTGTTTATCACGTCGAGCAAAAATGAAACCTGCCAACACGCCCGCCAATGCGCCAAAGAAGTGGCTCTCATAGCTTACCCAGCTATGAGCCGGGATGAATCCCCACACCATTGAGCCGTATAAGAACATCACAATTACCGCGATTGCTATCGATTTAAGGCTACGGTACATAACGGCATAGACCAGCAAATAAGCCCACAAACCATAAATAATACCGCTGAGCCCGACATGAAAATGCATCCGGCCAAAGATCCAAACCCCGACACCACTCCCGACCCAACTGATCATAAACACCGCGATCAAGCGCGCTAAACCAGAACGGGAAACCAGGTAGCCCAATACCGAGAAGGAAACCAAATTGCTTATTAGATGAGCCCATGAGCCGTGCAGGAAAGGGTAAGCAACAATACCTGTGAAGTGGCTAAAATGCCTCGGCAATAGCCCGTAATCACTCAGCTGACCACGAAAGAACACATTGGCAATATGTATCGCAGTGGTGAACAAACAAATGAAGCCAATCAGTATTAGTGAGTCTTTATCACTTTGTCTCAATAGCTCGCCCTCAAAAGTTTCATACTGTTAGTATAAGGCGTTTTTCTATCTGATTCAGTGAATTATACCCAAACTACCTCAATATCAGACGCAACGACAATCAAGGGCTAAATGAATGGCTTCAATATCACGTAAGCTCCCAGCTTTGAAGCGGCTTACCAAAACGATTGGCGGTGCTGGTAGTCTATGTTGTTCTTGGAGCGCTGGCGCTTTCCGGCAATAAAGAAATTACGCCCAAGTAACAGCCTTATTTGACTTAACGTTTCTCTTGCCAACAAGTTACGCTCACTGCCCGTCCAGCAGCGGTTCGTTGTATGTTTAATGGCTGCTAGTGCATCCGGGGAGGCTTGCGAGATCTGACGACAAAAAGCCTTGGCCGCCGCCATCGGATCATCGCTGACATCAGTGACTAATGAGAGTTGTTGCGCTTGTTTACCAGAGACAATCTCACCAGTCATGGTAAGTCGCATCGCAACATCTTTAGGCACCACCTCTCTTAACGACAGTAATCCGGCCATGTCAGGGACCAGCCCCCAACGCACCTCCATAATAGAAAGCTCACTGTCGGAAGTCACAAACCTGAAATCCGCTCCCATCACAATTTGCAGTCCGCCGCCGTAACAGCGTCCTTCTATAACTGCAATAACCGGAACAGGGATCTGACGCCAATTCCGAGAGACCCTTTGGGCTAAATTGGCATTCCCCGGCAAAATTTTTGCCAATAATCGCAAAGCCTTGCTTTTCGAAGTCGCGACACTTTTTATATCCAGCCCGCTACTAAAGCTTCCTCCGTTCCCGGTCAGGATCACAGCGCGTATATCTTTTCTCTTTTTCAACTGCTTACTGACCGCATCAAGTTCACGAAACATTTCCATATCCAGCGCATTTAACTTTTCCGGCCGATTTAGCGCCACCGTCACAATGCCCTGCTCTTCTGTCACTTCCAATTTGTTCCAATTCATGAATAATACCCTTATCTGGTCCGTCCAGTTAAATTTAACACAAAGAGAACAAAAGACTAACTTTTAAGCAGGATAACTGATGCCATTGACAAAAATTATTTCTTCTAACCAAGCCATATCAGAAACAACAGCATATTGGGTGATTATTACCCACACTTAAAAACAACAACATAAATCAATTGCATATTGATATTTTCTCGGTACACTCCTCCGAAAACAAGAAGAAAGGCAGCCAGGTTTCAGTAGATATGAATGTTATTGAAAAGTTATGCGTGGTTACAGCCATTTACGGTCTGGCGGCATGCAAAACTGAAAACCAACTCGATCTTGGTTCATTGAACATTGATCCATACAATCAAGATGTTGCTATTTCAGGCCTTATCGTAACAAAGCAACACAGCCCATTATCGGTTCCTGAAGAGTACAGTCATATTCATACTCTTTCTTCTCACCTGCTCGAACATCATTGGTTGCAACACGCTAACTTTCTAGGCGATCTCGCCGAGTTAAAGGCTATGTTCAAGAAAACAAGCCTGCCTGAAGCGGCTTCATTCATCACAGCTCTGGAAAAATCCAAAAAACGTTATCTCAGTTACCTCAGTAACGTTGACGCGATAGCAGTTGGAATGCAGCGGAAAATCGACAAAGATCTGAAGAACTATCGCCATTCAATATATGAACTGAGCAATAAGATTCACTTTTTAGAAACGTCTGAGATCACTTATCAAGAAAGAGTTAACTCACTTGAAGCAAAGGTAAAATCTCAATCTAGTCGATATAACCAACTCTCAGCGGCATTTCGTCAAGCATTACAGCGCACCATCAATAACCATGATTCCAGCATCAAGCTAATTGATGAACTCACGTTCAGTTATGACAATCGGCCTCATGGCATTTGTCGGCAATTTCACGGAATATCAGAACTCCTGACAACAGTCACAACGAACTGTGTATACATCAACCGTGATCAGTTGCTAGCCCCCTTTCCTGACTATTTGAAAGAAAAAGCATCGAAATTGATTGATAGCTATGCAGCTGATATATGGCATGCGATGACCGAACTCAATGGCTACTTTGATACAGCAAATAACACACAACATTTTCCCGATAACCTAAACTACCAACTTGCGCAGGCTCGACGGGCACTGAGAGAAAAAACTTATATAAACGAACGAGAGTCGGCGCTGCTGCTTCACCGCTACCAACAAGAACTGGTTCATATCAAGCAGCAACGGGACGAAGTACTCAACTTAGCTTATCTCGATGAAAACCTGCGCATTGACACACAATCCGAGGCCTTTATTCGCAAGCTCAACTTATCTGTTTCCCCCCTTGAGCCCTTCTCAAATCTTTATCAGTCAGCGGATATCAAACAGCGATTTACCCATGCGTACGCCGAAAAGATCATCAGCCAGTATCCATACGAGCTTTCCTTTACCGTCTCTTCATCTGGGTATTTCTCGATCCCAAATAAGAGTGACGCCACAGGTGTGATTTTCTATTTCAACGATATCAAACAATTTCTTAGCTACGACCTGACAAAACATGGCCAACGCCCGGAAATTATTAACAAAAACAGTGCTGGATTGTCCCTCAACACCCAATCACTGATCGATGTGCTAAGCGGTAAGCTAAAACAACGTTGGGCTATTTAACCTCCCGTTCGAAACCAAAGGCTTCGGCGGTTATCAACCATTCACTGGCTGTTGCTGAAGAAATCGGCTCCCTATTGTGAATAATGGTTGTGAGATCACCGCCAGTACACGTGGTGCCGTTCTGCTCGATCGTGGCACTAAACAAAGGCAGGTGATGATTTGATGACACACACCACTCCCCTTTGAAAACACCATCTTTCAATTTACAGACCTGTGCCATTAACTCGATATATTCTTCAACAGATCCTTTTTCTTCATCAATACACCAAAACCGTTCATAGCTAATGTAACCATCACGCGGATGGTAGATCTTGCCGGGGATAACAGCTGTTACATCCAATACACCCCCGCGGGTCGCTTTCACAAACTGCTCAGAGATTGTTGAAATATCATCAGAGGTGTTGGCGGTAGGCTTCGAATAAAGATCACTTATACACGATGCCGTAAATACACATGCAAAAACAAACAAGATCTTGGTTTTACTCATATTCAGCAATACCCCTACGCCATCTCATCTTACCATCGTCTATTTTCACGCAAGCATGTTACTAAGCATATACCCAAAGGCACCGGAATACTGAATCCTGCCTCATCAGATATGACGGCTCAAATAATCGAGAAACACCCGAATCTTTGGAGACACCAGCTCACGCTTTAGGTAGATAGCATAGGTAGAGCTCATTACTTCATAGGGACTAAAGGTGTGTTGTGGCAGCACGTTAATCAGTTCACCGCGGTGCAATTCTTGTTGTACCGCCCACAGCGGCATCAGCGCGAGACCGGCATGACTAAGTAACAACTGCTTTTGTCCATTCACCGTATTTACCGTAATGGCACTACAGATATCGAGCCTCGTGATGGGCGCTTCCATCAAATACCACTCTCGCCATCCCGCATAACCATATTGAATACACTGATGATTACTGAGCGACTGGGGTGAGTCAGGTGTTCCTCGCTTTGCCAGATACTCCGGACTAGCGCATAACAAGAAATTATTGGCTAGCAGCTTTTTGGCTATCATGGTTGAATCTGGCAAGCGGCCACTGCGTATGGCCACATCTGTATTTTCTTCAACCAAATCAACGACCCGCTCTGTGAGTTCCAGATCAACATCAATATCTGGATACATAGCCAGAAAGTCTGGTATCAGTGGCAAGATGACAGACTCACCAAATCCAACCGTCATACTGACTCTCAGCCGTCCTTTCGGACTTTGCTGTAAATCGTTAACGGCCCGCTTCGCCTCATCAAGCTCGGCAACGATGCGCTGCGAATAGTCATAGTAACGCTGGCCTGCCTCGGTGAGCCCCAGGTTACGGGTGGTACGATTTAGCAACCTCACACCTAGCTCTTGCTCTAACGTCGCTATTTGGCGAGATATCGATGAAGGCTGCACATCGAAAACTCGGCTGGCCTCTGAAATACTGCCTGTTTCTACCACGCAGTTGAAATATTGCAATCGAGTAATCATGTCAAACCTCGAGATTAAAACTGATATGCACATTAAACCACCTTTGCATAAAAGACAAAAGTGTATTTACCGTTGCTGCATTGTTAGCTGTCAAGGCAATAATTATGATGACAACCACTTAAACACTAGGTTTCAAAAGGAACACATTATGAAAGCAATGGTCATTAAATCCCTGGGTAACAGCGATGTTTTTCAGCAGGTTGAGCGAGAGAAGCCACAGGTCAAGGCTGGACATTTGGTTATTGCAGTAAAGGCAACAAGTGTTAACCCACTTGATACCATGTTGCGCTCGACCGAGACTCCTTGGTCAGCAAACCTACCGGAAATCTTACATGGTGATGTTGCTGGCGTTGTTATAGAGGTAGATGACAGCGTAACCAAATTCAAGGTTGGCGACGAAGTTTATGGCTGTGCCGGTGGTATTGCGGGAACAGACGGCGCCCTTGCCGAGTATATGTTGGTCGACGCAGATTTAATGGCACTAAAACCCTCCTCTCTGAGCATGCGCGAAGCAGCGGCACTTCCACTGGTATCTATTACGGCCTGGGAAGCTCTGGTCGATAAGCTAAAAGTTCAGCCGGGAGAAAACGTGCTTATCCATGGTGCTACAGGCGGTGTCGGGCATATTGCTATTCAGCTAGCCAAGCACCTTGGTGCAACGGTTACCGCCACAACATTACCACACAACCTTGAAACGGCAGCAACATTGGGGGCCGATAACTTGGTGAACGTGACGGAGCAAGATGTCCAAAGCTACGTCTCCCAATATACTGGCGGCAATGGATTTGATGCTGTTTTTGACACAATTGCCGGCGAGAATATTCAACGCAGCTTCGAGGCCGCCCGATATAATGGTTCAGTTGCAACCACGTTGCCAATTAATGACGTGCTGCAAGTTGCTCTTAAAAGCTTGAGCTTTCACAGTGTGCTCATGTTAATCCCTTTGGTGCACGGCCTGAACCGCTGCTCACATGGCGAGATCCTTGCTCAAATTGCAACACTGGTTGATAACGGAGCAATCAAACCACTGATCGATGACTCACACCATTCAATCTGGGAGGTATCAGCAGCCCATCAACGTCTGGAATCTGGCCAGGCTGTCGGCAAAATTGTACTAACGGCGTAAGCTCAGTATCCGAAAGGCTGCCATACTGGTATGCCAGCCTTCTTGTATGCCAACTTAGGTGACTGTAATTTTCAGTACCGTATTTCGGACGTCTCAGAGTTAACACATTTCTTCTCTTCCAAGCTCCCTACACTGAATTTAAGTGCAACAGCTGGGCCGGTAAAATGGAAGACAAAGTACTCATCGCAGACACTAAAGATATTTTAGATGCGTTTGTTGATAACGGATTGCATAAAGAATTCGCGATTTATTGCCAATTCCCCCACAGCAATAAAGTGCTGCACGATATCCGGATCCGTGAAGTTCGCTCTATTGAATTCAACGACGGTTTCAGGTTGCAAAGAAAATAACCAGACATAATAAAAGACCTCTTATCTGGAATAAGAGGTCTTGGATAATAGAACTACAATAATATTGCTAAATTAACGCTAAGTTAATGCCAGTAATGTTTATGAACTGGCTTCACCGCTCAAGTCCATGTCAGATGCAAACTGGCTCTTTGTTCTATTGGCATAAGCCACCAGCGATAGCATTACAGGCACCTCGACAAGCACACCCACAACAGTAGCCAGCGCCGCCCCCGAGTGAATACCAAACAAACTAATAGCCACTGCAACTGCCAACTCAAAGAAGTTAGACGCACCAATCATACTACCTGGAGCAGCAACACAATGTGGTTGTTTCCACTTCTTCATCCAAACGTAAGTCACCGCGAAAATAAGGTATGTCTGGATGAGTAATGGAATTGCAATCAATACAATATCAACCGGGTTATCTAGAATTGTCTGCGCCTGAAAACCAAACAGCAGGATAACAGTACCCACCAAGCCCATAATTGAAAGCGGCTTCATTGTTGCAGAAAGCTTATCCAATTTAGACTTGTTGCGAACAAACTGACGCGTTAATGCACCTGCAACTAGCGGAATAACTACAAACAAACTTACCGACAGCAATAATGTATCCCAAGGAACAGTGACATCGGTTACTCCTAGCAAGAATGCAGCAATCGGTGCAAAAGCAACTACCATGATCAAATCATTAATCGCTACCTGGGCAACCGTATAGTTTGCATCACCTTTCGTTAGCTGGCTCCAGACAAACACCATCGCGGTACAAGGCGCTACACCAAGCAAGATCATACCAGCAATGTACTCTTCACCTAGTGATGGCGAAATCCAGTCACCAAATACATAACGCATGAACAACATAGCAAGCAAAGCCATAGTGAAAGGCTTGATCAACCAGTTCACCGCAATAGTAATGATCAGCCCTTTTGGCCGACGGTGTATATCACGAACCGATTTAAAATCAACCTGCATCATCATCGGGTAGATCATCAACCAAATCAGCACCGCAATGACCAAATTGATCTGGGCATACTGTAATCCGCCCAAAAAAGAGAAAACACCAGGGAACAGCGAACCACCCACCAAGCCCGCTAGCATGCCGAGCCCGACCCATATACTTAGAAAACGTTCAAAAATACCCATGCTTTCACACTCGCATAGTTAATCGTCGATTGACGATATATTGTTGTTTAAAAAAGGCCATTCGTGATGGCCAACCTCTATAAATACGACAGCAACTCTCGAAATTCTTCTAGCTTTTCCTGGTTTACCGTAAAACAGGTTCTTGGCGGCTTCGGCTCTGCAATCACCAGACCGGCAGCCTTCAAAATCCGCAGGTGTTCAGAAACAGTCGACTGTGCCAAACCCAGTTCACCGACAAGATCGCTGTTCAAGCAAACTTGCTGCCGGGTCAGGATCCTCAGAATTCGAACTCGGGCCGGGTGCGACAATGCTTTCGACAAACTTGCCAAGGCAAGCTCTTTTGTTTCATCGATTTCAATACCGTCCAATACCGTGACACAAGCCATTTTTCACACCTTTCGTTCATCGTCGAATGACGATAATAGGAATAAGACAAGCCACTGTCAATCTAATTTTCAAACAGATACCCCAGCCAGTTGGCAAGATCGGCTTTGCTATAATTGGTGATGTAGCGTTATCAAAGGATACTAGCGATGTTGCCTTTTTTTAGTCCAATCTTGATCAGCGTCGCCATAGTTGGTTGCAGCGCTGATGTCGCCACTGACTATGATGCCCAAGTTAACTACTACCAATTCAAAACCTATCAGTTTGCCTCTTCTCCTGCTAACAGGGTGATCACCCTGGACTCCTCACGAGTCGAAAATGCCATCACTGCGCAGCTTGATAACAAAGGACTTACCGCTGAACCCAGCGCAGCCGATCTCACCGTTAAGCACTACATACAGCAACAATCTGATTTCCGCTCTTACGGTACCACTCTCGGCTTTGGTTACAGACACCGAAACGTCGGAGTGGCCTATACAAGCCCATCGCAGTATCGCGAATACCGGTATGGCAAATTAGTCGTCGAACTGATTGATAATGACAACAATAAAATTGTCTGGCGATCGATATCACAGCGCAAACTCACAGAAACAATGACATCAAAATCAAGAGATGAATTTATAGACGAGCAAGTCGTCGAGATGTTTAAGAACTATCCGCCTCAGTGATTATCGACATATAACCCCTAGCGCAAAAGGCCTGATTGTCTATCAGGCCTTTGTTGTTCTCAATTCAGTTTTTAATTACTTCTGACGGCGCTTGCTGACATCACTTGCCAGTTGGCGAAGTACTTTTTCCGTATCAGCCCAACCAATACAAGCATCGGTAATACTCTGACCATAGGTAGCGACTTTACCGTCAACAATATCCTGTCGTCCTTCGACCAGGTGACTTTCAATCATAACGCCGAAAATCGCATCATTGCCATCAGCAATCTGATTTCCCACATCTTCAGAAACCACAATCTGACGCTGGAACTGCTTCAAACTGTTAGCATGGCTGAAATCGATCATCACTTTCTGGCGCAAACCTGCTTTATCAAGCTGATCAGTGATCGCATTAACGTGCTCAGCGCTGTAGTTCGGCTCTTTACCGCCACGAAGAATGATATGACAGTCTTCATTGCCCGCCGTTGATACAATGGCGGAATGGCCGTACTTGGTTACTGACAGGAAGTGGTGAGGCGCACTTGACGAGCCAATCGCGTCAGTAGCAATTTTGATGTTACCGTCAGTACCGTTCTTAAAGCCAACCGGACAAGACAAACCTGAAGCCAACTCGCGGTGAACCTGTGATTCGGTAGTCCGTGCTCCGATTGCGCCCCAGCTGATCAAATCGCCCATATACTGTGGTGTGATCATATCCAGGAATTCACCGGCGGTCGGTACTCCCATATCTGTCAAATCAAGCAGCAATTTACGTCCGATACGCAGACCGTCGTTTAGCTGGAAGCTTCCATCCATATACGGGTCATTGATCAGACCCTTCCAGCCAACGGTAGTACGCGGCTTTTCAAAATACACACGCATTACCACTTCCAGCTCGCCTTTTAGCTCTTCACGGAGCGACTTGAGCTTCTTACCGTACTCAAGTGCCGCTTCGGTATCGTGGATCGAACAAGGGCCTACGATGACGAGTAAGCGGTCATCTTCGTCATTCAAGATATTGTGGATCGACTGACGTGCCTGAAACACAGTTTCAGATGCATTTTCAGTTGCCGGAAAACGCTCCAATACTGCAACTGGTGGTAAAAGTTCTTTAATCTCGCGAATGCGTACGTCATCTGTTTTATGCATGCTCATTACTTCCCGTATTTCTATCACCTGTCAACGTGTAAACTTAGATGTACAGAGATCGTTGACAGTAAATCTCACATCCCATTGACTTTAACTTATCGCCTTAACAGCGGTAGTGCAAACGCTATTTGAAATTAAATTACACATTTATTGCCCTATCGGGGCTAGTCAGCACAATATTGCTGCGAAATTTCTCCCTACCGGATTTTTATCATCGCACTTTTGCTCAAAATTCAAGCAAAGGGTATTTCAATGAAACAGCTTATTTTGTCTTTTGAGTGCTATCACTTTGAAAATAATTTGTAAAAGCAATAGCATATGAACAACAACTTATGATTTTCGAGGTCGCTACGGTGCCTGATAATGCAGTCGTTTCATTTCGAAACGTCGATAAATGGTATGGCGAATTCCATGCCCTCAAGAATATTAACCTGACCATTGAACGTGGTGAGCGCCTGGTGATTTGCGGCCCTTCCGGCTCAGGAAAATCTACCCTGATCCGCTGCATCAACGGACTCGAGCAATACAACACTGGCGAACTGCTGGTTGCAGGCCAGCCACTAAATAATAAACATTTAAAATCCATCCGCGGTCAGGTCGGTATGGTATTCCAGCACTTTAATCTGTTCCCGCATATGACTGTGCTCGATAACCTGACCCTGGCGCCACGACGTACCCTTAAAATGTCCCGACCCGATGCCGAAAAGCTCGCACGGGAATACCTTGATCGTGTGCATATCGGCCACCAAGCCAATAAGTATCCGGCCCAACTCTCCGGTGGCCAGCAACAACGTGTGGCTATTGCCCGTTCGCTGTGTATGAAGCCTGATATTTTGCTGTTTGATGAGCCAACTTCGGCGCTGGATCCGGAAATGATCAGAGAAGTGCTCGATGTGATGAAAGAGCTGGCCACGGAGGGAATCACCATGGTGTGCGTCACCCATGAGATGGGTTTTGCAAGACAAGTCGCCGACCGCGTTGTCTTTATGGACGAGGGTGAGATTGTTGAAGTCGCCCCGCCAGCCCAGTTATTCGATACACCTTGCCAGGCTCGCACCCAGCAATTCCTTGAACAGATACTGAGTTACTAAGCCTTGAAGTTAGATCGAAACTCCCCAACAGCACCCTCTGTTAATGGGTATAAAATCCTAAAACCAGTATTATCCGTTTTTTTGCAGGTGGCTATGGTTGGCTTCGGCCTGTATTGGCTGCTGAACAGCGGAGCCGAGGCAATGAACTACCGCTGGCAATGGTACCGCATTCCCCAATACCTGTGGTTTTTTGAAGATGGCGAATGGTTTCCTGCCGAGTTACTGGAAGGCTTGTTGGTCACGCTGAAAATATCGGCAGTCAGCCTCGTGTGCACATTGGCGATCGGGCTGGCAACGGCGCTGCTTAGGATGTCTGATTCCATTATCGGCCGCGGACTGGCGCGCGGGTATATCGAGCTCATCCGGAATACTCCGCTCCTTGTACAGATTTACCTGCTGTACTTCGTGTTCGGCCCGGTACTCGGACTGGAGCGCTTTACCACCGCCGTTCTGGCTCTGTCTCTATTTCAGGGGGCCTATACCGCAGAAATTTTCCGTGCCGGTCTGAACAGCATAGCCAAGGGGCAATTTGAAGCCAGCCAGAGCCTAGGACTGTCATACAGCGATAGCTATCGCTTTGTCATCCTTCCTCAGGTTATCAAAAAGATCCTGCCACCGCTGACCAATGAGGCGGTGTCTCTTGTTAAAAACTCATCGATTGTCAGTGTGATGGCGATTTTTGACCTCACGACAGAAGGAAGGAACATCGTCGCCGATACCGCTATGCCGTTTGAAGTATGGTTCTCTGTCGCCGGCATTTACCTATGCGTCACCTTAGTGCTATCCGGCTTTGCCGCCTGGCTTGAACACAGGCTCAATGTCCCTGAGCACTAATTTTGCTATCAACTATTACAACAATTGGAGAAAGGAAGCATGAAACGTCTGATAACAGCATGCATTGCTGTATTTTTATTACTAGCGGGCTCCTCTGCGTTCGCGGCAGATAAAAGTACGCTGGTAGAAATCAAAGAACGCGGTACGCTGCGTGTGGGCTTGTCCACTTTCGTGCCATGGGCAATGCGAGATAAACAAGGTGAGCTCGTCGGATTTGAGGTGGATGTCGCCCGCAGACTGGCAGAAGATGCGGGCCTTAAGGTAGAGTTCATTCCTACCGCCTGGGACGGCATCATTCCGGCACTGCTTGCCGGTAAATTCGATGTCATCATCGGCGGTATGTCGATTACCCCGGCACGTAACATGAGTGTTCTGTTTACTTCGCCTTATGCCCACTCGGGAGTCCAGTTGGCTGCACACAAAGAAAAAGCGGCAGACAAAACGGCTATTGCGGACTACAACAAACGCAGTGTAACCCTTGCAGTGCGTCGCGGCGCTTTCACGGTACAGACAGCCAAGAAATACTTCCCGAAAGCCAAGCTACGTCAGTTCGATGATGATGCCCAGGCGTTTCAGGAGGTGCTGAACGGCAATGCACACGCCGTCCTCGCGTCTTCACCCAAACCTGAGCAGATGTCGATTCAATACAAAGACAAGCTCTATATTCCTCTTTCTGAGCGCCTGAGTAGAGGTTCTGAAGCCTTTGCGATTCGTCATGGAGAGTTTGATCTGCTGAATTTCTTCAACAACTGGATCTTACTTCGTACCGAAGATGGCTGGCTAAAAGAGCGTCATGACTACTGGTTCACCACGCTTGACTGGCAAAACCAAATTGCAGAAGGTCAATAACGTTTGTCACAGGGTAAAGCAAACAAACTGTCGGGAGGCTCTCTCCCGAGTCTGACCCGGTTGAACACACTGGATCTGCTGTTAATCGTGATCGTCGGTAGTTTCATCGGCTGGTTATGGTACCGGTCATCGGCCGGTATTCACTATCAGTGGAACTGGGACAAAGCCTTTAACCTCATTCTGTCCAGCGGGAAAAATGGCGATCTACCCTATTTCATCCAAGGATTTATCGCCACCATTAGACTGAGCCTATGGGGAATGCTGTTTGCCGGTATACTTGGCCTGATACTGGGGCTAGCCCGTCGCTCTCCGTTGATGATTCTGAGGCTGCCGGCCCAGGCTTATATCCAGCTGGTACGCAACATTCCACCTCTGGTGTTTGTGTTTATCTTCTACTTTTTCATTTCCAGCCAACTAGTCCCTGCGCTTGGCCTTGAATCAGTACTTCGCCATCAGAGCGGAGAAATTAACAGCCTGCAACAGTTTCTGTTCGGCCCTGCCAGACTATGGGAAAACCTGTTTTCAGGCGTTCTTTGTGTCGGGCTGATCGCTGCTGCCTACATTGCCGAAATAGTTCGATCTGGCATTGATGCAATCGCCAAAGGACAATGGGAAGCCGCCGATTCACTTGGACTTTCCCGCTGGCACCGCTTCCGTGACGTCATTTTTCCGCAAGCGCTGTCTGGTATCGTTCCACCTCTGGCCGGACAGTTTATCTCTTTGGTCAAAGACTCATCCATTATCTCTCTGATATCAATTCAGGAGCTGACCTTCGTCGGCAGTGAAATTGCTAACTCATCAGGCTTAATCTTTGAGATTTGGCTCTTGGTGGGCGCTGGTTACTTATTCCTCTGCCTCGGTTTGTCCTTGCTATTTAGCAAACTCGAAGTACACACACTGAAACACAAACAACGCTAATCAGCTCCTACAACCTTACTAATGAAAAAGCCCTTGAAGACACTCGTCTCAAGGGCTTTATAAATATCACTCAGAAATGAATCGACACCTTAAAAGTGCGGAATTACTCCGCCATGGCAAACTTATCTGCCCACTCAGGCCAAAGCTTAGCAAGGTCCATATGTTGTTCAATCGTATCAGCAACGCGATCGATTCCTTGCTCCCGCACCTGATCAAAATCAGGCGTTTGGGTCGCCTCTAGTCCTGCCCAGCGAAGAATGGCATCGCAGGCTTCTTTCTGCTCAAAAATGCCGTGGAGATAGGTGCCAAATACCTGATTATCGATACCCAGCTGCCCGTCAGGCCCATCAACTAACTGCACCGGCGCATCAGCGTTTACCCCTTGTGTCACACCGGCATGGATCTCATAACCACGGATGGCAACAGGCTCTTGCCCCGGCAGTTGTAATTGACCCGTTGTTTGCTTGAGCTGCTTTTCCGGTGCTAACACAGTGGCAGTTTGTAAATATCCCAGCGCCTGACTCTCACCAGCCTCGCCTTCGATACCATGAGGATCAGCAATGTGTTCACCAAGCATCTGGTAGCCACCGCAAATCCCCATCAATTTGCCGCCCAGACGCACGTGACGGGCAATCTGTTTATCCCAGCCCTGTTCGCGCAAGAAAGCCAGATCACTACGAACACTTTTTGTACCCGGCAGAATAATAAGATCGGCCGGTGGCATTGGCTCGCCTTTGCCAACAAACTGCAAATTGACCTGGGGATGCATACGAAGAGGATCGAAGTCAGTATGATTGCTCACTCGGGTGAGTACCGGGACAACAACCTTCAACTGCTGCTCGGCGGCCTCGACCTGCTGCACGTTAATCGCATCCTCAGCTTCCAGCATCAAACCGTGCAAATATGGCAGCACTCCCAAAACAGGTTTCCCCGTTTTTTCTTCCAGCCAATCCAGGCCTGATTCCAGAAGCTTGATATCACCTCGGAAGCGGTTGATAACAAAACCTTTAACGCGAGCCTGTTCCGATTCAGACAACAAAGCAAGCGTCCCGTACAGGTGGGCGAAAACCCCGCCGCGGTCAATATCGGCGATGATGATGACCGGGATATCGGCCTTTTCGGCAAATCCCATATTGGCCACATCATTCTCACGCAGGTTTATCTCAGCAGGGCTTCCGGCCCCTTCGACAATCACGGTTTGGAACTCAGACTGCAACAGGCCAAACGACTCCATCACCGGCCCCATCACCACTTTTTTATAGCCGTGGTAACCAACAGCGTCCATATCAGCCAGGGCTTTGCCCTGTACAATAACCTGAGCGCCGATATCTGTATTAGGTTTTAACAAGACCGGATTCATGTGAACGGTCGGCTCAATACAGCAAGCCTGAGCCTGAACCGCCTGCGCCCGGCCTATTTCACCACCGTCTTTGGTAACGGCACTGTTGAGCGCCATATTCTGCGATTTAAAAGGGGCGACATTGATACCTTTTCTCGCCAAAACCCGGCACAAGCCAGCAGCCAGCACACTTTTACCGGCATCCGATGTCGTTCCCTGCACCATAAGTGCCTGAGTCGTTAATTGCATTTTCTTCTCACTAATATTGCTGCTGCACCGGCCACTGCACTTGCGGCCAATACTCGCCATTTTTATCGCGATACACTGTGACACGGTAACGCGCCGCATAAGGTAAATCGATTCGTTGCAGATAGCTGGCGCTTTCAGGCATATCGAGCAAAATACGGAGCAACTGCTTCATGACACCACCATGGGTAACCAGCAAGATACGTTTGCCCTGATAACGGCTTAACATGGCTTGCCAGGCTTTTATTACCCGGCTGTCAAACTCCTGTAATGTCTCGCCACCGTGTGGTGTTGATTGCCAGGGGTCTTTCCAATAATTGCTCAACAGCTCTCGCTCTGTTTGCCAGAGGCTGTCACGACTTTGACCATCCCAACGGCCAAAGTTCATCTCTTTCCAGTCAGGACATTGCTCAAGCGGTAGCGATAAATTTGAGGCAAACAATTTGGCAAAGTCATGGCAACGCTGTAACGGCGATGAAAGAACCTGCTCAACATCATGTAGCCCCTCAACAGCAGCATGCATTTGCGCCAAACCTTCCGTGGTAATCGGGAAATCTGTATGTCCCCGCAGACAACCGTCCCCTTCTGGCAAACCATGGCGCAAAATGTCGATACGGGTCGTTGACGTCTGATTCATTTCCCCCTCCCTATCCATTACACATTTATAATGCAGGCCCTTTCAGCACCTGAGGAATGCCTGCGGTCACAAAAACCACCCGCCCAGCCTGTTTGGCAATAGCCTGGTGCAGCCACCCGCTTTCATCAACAAACAGACGCGAAACCTCCCCCATAGGCACTACACCCTGCCCAACTTCATTGCTGACCAGAATAATTCGCCCTTTCGCTTCACTCAGAGCATGAAGAAATGTCTGCTTTCTCTCTTGCCAAGGGTGTTGGTTCACCTTCGGATCAAACAAACAGTTAGTCAACCACAAGGTAAGACAATCAATAAGCAAGCAATAGCTGGGTTTACTGTATTCCCGGATCACTGAGGCCAGGTCTCTCGGCTCTTCCACCAGTTGCCAGTGCTGTGGTCGTTGTGTTTTATGGCGGGCGATACGGGCAGCCATTTCATCATCTCCGGCAGTGGCTGTTGCAATGTAAACCACCTTCAGTCCAGATTCTGTTGCCAACGTTTCGGCAAGGCTGCTTTTACCTGATCGTGCACCACCAAGTATCAGTTCTGTTCCGATAAACCCCTTCATCACTCCACTTACATACCGCTTTTCAATCCACAATACTATCCATTGTATGGCACTCACTAAAGCATTACTATCTAAACACTTTCATTGCGACTGCCACTGTAACCCAAACCAACAATTATGTTCGAATCCTCTCTTTTGTTCCCCGGTGCTCTCATCTGGTTACTGCTGGCAAGCAGTATTACCAGCCTGTTTATTAACACCCGTTATTGGCCGTTTCTTTTATCATTAGCGCTGTTATTGGCCTTCTGGCTTGATCGGCTGACACCTGCTGCTGCATTGTTCTCGCTTATCGGCTTAGGGGCTGCTGCCTTTTCTAAGAAACTGTTAGGGAGATGGCGCGCTTTGGCACACTTCGGGGTAATACTCTGGGGCGCGGCCCTTGCTCTTCACCTTGTCCCCGGCTTCGGCAACCTTCTGGTCCTCGACAAGGTAGTCAGCGGCCCTGACAGTATCCCGTTTACCATGTACCTTAACCTCGACAAACCACTCATTACCTTCGGCTTATTTCTGCTAGTTCCGGGCATGCTGGTTAAGCACGGAGAGATCTCGTTATCCAAAGTCGCAGTATTAGCTGGCCTGTTTGTTCTGACACCAACGCTAGCAGCCCTGTTTAGGCTCGTCAGGCCTGAGTTTTCCTTTCCCGAATGGATATGGCTATTCGCCTTCAATAATCTGCTATTCACCTGTGTTGCAGAAGAGGCGCTATTTAGAGGCTATATACAAAATTTGCTGACTCAGCGATTTAACCATTGGATCGGTATAAGTGTTGCGAGCATTCTCTTTGGTCTGGCGCATTTCGCCGGAGGTCCTTTGTTTATACTGGTGGCCGGTTGTGCAGGTATCCTCTACGGGCTGACCTATCACTGGACTGGCCGACTAAGCCTGGCGATCGGCGTGCACTTTGGGTTTAACCTTATGCACCTGATCTTTTTCACTTACCCGCTAGGGAAATAGTTGAACATGAACGAAATCTGAATATTCAACTCATCATTAATTCAGAACACTTGTTGTTTAATAGCACCATAGACAACGAGGAGACAGAATCATGATTAAAAAAACTATCATCGCAATCGCAACTATCGCAGTTATGGCACCAGCAATGGCACTGGCTGGAGACCATGATAAAGGCCAAGCCATTTCATACTCAGGACCAGTAGATACCGTAACAGTTGCAGAGCTGTTGGAAGATACTGGCATGTTAACCGAGAGAAACGCCGTTGTTGAAGGCAAGCTTATTAAACAAATCAATGCTGAAACTTTCATTTTCAGTGATGGCACCAAAGAGATCCAAGTTGAAATCGATGACGATATTCGTCTTCCACAAACCATTGATGCAACAACACAGGTAAGACTGTTCGGCGAATATGAAGGCGGCAATACCCCAGAAATTGAAGTCGACCGCCTGCAAATTCTGTAACACTCATTCCACGCCCTTTCTTTGCCCCCTGCTGCTGGGGGCTTTTTTCTTACCGACACAGGCTTATCGACATATCTACTGACAGTTATCAATCATCTTCATATAACAGACATGATAAACTCCGTTTTCGCTGCAATATATGGTAGTTTTGCAGTGTCGCTATAGAGGTCAGAATGTCAGATACACTGTTGTTCCACAAAACTTTCCTTCACCCATCCAGCAAAGACTGGGTTGTTTTTGTCCATGGTGCCGGAGGCAGTTCGTCTATCTGGTTTAAGCAAATCAAAGCTTACAAAGCACATTTCAATATACTGCTCCTAGATCTTCGAGGTCACGGCAAGTCGAACTCTATGTTCAAGGACATGATTGCCAACCCCTATACATTCAAGGCAGTGACGACTGATATTATTCGGGTCCTCAATCACCTAAAGATCCAATCAGCGCACTTTGTCGGGATATCGCTTGGCACAATCATTATACGAAACCTGGCAGAACTGGCGCCGGAGCGGGTGAAGACTATGGTACTCGGCGGGGCCGTGACTCGCTTGGATGCACGATCTCAGGTCTTGGTCAAACTTGGCAATCTGTGCAAGCACATTATTCCCTACATGTGGTTATATGAGCTATTCGCCTATATAGTCATGCCGCAAAAAGCCCAAAAAGAATCACGCTTATTGTTTGTCAATGAAGCCAAGAAACTCTGCCAGCAAGAATTTAAACGCTGGTTCAAACTGGCGGCAGATGTCAATCCGATCATGAAGTACTTCAAGGAGAAGGAATTATCAATCCCGACCCTGTATCTCATGGGGGAAAACGACTACATGTTCATCAAGCCGGTCAAAGAAATGGTAAAAAAGCACGAGCATAGCTACCTGACTGAATTCGATAACTGCGGCCACGTGTGTAATGTCGAGCGTCCCGATGAATTCAACCATCACTCTATTGCATTTATTCAGAGACATCAGACTGAGCTACCAACACTGAACACTTAGTTAATTTCCATGGCATAAAATACAAATAAACCTCATCCCAATTTTTGTGATGAGGTTTATTTTTGTTATCTGCGATCAAGCAAAATAGGCTGAGAGCACACAGCAATGCTAAACGAGAGCGGCGTCCAAGAATTCAACAAGGTGCTTTGTAACAAACTCTGGTTGCTCAAGATTACTGATATGACCCGCAGCCGGAATAATGACATATTGGCTACCGTCGATGGCGTCATGCATCAACTGAGCTTCAAGCGGCGGGCGCGGTGAATCTTCCGCACCTACCATAATGAGTGTCGGTAACGTCAGCTTTTCCACCTCTTCAAACGTATCACGACGGCCAAATACCATACGGCCGATACGGGTGATATCCAAGGCATGCTGCCCGTTCAATCCAGCTAGGTGGCTTCGGAATTGAGCAACAAGCTCAGGGTTATCCTCTGCTGCATTTCGGGCAAAGAACATCGGCGTGATCATGTCAATCATAGGTGCCGGAACAAGCTTAAGATCCGCAATGGTATCTAGCATTGCGAAATACTTCGCGTGCGTAACTTCAGGTTCATAACCGATAAAGGTGTCCATCAGAACCAGAGACTGAACACGAGCAGGCGCCTTCAATACCAACTCTGCTCCCCACATACCACCAACAGACAGGCCAATGATTGAGAAATTATCGATATTCAAGTGGTCCAGCAAAGCCAGGATATCATTGGCATAGTCGCGTAGCGTACGCGTTTTCTCCGGAGCCGACTCGGACTGACCGTGACTCCATAAATCCGGAACAATACAACGATAGTGCTGGCTCAGGGCTTCAACCTGCGGTGCCCACATAGCACTATCCCACAAGTAGCTGTGGCCAAAAACGAGTACCGGCCCTTCGCCCTTATCAAGAAAGTGCATGGTCTTATTATCAATAGTGAATGTACCCATTAATCCGGTTCCTTTTCCCAAATAGTATTCGCGCAAGATAATACCAAGTAAATGAACTAACTACACGACCTGCAGATACAAATACGCCCGGTATGTACCGGGCGTAGCAACTAACTCTGTAACTCAGCACTTATACCCTATGCAGCAGGTTCTCTGCAGTATTTGGCAATCACACGCTTCAGGCCTTGCTGGTACAACACCCAAGCAGCGATCCCTGCGGCAACATTACCAATCAAAGCGCCGACAAACAGGCCTTCCAACCCAGCGATCTGTGCACCTAGCCAAATCGCAGGCAGAAAACAAACAAATAAGCGCAAGCCTGAAATCAATAGAGCCCTCATAGGCAGCGCTAAAGCATTGCAGATTGAAACCATCAGCATGCACACACCAAGCGGCCCCAAACTTACCGGTACCCAGAATAGGTGAATGGATAGAATTTCGCTTACCGACACCTCGCTGGTCAGCAAGTTACTGAGTACCGGCTTGCCAATAAACAACGCAACCGCAATCACAAACTGCCAAATCAGTACAAATTTTACTGCAAGCTTTATCAAGGCCTTTATTTTACAGATTTCACCGGCCCCGAGCATCCTGCCGACCATCGGTGGCATTGACATGGTTAGGGCCAGCACCACCACTATAGAGAAGAACTCCAAACGGGAACCCAGAGCCCATGCGGCAACTGTCGCCGCCCCAAACCCGGCCACAAGCTTAGTTGCTAACATTGATGACAGTGGCGGCAATAGCTGGCTTAGCATCGCCGGTGCCATAATATTCACCAGCTCCTTGATTGATGCCAAGATATCTAGCCCCTGCCAATCCAAACTCATCCAGTGACGTTTAAGCACAAGTGGATAAACAACCAGCAGACCGACACCAAAGGCAGCAATCGTTGCCCATGCCGCTCCAACAAGCCCCATATCAAGGGTAAAGATGAATATAGGATCCAGGACCATATTCAGCACACTGGTTACCATCATCATGATCCCCGGCAGCATAGTATTACCATTTGCACGACATAAACTGTAGGCAAAATACAGCATCGCCCCCGTCCAAGAACTTGCAAGCCAAACAGGCCAGTAGGCATCTATCACGGGATAGACATCTAACGGGGCGCTTAGCAACATCAGGATAGGGCCGCGCAGAAACCAAATTAGGACACAGATAAGAAAGACACTGACGGCCCCTGTAAGTACTACCAGGCCACCGAGCTGCTTGGCACGCAATGTCTCGTCAGCGCCTAGTACTCTTGATATCAATGAGGTCGTGGCAATACCCAGTCCCACCTGCAAGCCAATGATGACCATTTGCATAGGTAACGTAAAGCCCTGAGCGGCAAGTGGCAACACCCCCAGTTGACCAATAAACGCACTATCAACTAGCTGAAAGCTCATCAACGACAATACGCCAAATAACATCGGCCAAGTCATGTTAAACAGTTGGCGGCCTAAGTCGGGATAATCAGATTGGGATTTAGTTGAACTATGAGAACTCATGTCACACTTCGGTATTGGTAATCAAGCCGTATAGTGTACGTTCTTTGAAAGCAGAGCTAAAGAAAAGAAAAAGTTACAGGAAGAAAACACTGCGATTACAGAAAACAACCGTGTTAGCGCAATTGAATACTTAAGGCAGCGCCAAAGCACAGCGCAACACGGTTATTTCAAAAGATGTACCGTTACAGCGTAACTAGCTTAACGAGATCGGCTGGACGGTAGTAAACTGACTTTAGTACTTTGCCCTGGCGGATAATTTTACCTTCCAGATCAACATCTTTTGCGCATTTCGCAATGATGAACTCGCCTTTTTGGCTACCGACAATCTCTACACCCTGCTTGGCGTAATGAGATTCTGTGTCACGAAACTCTTGCTCGTTACGGCACACTTTACTCATATTGCTGGAGTGTACTTCGTTCCAGCAAGTGACAAAGTCAATGTTCAGGCGCTCTGCAACCTGAAGTAACAGGTCAATGATATAGCTAATACCGATATTGGCTTCAACCTGCTTGTCACCAAGATGAACCAAACGTCCCATAAGCACGTAGACAGAATCAACAATCGCATCAGCCTGCTCAACCAAGGAGTCTGCTTCAGCCAGCTCAGTCAACTCCTCGACAGCCAATGACGTATGCAGGGTGTCCATTTGCTCATTTAATGTCGATGGGGTTTCAATATCCAGGTCAAACGTTGTACGGAATTCACGGATATCTCGATAGAGATGATCAAATAATGTTTGATCCAGAACGGCAAGCTTCATTAAACAGTACCTTTTTTAATTACAACTAGAGTAAAGACGACAATAAAAAATCAGTGCCGGCAGCACAACGCTACCGGCACTGATCTTAATAACTACAATACGTGATTAAAATGCTTTTGGTGCAAAGCCGGTAACTTCCTTGATACCCATTTCACGGCCAAGCGCTGTCATCGGGTGTACCACAACCAGACCTTTGACAGACTTCTTCAGTTTACCCATATCTGCCTGTTCTGCTTTAGTCAGCACACGATTAAACGCCAGGGATTTTACATCTGCACCCTTCTTGCCCATTTGGCGCTTCTGCTGTGATTTTACTTTATTAATTTTTTTGGTTAGCGTCTCGATCTCTTGAGTTGCCTGGCCAGCAATAGCCTTGTCACCACGCTCTTGTGCTCCAGCTAGTTTACGACGTAACTTGTCTAAACGGTTATTCATTTGCTGAAGCTCTTGCTTTAAATTCATGCTGTTACCTTAAAATACACTACCACAACTTGATATTTGCCCAATGCGGCCCATCGGCTGATAAGTTGTCCGACCGCATAGTATATACAGTATGTACCCTCTTTTCATCGCTTGTTGCGAATAACTTCAATATTCACTACTAGATAGCATCACTAGCCGGACTAATTATATCCTTATCCAAACCCAGCAAGACATACCTCACAGGAATACATCGGACAAATTCAGAACAATTTACATACAACATTCAAAAACAAACAACAAAATTAACAGAATTCTTGTATTTAGATGTTTTCATTAAATCTAATAAGTGATCTATATCACAGACAGTTGTAGCACACTATCTGTACACTCGCTCCACTCAATTGGCTGAGGTTTATTATGTGCGACTACTGCAAAGTAGGCACAAACGTTTATCGTGTTAAAAGAAATTTTCTGGAAAAAACAATCACTCACAGACAGTACCAGAAGTTTAAATGTGCCGAATGTAATAATCATTTCTTTGTAAAAATTGGTTCTAGGGCTATCGCTCGATAGTACAAGCAACACTAAAAGAAAGGTTACCAACTCTGGTGACCTTTCTTTGTTTATCTAATTACTTTTACCTCACTTCGATATACCCCATTAACCCTGTCTTCAGCTCGTAATTCGGTATATGCTCGCAGTTAACAGCCCCCACTCACCTGAACCCACAAGAAAATGAAAAACACTCTCATTATCAATCAATAAACCATTTCAAATGAGTTACTTAAAATAGTCCCAAATATTAAGCAAATTTCTTCTACATACAGGAAAAGTGCGTCCAACTCGACTAACTTTATAGTGTTATCAATATGAATTAGGCCGTATATAGACGTTATTCATAGAAAGGTGCACAAGTGAACACTTTCCAGAAGCTGCTTTTTCCCATTGTTGTTGTGTTCATGGTGATACTTGGCTTTCTCTACTCGTATATTCCCCATATTATTGCGGCCAACACGGTTCGTCAGGCTGTCGCCTCCTCAGAACACACCGTCACACAATTTAAAATTTTACGTGACGTATACTCGAAAACGGTTTTATCCGAGATCTTGGCCCACACCACACTAAGCGTCGGAACCGATGTTCAACATGACAATGGCGTAATCCCACTGCCTGCTACTCTGGTTCAGGAAGTCAGTCGAAGGCTCCACGATAAAGGAACGCAAATCAGGCTCTACAGCCCTTATCCTTTTCCAAACCGTAAAGACCGGCAGTTAGATGAATTCGGCTTGGCAGCCTGGCAGGCTCTCTCCAAAGATCCGGCAAGTACCTTTTTCAAAGAATATAATTCCGATGGACGGTCATATATTCGTGTAGCAGTTAGTGATGTACTCAGCAACCAAACATGTGTGAACTGCCATAACCAGATTGCCGATCCAAGCGGCAATCAATGGCGAGTTGGCGATTTACGAGGGATATTAGAAGTACAAACAGATATTACGCAGCCTATACAAAATGGTATTGTGATCAGCCGCTATATTACTTTTGCCCTTCTGGTTGGCCTGCTGTCGATTACCCTCACACTATTGATTACCTACCGAGTGACGGTTCAAAAACGCCTCTCAGCCTGTATAACCGCCATGGATAAAATTGCCAACAGTGACGGTATTTGCCGGGATAAATTGCCGGAAAGCGGAAGTGATGATATCAGCCACCTGAGCCAGACATTCAATAAGATGTCATCCAGGCTCAACGCTTCGTTGCAATCATTAAAACAAGAACGCACGCTGCTTGATAACAAAGTAAAAACACGCACCAGAGAGCTTGAGGTCGCCACACAGCAAGCTAACAATGCAAACAGAGCCAAGTCACAATTCCTTGCTGTTATGAGCCACGAATTACGGACGCCTCTCAACGGTATGTTAGGCATGGCGCAAATCATGACCACTTCACAACCAGAGCATCAACCGGAGCAACAAAGGCAGCTCAATATCTTGCTGGAATCAGGCCAACATTTGCTTTCACTACTTAACGATATTCTCGATTTTTCGAAAATTGAACAAAACAAGCTAGAGCTTGAAATCCATAGTTTTAAACTTGCCGATCTCATCGAACCCATAGAAGCAACCTATAAACCGATATGCCATGAAAAGAACCTGACATTCAACCTGGACACAACACTTCCGCCTACGACGATACTGCGCAGTGACAAGTCCAGAATTCGACAGGTGATTTACAATATCTTAAGCAACGCCGTAAAGTTCACCGAAAGTGGCGGAATCAACTTATCGATCCAGACCGAAAAATGCGGCTCCTGCTCAGAATCGCTGCTGATTGTGACAATTTCAGACTCTGGCATCGGTATCAGAAAAGAGCGTTTGAAGCGTATTTTTGAGCCCTTCACACAGGCCGAATCCAGCACCACACGTTGCTACGGCGGTACTGGCCTCGGACTGGCCATCGTCAAACAGCTAACCGGGTTAATGAGCGGAAGCGCCAAAGTTGAAAGTACTCTTGGCAAAGGAACCACATTCACTGTAAGTATGCGCGTTGACATCATAGATTCAATGGGTGATAAATGTGCCGACACAATGACAACTTGCGTAGAATCATCAGAGCCCCTGCCAGAAAAACTCAAGGTCTTAATTGTTGAAGATAATAAAATCAATGCGTTAGTTGCCCAGTCCTTCTGCCAACGCATAGGTTACCGCGTAACGATAGTGAAAGATGGCTCACAGGCAATCGATACGCTCCGGCAAGAGCGCTTCGACCTCATTCTGATGGATAACCATATGCCAACCATGGATGGATTATCCGCAACCAGGATCATTCGCCAGCAACTAAAACTAGATACCATCATCTTTGCCTGTACTGCAGACGTCCTTAAGAAGAACCAGAATGAGTTTCTGGAGGCTGGCGCCGACGCCATTCTTTCCAAACCTATCCTTGACGTGAAATTTAGAGAGGCACTCTGTCAGTTTTCCCCCCGGCTCAATCAGCAACTTAATCAGCAGACGGGGTCTCGTCCCCAAGACAGTGAGCTCATCAGTTACAGGGACCTCATTGAGCAATGTGATGGTAACGAGCATAAAGTCCTTCAATTGCTTCAGCACTTTATTCAATCAATGAGCTGTGAATACGAGTCGTTGCCTATCTATTATCACTCTGATAGCTATCAGCAACTTGCTATGAGTGCCGACAACATCAGACAAATTGCAACGGATTACAAACTTGCATCACTCAAGGCAATGGCAACCTATATCGTTGCTGTTGCCAATACCGGTAACCCGCCAAAACTTGAGGTTATTCGTGATCTCAGCCGTTTAATGAAGAAGAACATCGAGCAAGCCAGCTATTTTTTGCACAAACCTGAAGGAAAATCTGGTGTTTCAACAGCCTATAACGGGCTTCAGCAAAGTAATTGAACAGACCTCAGGCAAAAAACGGACATTTATCAACCAATCACGTAAAATTAGTCCCCACAGATAAGCATTATTCATCTATAATCGGCGACCGTATTTTTGGTCAGGCTCAGCCGTCTGCTTTAGGAACAACGAATGTCATTTGCATCACAAAGCTTTTCTCCGGAAATTGTACGCGCACTTACCGAGTGCGGTTACGAGAAATTAACGCCGATTCAGCAACAAGCGATTCCACACGCTCGTCGCGGGCATGATATTCTTGCCAATGCACAAACCGGCACCGGCAAAACAGCAGCCTTCTCCCTGCCTATTATCCAGCAGATCTGTGATAAGCCTAAGCAGCGTAGCCGTTTTAATGTGCGTGCACTGATTCTTGCACCGACCCGCGAACTTGCAGCGCAAATTGCCAAAAATATTGAAGACTACACCAAATATGTCTCGATCAATGTCGCGGCTATCTACGGCGGTACCAAGATGGCCTCCCAAGAAAAGAAACTTGAGCAAGGACTCGATATTCTTGTTGCCACACCGGGTCGACTGCTTGAGCACATGGAGCTGAACAACGTTTCACTCGCTAACCTTGAGTTTCTTGTCTTCGACGAAGCTGACCGTATGCTGGATATGGGCTTTATTTCTGATATCCGCCTGATCATGAACGATATCCGTACCCAGCCTCAGACCATGCTGTTTTCGGCAACTTTCTCTAGCCAGATGAACAAGCTGTCCAATGAAATCCTGCGTAAGCCAAAGCGTATTTCAGTGAGTCCAGAGAACGCAACGGCCGAAACAGTTGCCCATGTTGTTTACCCGGTAGACGATGACCGCAAACGCGAGCTGCTTTCAGAGCTTATCGGTAAGAAGAACTGGCAGCAGGTGCTGGTTTTCGTCAACTACAAAGAAACAGCCAACGAGTTGGTTAAAGAACTAAAGCTGGACGGCATCAAGGCTGTACTCTGCCATGGTGACAAGGCGCAAAGTGCCCGACGCCGTGCGCTGGAAGAGTTTAAGGAAGGAAAAGCCCGTGTGATGGTAGCAACCGAGGTTGCAGCCCGAGGCTTGGACATTCAGGGACTGCCGCACGTCGTGAACTACGATATGCCTTTCCTGGCCGAAGACTACGTACACCGCATTGGTCGTACCGGCCGTGCTGGCCAACAAGGCCATGCCGTATCTTTTGTTAGCCGAGAAGAAGAGCTGACTCTGGTTCAGGTTGAAAAACTAATCAGACAACGAATTCGCCGTATCCAGCTAGCCGGCTATGAGCCAGCCAACCGCGATGCTCTGCTACATAAAATGCAGACTAAATCTGCATTCAAAGACCGTCAAGGCCGTACCAATAACCCTACTGACCAGTCTGATGCCGAGCGACGTGCACGCCTTCGCCGCGCTGTTCTCAATAAATCAAAGATCACTAAGCTTAAAAAATAACGGCTAAAAGTAAGCCCTGAGAATACAAATCTTCAGGGCTTTTTACTTTTGAAAGTCCAGCAATCAGATACTTATGTTGACTGGTGTAAGTACTGCTCCAGCTTTTCCCCCGGTACAGAGCTTTGGGTTCCTACCGCAAATGATGCCCACCTTGCCCCTTCAGCCATAGCATCGACAATCGACTCGCTGTTGACCAATGCATGGATCAACCCTGAAGCAAACGCATCGCCCGCTCCGGTTGTATCGACAACGTCAGTATCCAAAGCAGGAACAAAATGCGTTTCATCTGCTGTGTAGGCCTTAGCTCCATTTTCACCATCAGTGACAACGAAATAGCGCAGAGCCTCTCCGGCAATACTCTGCCCATATTGCCACAAGGGCAACGTTGTTCGGCCTGCCAAATCTGACTCAGATGTGATTAATACGTGACACGGGCGCAAACGCTCATCTTTTGCCAGCTGCGCGATAACCAATGAGTGCTCCAGAGCTTCCTGCGCCCATACCTCACAACCTTCTGCAGACGAATTTATATAAAGCGCATCCCAGTTGGCAAAAAGAGGCGGTGTTCCCAGCACAAATCTAGGTCGTTGCGGGCGGATAATTGTCCGTTCACCATCAGGCGTCATTAGCAACAGTAACTCTGGTGTTACCACGTCATTACGGTGTAGCAAAGCACAATTTAAACCACTCAAGCTCGCTTCGGCCAATAGCCAGTCGGCAGTTTCATCTTTGCCTACCTGGCTAACCAGAGCAACATCGTGGCCAGCCCATACCAGTCCCAAGCCGGTATTGGCCCCGCCACCACCCAAGCGACGACCGGCATCTAAATAGTGGTGGCGTCCACCCGTTACCAACGGCTTATCCAACTGCAGCACACGATCACAATTTAGATTTGCAATCAGCATTATATTTGCCAAAAAACTCTCTCCCAAACCCACTTAATCACAAGTCTGACTATCATTATTCTATTAGTTATATACTCACTTTACGTATTAGTAAGCATTTTCTTGAATCCAAAAAAAAAGCGTGAAGCCATTAGTTACTAACGGCTTCACGCTTTTAATGATACTTCAATTAACTGTAATCAGCGTAAGGGTTTGTTTGCGGCAGCACAATTTCCTTATCAAACTCAGACAACTTCAAACTATCTTGTGTCATTGATACCGATGACTCGTCCATTACTCGCTCACCAAACTGGTAACGAATCTTTTCTGTACCGGAACAAGCCGCCTGATCATTGCTATCTGCTGTCTGTTTTACATACATATTCTTATCGTGATAAGCAAGCATGGCTTTATCACCGTACTTGTTGCCAAGCATTGCCAGTGTTTGTGCCGGCGACAAGACTAAGCCCGTTGCATTGTTACCACCAAAGCCTTTGGCATTCAGAATCACAGCCTTGTAGTCTTCACCATGTTCACCGGCATATGCATGCTTGGCCAAAATATTGAGATTCGATGTATGCACATCATCAGCAATATGGTCGATAGTTTGGATCCCTGGGATCCAGCCATACTGCCACACACCCAAGGAAGCTATGAGCTGATCGCCTGCCGCAGCACTCATGGAATGACCGACATAAGACTTAATCGCGGTAACAGGCCAATTATCGATAGCAAATGTCTTAGCCACTTCATTAAGAATATGGCTTTCAGTCACACGGTTTTGCGGCGTACCCGTCCCGTGCGCCTGAACATATGTCTTTTTAACGCCTTCTTCACCTAGAATGGCCTTTGCCAGCGCAGTCGCCTTCGCCACAGTGACATAGTTACCGACACCCGGTGCTGAAATCGATTTTTTATTGGCATCGGCATTAATGAACACATCAGCCACAGAGCCATAAATAGTTGCCCCCAACTTCAGTGCCAACTCATCATCCATCAGAACAACAAACTGTGCCGATTCAGCCATAGTAAAACCGGCATTGGAAGAGAACGGACGACACGCACGGCGGTTGTCAGCCTCGTCACTATCATCCAGCGCTTTCAGCTGATCATCTTCAGCCAGAGCACCCATGACACGGAAGCCTTCCATCACTTCAGCAACAACTGGTGCTTCGGCATTTCCGACTATCACAACTTTCGATTTGCCGTGCTGAATGTCATACATACCCTGGCGAAGATTGTATAGGAAGGTGGCACAAGCCCCCATATTAGTACCAGTAGTACCGGCACTGTTGATTACATAACTATTAATAAAATCTGCAGGCATTTCAGCAAATGATAGAGCCATCATTTTAGAGCTAACCCTACCACCAGTAAGTGGGGCAGCAAGCATCCCTGCCAAAGAGTGTTCATCAATTTGTGATAATCCACTACCAGCATAAACAGATACTTCATCAGGCTCGATATGAGACAGTACCTCTTCCCAGTCAATGCCCAATGAATTTAAGGCATCTGAAGCACCATAAACGGTAAGCTTTAGACCGCGAGGGTGAAAGCGTGAATTATAGAGCTTGCCAGGGTCAAACCCCGCAGGAATGTTACCACCGCTAGTAACCGGGAATGAAACGCGGTCCTCGATCAAAGCACCCAATTCACCAGTAACGGTTATTTTTACTTTACTCCCCTGCTCTTCAACCTCCCAGTTCTCCGGGATTATATTCGGCAGCTTCGACTTACGCAGGGTGAATGAAATTTGCTCGCTTTCACTGGTTAACGACGCTTTATACTGATATAGCAAATTATCGGGATCAAAAGAGTCGATACGGCGTACCAAGGTGCCTGCCTTAATGGCATCAATAATTTCAGAATCCAACATTTCACTGTCCGACAGGCCCATTCGGAAGGCGAGATCCTGCCAGGTTGTTTTCATCTCATCATCGGATAATACATCAGCAATCATGCGCTTATAGCTATGAAAACCGGAGCTACGCCCGGCCGCATTCATTCCGCCAAAACCGACAATTAGAGGTAACTTTGTCATCCTAAACCTACATCAATATATTCAGTTGGCCATAGGGTACCAATTTACACTGTTCATTCACCCCACATTCATGCCAAAATTACCAACAATCAGGCCAACACATACAAAATAGGCATGTAATCATGAGAGTAGGATTTGTTTTATACCCTCGCGCACTTATTACCGGCATCTCTCTGGCCGCCGAAATGCTAAGCAGCGCTGCCAGCTTGCGTACCCGTCAGCTTCAACGTAAGAACCCCTTCCAAATCAAAGTAGTTGCTCCAACCAACTCCCCACCCAAATTACCAGCTGGTCTAACACTGCAACCAGATACAACCTTTGATGATTTGAATGAATTTGACCTTGTTATTTTGCCGCCTATGTGGGGAAACCCACTGGTTTCTGTGCGCCAGCATCCCGAGATCATTCCCTGGCTCAAACGCCAATACCAGCAAGGAGCCAAACTTGTCGCAACCGGTACAGGCGTAGTCTGGCTTGCCGAAACAGGCTTGCTAACGAATCAGGTGGCAACCACTCATTGGTATTACTACGAGCAATTTTCGGCCCGCTACCCAGCTATCGCATTAAACCGACAGGCATCAATTACTGAGGCCAATGGGCTATTTTGTACCGGCAGTATCAACTCGCAATCTGAGATGATCCTCTACCTGATAGCAGAAAACTTCGGCCAGAAAATCGCAGGGACCATAGAGACGCATTTTGGCCATGAAATATCAAAATCCACCCAGCAGCCCTTTTATCAAATTGGTGGCCAGCTTCAGTTTGATGAATCAATAGCACTTGCGCAGGATTGGATGAAACACCAGCTGTCCAATAGCATCACCGCGCAAGATGTTGCCGATCATTGTGCCTTGCCGCTTAGGAGCTTCAATCGAAAATTCAAAGACCAGGTGGGAGAATCACCGCACCAGTACCTGCAAAAAATACGAATGGAAGCCGCCCAGCAACTTCTGCGGGACTTTGGCATGTCAGTACAAGATGTCGCCGAACAAGTCGGCTATAAAGACGCCTACCACTTCTCGACCCGCTTTCACCGCCAATTTAGCATTACCCCGAGCCAATACCGCCGAATGGTCAAAGCGAAAATTTACAACCCGTAAAGATTCGCTTTTTTGCGATTTGTTTTTTAAATGAGACACATACAACAGGGACTCCATTACTAAGCTTTGCCTGAGCATTCTTAAATAGGGGTTGAGTGGTATGTGTTGTTTCATTTTCATGCGTTGGTTCAAAAAGACGTTTCTCTTCCTCTATGTAGTATCTTTCCCCACCCAGGCTGAATTACTTCCAACCAGCACAACCCAGCTGAATGAAAAAAGCTGTCGTCTGGATCTGTATCATCTAACTAAAAATGAAAACAAAAAATTTGAAAGCAGCCTCCAGCTCGCAATGATCACGGACAACATCCACAGGCAACGCTACGTCGCAATAAAAGCGGACATCAATCACCCAAAAGGCTTTGAAAATATTAGCTATTACCGTATGGGACAACCTGTAGAGATCTTCACCGCGAACTGGCGAAAGAAACGAGATGAATACAGTGTTACACGGTTGGTTATGTTAGGTGGAACCAGCGACAGACAAGCTTTCGATGTCTTTACTAAGCTGGTAAAACAAGACAAGGGACACCTTGAACTTAGAGCTTCTAACAAGCGTTACCATTTCACCGCCAAGAATAAAGATCTGAATGATTTTCTTGGCTGTCTTAATCAACATTACCGAAACTGACAACAAAGACTTAACACCATTTTTTTGACGCTGCTGATGCAACAGAGTTGCAACCGTTAAGCATGTTGTTGCAATAAAAGATATTGGTTAAATCGCGTTTTTTCTTTATTCGTCATTCAATTACAGGAAGGCCTACTCAATCACCGTCTAATAACTGCTCAACCCGTACCAACACGGCTTAGCAAGCGAACTACTGGTAAGTATTACCGTTCACATCTTAAGCAAGATATCAATCCTCTTTTTAAGCTTAAAATACTTAATATCGTAAAAATTCCACATTATAAAAGTCCAACAACAGTCAAATTTGTGACAAAATACCGCAAGAAATGGCATACCGAGAACATCAGGGCAATCATCCCTGCAACATGCTCAATAACAAGCGAGCACCATTTTTTTGATGAATGGATAACACATAAGATGCAGTACATAAGTACCAGAAACCGAGAGGAACGGTAGTTTGAACCTTTCTATTAAAAACAAACTTTCACTTACATTTGCAGGAATAATTCTTCTTATCGCCGCTGTGCAAACATGGCTCACCAGCGAACGACTAACTGAAGAAGCTAATCGTTCAACCCAACAATTAGCCAATTCACTCACTCAATCAAATATCAGTACGATCAGCCAGTGGCTTGAGAGTAAAACGAAAATTGTCCAGGCCTCGGTTGACAGCTTTAATCAGCATGCCGAACCGACAGACGCTTTGGCGCAGGCAATTGCCTCAGGTGATTTTGATTTGGTCTACGCTGGTACTCGGCAAGGAGATATGATCACCGGAATACCTGTCGACTTTCCGGCTGGTTACGATCCTCGCCAAAGACCTTGGTATAAAGATGCAACTGCTGCAAACGGACTCGTCGTTACCACTCCCTACAACGACGCTTCCTCAGGCAAACTGGTTATTACCATTGCTCAACCGTTCGATGCCCAGTTGAATAGCGGTATTATTGCCGGTGACGTATCAATTGACGCTCTGGTTAAAGACATTCTGGCCATTAATCAAAATGGTGTATTCGCAACTCTGTTTAGTGGTGATGGAACGATTATCGCCCACCCGAACCAGTCTCTGACCCTTAAGCCAACCTCAGAGATGAACCCTGCATTTAATACCAGCCTTATCAATAAAGTAGCTTCGCAAAGTGACCTTGTCACGCTGAATGTGTCGGGTGTCGACAGCTTAGTGAGTATTCAGCAAGTTCCTGGTACGGACTGGTACTTCTCGCTAGTACTCGATAAATCGGTTGCTTTCGCTCATGTCAGCGAAGCACTTATCGATGCCATCATCAGCGCTATTATCCAGTTGGTATTAGTATTAGGTGTAGCGACGGCTCTTATTTCACGTGCAATGAAGCCGCTCGATACCCTTTCTGAAGCCATGGCTGATCTCTCTCATGGCAATGGCGATCTGACTCGTCGCCTTAACTTCGATCAAGATGACGAAATCGGACGTCTTGGCAAACATGTCAACGCATTTATTGAAAAGCTGCACGTTTCAATTACTGGTATCTCTGGCTCATCAGAACACCTTTCGCAGCAAGCCAAAGACAGCCACGAACTGGCGCTTCAAACCAACGAAGCGTTAAACCTGCAGCAAAACGAGATTTCTCAGATTGCAACGGCGATCCATGAAATGTCAGCGACGGCACAAGAAGTCGCCAGCCACGCCGAACAAACTGCCGGGGCTGCTGTTGCCTCTCAAGATAACTGTAATGAAGGCAAGAAGGTGATCAGCCGAAACCAGCAGTCGATCACTCACCTCGCCGATCATGTCGAAGATGCTGCAAGCATCATCAAGGAGCTTGAGAACAACGCTCAGGGCATCAACGCGATTCTGTCCACTATTCAGGATATCGCCGAGCAGACAAACTTACTTGCCCTCAATGCAGCCATCGAAGCAGCCCGTGCCGGCGAACAAGGCCGTGGCTTTGCTGTCGTTGCTGATGAGGTTCGCGTCCTGTCTCAGCGCACCCATAGCTCAACCGAAGAAATCCGTGGCATGATTGAAACACTGCAACGCAACACTCACAGCGCGGTTGAAACCATGCAACAGAGCCAGTCTCTGGCCACTAGCAGTGTTGACGATGCCAAGAATGCAACCAACGCTCTAGAGCGCATTACCGAATCTATTCAGCATATTTCTGATATGGCGACCCAGATTTCAAGTGCCGCCGAAGAGCAACGTGCCGTAACCGATGAAATCAGCCGTAATACTCAGGCTGTCAATGATGTTTCAGACCAGCTTTCTTCCGAAGCACAAGATGCGCAGAAGATGTCTGAAGAACTTAACGATATTGCACAGCACCTTAACTCTGAAGTCAGCAAGTTTAGGATCTAAGAGAAGCTGTCCCCCTTAGAAACCGGGCAGCTCAAAATAAGAAAAAACGCCAGCGAATACTTTCGCTGGCGTTTTTTAATGCTTAAGGAAGTTATTAAATTAAAGTGACTGAGCCATCTGGTTCATGTTGTGATTGCCCGTTTGGTTCTGGCTTTGTGCCTGATACCTGTTGGTGATGTCATCATATTCACCGTCAATCACTGTTGAACTGGCAGTATAATCGCCGCCCTGTTGTTTAACGGCTTCGGCATATGCGGCTTCGACCTTCTTTTTAATAAATGGTCGGGCGATAAGCGCTGCTATACCAATGAACAATCCCATGATCGCTGCAAATGTCACCGTAAAAAAACCAACGACAAGTGCCAGTACGCTTGCAACAAAATTCTTCATATTGAGCCTCTTTCTTTCTCAGTCATCTTCATTTCTATGATTTGCAGTCTAGCTTAATGAAAATGAATCAAACATGAACACAACATTCAGAAAGCAAAGTTGCTCTCTAATTCGTTTTACACTAACATCCCAGACACTGTTCATTTATACAGGCATTATAATGATCACCACCTTATCTATCAGTAACTACCGTTCTATTCTGCAGCTGACTATGCCGCTTGGACCACTAAATGTAATTACCGGGGCAAATGGCAGCGGTAAATCCAACTTATACCGTGCGCTTCGGTTACTGGCTGATACGGCACAAGGTGGCGTCGTGAATTCACTGGCTGCCGAAGGTGGGCTTGACTCGACTTTCTGGGCCGGACCAGAAAACCTTTCACCTTCAATGCGCCGTGGTGAAGTACCGATTCAGGATGTTGTCAGGAAAGAAGTCAAACGGCTACGACTCGGTTTTTCTACCGAGGATTTCGGATATTCGATTTCTCTGGGATTACCTGAACCCTCTCGATCTGCATTTCGCCTTGATCCTGAAATCAAACAAGAGAGCATCTGGAGCGGCCCGTTCTTTCGGCCCGCAACCCAATTAGTCGCGCGTCAGGGTCCACTCATAAAGATTCGCGATAACAGAAGCTGGCAGATCGCTTCTCAGCATATCAGCCATTTTAACAGTATGTTCGATCAGATAGCTGATCCTGCCACAGCACCTGAAGTCTTCCATATGCGAGAACGAATTCGCAGCTGGCGATTCTATGATCACTTCCGTACCGACAAAGAGGCACCAGCCCGACAACCACAGCTCGGGACCCGTACGCCTGTTCTTCATCATGACGGTAGAGACCTGGCCGCCGCCTTGCAGACCATCCGTGAAATCGGTGACAAGCAGAGCCTCGACAAGGCCATCAATGATGCTTTTCCCGGCGCGAGTATCAGCATTGTTCAGCACCAAGATGGACGATTTTCGCTGGAGTTCTATCAAGAAGGCTTATTACGCCCACTGACAGGCAGTGAGCTCTCTGACGGGACACTCAGATACTTGCTGTTGGTTGCAGCGCTACTTACCCCTCGCCCACCTAGCCTGATGGTATTAAACGAACCTGAGACAAGTCTGCACCCCGATCTGCTCCCGGCGTTGGCCAAGCTTATCATTCATGCTTCGGAAAACTCGCAGGTATGGGTTGTCTCCCACGCAAGCCGCCTGATAGCGGCACTAAACAAGCACCCAGATTGCCATGCCATCGAATTGGACAAGGAGCTTGGGCAAACGAATATTCGCGGTCAGGGTATGCTAGACGAGCCAGCCTGGTATTGGCCGGATAAATAGCACTAAAAGCCCTTTGTTTCAAAGAAGGCTTAAACACTTGAAAAATAAAAATTATCAAATATTCTTATTTTAATAAATTTTCACTATCAAATAATCATGCTAAATACCCAGTGGCTCCAAACCTTCATTACTCTGGTCGAGGTAGGACACTTCACCCAGACGGCAGAAAAACTCTTTATGACCCAACCAGGCGTCAGTCAGCATATCAAGAAGCTGGAGGCGCAAACCGGTACGCCTTTACTAGAACGGTTTGGTAAACGGTTTGAGCTAACCCCGGCTGGCGAAACGTTGTACCATTACGCCCGGCGAAGACGTGACGATGAGCTAGCACTGTTTCAAGCACTGCAGAATGATGATCCTTTTACGGGTGAATGTCGTATTGCTTGTTCTGGCTCGCTTGCGACATATCTTTATCCGCATTTCCTCAAGCACCAGCAAACTCACCCTAACCTCGCCATTCAACTTGAGGCAGCTCCGAACAAGCGGATCCTTGATAACCTGAATACCAACCAAATTGAACTTGGCATAATTACGCAAAATGTAGCCATTCCAGAATTAGAGCAAGAAAAAGTAGGTGCCGAGCAATTATGCCTAGTTATTCCCGCTGGTATGGAAAAGGTTGTCATTAATATGGAACAGTTAAACCAGCTTGGATTTATTAACCACCCTGACGGCGAACATTACGTAAGGCAAATTATTCAGGCTAATTTTGATCATAGCTTTAATAGCATCGAATCATTAAAAGTCGCTGGCTATATCAATCAGCTCAACCAAATCCTGCTCCCCGTTTCACTGGGGCTTGGCTATACCGTACTGCCTGAAAAAGCCGTAACCTGCTTTCCTCAGCAAACTAAAATCCATGTAGTTTCATTGGATAAGCCTGTCTATGAAAACTTATACCTGATCAGAAAAAAGCATCGCCCGTTGCCCAAGCGGTATGATTTCTTCATGAGACAAATCCGCACATTACTTTCATAACAGCAAATAAAAACAAAGCCTTGCAATAAGCAAGGCTTTGGACTGTATCTCTGAGGAACCACCAGATCAGAACGGTTTATCACAGGTCGCGCATTAAGGTCTCATATTCTTCTTCAGCAGATTCGATCAGTTTCGCTAGCTCTCTGGCATCATCATTTGCAAGATTTAGATGCCACCGAACAGATTCTGCACCTAATTGGTCACGGCAAACCAATTCAGTTTCCTTACCGGCTGAATAGAAATATAACTCATCAAAATCAGCCTTAAGGCTATTATTATTTTCCTTAATGTTTACCTCTAACTCCCCGGTCGGAATAACGGTTACTTCAGCGTGTAACTCATTATGACCCGGCAGAACAAACTGCCGACATTCAGCTAACATGATCTCTGCCTCCATCTTCAACCAACCTGTTTATATTTTAGCCAAGATATAGCCCCCTCGATAAAGATTCACAAAAACAACACAATCATTCACCGTTAAGCTTGATTTAGATCACAGTATGTAGCCATATAATCACTATTAGATGAATCATTCGATAGATTCCTAATTACGATAATCAGTTAAGCACCCTAAGGACGAAGTAATGATAGATTTTCGCTCAGATACTGTTACTCAGCCATCGCTTGCAATGCGTCAGGCTATCGCTAATGCACCAGTCGGCGATGATGTTTACAGCGATGATCCGACAGTTAACGACCTGGAACTGTGGGCGGCAAAACGACACGGCTTTGAAGCAGCGCTATTTTGCAGTTCCGGAACACAAGCCAACCTGCTCGCATTAATGGCGCACTGTGAGCGAGGAGATGAATACCTTTGTGGTCAGCAGGCGCATAATTACCAGTTTGAAGGAGGCGGTGCTGCGGTTCTGGGTTCCATCCAACCTCAGCCTATTGAGAATGAGAAAGACGGTACTCTATGTTTTAAGAAATTAGCAGCAGCCATAAAACCGGATGATGCACACTTTGCCCGCACCAAGCTATTGAGTATTGAGAACACCATCAATGGTAAAATACTACCGCTTTCTTACTTAAAGCAGGCTCGTGAGTTTGTCGACCAGCATGAACTAAAACTTCATCTAGACGGAGCTCGTGTCTATAACGCCGCCGTCGCCTTAGGTGTCGATATTACGGAAATTTCTAAACATTTTGACTCGATGACGATCTGCTTGTCCAAAGGTTTGGGAGCCCCTGTTGGCTCACTGGTTCTTGGCGACGCTTCACTAATCAAAAAAGCACGCCGCTGGCGTAAGGTACTTGGTGGCGGCATGCGTCAAGCAGGTATTCTGGCCGCAGCCGGCAAGATCGCGCTGACAGAAAACATCGACCGTCTTGCTGACGACCACGCAAATGCTAAATACCTTGCTCAACAACTCACTGAAGTCGATGGTTTTGAGGTTAACATCGATCATGTAACAACCAATATGCTCTTTGCCAAGGTTGATCTAAACATTGATCAAGTCCGGCTAGTCGCAGCGCTAAAAGAGCAAGGTATATTAATCAGTGCCGGAAACCCGATGCGATTGGTAACTCACCTGGATATCAGTCGCGAAGATATCGACAAATTTATCACCGCTTTGAATAAAGCATTGGGGTAATTAAGTCGTTATCGTTGCTAATAGCATGAAGGCGCTCTCGAGCGCCTTCCTATCAAAACCGGTAGCCAAAACTCAATGTCGACAACGCATGCCTGACTTCCACATCGTTATCATCCACTCTTGTCGGTACGGCAAACCTTAGCCCAAGCTCCCATTGCTTGTAGTTCATCACTGCTCCTAAATGCGAGTTAACCCCTATGCCTGAATTTTCAAATACCGTTCTCTCACCATTACTCGCAATCAGATCACCGTCAGCATTCAGGTAGTTGATCCCCGCTCCTAATTCGAAACGCCAGCTTTTACAGTCGCTGCAAAGCGTTTTGTCGCCCCACTGATAAAAAAGCACAGGGGTAAAAGAAACAGAGTAACCTTCAAATTCACCATCACGAAAGCCCTGACGGTTATCGTCATCATAATCAAGCTTAAAATAAGCCGCATTCAGTTCTGTGTGGTACCCCCAACGGCTATCATCAGAGAAATAAAACGGTGACTGGATCAGAGTGACAACGGGTGTAAACGATGTTGACGAACTGAACGCCACGTCATCAAACTGTCCTTTGCTAGAAACGTCTATCGTACCGGTACTCTTGGCAAGCCCTAATTTCAGGCTCGGCACTCTAAAAAGGGTTTCAGCTTCTACAGCAATAACCGATTGCAACGGATTTAGCATAACGATGCTAAAGCAAATCCATCCATATTTTTGCATACGCTGTCCTTACACTACTTCCCATCTAACAATGATATTCAGATAATCCCTGTTAGGGCAAAAAAACTAGCAATTAGTACACCCTATTATTCGTTACCATGGCATAGTTCATCGGGAAAAGCCCGAACTTGCTTTCTGCCACAACGACATTAGTGACAAGCTACACAGTAATATTGAAAACCACAAAAATTCAGATAGTTAATAACATTATAATATAAATAATTTGCTCGAAGGATAATTGAGGTGGGAACACACGCCAGGGAGTATAAGGAAATAAGAAGCAGTGGGTGAGATAAAGATGAACGGGCGGCTACCAATCATTGATAAAACCGCCCGAATTCACAATATGCATTAGAAAAGCTGATGATTAAGCAATAGATGACAAATGATGCTGGCGATATATCCCAGTGCAATCACAGGCATCCACTTCAAGTGACCAAAGAAGGTATATTTACCATGCGCTGCGCCCATCAAGGCCACCCCGGCAGCCGAGCCAATAGACAGCATACTGCCTCCAACTCCCGCAGTTAAGGTAACCAATAGCCAGTTGCCGAGAGTCAGATCGGGTTGCATGGTTAACACTGCAAACATCACAGGGATATTATCGACAATGGCCGAAAGCACCCCAACCATAATATTGGCCCATACCGGGTTCCACTGGGTATACATCACCTCCGATACCATCCCGAGATAACCCAGTAAACTAAGCCCACCAACACACATCACGACCCCATAGAAAAACAACAGGGTGTCCCATTCAGCATGGGAGACACGTTTGAAGACATCGAACGGTACAACCGAGCCAAGTCGTTTTAACGCCGCTTCATCATGATTGGCCATTGCAATGGCCTTCTTCTTGGCAAGCGAGCGCGGGAGGGTTTTGCGAAGGTAGAAGCCGAAAAACTGCAGATACCCAAGGCCCATCATCATACCTATTACCGGTGGGAAATGAACCATGCCGTGGAAGGCAACAGCGGTAGAGATAGTCAGAATAAACAAGGCCACGATACGGCGTGCCCCCCGTTTTAGCTCAACATATTCGCCAATCGTATTTGGTTGGGTTTTCGGCACAAACAGCGACATGATCACAGCCGGGACCACATAATTTATCAATGACGGGATAAAGAGATCGGTAAATTCGAGGAATGAAACCAACCCAGCCTGCCAAACCATCAAAGTCGTAATATCACCAAAGGGACTAAACGCACCACCAGCATTGGCAGCCACGACAATATTGATACAAGCAAGATTAATGAAGCGAGTATTGTCGCCCCCCACTTTCATAACGACAGCACACATCAACAACGCGGTTGTCAGGTTATCGGCAATGGGGGATATTAAGAACGATAGAATGCCCGTCAGCCAAAACAAGCTTCTGAAATTAAAGCCCTTGCTCACCATCCAGGCCTGAAGCGCATCAAACAGTCGACGCTCTTCCATCGCGCTGATATAGGTCATCGCGACAAGGAGAAACAGTAACAGCTCTGCATACTCAAGCAAGTTATGTTCGAGTGCACTTTTTGCAACATCTATTTGACCTAGTTCCTGAAACACAAACCCTATCATCAGCCAGATAATACCGGCAGCCAGCAGTACAGGCTTTGACTTGCGAAGTTGTAAATATTCCTCGGCCATCACAAGGCAATAAGCCAAGGCAAATATCAACAAAGCCACATAGCCTACAAAAGACTGGGTTAGATCAACCTCAGAGCTCACTGCCATTGCTGGTGTCGCTGTCAGTAATCCAGCTATACATAATACAAGCTGTTGAACTTTCATCCTGTTTCTCTGCTCCTTGAGAAAAATACATCTACGCCCAAGTGTACACATAACTATTAGATATTAACGTGAAGCATACCGATAAGCCGACCAAAACTAGCAACATACCCTTAACAACCTTCAGTTATTTGGCTAAATGAGTAATCAAAAGCGCAAATAATGAAACAGTTAATTAATTAATGTCGACCCCATCACCTTCTCTATTTATTCACTTTACATTAAATAGAAATGATAATAATTTGCATTGCGAATTAACTTGTATTGTCTTAGGGAGAGAACCGTGGAACAGGCATTTCACCCCGAACCATTGGTAAGCATTAGAGAGTTGGAAATCACCTATGTTACCGATCAAGGTGACTTTCGTGCGGTAGATAACGTCAGCTTTGATATAGGTAAAAGCGAGATTTTTGGACTCGCCGGCGAATCCGGCTGTGGCAAAAGTACCATTGCTTTTGCCATTAACCGTCTACATAAGCCGCCAGCCCTTATTACTCATGGTCAAATTCACTACGACGGCCTCGACCTCCTCACGCTTAGCGAAAGAGAAATGGGGATTATTCGCTGGAAAGAAATTGCTATGGTGTTCCAAAGTGCCATGAACTCCCTCAATCCGGTACTGCCCCTTAAAGAGCAGTTTGCCGATGTTATGAGGCACCATCTAGGATATAGCAACGAACAGGCCAATGATCGCGCTGAGAAGTTACTGGATTTGGTCAACATTCCGCGCGACCGTTTATCTGACTATCCTCATCAGTTCAGCGGTGGTATGAGGCAAAGGCTGGTTATTGCTATCGCACTAAGCCTAAGTCCCAAGCTGATCATTATGGACGAACCGACCACCGCACTCGATGTGGTTGTCCAGCGAGAAATACTGCAACAAATCTATCAACTACGAAAAGAGTTTGATTTCTCGGTACTGTTCATCACCCATGATCTTGCCCTCATGACCCAGCTATGTGATCGCGTTGCCGTTATGCGCAAGGGGAAAATTGTTGAAGTAAACAGCTCCAAAGAGATCAGAAACAACCCGCAACACCCATATACACAGCAGCTATGGGCTTCGTTCCCGAATATTCATGAAGAAGCCGATCACATTCGTGTTACAGAGGATATTGCCCTATGAGCCAGCCGATTATAGAAGTAAAAAACGTTGTCAAAGAGTTCCTGGCGGGCGGTATGGGATCGAAAGACATCTTCCGCGCGCTCAATGATATCAGTTTCAAGCTATATAAAGGACGTACCCTGGCACTTGTGGGGGAATCTGGCTGTGGTAAAAGTACCTGTGCCAGGCTCATTACCAAAGTGCATGAACCGACACAGGGGAAAATCTTATTTAACGGCAAGGATATTACCGAGATCACCTCGAGAAAAGAGCTCCTTGAGTATCGCGGCAAAGTACAAATGATTTTCCAGGATCCATTCGGGTCACTCAACCCTACTCACACGATTGAGCACCACTTGACTCGCCCTCTGCTGATCCACAAGCAAGTCAGCAATAAGCAAGCATTACGAGCAAAATTGGAAGAGCTGATGACGCTCGTCGAGCTGCCGGTTTCTGATCTGAGTAAATATCCTCACCAGCTCAGCGGCGGTCAGCGACAGCGTGTTAACCTGGCCCGTGCCATTGCCGTTGGGGCCGAGGTCATTCTGGCCGATGAACCCACCTCCATGCTGGATGTTTCTATTCGCCTCGGCGTCCTCAACCTGATGAAACAGATGAAAGAGCAAATGGGCATTGGTTTTCTTTATATCACCCATGACCTGGCTACTGCCCATTATATTGCTGAAGAAACCGCTGTGATGTACCGTGGACGTATAGTGGAATGGGGAGACACTCGCTCTATTCTGAGGAATCCAACTCATCCTTATACTCGATTATTGATATCGGCGGTTCCGGATCCGGACCTGCCTTTCCACCAGCTTGTTGATTCTGAGCCAAACTATTCCTTAAGTGCGGATAAAATTCGTACACTTAGCCTCAAGGAAGTCGATGGCTATCAGCAAATCAGCGATAACCATTTCGTAGTCAACTGGGAGAGCGAAAAGGAAAACGTTGCATGAACCAACTTAGTATCTGGTTAGCCGGGATAAAATCCTGGTACCATCCACAGCAACAGTCTGATATTGACATATTAGTTAACGCCGTTAGCCATGCACCGGAAGAAATTTTCGGACCAATAGAAAGCGAGCTTCACAGTGAGGCTTTGGCTTATTGGTTAGATGCCTGTACGCGGTTGAGTTACTACTATCAAGACCGTCAAGAGATAGACAAAGCCTTCAGCTATCTGCAGTTTGCTTATGCCAAGTTGCAAGATATGGCATGCAGACCAGAACTTGATAGTGATATGAAGCGCTGGTGCCTAAAAAAGCTGGACCGGATGATTGTCGCCATCATGGAATTTTGTCAGCGCCAGTGCGAGACAAAATGGCAGCAGGAAAGTACACAGCTCATTGAACTACACGTGATGTTCATGGAAGGCCAGAACAACCTCAACCTAGCCTACTCCGATAACTACCCAGCAATTAAGTAATTCCCCGTAACACACTCAGCCTTACCAAACGGTAAGGCTGATGTAAAAATTATCCTCTCTTCACAAGTTTTTACTAAGCTAAAGATAGCGCAGCAAATAAGCTATTGAAGGTCTTAGAACTATGACGTTAAAGGCAATTATCAAGCACTTCTTATTATTCTCTGTATTCTGTAGCACTAGCGTTAGCATTTCCGCACTGGCCGAATCCATGCCCAGTCCACCAGAGATTGCCGCAAAAGCCTGGGTCTTGATGAGCTACGAGTCAGGTCAGGTCATCGCCAGTGAAAATGAACAGGCACTATTGGCACCGGCAAGCCTGACAAAGATAATGACAACCTACGTGGTGGGAAAAGAGCTCAATGCGGGGCATATTGCAGCGGACGACAAAGTTATTATCAGCGAGAATGCGTGGGGTCAGAAGTTTCCCGGCTCATCAAAAATGTTTCTCAATGTCGGTGACGAAGTCTCTGTTGATGATCTCAACCGCGGGGTGATTATTTCATCGGGTAACGATGCCACTGTTGCGCTTGCCGAGCATGTTGCAGGCCATCAGCCAGCATTTATCGAAATGATGAACCGCACGGCTGAAAAGTTGGGAATGGATAACACCTATTTTGCCAACCCGCACGGCCTGGACTCTGAAGACCAACATACAACAGCCTATGACATGGCCCTGCTGACACGTGCACTCATTCAGGACCTGCCTGATATCTATCCCTTTTTTAAAGAGAAATCGTTTACCTTCCAGAAGATAAAGCAAGGAAACCGTAATGCCCTGCTGTGGGATACCTCATTGAACGTCGATGGAGTCAAAACTGGTTACACAAAGAAAGCTGGCTACAGTTTAGTCTCCTCTGCTGAACAAAATGATCAGCGCCTTATCGCTGTGGTGATGGGAACCGACAGTGTGAATATACGTCGTACCGAAAGCAAAAAGCTCCTAACCTGGGGGTTCCGCTTCTTCCAGGATATTACGCCGCAATTTAGCAACAAAGAACTGTCTACGCTTAAAGTATGGTATGGCTCCCCTTCTGCCATAGCCGTTGAGGTAGCCGACGGAGGAACAATCACCGTGCCAAGGCGCCAGCGAAAGAATATTGAACACAGGATCTTCTATAACAATGAGCTCGAAGCGCCAGTCGAAAAAGGGACACAAGTTGGCAAAGTGGAATGGTATCTAAATGATGAATTGCTAACAGAACAACCCATTCTAGCGGCTGAAAGTGCCAGCAAGGCCCCCTGGTATAAATCTATGATTGATGTTGTCTGGCGACCAATCGGCCAATGGTTTACCGAGCAGGATTGGGAGCCTAAATAACTCGCTTCTACTAATAAGAACAGGCCTACGGGCCTGTTCTCTCAATAACGGGGCGGACTATATATTTCTGTAACTAATCATAGTCACCATCAAAGATGACACTCTTATGAAGCCATGATTCAAGAATGATGAAGCCCCAGGCTAGTCATTAGTGCTCCGGCTTCATCCAAACCGATTTAAAATCAAACCATCCCATTGAGTTAGACTGCATGCCCTGAATAACCCCCGTGTCATCAACCCCCAGCCAATTATGGAACAGCGGAAGGATCTGCCCACCTTGAACCAGTTTGGCACCGATGCTCTGGCATGGTGACTCCATGGCAATGTCAGCACGCCAATGTGCAACGCTACGCTCTATTTCGTCAAACTCCGCTTCGGGCATAGCGCGTGCGATATGGTCAAAATTATAAAACCAAGACAAGATGGCATCATCACGGTAGTTACTGAGGCTCATCCCCCCAAGCCAGATATCAATTTTGTCTGCATGCTTACCCGATAAAATTTCCATCGTCGATAGCTCCAGCACTTTTAATTTAAGGCCATCTTCCGCTAATAGCTTACGCATGGCAGAAGCAATATACGGATAAACCGGATGTTGCTCCGCGAACGCCAACGTAACATTACGTCTTGCCGGTACCGAAGTTTTTTCTGTCATCAGAGGCATATGCGCCCAGCCGGGAAGAATGCCATAGGCATTGGTAAGACGAAAATCTCCGATTTCATTCTTTTCAAGCAGAGGCAGTACATTCAATGGCGTTAAACGACATCTAAAATATGCTAGCCATTGATCATTGTTAGCCAGACCTGTCATTCGATTAAACAGCAGATAATTACATCCCTCATCCAGCTTAAGACGTGTTGAAACACTGACACCACTTAGCTGGCTGCTATCCGCCGCCGGCTGTAGATAGCATGAGGCCACTTCTGACAGCATCCAGATATCAACGACATCAATCAGTGCTCGCATACCGAAATAGTGATCAAATGCCTCTAGCTTAAATCGCTGCTTGTCATTCTGTATAACGCGGTACGGGCCTGTACCTATCGGGAAAAGCTCATTATCCCTTTCATGCTCAGCATCGGCTGGCTGAATAACAGCACTGACATTGCTCAGTAGCTCAGGTAATCGATAGTCATCACTTCTAAGGTAAATATCAATAGTATTGGGAAATGGTGAGTCAACTGTTTGAATATGCTTAAACAGTCGCTGTTTTTTTACCTGCTCAAGCGTTGTGATAATGTCCTGGCTATCAAGCAACTTGCCGTCATGGAATCTGACCGCGGGACGAATATAAAAGCGCCAGTGGCGTGGAGAAAGAGACTCCCAGTGATGCGCCAAATCACCCTCGACTTCCTCTTTTTCCTCATTTATTCGGGTTAGGCCGTTAAAGATCTGTCTGGCTAAGTGCTGTTCCGAACGACGAAGCGGACACAGCGGATTAAGGTTACTGAATGCTCGATAGTACGGTAGACGAACAATCTGTTTGCCTTGTGCTGTGGTGTGTCCTAGCTGTTCCTGGATGAGCTGTGCCAGTTTATCTGCGTTGTTTTCCAGCACATCGAGCGCTGGCTCCAGCTTGCCTTCTGCTACCAGCTTTCGCGCATGCATGTACTGTAATTCACTGTCAGAGCTGTGAAAAACAAGCTTTGACTGCTTTCCTCGTCCTACCGCAGGCTGCCAATCAATCCAGCCCTTTTCAACCATTTTGTTGATCACCATGCGTACGTTACGACGGGTACAAAACAGTACTTCGGCAATATCCTGCAGGTTTGTTTCGCAGTCTTCTCCGGAAAAGTGGCTATAGAGGCGCTGAAATTGAATTTTAAGCCTTTGACTGCTCATAAAAGAGGAACCTTTGTAATTTATTTATTCTGTTTTTCACTTCCTATTTTAACTTAAAATCAAACGTATACAAAAACAAAGTGATTCCGATGGTAGCCAGTACAAGAGCTGATCATTTTTACCCCCATTCAATTGTGAATCTCCTGAGTGAATGCTGGCTACCATCTTTTTACTGAGTAACGGACATCGAAAAGCAATCAGTCGAGGCTCTTCTTAAAGCGCATCGAAGCAACAAGTAAACCAATGACGGTAAATCCGACCAGCCAAACGGCATCACGCCACAAATCAATCAAATCAGCCCCTCGCAAAACGATACCTCGGATCAGGCGCATAAAGTGTGTTGCAGGTAATACCTCGGATATCCACTGGGCAATATCAGGCATTGCCTCATACGGGAAGATAAAGCCCGACAACAAGATTGAGGGCAACAAGATAAACACCGTCATCTGCATGGCCTGAAGCTGAGTCTGGGCTATCGTCGATATTACTAGCCCCAAAGTCAGGCTGGCTGAGATAAACAATAAGGTCCCAAGCAACAATTGCGATAACTCACCGTTTATCGGAACATCAAATATGAAATGCCCCAGCCCAAGGATGATCCCAACCTGAATGAGCCCGACAAAAATATAGGGGATGATTTTCGCTATCATCAGCTCGAGAGAATGTACCGGCGTGGTGATCAATAGCTCCAGGTTGCCCCGCTCCCGCTCGCGCACTATTGCTGCCGAGGTAAACAGTATCATTGTCATCGTCAGAATCACGCCAAGCAGACCAGGAACGATATTCACAGCTGAACGTCTGGATGGATTGAAATACAAAGCAACATCAAAAGTAGGCTCAGCAGGCGGCTGGTATGTCAGGAGATCCTGCAATGGCATGGTCTGTAATTGAAGCAAGGCCGAACTGATCATTGTATCTGAACCATCCACCAGCCACTGCCCGACGGTGCGCTGCTGCACGATCCGCTGTGACAGATCTGAAGGAAGGACCAGCGCTGCTCTTACCGTACCTTCAGTAATCGCCTGTTCGGCTTCTGCCGCTGTAGGGTAAGACTGCGTAACCACGACCACCTGCGTTGCTTTCACGGCTTCGGTTATCACCCTTCCCACAGCAGAATGGCTTTGATCAACAACCGCAACTGGGATATTTCGAACATCGGTATTGATTGCGTAACCAAACAACAGCAACTGTATCAGTGGGATCATCACAACCATACCAAACGTAATGCGGTCTCGTGACAGCTGGCGAAATTCTTTCACCATTATCGCACTCATACGAAACAGGCTATTCATTGCCTTCCCTCCCCCGTACTTGTCACGAACACATCTTCCAGGCTTGGCCGTGCTATCGTCAATTCTGCGTTACCCAGCACTGGATACTGCTGCCTCAGCCATTTTGTCGGCTCAGTAATATCCTGCTCGACAAGCACCCGTAACCGGATCCCCAATTGCGCCGCAGAGCGTATTTCGTCTCGCTTTAATAGCTCTGTTTTGAGCTGGCGGAGATTATTGGCCTGTACCTCGACAACCGTTACGCCCATGTTCTTCATCAGATCTTCCGGGGAGCCATTCGCTCGAACCACACCCGATTCCATAATTGCCAGACCATGACAGCGCTCTGCCTCATCCATATAATGGCTGGTAACAAGAATCGTCGTTCCCTGATCACTCAAATCAAATAATTGCTCCCAAAAATCACGGCGATTTTCTGGATCAACAGCCGAAGTCGGTTCATCCAAAAACAGTAGGCTGGGTTGGTGCATCGTGGCTGCAGCAAGCCCCAGACGCTGTTTTTGGCCACCACTCATACTCCCAGCCCGCTGCCTGACTAACCTATCAAGGCCATAGGTAGAAAGTTGTTCATCAATACGCTTGGCAAGCGGTTTTGTCGACATACCGAAAATCTGACCAATAAACTGAAGATTTTCTTTAACGGTCAGATCTTCATACAGCGAGAACTTCTGGGTCATATAACCAATACGAAGGCGTAACTTTTCTGCTTCCCGGGGCACTTCCAAGCCAAGGACTTCAACCTCCCCGGTTGTCGGACTTAGCAGGCCTGTAAGCATACGTATCGTTGTCGACTTCCCACAGCCATTCGGACCGAGAAAGCCATAAATGCTGCCCGTCGGGACCACAAGATCAAGCCCATCTACAGCGGTAAAATCGCCGAACTTCCGAGTGAGCTGCTTTGCGACTATTGCATTCTCACTCATGAGGCATCTCCACCTGAGCGGGTACACCTGCGGGGAGATCTTTGGCTTCGTCAGGCATATCGACCTCAGCCAGATAAACCAAACGGGCACGGTCTTGTTCATTCAGTGCGTAATATGGGGTAAAGGCCGGCTCTGTAGCAATCCAACGTAAAGTACCGATATAACTGTTCGCCATACCATCAACATGCACTGTCAGCTTATCACCCGCCTTCAGTTTCACCCTATATGGCTCAGGTACATAAACACGCGCATAAGGAACTGTATCTGCCTGAATGGCAGCCACAATACTGCTCGTTGATACTCGCTCACCGACATTATACGGCAGGCTATCTAACACCCCATCCCGGGTGGCGATAATCGTCAGATCATCGAGAATTTGCTGTTGAAGGGCGACCTCTGCGCTGGCCGCTTCAAGGGATGCCTGAGCCTGAGTGATATTTTCCGGACGTTCCCCGCTGGTTAATTTGGCAAGGTTCTCAGCAGCGGAATGGTAATCAGCCTGGGCAGCATCACGCTCCGCCCTCGCCCTATCACGCTCTGAGTAGCTTGCTAATTTTTGAGCAACAAGTTTGGTTATACGGCGATAGGAACTCTCTGCCTCGGTCAGTGTTGCTTTTGCTCGCTCAACACTGGCCTGTGCAGCTGCGATATCTTCGGGGCGCTCACCATTGGTCAACTTCAGCAAATATGCAGCAGCTTGAGCTTCTTCAGCCTTAACGCGAGCAATAACTGCAAGCTGCTGCTTGTTGTCCAACTGAACTAACACGTCACCTTTTTTGACAAACTCACCTTCTTTAACAGGCTGCAGGCGAACTATCTCACTAGAGGTGGCTGTCAGGGTGACCCTGTCACGTTCAAGTGTGCCCAAAGCCTCCGTTGGCCCTTGCTCTGTACATGCTGTTACGGCAAACATCAATAATAAAGTGTGCAATACTCTTCCCATAGCACCGCCCCTATCAATTTCAAGTCATATTAAAAGTGTACGCCGTTGAAACTAATGGACAATCGATTTAATTACCTAAAAGAAGAGGAAGTGATGAGCAAAATAGTGCTCTATATCAAGTTCTTGCGAATTGCTTCATCATCATGGCTCTGCTACATTCATACGCTTAATTCCAAGAGTCAATAAGTACCTAATTTATTGTACTTTTCTCTCTTTATAACCATGCATTAATTTATGGGTATTACTTTGAAAACTGCTGATGATTTCATTCAACACCTAGAGCTGGAACAGCATATTGAAGGTGGTTACTACCGTTCCTCGTATAACTCACAAAGCAATTTCGACCAGACACGCTCTTTGTGGACCAGCATCTATTTTCTTCTTCGAACAGGTGAGGTTTCGCACTTCCATCGCTTAACCGCTGATGAGATGTGGTACTTCCACGCCGGTGAGTCACTGACTATCTATATGATTTCAGAGCAAGGTGAGTTAACAACGGCACAGCTAGGCCTTGATATCGCGGCTGGAGAACGACCTCAGTTCCTCGTACCCAAAGGATGCATTTTTGGTTCGGCTATGAATAAACCAGGATTCTCACTCGTAGGCTGCATGGTGTCACCTGGCTTTACGTTCGAAGATTTCGAGCTCTTTAGCCAAGAAACACTGCTGGATATGTACCCTCAACACGAAGAGATTATTAAACGCTTGAGCCGCCCTGAGAATTAAACAACATTTGTTGGCGTAAATTCATTTAGTAGCTCATTTTGAGCTGCCCTTCATAGAAAGGGCAGCTCTTGATTATCAGGCCGTTTCAAGAACAATACGATAACGAGCCTTGTTGGCAGCTACCTTATCCATCGCCTCGTTTATCTCGTTGATTGGCATTATCTCAATCTGTGGCTCAATTCCATGTACTGCAGAGAAATTAAGCATCTCCTGCATGAAGTGACGACCACCAACGATACTGCCAACAACTGATTTTTGACCGAAAATCAACGGTAACAATGGCACTTTCATTTCTGAAACCGGTAAGCCGACAAAGCAGAGTTTTCCATTATTCGCAAGAAGATCGAACGCCATGTTCCAGTCAGCATCAGCAGAGATGGTACAAACAATGAGATCGAATGTTCCTTTAGCCTCAGCCATTTCATCTTCGTTGCCCCACTGAAGGAAGTTATGAGCGCCAAAACTGCGAGCTTCTTCTTCTTTCGACTTGGTCGTCGAAAATGCCGTTACTTCAGCTCCCATTGCATTGGCATATTGAAGCGCAAGATGACCCAGACCTCCGATACCCATAACACCCACTTTCATACCGAGTTTGTCAATATGAGTTCTGAGTGGGGTGTATACAGTGATACCGGCACATAGTAGCGGTGCTGCAGCTGCAGAGCTAAGCCCATCAGGAATTCGATAGGCAAAGTCGGCAGGGACGCGCACCTTGTCAGCAAATCCACCATGGTGCCCAACAATTAGGCCCGTGTACCCTTCACGGCAGATGTTCTCCTGACCACTGAGACAATGGTCGCAAGAACGGCACGAGTCTCGAATCCAGCCTAAGCCGACACGGTCACCGATATTGAGGTTTTTAACCAGTTTTCCTGTTCCTACGATTTCACCGACTACCTCATGACCTGCCACTAATGGAAACTGACTAATATCCCAGTCATCATCCCTCATGTGCAGATCCGTATGACACACACCGTTGTGGGTAATCTTGACATCAATATCCCAATCGCCCATTGCTTCAGGGCTATAAGACCAGGGTACAAGCTTACCTCCCGCTTCCATAACAGCATAAGCATTAAATTTATCATTACACATTCGCGATTCCTCATAAATTGATTGTTAGCTAAATAATTTATAAATTTCTAATCGCGTATTTATACATAAGTAATCAGTTTCATTAAGGATTTTACTAAGAAAAGTTGATTTATCTATTTCCTTTTGCAAAGCATGACTGCAACAAATATATGGTGCATGAAATTCTATGACTTTCATCTCTTAACTGAGAACAAAAGTAGTTACATCAAATTTAAAACATTAACCCTACCCTAACAACAAAATCACGGAGTACTGTGCTTGCAATAATAAGAAGCTATTTATAATCTAACCTCTTATTATTAACAATAACCAAAAACAGAATACTTTAAGTATCAACAAGACATAATAACGTTCAGAAATATTCTCAGATAATAGCGTTATACAGATCATCCGTTGCTTGTACACTATTTGCTTAACTACCGAGTATAACTAGATAGCCCTCAACCTATACCGACTTATCAAATGATCAGGAGCCTTATTAGCCCTACCAACTCCCATGTCCTATGCTTACAGAATCTATAATATAAAGGTGGTTAAACATTGAGAATTCTCATTATTGGCAGCTCTGGCGGTATAGGTTCAGCTCTGGTAAACCTGTTCCTTGCATCTAACACTGAAGCCATTATTTATGCAACTTACCGAACTAACAAACCTGAAATTGATAATGATCGTATTCATTGGTTCAACATAGACGCATCGTCTGAGCCTGATTTTCGCTCACTCACAGACAGCATTCCGAGACTGGATATACTAATCAATGCAGCTGGATTTCTGCACTTACCGGACACAAAACCAGAAAAATCTATCAATGAATTTACTCGTGACTTTTTCGACCAGAACATTCATTCAAACGTCCTTCCTACTATCTACCTAGCAAAATACTTTTCTACTCAGCTGAAGTCGAAGCATAGAACATACTTCATTTCACTTTCTGCTCGAATCGGGAGCATAGAGGACAATAAAATCGGTGGATGGATCAGTTATCGATGCTCAAAAGCAGCGCTGAACATGGCCATTAAAACCATTAGCATAGAGTGGAAACATAAGCTACCTAACTGTTGTGTACTCGCGTTTCATCCAGGAACTACCGATACTGACCTATCAAAACCATTTCAGAAAAACGTACAACCAGACAAACTGTTTACAGCAGATTATGTAGCCCAGTGCGTATTGAATGTATTAAATACTGCAGCGCCTGCTGATTCTGGTAAATTCTTTAGCTATGATGGCTCAGAGATACCTTGGTAGCATACTAAATCTCACTACAAAACTAGATAGTTACACTACGCCCTGTTGGGAGATGTTCAAGTCGATCACCCAAAACATCTTTAAGTATCCCAAACGCTTTCATTCCAGTGCAATGACCCGTGTAGAGCTTGTCGATTGGATAACTTTCCAAAGCCTGCCCGATAGCCTTAATCTCCTCTTTACTTCCTCCGATACTATCAAATATCGGTAAGCCGACAAGATGAAAACCACCTACAACAGCCTTAATCCTTGCGCTCGGAAAAAGCTCAACAGCAGTTTGAACCATATTGATAACCCCACTATGTGCACAACCTGTAAAAACAACGAGACCATCGCTTTCTTTGATAATCAGGAGTAGTTCATGGTCAAAAGTATCTGGCTTGCAATCCTTACCTGAATTAACAAACAGGTATTTATTACCTTTTGGTTGTTGATACCTGGAGCCTATATTCGTAACAACATAAATGTTAGGCAATATTTCTGTCATCTCGTTAACGAAAGAAAATCGTTCTGGTGCTTTCTCAAATATTTCCCTCTCAATACCGATATTACTCTTAAAGCCAAATACCCTAAAAGAATAATCGGTTTCTTCACAGTCTCGAAAGTACACCTGAGCTTTAGTGTTGCAATCCAGAAAATGAGTAACACCATTGCAGTGATCATGGTGCCGATGTGAAATAACTGCAACATCTATGTCTCGAATTTCAACACCCAGTAATGCAGCATTATCGCAAAACGCTTTACCACTACCGACGTCAAATAAAATCTGCTGACCCATTGTCTCTACGTGGAGAGATAGCCCTCTCTCAACTGCGAGATCGGGTCTGCTGTTCAACCGTGAGTTATCAACTAAAGCTGTAAGTTTCATAATTACCTATTGAGATAGAAAATCTTTTCTGTGGTTCGTGCCGTTTCCAGTAACCCGGGAGCAATTAAAAAAACCTCTTTAGCACCTTGTTACTCTTCTACTTTCTCTGAATTCAAAGCATAAGTACAAACAGTTTCTTATTAACTTGTTGTACTAAACTGTCATCATTGCGACTAATTCAGCAAGGCTATTTTTTGCTTATACGTATAAAATTACGTCATTTAGGCTTGGAAAATATGTTGCTTTTATATCCGGCTTGTGTCATGTACATTTTCATTGAAACATCGTTATATATTGATAACTGATTGTCAATCAGTAAATTCCTGCAAAGCATCCGAAGAACCAAATAATGCCGGGCGTAAAGTGCCCCACTAAACCAGCAAAGCACAGTGAACTTCATACCAAACCGCCGAGTTTAACCGGTCACTTTGATTGCTTTTTTATGTACGTTAAATTCATTTTCTAAGTACTTTTCGGCTTCGAGCAGATTTTTTCAACGAATCCTTCAAACCATGTTCTTAATGTAAAGTTCTGTCTCTATCTATATTACAAGTAGAGAATAATGCACTCATTTTTCAACGACTGAATGATCAATAGTTAAAGGATTTAGTCAAAAACAGTTTATTTTATCTTGAACTGCCTTTTATTTGTATACTGACTCGCAAATAAACATTGTTAACAGTACTATTTTTAACCCTCTGTGCAATATTCATTATTCTGAAGATTTAATAGTGTTTAATCGATAAATGGAGTATTCATGATTGTTCATAAAATGATTGGCTTATTAGCGTTGACCGTTTCCTGTGCTGCACAGGCCGCAGAACCTGTCTATGATACAGATGGTACGGCAACTCGTATAACGAGTTATACTAACGGTCCAGTGAAACAGATTGAAGTGAGATCATCTTCAAATTATTACATGGAAGCGCTTGTTCATGCTCAGTCGCCAACAATTGAGTGCACAATGGCTGAGCTTATTTCAGAGTCAACTCAAGAAGCTTTTTCGACTATTGGGTTGACACCTACGCCGTTTGGCTTTGTTGTCCACGGAGAGCTTCCAAAAGGCAATGAAACGCTCGCAAAAGCGCTTAAGATTTCTTGCGAAGATGGTGAGCAATCATTTGCCGTATACCATAAAGTTCCAGCTTCCCCTTCTATTCAACTTCAGCCAGATCTACAAGGAGAGGAATGGATTCCACCATACAAATATCGTCCGGGATTCTTCTTGAACCTCAATTATCAGGCACAAGCTTACATTGATAATCACAGCTCTGATGGTGTTTGTACGAGTAATATGCTTACTGGCGTACTTCCCGAGTTTAATTTCCTACAAGATAGCAAGTCTCAGTTTATTAGCGATAGCTTTGAAGTGTCGGGGCCAGGGTATTACACCAGTATTCACTCTCCATACTTTGCTAGGGGAATTATATGTAGTAACGCGGGTGGTAAAACCATTTTGACTGAGGAGTGGCAGCTATCCAGATATCAGCCAAATGATATTAGCTTAAATATTACAGAAAATTACGAGTAAGCTATATCTCTACTATATATGGCAGTTAAGTGCTGCCATATTCATTAAACCAGCAATAAGGTGTGTTACTACTAGTTCACCAAACCTACTAAACTCCGAATCAAAACCGCCAAGCGTTCTGCGTCACCTTAATGCGTTGTATGGATAATAAAACCAACTTCAGGGTAAAGACCCTAAACGCTTCGACATTTTACTACTCATTGGTCTGTTCGCTTTTATGGTCTATTGGTGGTTTGGAATAATTGCAGAACATAACGGTTGGCACCGTCACTTTCAGGCAAATTCTGTAAAAGACCGACGCGTTTTATCATTTGTTAGGCTAGGAAAAGAGGTCTTCCGACGGCTGGAATATCACATCAACGATTCAGCAATTCGTTGGGCGCAATCCACCCTAATTCTAATGGCAAGGAACAATTATCATGCGTAAATTATGTGGGGATCCGCCAGCGCCTGCAATAAGGTGTGCCCCACCGAAACCAACAAAGCACACTGAACTCCATACCAAAACCGCCGAGTAAAAAGCATCACCTTGATTGTTTTGTTAGCTGCGTGCTCAATAGATTCTGAAAATATTAATTATCTAGCTACTAATTTTTATACCAAAGTGAAATATAGTGCAGAATTATTCCTGAAAAAGCGCCAAACAAAGCAACTTTCATACTACCAAACCACATAATTAGACCCGAATAGCCCTGTGCGGGACCCAAGCCTCCTTTATGCACAACGTCTAAAAGCATAAAGCTGTTCCAAAAAACATGTAACAGTGCTGTAAAAACGAATACACCAGTAGCCATTTTACAGAGCAGCTTATGATTCTCTTTTACTGCTGTCCTACAGAACATCGCAACAACACTAAATGCAATAATCAATGGTGCCGACAACGTACACGACACAATCAATGACTCTAAATAGCCACCATCTCCATGCAAAAACGTTAGAAACACTAATGACATTGAAAACAATAGTATTGCTAGTGCTGACCATATTAATTTGTTCATCGGATATCCTTTCCGTCATGAGTTTCCCTGATGCCTCATAAAGCAGCTAACGCCTGCGATAAGGCGCCCCGCACTAAACCAACAAAGCACACTGAACTTTATACCAAAACCGCCGAGTGTAATGGGTCACCTTGGTTGCTTTGTTAGCTGCTGGAATTTCCAGAGTTAGTTCCAGGCTCTTTCATAAGCATCGATCAGGTTAAACGGTTTTTTTAGTGATTCAATCGAGCGTAATTCATACTTAATATTCTTTGGTAAGTCATGATAATTTCTCTCAACATTTAGATCTACTACTGAAAACATAAGTTTCTTCATAGTAATGATTTGTTTTGAAATATAATTTGGTTTATTAGCAGTTGCATTTGAAGCTTCCAGCACTAACAGCATTCTCATCAACTCACCGTATTCGGGCTGAGAGCATTCTCTAATTGCACTTTGATTCAAATAACCTACCCCTTCTGCTGAAACGCTAGGTAACTGTTTCAGTTTACCTATCACTGACTCTGAGAGAACCTCAGTCTGACTTTTAGAAATACACTCTGAATGTTTACTTTCATAATCAACGAACTTTTGTTGAAGAAGAGCTGAACCGAAGCCAAGGTTATCATCCACACTTGCATAACTAAGTGAAGAGCACCCCGCAACAAAAGTAATAATTACCAAATAGTTAAACTTCATTTTATTTTGCACCCATAATGTACAGACTTCCAAAACAACCTTTCTTTAGGGCTAATTTTACTTCTCATCATCTGAAGGCCTGCAATAGTGCTTATTTGATTATTTGCATATCTATCTAAAGATGACAGTGACTTAAAAAAGTACTCCCAATTTGCTGAGTAGATACTATATGATGTTTGGCTGATATCACTTGATACAGTATTAAATGCAAAACTTTTCTCTATAAAATTTGAAAGCCCCTGCGTTTTCACAGCCAACCCACAAAAATCAATGCAAGCTGGCCAATAACAGTTGCCACCCATCCATATTTAACAGTTTGATTTATATCATTTATTGCATTAATTGCGTCTTGGCTTTCTTTATCAAATGTCATGTTAACAATAGCCGGACATGTACTTTTACTCACTTTGCATCCCTATCTAGAACAAATATCCTTCAGAATACAGTGATGACTTCAACCGCAGTGTGAAGATACCTATCTTCGAGAGCAACTGAGCTCTAAATCGCGCCACTCAAAATATCAATTACAATATCTTTGGATGACTATCACGTACGTCCGTTTATTGGTTGCAGCTAACGCCTGCAACTTGTGAATCCCCACAAAATACCTTTGTAGTTCAATAGGTAGACACGCACCTTACCTTCTAATCTAATGAATTCACCACAAACACAAAAGATTGAAAGCAAGATGCGTGATATTCAAATACTACACGAGTCGCTGGAAAATCAATGCCCTAACATTCACAGAAAGAGACTCCAATCACTCATGGACTCGGTGCAATCATTGCTTAGCAATGATGCACTTACGCTTACTTTGCTTGGGCACTCACTTCCTTCTAAGGCCAAAACCAAACACTGTATTAAGCGCGTTCACCGTTTATTAGGTAATAATCACCTTCACCACGACAGACTCGATATTTATCGGTGGCACTGTCATCAATTTTGTTCGGTCAATGCACAGCCTATTGTCTTAGTCGATTGGGCTGACATCCGCGAATATGAACGACTCATGGTACTAAGAGCATCTATTGCTGTAGATGGTCGTTCTGTTACGCTTTTCGAGCAAACTTTTACTTTCAAAAACTACAACTCTC